>CAZOWM010000014.1:21668-70279 GCA_964583615.1 uncultured Spirochaetota bacterium | reverse complement strand
GCTCTTCGTCCGAATCAAAATAATCAAATAATTTATATCCATAACTACACAAAATGTTTATCGCACTGTTCCAGTCTTCCTTTTTAACTAAAAGATCCAAATCGCCCATCTCACGTGGTGGAAATCCTGGAGGGCGGTTTTGTGGGACTGCGAGGTCGATCGCTCCTTTGATGAGCATCACAGGGATATTGGCTTCATTGAACTTTTTCACCACTTCAAGAAGCTCCCAGTAGCGGAGGGACTCGTGCCCCTTGAGCATGGTCATGTAATCTGAAGCGTCACCGGTGCGGGTTTTTTTTGGCATACAGCACCCATGTATCTGAACAACGATCGAAATCGAGCTTATTGTCTTCTTTAAACATCTTATATGTAAGGATAACTCATTTTGCAGGTGTATCGCAATAAATGATGAGTAAAAAAAAAGATTTTAGCCCCTTTCTCACGGCAAAATGTCCCACAGCAGCCTGCACAGGAGCATGTGGCCGCGGCTGTTCACATGCAGGCCGTCCTCCTCGAGCACGTCGTCTCCGTAGTTTTTGCACGCTTCCGCGAGTTCCGCAAGATGGGTGTTGTGCTCCCGCGAGAGCTCGCGTATGAAGCCGTTTGTGCGGTCGATCCGCTCGTCGTCGTACTGCTGGTTGCTCTCGGTGAACATCTGCCGCAGGCGCAGGTTGTCCACATAGGGGATGGTGACGTTTACCACAGTCTTTCCGCGGTCGAGCAGGCTTTTCATGAGAAAGCGCATGTTCCTCTTGTACTCATCGAGGCTGATATTCGAGATGTGCGCATCGTCGTCGAGCTCGCGGCAGTCGTTTGTGCCGATGAACAGCACGGCCCAGTCGAACTCCTCGCTCACAATGGTGGAGTAAAACCGCTCGATGAGATGGTAGGTCGTGTCGCCGCTCACCGAGCAGTCGATGATTGTGCGCTTGGCATCGTCTTTCCAGAGCCGCGCGAGAATCTTGGCGTAGCTTTCCCGGTCGCTTGTGATCGAGTCGCCGATCGCACACACCCTGACCGGGGTGTCGAGGGTCGGTTTTGTCCCTTTTTCCCTGCGAAGGGTTTGAGCGAGGCCTTCGAGGTTTTTCTCAAACGAGGCCTCGATTTTTTTCAGCGCACGGAGCTTCACTCCGTAGATCCGGGCGATGGTTCGAAGGTCGTAGTCATCCATGTTCAGTCCGAGCCACTTATGCAGGTTGAACTTGTGGCAGAAGCTCAGTTCGTAGGGAAGCTGTTCCATCATGATTCTCCTTTTTTCTCGAGCATCCGGTTCAAGGTTTCCCTGTAGTATTTGAACTCGTTCCAGTGCACCTCAGGAGGAATGAGGTGGTCGCCGAATGGGATGTATCCTCCGAACTTCAGCACTTTTCCCACAGGCTCGAGGATCTCGCCTATCCTTTTTTCTCCCTTTGCGATCTCGAGCTTGGGGATCCCCCCCATGAGCTGGAGCCTGGGAAAGGTCATTCGCACCTTCACGAGGTCCATGCCGCAGCTTGCCTCGATGGGGTACATGCCGGTCACGCCCCCTTCGAGAAACAGGGGGATGATGTCGAAGCAGTCGCCGTCCGTGTCCACGAAGATGATGTCCACGCCGTGCGCCCTGAGAAACCCGGTGAGCCGCTTGTAGTACGGAAGCATGAACTCCCTGATTGCTGACGGGGAAACCATTGACCCGCTCCCCGCAGAGATGTCCTCCCAGAAGATGAACATGTCCACGTCGATTTCCGAGAGCACCTCAGAGTACACAGCGATCCAGAGGTCAGTGAAGGTCTTCTGAATGTCGTGAATGAGCGCGGGGTTGTCGAAGTAGTTCAAAAACAGGTGCTCGTAGCCCATGAGCTGGGCGAGCGTGCCGAAATAGCCGTGGGGGTAGCCGCCGAGCACGAGGGGGTAGTCGCGTCTTTTGTATTTTTTCACGAGCTCGTCCCAGTTGGGGGGAAAGCGGCCGCGTATATCTTCGGTGTTGATCCGCTCCGCTTTGAGCTTTTGCCAGCTTTTTTCATCTTTGATAATCCACTCGAAGCCGGACGGGATCACCCCTGTTTCCTTGATGAACTTTCTCTTCACTCCGTCGATGTCCATGTACGTGAGGTAGTGCTCGTCTTCCTCGAAGATCTTCAGCTCGAACATGGGATCAAAGAGGAGGTTTACGTTTACAAGCACCTGCCCCATGTCCATGTTGAGGGTGTTTCGCACGTCGTTGTCGATGGCCATTCCCTGTGTGGGGTAGTAGAGCCCGCCGCCGAGCACCGCGATCCCCGCGGGGAGCTTTCCCCCTTTTATCGAGTTCCAGCACGGGGTGTACAGAGAACTGGTGGGGGTGGAGATCTTTTGCGGTATCTTCGGGGGGGCTTTTTTCACGAGCCCCTCCTCATACCAGTTGTTGATGGTGTCCCCCCAGTAGCCGAACTCCCACTTGGGCGGGGTGACTTCCCTGTTGAAATTTCGCATGACTGCCAAAAATCGTTCTCTGAGGTTCATCTTTGCATCCTTTCCTGCCTAGTCGATGTGAAACACTTCCTCAAGCACTGTCATTTCAGGCCCCAGTGTTCCGGTGTCTTTTTTCACGAAATAGCGGTCCATCGCTTTCTGCCAGCGGCCGTTAACCTCCTGTTTTGCCAAGTAGGCAAACGCTTTTTCAGGGTCTTTCGCCTCGAGATAGGCGAATAGCGTGCCGTCATCCCTGAAAAAGATCGAGTAGTTGTTGATCCCGCTGTCATTGATCGCCCGTGCCATGTCAGGCCAGATTTCATCGTGCGCCTTTTGATACTCCTTTTTGAGCCCGGGTTTTATTTTAAACACGAATGCGTAGCGTTTCATCGTTTACACTTCCTCCATAAAATGATCAAAAATCACATCAACCCCTTTTTTCTGTAGTGCGCCCGCGCATCCTTCAGGATGCGGTCGATGTCTTTTTGCTGCTCAGGCGTTATGGGATCGGGCGTGTGAGTGTCGATGATCTCCTCCATCCGCTCCTGCGCCAGGTCGATTGCGGTTTTCTTCCCCTGCTGCTCCCACTCCTGGTAGCTCAGGCGGTCCGCCGCCTGCGGCACGTAGTACTCTTTTTTCCAGTTGAGCCGGGTGTGTGTCTTGTTCAGGAACGTGCCGGGAACGGGCCCCACCTCCTCGATGAGCTCGAGCGCCATGGTTTCGTCGTTCACCTCGAACCCCTCAATGGTCTTTCCGATGATGTTCGCCACGTCGTCGTTGATAATGGAGAGCACGGGGTTGTACGCAAGCTCCGCGGTCACGCCTCCGTGCAGCACGATCATGTTCGCGCCGGAAAGCGCAGAGGCCATTGCGGTGTGGGTCTTTTCATACCCGCTCTGGTAGTCGATGAGCTTCGAGTTCGAGAATGCCGCACCTGTGTTGACTGTGGGGATTTTGTACACCTGTGTCCAGAGCTGGTTGAAGGCCATCTGGTGGAGGTTTACGCCGAGCGCGCCGAACAAAAACCCCCCGCTTGACATGTCCATGGGGGTCACAAAGTCGTTTGCGCAGATCCCGGCGCCCGGGCTGATGCACTGTATGAGCACCACCACTGAGAGAAGCTCCACATTGTTGCTGATTGTCGCACCGGCAACAGTGACCGGCGCCGACCCCCCCATGACGGAACCGGCTGCGATAAACATGGGAAACCCCGCGCCCGCGTACTCAAAGGCAGCATTTGTGGCGTCCTCAGGGTATGAGAGCGGGGCAGCGGCCTCGCACACGCCGATAAGCTGCATCCCGACTGCCTGGGCGAGCTGGGTCTCGAATATGTAGGTGTCGGTCGCCTGCGCGCCGCGGGACGGCTTCGAGGTATAGCGGATCCTGCTCGCAAGGCTCGTGGGGCAGAGCATCACCGGCTCAACGCCCTCGATCTCGAAGTAGGGGGTGTAGGAAGGAAACACGTCGATGGTGTCGAGCGCGTCTGAGACGAGCACCGCAAGGTCGTTTTCTTCCATTGTCGCCATGCGAACCTCGCCTGTGCGCACATCGGTGTACCGGGCGCCCGCGGAAGACATGAAGTAGAGCGTGTTCCCGCCCACCCGGAGGTCGTTTTTTTGCTCCCTGGCCTTCACCATAAAGCTGCTCGGCGTCTTTCTGATGCACTCCTCCACGAGAAAGCTCGGGAAGCGGGCGATCTTCTCGTCGTAGTCGACCGTGCACCCGTTTTTTTCCAGAAGCTCGAGCGCGCGGCGGCTTTCGAACTTCACCCCTGTTTTCTCGAGCACGTCAAGGGACGCCAGATGAATCGAATCTATCTGGGAGTCGGTCAGGATCTTTACCGGCTCGAAGTTTCTTCGAAACCCCCTCCTCATGAGCCCCTCCTTTATTTAAAAAACGCTCTCAGCGCTTCATTCCCGAACTTTTGGTTCGTATACTCAGAATATTTCTTCTACTCTTCTATACCCAGAAGGCGCTTTGCGGCCTTTACTCCTTCGGGCGCTGTCGCGCCGTACCCGTCCGCGCCGATGCTTTCTGCAAACTCCTTGTTGATCGGGCTTCCTCCCACGAGCACCTTTACCCTGTCTCTCATCTGCTGGTTTTTCAGGCCCTCGATGACGTTTTTTTGCTCCATCATGGTGGTCGTGAGAAGAGCGGACATGGCCAGAATGTCCGCGCCGTGCTCTTTTACCGCGCTGAGAAACGCGCCGGATTTCACGTTTGTTCCCAGGTCGATCACCTCGAACCCGGATGCAAAGAGCAGGGTCGAAACCATGCTCTTTCCGATGCTGTGTATGTCGCCGAACACCGTGCCGATCACCACCCTGCCGAGCGCCTGCCGCGTGCCGCCGCGCCGCTCGATCTCTTTTGTGATCACCGGGAGGGCGTTTTTCACGACCTCAGAGGCGCACACGAGGTCGGGCAAAAAAAGCTCCCCTGTCCCGAATTTGTCGCCGATCTCGCGTATCCCCTCGGTCAGCGCGTTCGCGCATGCGAGGGGGTCGATCCCCTCTTCGATCGCTTTTTTGGCCACACCTTCCGCACGGTCCATGTCGAAGTCGAGCACGAGCTTTTTCAGCTCATCAAGGGTTGAAGAAGCCATTGACCATCCTCCCGTTCATATGGAAAAACGTACGAAAAAATATCTTCATAAAAGAAGATCTTCATAACAGGTATGTAATACAACTCGGTGTTAAACACAGCGAGCCGGAATCGAACCAAAAAATGAGTTACAAGAAAACGTCCCGATATCGGTCAATAAATTGCGTTACAAGAAAGCGCTCCAGAATCGGTGTAATAAGCCTCTGAGCCCCGGCTACTGGCGCACCACCTGGCGCTTTTTTATCGCCATGAGGCGGGCCGCGTCTATGGATATTGCGAGGATAAGGATCGCCCCCTTCACCACCTCGCGCCAGTAGTAGGAGAGCCCGATCACTTCCTCGAGATGCACCATCCCGTTTCTGATCACTCCGAGGATGAGCACCGCGATGATCACCCCCAGGAGGTTTCCCTTTCCGCCGGAAAGGCTCACTCCCCCGAGCACAACCGCGGTGATGACCTGAAGCTCGGACCCCATGCCTGCGTCGTCACGCCCGATGCTCAGCTGCGCCACCAGGATGACGCCCGCGAGAGAGGCCATGATGCCCGATATGACATAGCTCAGGAATTTGATGCGGGTCGTGTTGATCCCCGCAAGCCGCGCAGCGTACTCGTTACTCCCCACCGCGTAGACGTTTCTTCCGTACTTCGTGTACTTCAGGATCAGTGAGATGAACACGTACAGCACAATGACATAGACGAGCGTTATGGGAATGGTCTGCTGTTCTCTGGGAATGAAGGTGCGCGCGATGTTGAGAAACTTCTGGTCGAATATCCTCCCGACCTTGAGCACCTCGAAGTCGAGCGAAAACCACGAGGCAAGTCCTCTGGCAAGGGCCATGGTGCCGAGCGTGGTAATCACGGGGTTTATCCCGATCTTTGTGATGATGTACCCGTTAAATGCCCCGAAGAACGCGCCGATCAGCGCTGCGAGCATCACGATGATGAGCGCGTTGAAGCCCGCGTTGTGAAACAAAACAACGTTTACCGCGGTAAACCCCAGCACCGACCCCACTGAGATGTCCAGCCCCCCGACGAGAAGGACAAATGTCATGCCCACCGACATGATCGCGATGACAGGAATGTTGCTGATGATCGCCTTGAAATTCATGTACGCAAAAAAGTAGGGTGTTGCAAGGCTGAAATAGAGAATGAGCAAAGCCAGTAAAACGATCAGGGCCGGGGCGATGCTCTTGCCGTACACGAACACTTCAGAAAGCCTGCCTGCAAGCGTCTCGCCTCTCTCTCTTTTGACTGTCTCGTTGGATGCTGCCATATTCTCACCTCAGAAAATGACGTTCCTGCCCTCCTGTCAGTACTTCTTCTTTTCCCGTATCTCGTACAGGGAGACAACGACTATGAGTATGATGCCCTGAAATACCCGAATGTGCACGTACCTGAAGCCGATCATGGTGAAGCCGTTGTACAGCACACCCAAAATGAGCACTCCCGCAAGTGTGCCCAGTATGCTCCCTTTGCCGCCTGCAAGCGAGGTGCCCCCGAGAAGAACAGCGGTGATCACGTCGAGCTCCATTCCGTTCGCATGCTGCGGCATTCCCACTGCGGTCTGGCCCGTCAGAATGATACCGCTCAGAGCCGCGGCGGTCCCGCTCACGAGATAGGCGATGAACTTTATCTTGTTTACATTGATCCCTGAGAGCTTGGCCGCCTCCGGGTTTGCGCCAATGCTGTAGATCTTTCGCCCGTACTTCGTCTTTCCCATAATCAGCGTCAGTGCAATGAAGACGATCACGAACAGCCACAACGGAAACGGAATTTTCAGGATCAGCCCCCGCCCGATGAACCCCACCACTTCTTCCAGTATGAGAATAGACCTGCTCCTGGTCAGCACATAGCCCATCCCGCGGGTGATCGCCATGGTTCCCAGTGTAGTGATGATCGGGTTGAGATCGAGCCGGGTGATAATAAAACCGTTGAACGTTCCGATTGCCGCTCCCAGAGCCAGGCCGATGAGAATGATAAGGCCGACGGCGGGCCCGTTCTCCAGGTTGTAGAGGTATGCGACCAGACAGGAGGTAAAGGCGATGTTTCCGCCGATCGAAATATCCAGGCCTCCCATGATCATCACCACGGTGAGGGTTCCTGCCACGATGCCGCTGAACGCGATGTTCGTCAGCATGGATGAAATATTGTAAAAAGAGTAAAAATCTTTGCTCAACACGGAAAACGCGATGACCATCACAAGAAGAAAAATGAAGAGAATCGCGGCGCTCGAAAGCCTCACCCGCTTCCGTTTTTGGGTTCGAGCGCTTTTCTCGGTCCGTGAACCCATCTTTATTCCCTCGCCCTAAATTGTTGCCGCATGCAAAAGCTTTTCCTGATTTGCGTCCTGCCTTGAAAACTCCGCGGTGACCTTCCCCTGGCATATCACGATGATCCTGTCGGACATGGACAGTATCTCGGGCAGATCTGAGGAGATCATGATGATCCCCGCCCCAGCCTCACAGAGGCACTCCATCATCTGGTAAATGTCCACCTTCGAGCCCACATCGATACCTCGTGTGGGCTCGTTCATGATAAAGACTTTGGCGCCTGTCTCGAGCAGTTTCGCGAGCACGATCTTCTGCTGGTTGCCGCCGGAAAGGGAGTTCACTTCAGTGTCGAGCCCGGGGGTTTTGATATTCACGTCTTTTATCCATTTTTCGCCGTGTTCGCGCTCGAGACTCCGGTCGATGAAAAAACCGCTCCCCAGGTTGTCTATGTTCGCCATCGTGATGTTGCTGACTACAGGCAAAGAAAGCGCAAGCCCCTCGATTTTCCGGTCGATGGGCATGAACCCCATCTTCAGCCGCAGCGCCTTCGCCGGTGTATCGATGACCGTGACTTTCCCGTTTATCGTGATTTTCCCTCCGTCGATTTTGTCAATCCCATACAAAGCGCGCACGATGTTCTGCCTCCCGGATCCAAGAAGGCCGAAAAGCCCGAGATTTTCCCCTTCCCGTAGGCTGAAACCGATGTCTTCCGCGATTCCGTTGATGGTGAGGTTCTCCACCTCAAGGATTGTGTCTCCTATCGGAACCTCCCGCTTGGGGTACATCTCCTTGAGCTCACGACCGACCATCATTGTGATCAGAGTGTCCCGGGTGGCCTCTTTCGTGTTCACCGTCCCGATCTTTTTCCCATCGCGGAGCACCGTGACCCTGTCCGTGACCTCAAAAACTTCCTTGAGCCGATGTGAGATGTACACAACGCCCACACCCTGGCTTTTCAGGTTCTTGATGATATTGAACAGCGACTGGGTATCTTTTTCTCCAAGCGCTGCGGTCGGCTCGTCCATTACAAGAATGACGGCCTGCTTGTAGATGGCTTTCGCAATCTCGACGATCTGTTTTTCATGTACACTCAGGTCGCCGACGATCCTCTTCGGATTGATGCTCACGAGAAGCCTCGCAAGCACCTTCTTCGCCTGATTGTTGAGTGTTTTCCAGTCCACAGTGCCCAGGCCCTTTTTCCTGGGAAGGTCCCCAACAAAGATATTCTCCGCCACGGAAAGTGTGTCGAGCGTGTTGAGCTCCTGATAAATCACCCGTATTCCCCTGTCCTTCGAGTCTGACGGGCGCTGGAACTCGACCGGCTCGCCGTGCAGGGACATCTCCCCCTCATCTTTGCTGTAGTCGCCTGCAAGAATCTTTATGAGGGTCGATTTCCCGGCGCCGTTTTCCCCGAGCAGCCCGTGCACTTCTCCAGGTCTCAGATCAAAAGAAACCCGATCGAGCGCGAGCACGCCGGGAAACCGTTTCGATATGTTTCGCATTTCGAGCAATTTTTCTTCCATTGGGTGCTCTCCCATATATTCCCCGGGACCGAGAAAATTCCAGTGAACGGAGGCCGGCTGAGCATCACCGGCCTCCCTTCACGTCGTCACTTCGGGTAATACGTGCTGATATTGTCCTGTGTAATGACCACATTCTCTACATAGATGTACGGGGGAACAGGCTGCCCCTGGAGGATCGAGCACATCGCAGGTATGACGTACTCGCCGTACTTTTCCGGGAAGTACGCGATCGAACCGTCGGTCAACCCGTCTCTTATCTGGCTCTGTCCAAGCTCGTCGCATCCCTGCGTCATGATAATCGTGTCATCTGCATCCCACCGTCCCGCTGTCTGCAGCGACGCGATGGCACCTGCCATGGTCTGCTCGTTGATCGATGTAAGCACCATCTTTTTCGCAGCGGGATGCGCTGCGAGCACGTCATCCATGGCTTGTTTGGCCTGTTCTGACTGCCCCATGCCTCCGTCCGTGCGCACGATCTTGTCTTCCGCTTCAGCGCCGAATTCATCAACAAGAGCGGCGGCAAAGCCCTCGGACCGGAGCATGGTGACCTCGCCTCCGGCAGGCATCTGCAGGAGCACGCAGAGATCAACAGCATCCCAACCGCCCCACTGCTCTTTTACGAGCTTCGCGGCATGCTTTCCTGCCATGACTGCCGCCTGCCAGTTGTTCACTCCCATGAACGGCGCGCCAGGCACAGGAACATCGATGGCGAGCAACGGGATACCGGCAGCGGTAAACTTTTGTGCGACGATGTTGTTCACCTTCGAGTCTGCCTGAAACTCGATGAAGAAGTGGGGTCTCTTCGAAAGCATTATGTCTGCGTTCTTCAGACCAATCACCGAGTCATACTGGTTGTCCATGATGATCATGTCATCTTCCACAAACCCTGCAAGCTTCGCCTGATAGATGATGTTGTTTTCCACAGAGATGCAGAAAGGCTGTGTGGCGAAGATGTTTGCAAAACCGAGCTTCTTGCCCTCTCCCGGCAAGCCCGGATAGGGCTCCTCATTTTTCGCATATTCCCTGTACTCTTCGAAGAGAGGGTACATGCCCGCTTCTTCGGCATACTCTTTCGATTCCTCGGCGTATTTATCTTCGGAAGGCGCCTCCTTCCCCTTTCCGCTGCTCGCGAAAGTGGCAAAGGCGCTTAGCACAAATACGAGCGCAAGCAGTATTACAAAAATCTTTTTCATTTCATATTCTCCTTTTTTGAATTGGATGTATTTGATACATGAGCCTGTTTGTGCACAGCATCACCTCCTTTGTTGAAGATCTGTGCAGACGGTCAGTGTCTTTCCTGCAATGCCTTCTCGATCACGTGAACTGCCTCGTTTGCATCTTTTCCGTAGAGATCCACGCCGTTTCTTTCGGCAAAATCCTGTGTGACCGGGGCGCCGCCGACGATGGTGATCACTTTTTCACGGAGCCCTGCTTTCTTCAGCGCCGCGATCTGCTCAGGTATTCCCGCCAGTGTCGTGGTGAGCAAACCGGAGTACCCGACGATATCCGGATTGTTTTCCTTTATGGCATCGATGAAGTTCTGGGGCTCATTGTTGATGCCGATGTCGATCACCTCGAACCCATTCCCCTTGAGGAGCGCTTTCACCATGTTCTTTCCGATGTCGTGCAGGTCGCCCTTGACCGTGCCGATCACGACCTTCCCTTTTTTCGCAAGCCCCCCGCTCTTTTCCACGAGAGGAGTGAGGATATTCATCGCCTCCTGCATCGTGTCCGCTGCGAGAAGGAGGTCGGGCAAAAAAAGCTCCCCTGTGGAAAACTGGTCGCCCACCACCTTGATCGCCGGAGTCATGGCGTTGTCGATGATCTGGAGTGGACTGTGTTTCTCCTCGAGCGCCTTTTTTACCGTGTCCGCGATCTTTTCGTGCTCACCGGCGTAGATCTGGTCGTATATCTCCTGCAAAATCCCTTCTGCCACCCCCGCTCTGTACCCCAAAGCTTCGGGCCCTGCAGCAGCCCGTACCGGCGGCCGCCCTGCTTCTTTTCCCGTCACTGAGGGAGCTTCGGCCTTTTTTTCAGCCTCTTTTCCCGCAGCCGCCGTTCCTGAAAACGTCCACTTCCCCTCCGTGTAGCTCCCGTAGCGGTGCATCGCATTGATCATGGTGATGAAGTTCTCGTGGGGGATGTAGTTTACGATGCTGTGGCTGCTGCTCGACACGTACCCTCCGCCCGGCTTGAGGGCCTCCATGTGCTTTTTCACCTCCTGTTCGACGTCCTCCGGTGTTCCGTGTGCGAGGGGGAACTCTATATCGATGTTCCCTGCAAGACATATCCTGTTTCCGAACTTCTTCTTGTACTCTCTGTAGTCTATGCCGTAGGGGTCCATGGGATGGATGCACTGCACGCCGATGTCAACAAGCCAGGGAACGATGTCGTCGATCTTACCGTCAGAATGAAACATGACCGGCTTTCCCGCGCTGAGCGCAGGCTGGATGATCCGTTCGAGATGCGGCAGCCACATCTCCTTCATGATATCCGGCGGAAGGAAGAGCCCGGTCTTGAACGCAACGTCGTCCGCGGGCCAGATGAAATCAACCCCCTCCTCCACCGCCCGCCTCACGAACTTCACCCAGTATGCGCTGCTCGTTTCGAGAAGCTCTTCGATGAAGTCCCTGTCCTCGTACACCATTGTCATGCTCGTTTCCATTCCGATCATGAACTCGTAGAGCGTCTGGAAATATGCCGAGACAAGCACACAGAACCCGATCTTCGTGCCCGAGCGGTCGATCGCCCGGCGGTACTCCCGCACGTACTGCATCCTTTCCTCGATGTCGTCGTCTCCCGGCGGCGTCACCAGCTCTTCGTAATCTCTTCTTGATTTGATGCTGCGGTCCGCGATGACTGTGAGCGTGCCGTCTTTTGCGCGTTTCTTGAAGGGCGTCCACAACGCCTCAACGATGAGCGCGTCCTGCCCGATTATTTTGCACACCTCGATGTAATCCTCAGGGTGCATGGGGCGGGCTCCCTTTGCCTCTTCGATACCCTTTGCCGGGTCGCCTCCTATGGCGAGGGTGTTCCCCGCATATCGCCCGAGCATCTTCTCTACATGCATGTCCTCGATGAGAACTTCGAAGTTCGGCACCCTGTCCACGTCCTTATGCTTGAATGCTGAAAAAAGCCGTTCGATGTCAGGCTCTCCGGAGTATGGCTGAAACTGCATATTCTCCTCCTTCCCAATAGACGGAAATAACCAGCCCTGGGCCACAGATGATTTTAGCACGTTTTGTATTCTTTTTTCAATGATTCTTTGAGACGGCTGCACATGGTCCCGTCACAAAAGCGTGACCGGTATTGAAGCTCGTGCATGAGAACACCGAACGGACCAGAGCACGCCAGGCACTAAAGCACGAGCGGGTACTCACCGTACCGCGCGACAGTGTCGAGCATTACCCTGTAGAGAGCGGGGTCTATTCCTGAATGAAGTGAGTTGCTCGATGATATGATGTGCCCGCCTCCAGGCGACCCGTCCCGTATGCACTGCTTCACCGCTTCCTCGACCTGTAATTTCTTTCCCTCGACGAGAAGTTTGACGCAGTCGACGTTCCCCTTTCGCGCGACGCGTCCTCCGTAGGCTTCGCGTATGTGCTTCATGTCCATGTTCCCGAGCGGGTCTATGGGGTCGATGCAGTCGATCCCTGCATCGACGATCATGTCGAGCACGGGGTTCAAGTTTCCGTCGCTGTGCTTGATCACATAAAACCCGAGCTTTTTGTACCCCTGCACCACCCGTTTGAACTCCGGGCTGAGAAACTCTTTGAACATCTTCGGGGAAACAAAGGGCCCTTTGTTGTCCGCAAGGTCATCTCCGATCCCGATGATCTCCACGCCGCGGGTTTTCACGTATTTGGCGAGCTCGATGTTGTAATCAACGGAGAACCCCACGATCTTTTTCACGAGCTCGGGCTCGGTGATGAACGACATGAGAAAATTATCGAGGCCGAGGAGGTCGCGCGGAAAAGAAAAGATATCATGGAGGTTTGCCACGATTGCCCTTTTTTTTCCGAACCGCTCGACCGCTGCATCGATCTTTTTCCACCGGATCGGAGAATCAACCGGCGGGGGCTCGTACGCGCGAAAGGATTCGAGGCCTTTTATCGGATGTTTGATTGCAACGGGGTACTTGTCCCCTCCTGTGAGGTGCCGCGTGATGTGGAATTCGTCGACAAAGGTGTCGTCGTCGATGACCTCGAGCTTCTCGTAGGAGGGCGAGCAGCAGACCGCGTCATGGCCCGTTGCTTCGGCAAAATCCCACTCGCTTCCTCCGGGCACAAACGCGTCTATGATAGGCTGTGCCACCTTCCACTCGAATGTGGGAAGGCGGTCGGGTTCGCGACGCTCGAGCGCCGCGATGATTCGTTCACGGGAGTTCATTTCGCCCCCTCTCAGACTTTATTGCATGTGCGGTATCCCTGTGCCACCCGCATCGTTGTATTCACCGTCTTTCAGTATGCACTTCAGCTCTTTTCTGATTCACTGCCTTTCACTTTTTGCTTCAGTACTCGTCCAAAAGCGTTTTTATCGTGTCAGCGATCCGCTCCGGCTGCGGAACGTAGAGCTTTTCCATCACCGGCGAGAAGGGCGCGGGAGTGTTAGGCGCCGCGATCCGCGTGACAGGCGCGAGAAGGCAATCGGGGATGCTTTCCGCGATCTGCGCGCCGATCTCCGCTCCCACACCGCCCTGTTTGGGCGACTCCTCGACGATCACAACACGGCCCGTCTTTTTCACCGAGCCGAGGATGAGCTCCATGTCCAGAGGCCAGAGCGACCGCGGATCGATCACTTCGCAGGAGATCCCCTCGCCTGCGAGCGTTTCCGCTGCCTTGAGGCTGAAGTGCATCATGAGAAGGCTTCCGATGACCGTGACATCCTCCCCCTCACGCCGCACAATGCCCTTTCCGATGGGAACAGTATAGTCCTCATCCGGAATCTCCGATGACGCGTCGATCGTGCCCGACTCCGCGCGGATCCCCTTGGAACCGTAGAGGAGCTTGTGCTCGAACATCAGCACCGGGTCGTCGTCTCTCACCGCTGCCTTGAGAAGGCCCATCGCGTCGTACGCGGTCGCAGGAGCGACGATCTTTATCCCGGGGCACGAAATGAAATAAGGCTCCAGGCACTGCGCGTGCTGCGCACCGCGGCCCGTTACTCCGACCGGCGCACGCATCACCACCGGTACCGTGAGCTTGCCGCCTGACATGTAGCGCAGTTTTGCGATCTGGTCAACGATCTGGTCCATTGTGCAGAGCAAAAAATCACCGTACTGAACGTCGGCAATCGGCCTCATCCCCACTACCGCAGCGCCGCAGGCCGCGCCGAAGATCCCGATCTCGGAAATGGGGGTGTCGATGATGCGGTCCCTGAAGTCCTTTTCGAGGCCGAGAGTGACGGTGAACGCTCCGCCGTAGCCTCCAGGAATTCCGATGTCCTCTCCGATGCAGAACACATTCGGGTCGCGAGCCATCTCATCGTGTATCGCCTTTCGCAGCGCTTCCGCGATGCTCAGTCTCATCTCGGCACCTCCATATTCACGTAAAGGCCCTTGTAGGTGTCTTCCGGCGCAGGTTCAGGGCTTTTCTGCCCGAACTCTATTGCCTCCTGAACGTGCGCCTCAACGCTCTTTCGGATCTCCGCGATCCGTTCTTTTTCGAGCATGCCCTCGCCGAGGAGTACCTTCTCATAAAAGGGGATTGGGTCTTTTTTTGCCCACCATTCCTTCTCTTCTTCGGGAATGTAGTTGCTGGGGTCGCGCCTGCTGTGGCCGCAGAGCCTGAATGTCTTGAGCTCGAGCAGTGTGGGTCCGTCTCCTCTCCGCGCTGCGTCGACTGCCTCCTTCGCGCGGGAGTACACGTCGAGCACGTTCATCCCGTCTGCAATGTCGCCACGCATGCCGTACGCGGATGCCCGGTCCGCGATATTTTCGACCTTGGTCACGCGTTTCACGCTCGTGGAAGCCCCGTAGAGGTTATTTTCACACACGAAGACCGCTGGCACTTCATAGACTGCCGCCATGTTCAGCGCCTCGTGAAAGGCGCCCTCATTGGCGGCGCCGTCTCCGAAAAAACTCACCGCAACCCTGGGCTGTTTTCTCATCTTGAACGCGAGCGCCATTCCCATCACAATGGGAATGTTTCCTCCGACAATCGCGATCGCGGGGAGCATCCCTTTGCTCAGGTCTCCCGTGTGCATTGACCCCCCCTTGCCCCTGCAGCATCCCGTGGTCTTTCCGTAGAGCTCTCCCATAATCGACTCCATGCTGAGCCCGCGGGCGATCGCGTGCCCGTGTGGGCGGTGGGTCGACGCGATCACATCGTTCGCGCCAAGCGTCGAGCACACACCCACTGCGCATGCCTCCATGCCGATGTACTGGTGGATCGTCCCGGGCATCTTGCCTTCAAGGAACAGGAAGCGGATTTTTTCTTCAAACTCCCTGATTTCGATCATCTTTTGAAACATTTCGACTGCTTTTTCTTTTCCCAGGCCGGCCAGCACTTTCTTTTGATCCATGACTATGAAATCTCCTCTTCAAGTTCAAGAAAAAATTTACATTTCTCAAGAAACGCTGCGCCCTGCGCCCCGTTTACGATTCTGTGGTCGAAGCTTCCGGAAACACTGCACGCAGACCGGATGTGGATTCCGTTCTCAGCGTCGACGTATATGCGATTTTTCACCTGTCCGAATGCGAGGATACCGGCTTGCGGAGGGTTGATAACTGCGTAGAATTCGTCGACAGAAAAGACGCCGAGGTTGGTAACGGTAAACGTGGCCCCGACCAGGTTTTGGGGATCGAGTTGCCCATTTTTCGTTCTTGAGACGAGCTGTTTCACTTCCCTGTCTATATCGTTTAAGGGTTTTTTGTCGGCTTCTCGAACCACCGGCACATAGAGCTCCTCCCCTGAGAAAACCGCAAATCCGATGTTGATCTCGTCAAAGAGCTTTATCCGCTCATCCCTGAAATACCCGTTCATTCGCGGATACTCTGCCAGAGCGCGCGCTGCAGCGCGTATGAAAAATGAGTAAAAAGAAAGCTTTGAGCCGTCAGGGAGCCTCGTTTTCTCCCTGTGCTTGAGCAGACTGTCCATCCACACAGTGGTCTTGAGGTAGTAGTGAGGCGCCTCCGCCGTACTTTTCTGAAGGTTTTTTGACACCATGAGTTGGTGGCCGGAGAGTGGGATTTCGGTGCGGGCGGGAAAAACTTCCGATGGTGGTGATTCCTTCGGTTGCATTTCTTTTGGTTGCACTGCTTTTTGAGGCGCAATTTCAGGCTGTTCTCCCTTCAGCGACGGTGCTTTTAGCGGCAGAGCTTCAGGCTGCTCTCCTTTCTGTAGCTCTCCTTTCAGTGGCGGTGCTTTTTTCAGGGAGAATGTGCGCTTTCGCTTTATTAAAGCGTCCTTTGGAAAGGTTTTTTTCGCTTCTTCATTTACGGCCTGAGCTGAGCTCTTTTCTTTTGCAGCAAAGGGGCGTGCATTTTTCTTTGCATGGGATTCAAGGTCTTTTTTCGTGATCAGCCCTCGAGGGCCTGTCCCCTGGACAGACCGCAGATCGATGTTTTTCTTTCGCGCGAGGTTTTGAACGATGTGTGTTGCCCTGATCCATTTTGAAGGACCGGTCGTTTTTGATGTCTCGGTCCCGTTCGAAGAGCCGGTTTCGTTTGAAGACCAGATTTCGTTTGATGATCCCGCCCTGCTTGCAGAACCGGACTCGTTTGAAGGCACTGCTGGTATTTTTTCACCTGCCTTCCCGAGCAGCGCGATGACTGTACCTGCGCTCACCTCTTCTTCCGGTTTCGCGTAGAGCTCCAGCACTGTGCCGCTCTCGAAGCTTTCCACCTCCATCGTGGTCTTGTCTGTTTCCACCTCACAAATGGGGTCACCCTTTTTGACGCTGTCGCCCTCGCGAACGAGCCACCGTATGAAACGAACCTCCTCTGTTGTCTGGCTCAATGCGGGCATCTTTATTTCGACTGCCACGGTTTTTCCACCTCCGTCATTTCCCGGTCTCAGGGCTTTTCATTCATTTTTTTTCGATCACAAAGGGTTTCGGATGAAACTTCGGCGCGACCCTGAGCCACGGGGTCTTTGGCCTCTCGAGATAGCCCCACTTCTCGAGCGCTCCTCTGAGGGCCTTGTTTTCAGGCCTTCGTGCATACTCCTGTATGGGGACATCCTGCATCACCGACGCGATGGCCTGCTGCCACGCCTGCGCTCCTGCAGTGTACCCGTCCGGGTGGCCGAGCATTCCCCCGCCCGAGGGAATGATGATGTCCTTTCCGTATTCTGCTATGAGGATCGGAGCGAGCCCGGGGTAGGTTCCCGCAGCGGGCATGGACCACATCTTCTTGAACCCGAAGAAGGGCGCCTGCGCCACGTGCTGGCAGCGGATGCCCTCCTCGAGGCTCACCATCGGGATGCTCGACCAGTAGGTGGGAGTCAGCGTCTGGTCCGCTCCGCAGAGCCGGATAAGCTTCGTGAACACTGGCCATGATATGGTGCCCATTGACGCAATCATGTGTGAATTGTGCACCATGACTGGTATGTTTATGTCAGGGTCGCTCGTGACGTCCCGTATTGCGGACAGCCCCACGGAGTAGGTGATGAGAAGCCCGTTCGCCCCGAGCTTCACCGCCTCACGGGCCTTGTCGTGGAGCTTTGAGACCTCATCCGTTATGGAGCAGAAATAGATCATTCGTTTTCCGGTTTTCTTCTCCGCGCGGTCGATCGCATCCATCACGTACTTCAGCCGGTCCCTGAAGTCGCTGTTGTAGGTGTCCGAAGTCATTTCGTCGTCTTTCACCATGTCCGCTCCGCCGACCGCGGTCTGATAGACCTGATCGCCCGTCTGCTTCGGCGTCATCCCCATCTTCGGCTTTATGATGTGCAGGGAGAGCGGCCTGTCCTCGATTCCGAGGAGCTTTCGGGTGCCCTCAACACCGAATTTGGGCCCCTTGAAGTTTTTCACCATATTCTCGGGAAATGCAACATCAAGGAGCCTGATCTTCTGCGAGTATGCAAAGCAGTTCCCCGCGATGGAGAGGATCATCATCGGCACGTTGTCGTGCCACGCGTTGATCGGAAAGGCGAGCTGAATGACCGCGCTCTTCGTATATTCATCCTCCGCGGGGATCTCGAAGTAGCCGACGAGCTTCCCTGAGAGCATTTTCCGCACCTCTTCCGACTCTTCCTCGACCCTCTGCCATGACCCTGTCGACCCTTCGATCGCAATCGACTCGATGAGCTGGTAGTGATCGATGAAGTCGACTCCCGGAAGGCGGTCTTTCATGTAGTAGGTCGCAACGATGTTGTTCTTGAGGTCGATCCCGTCAAGAGCGTTCTGGAAAACAATCGGATCGTGAATTCGTTCCATAGATGTGTCTCCTTAGAGTTTTGTTTTTCGAAGAAGTGTGCTCACGTGGCCTTCGATGCGCACGACGCTTTGTTCTACACCGCTTTTGCTTCGAACGGCAGCAAGCATGTACAGTGCCCGGAGGATCGTGGTCTGCGCGACGATGGAGTTCGACCGCACCACATGGACTCTCCGCTCCGGGCAGGCGGTAAGAAGCAAGACATCGGACACATCGGCAAGCGGAGACCTGCCGTAGTTCGTTATACCGACAACGAACGCTCCGTTTGAGCGCGCAATATTCGCCGCGTTGACGACCGGCGCGGTGAGCCCTGAGTGAGACAGCGCGACCACGGTAAAACCGCTCCCCGCGTGCTCCGCGGTCACGAGCATGTCGTACGCGTCGGAGAGGGCGCGCGCAGTGTAGCCGATATGGGAAAACCACACCTCGCCGATTTCACCCGCCTTCCCCGAGCCCCCAAGTCCGAAAAAGTAGAGGACCCGGCATCTGATGATGCGTTTGGAGGCGGTTTGTATCCCTGAAAAATCCACCGCTCCCTCGGTCGCCTGAAGATTGAACACCGCCTCGGAGAACACCTTTCGGATGACGAGCTCTGGGTCATCATCCGTGTTGAAATCGGGCAGCACCCGTTCTGGCTCGTATTTGATGTCCCGAGAAAGGCTCATCTTGAAGTGCTGGAAGCTCTCGTACCCCAGCATCTTGCAAAACCGCGAGACGGATGCGACGGAGGTGCCGGTTTTTCGTGCCACCTCTTCGATGGACGCGCTGAGCGACTTGAAATCGGTTCCGAGAAAATAGTCAGCGATGATCCTCTGCACCGGCTTGAGGTCGCTGTACGAGGTTTTCAGCCGTGTGAACACAGACATGTGAACATTATATGAAAATAATTTTATTTGTCAATAGAAAATGTTATATATATGTAAATTTTTTTCACGTTCAGTATAAGACTGAAAGAACACATATTTTGTGTATACTTTCAGGATATGGTGCACGCGTTTCGGCCTTTTCTCCCGCCGTATCAGCGAAACGAGCCCTTCGACGTCGGGCTTTACACTTCCGTCGAGAAAAAAAATCCATCTCCGTCCTCTCCCCGGGATTCAAAAAACCGTACGCACATTATTACCATTTCTTTGCAGGAACATCAATACATTTTCCACTTTTCAACGGGTGGAAAGAAGATCCCGCATCACGACTGCCCCGCCCGGCCCCGTCCCCTTCACGGATTCAAGCGCGATGTTACGCTTTTTTGCGTACATCCGGGCTTTCGGCGACGCGGGGACTCTGCCTGTACCTGTAGGAGGTGAAAATGCCTGAGGCTCATGATCGTGAGATTTTATTTCAGGATGTGATGCTTCAGGCACCCTAGTACGATCTTTCTCGCCAGTGTGCCCAACTTTGTACCAGGGTTTGAGCTCCCCGTAGTCCTCACCCTGCTCGCCGATGACCGCAACCGGCACAAGGAGGGGCGCTTCCGCTCCTTCTGCAAAAAATATGTCGAGAACGGTTCCCTCTTCAGGCGCCTCGAGGTCGAAGCTCGCCTTTCCGGTCTCCACCCCGCAGACCAGGTCTCCCGCGCGCACGAAGTCCCCTTTTTTCACATACCAGTGCGTGATAACGCAGGTTTCCATCGCCTCGCTTTCTTTCGGAACGATTACTCCGCAGGCCATGTGTTTCTCCTCTCGAAATACCGAAGCGCGTGCATTCCCGCGTTCTGCGCTGCCTCGATCCCTACATCAGAGTCCTCGACTACGATGCAGTTTTCCGGCGGGATTCCAAGCTTTTCCGCGGCGCAGAGAAACAGGTCCGGGTTCGGCTTGCCCCTCGGCACGTCCTCGGAGGTCGCAATTGCATCCACCCTGATGCCGAACTTCTCCATAATTGGGAGAATCGAGCGCCTCGAGCTTCCCGTCGCAACAGCGACCTTCACGCCGCATTTTCTGAGCAAGCGCAGAAGCTCTATGTTGCAGTCGATGTCCCGGGCGCGCCTGGTCCAGCTCTTTCCCAGCTCGGTCTTTCTCAGGTACACTGCCTCCACATCGACCTTCACCCCCGCTCTGTCCGCAAAGTATTTGATCTGCTCCCGCCCGGTCATGCCGGCCTGTCTGAAAAACTGCTCCTTCTCAACAGGGACGCCCGCCTCCCTGCACGCCTGTGAGTACGCCTCGTAGTGGAGCTCCATGGTATTTACCAGCACGCCGTCAAAGTCAAAAATATAGCCGTACTCCATGTTTTTTCTCACCTGTACACCACTGATTTTACCGCTTCGACGATCTGCTCGACCTGCGGAATCACCGCCTGCTCCATCACGGGCGCGAATGGAATCGGAGTGTCAAGCACCGCAACACGCCTGACCGGCGCGTCGAGGAAAAAGATGCCGTGCTCCGCTACTATGGCGGATATCTCAGCGCTCACCCCGCAGGAGAGCACGTCCTCGCTCACGATCACGAGCCTCCCGGTCTTCTCAACGGACCTGAGGATCGTTTCCCTGTCAAGGGGAACGAGCGTTCTGGGGTCGATGACTTCGCAGTCTATGCCCAGTTTCTCAAGGAGCTTTGCCGCTTTCAACGATTTATGCACCATGTACCCGGTCGCAACGATGCTCACGTCCTTTCCCTCCCGCTTCACATCGCACACGCCGAAGGGAACGGTGTACTCATCTTCAGGCGCTGGCCTGAATGTTTCGTCGAGGTCGTCCACAGCTGTTTTTGCCTTTCCTCCGGGCGATGTGGCGCCGTACAGAAGCTTGTGCTCGAAAAACATCACCGGGTTGTCGTCCCTGATCGCGGTTTTTAAAAGCCCCTTGGCATCGTACGGCGTGGACGGCATCACGACCTTCAGGCCGGGGGTGTGCACGAACCACGCTTCCAGAGACTGCGAGTGCTGCGCAGCCCGCCCAGTGGCGCCGTAGGGCGCGCGGATGACGATGGGGACCTTGACCTGGCCGCCGAGCATGAACCTCGCTTTGGCCGCCTGGTTGCACACCTGGTCCATGCAGCAGGCGAGAAAATCGTTGAACTGGATTTCCGCAACCGGCCTGAGGCCGGTCATGGCCGCGCCGACCGCTGCACCGATAATCGCTATCTCCGAGATCGGCGTGTCCTTCACCCGCTTCTCTCCGTAGCGGGCCAAAAGCCCTTCCGTGACTCTGTACGCTCCCTCAAACACGGCGATGTCCTCGCCGAGGAGAACGACGCGCTCGTCCCTGTCCATCTCCTCGCGCAAAGCCCGGTTCAGGGCGTCAACGATTTTCTTCGCTTCCATACCGATTCCCCTGTTTCACTCTTCTTCTGATGCGTGAACCATCTGTTTTGTCATTCTATCAAATAGGATACCCCATTATTGAGTTCATCACCTCTTTCGTTATTCCACTCCTTCCGGCGTAAAGATGTACTCCCTGTAGTCTCCGGGATCAGGGTCCGGGCTTTTTTCAGCGTATACCACCGCCTCTTCGATCACCCGCGACACCTCCTCGTCGATCGAGCTGACCTGTTTTTCTGTGGCATCGTAGTATTGAAAAAGCTTTTTTCGAAACAGCACAACCGGGTCGCGTTTTTCCCACTCTTCGAGCTCCCCTGTTTCCCGGTATCCTGCTTTCTCGAATCGCGAGTGCCCCTTGTAGCGGTAGGTCTTGCACTCCAGAAGGGTCGGCCCGCCTCCGTCACGGGCCCGCTCCACCGCCTCCTTCGACTCCTCATACACCGCTTCCGCGTCCATTCCGTCGACAACCTTACCGGGGATTCCGTACGCGCACGCCCTGTCCGCGATGTTGTCAATCGGCGTGACCCTCCGGTAGTGAGTCGAAAACCCGTACACGTTGTTTTCGCACACGAACACCACCGGCAGTTTCCAGACTGCCGCAAGGTTGATTCCCTCGTGAAACGCACCCTCGTTTGCAGCCCCGTCCCCGAAAAAGGAGACCGCGACCTGCCTTTTTCCGAAGTAGCTGCACGACCAGCCTGCGCCCGCGGCGATGGGGATTCCCGCTCCGACGATCGCGATCGCACCGAGCATTCCCACCCCGAAGTCCGCGATGTGCATAGACCCACCCATAGCCCTGCAGCACCCGGTCTTCTTTGCGAACATCTCCGCCATGATCGCCCTGATGTCCGCACCTTTTGCGATGCAGTGGCCGTGACCGCGGTGTGTGCTCGTGATGTAGTCGTCTTTTTTCAGGTTGGCGCACACGCCCGCAGCGACCGCCTCCTCACCTATGTACTGGTGCATGCTTCCGGGCATTGGCCTGGTGAGAAAAAGCTGGTAGAGCTTTTCCTCAAATTTTCGAATTTCACACATCTTTCTGTAGATATACAGTGCGGTCTCTTTGTCCATTTTTTCTCCTCACTCATCCTCGATCGCGATCAGCCGTACCGGACAGGAATCGAGCCGTTCTATGCGGAGGGCGAGCGCGAACAGGGTGAACCGCTCTTTTCTCAGCTCATCGAAATGTGCGGCAAATTCAATAATGGGAACATTGTGGTCCATGAGAAACTGGTGGTTCGGCTGGTTGGGAATCCCCTTGACCTCTATCCCGGATGCGTCGCTTCCGATAAGGGAGATCTTTTTTTCGAGCACGAGCCATCTCACGGCATCTGTGGTGATGTAGGGGCGGTCGTGTGCCCTTTCCGTGTAATAAAAACGGGAGCAGTTAAAATTGAAAAGGAGCATGTCGCCTTCCTGTATCTTTTGCCTGCGCTCGCCGAGGTCCTCGAGAGTGACCGCATCTCCCGGTTGTTTATGGGTAAAGTCCAGAAGGAGGCAGTCGCCGATGAGCCTTTTCAGCGGAAAGGAGCCCGCATCAAGGCCGTCTTTTTTATGGTGATAGGGAAATTCGATGTGGGTCCCGCAGTGGGAGGACATCCGGATGTCCTGTAGGATATACCACACGTCCTCATCCCTCTTGTACTGCGGCATCAGCTCGTCGGTAAAGTGCGTGACAAGCTCGAGCCCGTACTCCTCTTTGCCCGGATACATCTTGTGGCTGAGATCAACAATCCTTCCCTTGATCATTTTTTCCTCTTCTTCCTTTTTTCTGAAAACCGTTTCATGCCGTTTTTTCGCGACCTGGAGCGCCTCGCAGGTGACCTTTGTGCGCCCTGAGTGCGATATGCCGAAAGCTGCATCCCCCGGCCGCAGGCGCTGAGAATGCCCGCGGCTTCGATGAGCGCTGGAAAATCGAGCATACTCAGCGTGTCTTCGATGCTCAGCTCATACCCCTTAAAAGGATTGTTTTTCGCTGGAAAAAAGAAGGCCACGGCTGCGGGTCTCTCCACTCTTACGAAAAAATCATGTCAGTGATCAGGTTTACATTTTCCGAAAAGTGGTACCCCTCCATGTTCCCGTCGATCTCCTTCTCGTGCTCACTGAGCCTGTCGGCGAGCTTCTTGTACGTGTGCACGAGTTTCACCCCGGTCTGAAGTGCCTTGGCCCTGTCCTCGCGGGGCGAGATGATGTCGATGGACTGCCACCCCTCGAAATCGGTCTTGTTCAGGTAGTAGTAGAACTCGAGTATCTCCCAGAAGTTGAGCGTGCCGAACAGCATGTCTGGGTCCGCGTCCTTGTAGTTTTCGTTGAGGTGAATCTGAAACAGTTTTTTCCGCGTGTCGAGGCACACGAGCGATTCCGCAAGGTGCTCCTGCGCCATGAGCGAGTGCCCGATGTCGAGCGCCCCGCCGACATTGTCGAGCCCCACGTCGTTGAGGAGCATCAAAAGCTTCCCCACATTGCTCACGTACTGCTTCTGCCGCGGATCCTTGCTTTTTGACTCAACTGCAATGCGCATGCCGCGGTCGTGCTCCCCGAGCTCCTGAAGCGTTTCAACGAGGTTTTTCCATCCGTCGTAGTAATTGGCCTGGAAAGGATAATCGAACCCGTCATGTGCGGGCCAGAAGAGAATGCTTTCAGCATTGAGCTCCTTGGCGAAATCCATCCCGTCCTTGAACATCTTTATCGCGTCACGCCGCACAGCACGCTCCGTGGTGCTGTACGCACCGTTTTTCCATTTTCTGTCGCTCCACCCTTCGACGAACACCTCCGATACCTTCAGGTTATAGTCTGCGAGCTTTTTCTGAAGTTTCACAGGGTCCCTGGGAAGCAGCGCCGGAGGGTACATCTGAAATACACCGTCGAGCCCGTCCGTTTTCGAGAAAATCTCCAGCATCTCATCGATGCTCAGTTCTTCGAAATACCCACCCGGCACGTACCGTTCGGCATATGTTCCGAGACAGAATACATGCGCGCTTATGTTGAGTTTCATCTCTTCCTCCTTAGGGGTTACAAAATTTTCAAAAACCGTTCATATCCTTCATCCCACATTTCCGTGTTTTTCGGCTCATAGTGCTTCACGTCGGTCGAAAGGCGGGCAATTTCACGCCCCTCGCCGAGGCTGTGTATTTCTCCGGAGCCTTTCAGCTGCATGATGAGGTTTCCGACCGCAGTGGTTTCTGTGGGCCCGGCAACGACCGGACAGCCTGTGTTGTCCGCCGTCCACTGGCAGAGTTGGCAGTTGTTCGTCCCCCCGCCGATGAGGTGGAGAAGCTCGATTCGCTTTCCTGTGAAATTTTCAAGGTGTGAAAGGTTGTACCGGAACTTCATCGCGAGGCTCTCATACACGCATCGGGCGACCTCGCCCATGCTCCGGGGAACGGGCTGCCCGGAGTCTTGACAGAAAGCCCGTATTTTTTCCGGCATATCCGCCTGAACGGAATTGAATACCGGCTTATCGACATCGATGAACGCTTTGAGGGGGCGCGCTTTCTCCGATTCGTTCACGACCTCGTCCCAGGAGACGTCTTTTCCGCTGTCGCGCATCCACTTTTGCCTGCACTGCTGTACAATCCACAGGCCGTTTATGTTCGCACCGAGAAACGACTTTCCGTCGGCGCCTCCTTCATTGCCGTATGTATTAAAGAAAACATCATCGGAGATGACAGGCTCGTGTGTTTCCATCCCCGCAACGCACCATGTCCCCATGCTGAGAAACGCCCAGTTTTTTTCCTTCTCCGTGACAGGAATTCCGGCTTCAGCGGATGCCGTGTCATGCGTGGCAGGCGCGATAACATCGATCGGCGGAAGCTCGAACCTGCTGCACACATCGCTGCACAGAGAGCCGATCTTTGTTCCGGGAAAAACCACATCGCTGAAAATGTCTTTCGGAACCCCGAGCGTAGAGCAGATCTCATCGGACCACCGTTTTTCTGCAATATTAAACATCAGCGAAACCGTTGCGTTTGAATACTCGTTGCACTTTTCGCCGGTGAGAAAATAGTTGAACAGGTCGGGCATCATGAGGTACGTGTGCGCATTGGCAAGCTCGGGCGCGCCGTCAGCCTTCAATGCGTACATGTGGAAAATCCCCATTATGGATATGACAAACATGCCGGTGAGCTCAAAAATCTTTTTTTTCGGAATGATTTTGAAGACTTCTTCCATGCAGCCGTTTCTTCGCTCGTCACGGTAGTGAACGGGGTTTGCGATGAGCTTTCCGCATTTGTCAAGAAACCCGAAATCGACCCCCCATGTGTCAATTCCCAAAGAGGCGATTTCTTTTTCCTCTTTCAGAGAGGCCTGAAGGCCGATTATCAGTTCGGAGTAAAGCCTGAGCAGGTCCCAGTACAGAGTTCCCGCAGCGCACACCGGCCTGTTGTCAAACCGGTGTATTTCATCGAAATGAAACCTCTTTCCGTTGTACTTCGCAATGAGAGCCCTTCCGTGGCTCGCACCGAAGTCAAAGATGATATAGTTCTTGCTGGCCATTTTTCCTTTTCGATCACATTATTGCACCGGCCCTGGGAAATTGCAAACCGTTTATTTTGATTAAGTATGGAGAAGGGATATTTTTTTCATTTTTTCCTTTATAAAATATTTAACAATGATTATCATTACCATTATAACAAAGAATGAAGATGAGGTGATTATGAAGGTAGCGGTTACATCAATGGGTAAGAGTTTGGACGATCAAGTAGACCCGCGTTTCGGACGATGCGCGTATTTTTTGATCGTCGAAACAGAGACAATGCAGTTCGAAGCAGTAGAAAACCAAAATGTCATGCTTGGTGGCGGTGCGGGTATTCAGTCAGCGCAGCTGATGTCAGAGCACGATGTCCACGTCATCCTTACCGGAAACTGCGGCCCAAACGCGTTTCAAACCCTGGCCGCGGCAGGTATCGAATTGATTGTGGGAGTCTCGGGAACGGTTCTCGACGCTGTGGAACAGTTTAAAACTGGTTCCCTCTCGTCAACCGGCGCTCCGAATGTGGCAAGCCATTTCGGGGTGGGAATCGGATCGAATCCTCCTTCAGGGGACGGCACACAGTTTCCGGGACAGCAGACGGGCATGGGCCGAAGCTTCGGGACCGGCCGCGGGATGGGCGGTGGAATGGGAAGAGGCATTGGCCGCGGGATGGGCTCAGGGCAAGGTATCTATTCGGCAAGCTCCCAGTCCCTACAAGGTTCCGCCGGTCAGCAGGGACAGGAAGGATCCACCACGCCAAAACAAAGTCTCGATGCGCTGAAGGATCAAGCTCAGGCAATGGAGCAGCAGTTGCAGGAATTGAATGAGACGATCGCGCGAATCGAAAGCGGTGTTGTACCCCATCGCCTTATTGCGGTTGTGAAAGAAGAGAAATGCGACGCGTGCAGTCTCTGCGTCGGCGTCTGTCCTGAAGCGGCAATTCGAATCGATACTGTAGCCGTCATCGACGGTTCCAGGTGCACAGGATGCGGATACTGTGTCGCTGAATGCCCGCAGGACGCAATCACGTTAAAAAAGGCATAAACCCATCAAACGTTATCGGGGAATGATGGAGTAAACACGCACATCGGGCAGACCATGCGCGGCAGCATCCCGTACAGCGCCTCCGCACAATGGACGGCGCAACGATTTATATATGTATAAGGAGAAGAGAGAAGATGGATGGGCATCATCATGAAAATCTCAAAAAACTCGAGCGTGGATTACCATACCTTCTGGAACACAACCGGGAACATGAGAAAGAGATTGATAAATGGATTCAAAGAGCGAAAGAATCCCATCAGGATGCGGTTGCCGGTGATTTGCAAAAAGTTCTGGAGCTTTCTCGCAAGATATCCGAGCTCTTTGAGAATGCAATAGGAAACTTACAACATGATGACTGATGAGTGTATCAAATTTTTTCACGTCAAATGTGAGAATCTAATGGCGGGTTCATGTGTACACAATACATATATCCAGAGACAATAAAAGAACGATGTGCAAAATCAAGCCGGGAATAAATGAACGTGTACGTAAGCTGATGATTCCCAGGATAAACCCTACAAAGGGAATCAACTGGATGAGAACTGTTGTTTTTCCAAACCTCTTTTCCAGCCCAAACAGCATGAACCCTCTCAAGAAAAACTCCCAGGAGAGCAACAAAACCCCAGCTGCGGATTCATAGAGAATGAAAAGAGTGAGCCCTCCCTTACTGAACCTGTACATCGGATAATAGTTTTGAAACTGCTCCGCCTGTGAAACAGAATACAAAAACCTGCGACTGGAGAGTGAACTGTTTTCAATTTTTACTGTCCCCGACCCCCCTTTTCTTTTACATTCTTCACATGTACATCGACGACATTGTGCTTGACAGAATCAGCGAAACCTGCCGCTATGCCTTCTCGGTGTACGAGCACGAGCGTACAGTCGTTGTGCTGGGGCGGTCGTGTTCCGCCCAACAGGATGTGTATGCACAGAAGTGCACGGAACACGGCATTCCCATTTTTCGGCGGCTCGGGGGCGGAGGAAGTGTGGTGCTCTGCCGCGGTGTTCTCGTGGTTTCCGCCGCCGGGGAAACACACGTGCCTTTTCGTCTCCGCGAGCACATGAGTGCGGTAAACAGGGCCGTCGTCATGGTGCTTGAGGAGCTCGGGGTGAAAAATCTCTGCCTGAGGGGGATATCGGACATCGCATGCGGCGAAAAAAAAATCTGCGGCTCGTCTCTTCACAAAAAGCGGGACATCGTGCTCTACCAGGGGTCGCTCCTGCTGGACCCCGACCTTGAGATTTTCGCGCGCTACCTCAAACACCCGCTCCGTGAGCCCGACTACAGGCAGGGAAGGCCGCACAAGACTTTTTTGACGTCTCTCCGCAGAGAGGGATACCGGATCGAAAAACGGCAGCTCATAGAAAGCCTTGAAAAAGAGCTCAAAAAACATAACCCGTGGGCAGCCCTCCTCGGGGGTACACGTTATTAAAACCACGCCGGATGCCTGAAAAATGCACTGTATGCCGGATACCTGCAACAACAGGATGCATTACCGAAGGAGCATGAACGACGGGCATTTCCTAATTGCCTTTTTTTTCATTCATGGATAGATTAGCCCTATGGCAAACGACGAAGGCCTGAACAAGATCGCGAAGTTTACCGCGCTTCTTATTACCACCATCGCAATTGTGTTCGTACTGAAGACCCTGAGCGGAATATTCATTCCGATTGTCGTGGCAGTATTCCTCACCTACCTCTTCGCCCCTGTTGTCGAGCTTCTGGCAAAGATCAAGATCCCGCGGGTCCTTTCTCTGTTCATACTTCTCGGAATCATCTGCCTTCTCGGAGCACTCTTTGCCCAGATTCTCGCCGAAAACATCAGGGAGTTCGTGCGGTTCTGGCCCACAGTGGAAAACAAACTTTTTACGAGCATCGGGCTTTTTTTGAAAAACTACTTCAACATCGACACAACAAGCCTGTTCAGCATCCTTCATAGCCAGAAGATCTCGGACCTGCTTTCCTCCTTCGTGAACCGGGGGTTCTCTTTTTTGGGGCAGTTCGTGCTCACGCTGCTCATTCTCATCTTCATCTACCTCAGCTACCACAACTACCCCAAGCTGATAAAAAAGGCCTTTAATCGCAAGCGCGTATTGCATATCTTCGGTGTGCTCGAGAACATCAACAGGCAGATCATCTCCTACATCATGATAAAAACCCTCATCAGTGCAGGCACCGGAATCCTCACCGGGGTTACCTGCGCGGTGCTCGGGATAAAATTTCCGGTCCTGTGGGGGTTTCTCGCGTTTTTACTGAACTATATTCCCTATATCGGTTCTATAGTGGCGGTTATTTTCCCCATCCTGCTCTCGCTGTTTCAGTTTCCCCACTCATATACTCCTGCGATCGCTGCAGTGTGCCTGTTCGTTATACAGTTTTTCATGGGAAGCTACCTCGACCCAGAAATGATGGGAAACAAGTTCAACCTCTCTCCGATCCTGATCATCGTGTCGCTTTTTTTCTGGTCTTATGTATGGGGGATAATCGGAGCGTTCCTCGCAGTTCCTATTCTTGCGCTCATAAAAATTGTCATCCAGAACATCGAATCCTACAAGTTTGTGGCAGTGCTGATGAGTAAAAAGGCTGAAGGCTCGGAAATTTCAGGCTGATGCGCCTAAAACCCTCATCATGTTCCCGGAATCCATTTCCGCTCTCAGCCCTGCTTGAGTTCCACCGTTTTCCCGAACTCATAGGCTTCCTTTTCCGACGAAAAGGAGTGCTGATCAATCAGGAAGCATCCCTGCTTTTCCATGTCGTTCATGACAGCAAGCAAAGCTTTCCTCTCACCCATCCCGCCTTTCGAGATGAAGGCGATCGAGCGCTTTCCCGCGATTCCGGGGATCCGCGCCAGAGCGTCTCTCAGGCGTGGAGGAGTGTGGGGCTTGAACGCGGAGTTTGTGTAGGTCCCGACGAACAGGTACCTGCAGGAGGCAAGCCCCCTGAAGTTTTGTTCGTTGTCGGAATAAGCGTTTACCTTTTCACCCTTCTCTTCCAGCCCTCTCTTCAGACCGCGTGCGAGTTTTTCAATGACTTTTTTCTCCGATGAATATATCATTCCAATATTCAAAGGGATCCTCCCGCTGTTTTTCCCTTATTATATTCGATGGGAACGGTTTATCAATAAAAAAATGACGGAAATACTGAAGCGCATCGAAGGAATGGAAAAACAAAGGGTCGTCACCGTCACCCTGAATCCGGTGCTGGACCGGGCGCTCTGGATTCGCGGCTTCAGGATCGGGAAAACCGTTCAGGTGGAAAAATCCTCGACAGTCGCTGGAGGAAAGGGGGTAAATGTCTCCCGCGCGCTCCTCGTATTCGGAATCAAGTCTACTGCAACAGGAATAATGGCTCGAGAAGAGAGCACGAGCTATACCGGGCTTCTGGAAAGTGACGGGATCGATCACGATTTTCATCGGGTCGATGGCCGCCTTCGGACCAATATCACCGTACTTTCGGACTCGAACGATGAGGAGACGCACATTCGCGACAGGGGCCCGCGCATCGACCCTCACGAGCTCGAAAGGTTTGAAAAAAAGCTCTCGCACCTCGTTGACGGTCATACATTTGTCGTGTTCGCGGGAAGTATTCCCGACGGCCTGCCGGACGCTTCATACCGGAGGCTCATACACTCTGTGCAAAAAGAGGGAAACAGGTCAGCGCTCGACACCTCAGCGCAGCCGCTCAAAGAGGGGCTCGAAGCCACACCCGTGCTCATAAAGCCGAACGAGGAGGAAACCAGAGACGCACTCGGATTTTTCCCCAGTACTGAAAAAGATATACGCGACGCCGTACGTGCATTTTTTGAAATGGGAATTTCTCGTTGCATGATCTCCTGCGGGAAGCGAGGACTTTATTTCTGCACTCCGCAGGAGTGCATCCGGGCCCGGGTCACTGTCGAAAATCCGGTAAACAGCGTGGGCTCAGGCGACGCCGCTCTGGCAGGAGGGCTGATAGGTATCTTGTGCGGGCTCGACGCGGAAACGAGTGCCCGGCTCGCATGCGCGATGGGAGCCGCCAACACACTCGTGTCCGGGGCATGCGTATTGAAGAAAGATGATGTGGGAGAGCTCTACAGCAGGACGGAAGTCACACGCCTGGCCTGAACTGCCCCTCTTTTTGCAGGGGTATGAGCTTTTCGACCTTTTACGGATTCCCCCTGTTTTTGATCCTGTTTATCAGAGAGTCCTTCAATGAGAGGATGTCCCTGTTTTTGAGCGCGATGTTGAGCGCTCCGAAGATCAGCACCCCGCACAGTAAAAACAGCAGCGTGAATCCCGCGTTTCGCAATCGTGAAGCGGACATCGCGTCGCTAAAACCTGCGAGCAGGAAGTAGAGGCTGGCCGCCATCACTGCAGAAGAGACGAGGGACTTCCAAAAAGAGCGCACGACCCCCCTGTCGATGATCCGGCCCACCCTGCGCCTCAGGATTGCGAGAAGAAGAAAAAAGTTGCAGAACGCGGAAATCGTCCCGGCGAGCGCGACGCCGCCGAGCCCGAGCCCTCGCGAAAGCGCCCAGCAGAGGGCGAGGTTTACGGCCATCGCGACTCCCGCCACGTATACCGGCGTCTTCGTGTCCTTCATCGAAAAGAACATCTGCACGCTCACTCGTGTGCCGCCCGTTCCCGGAATCCCCATGGAATGAAAAAGAAGCGCGTATGCAACCAGCGCGGTCGATTCTTCGGTGAAGCGGCCGTATCTGAAGAGCATCCTGATGATCGGGAAACGAAGCACAACAAGCCCGAACGCAGAAGGAAGAGTGATCAAAAACACCAGCCTGAGGGCGAAACGCAGCCCCGCGACCATGCCCTCTCTGTCACCTTTTGATGACAGCTCCGACAGCGCGGGAAGGATCACCGTTGAGATGGAGATAACGAACACGCCGAGTACCACCTCCACCAGTACATTGGAAAAACGAAGCGCTGCAACCGACCCTTCCGCGAGCGTTGCTGCGATGAGCTGTGAAACGAGTGTGTTGATCTGGTACACCCCCGCCCCGATCGCTCCGGGAATCATGAGAAAAAACACCTTTCTCACGCCCGGGTTTTTGAAGTGAAACACGAGCCGGTAGTGAATGCCCCGTCCGCTGAGAAAGGGTATCTGAAAAGCAAATTGCAAAACTCCGCCCGCGAGCACACCGATCCCGAGCGCGACACCGGGATCGGACATCTTCGCCCCGAACAGCAGGCCGATCGTGATGATCGATATGTTCAGCAGGATCGGTGTCATCGCCGAAGGCACAAAGACCTTGTAGCTGTTGAGAATCGACTGCGAGAGCGCAGCCAGGCTGATGAAGAGAATGTAGGGAAACATAAGGCGTGTGAGAAAAACGGTAAGCTCGATTTTTCCCGAAACCTCCGCAAACCTGGGAAGGAGGTATCTGAGCACGGGCGCAAAGACGAGCGCCGCCGCCACAAAGGGAATGAGGAACATCAGCACCATGGTGAAAAACGTGTGAATGAACTCATCAGTGGCTTCATTTGATTCCTTTTCCAGGTAATCGGAGAAGACCGGAATGAACGCCGCGGTCATTGCGCCCTCTCCCACCAGCCTGCGCAGAAGGTTTGGAAGCATGAACGCGATTGCAAACGCGTCAGAGCTCCCGGTGGTACCGAGCAGGTATCCCCGCACCCACTCCCTTACGAGGCCGAATATCCTGGAGACGAATGTTACCGCGCTCATGCTTGACGCAGACCGCAGTATCACTTTATGGTCCATTTCTTCTCTTTATCCTGTATGCGCAAAATGGCAGGCAGCAAAGTGGCCCTTTTCATACTCGAGGAGGGCGGGCTGCTGTTTGCTGCAGATGTAAGGAAACCCCTTCTGATGAAACAGACGGCAGCTGTTCTTGTACACACACCCGCTTTCCATGAACCGCACGTAAAAGTCCGAGGATTTCGGGTCCCAGAGGTACTGCGTGTAGGGATGCAGAGGGTTTTCCGATATCATGGATTTCTGTGCGTACTCGACGATCCTGCCTCCGTACATCACCGCAACAGTGTGGCTCAACATTCTTACGATTCTCAGGTCGTGGGAAATGAACAGAATGCTGATGTTCCGGTTTATCTGCACCTCGAGGAGCAGGTTGACTATCTGAGACTGAATCGACATGTCGAGGAGGGACAGGGGCTCGTCTGCGATGATAAACTTGGGATCGATCGAAAGCACCCTGGCGATCTCAAGCCTCTTGAGCTCTCCTCCTGAAAGGTTTCCGACAAAATGAGAAAGCATCGCTCTATGGATATTTACCCGTTCGATGCACATCAGTATTTCGTCTCTGAGCTCTTTTCCCTTCACATCCCTGTAGAGGTGTATCGACTCTTTCAACGTTTCGCTCACCCGCATCCTCGGATTGAAGGATGAGCGTGAATCTTGAAATATCATCTGGAAATTTTTACGAAGAGGCCTAATCTGCTTCTCTTTCATTCCGGTAAGGTTCATACTGTCGAAGAATATGTACCCGGAATCAGGCTCGATGAGACGCATGAGCATTCTTCCGATCGTGGTCTTTCCGCATCCGGATTCCCCCACGAGACCCAGGGTCTTTCCCCTGGGAATAGAAAAAGAAATGTTGTCGCACGCCTTTATTACTGCATCCCGTTTATCGCTGTAGAAGTACTTGAAGAGGTTCTGTACTTCAACCGTCTTTTCCACACCGGGTTCCTCACGAATAGAATCGATAACAGCGGATAAAATGCCTGGGCGACACTTCCACAGGCTCCGGGCATGCGGACCTGCACTTTCGCCGGAGAGCTCCTTTTGCATAGGGACACCTCTCCAGAAAGGGGCAGGCGTCCATCTCCTTTTTATTGTTCGGCACACTGCCGGGAATTTCTCTGAGACGCTTTCCCCTCTTTATATCGGAATCATTCGGAACCGAGGAGGCGAGCGCCTCTGTGTACGGGTGCTGCGGGCCGCGTTTCGTCCTGATCACATCGGCTCTCGATCCCTTCTCCACAACGATACCGGCGTACATAACGAGAATATCAGTGGCAATCGTGCTCACGATCCGGATGTTGTGCGAGATGAGAATGAGCGCAAGGTTTCTCTCCATTTGGAGCTCTTCGAGAAGCGCAATGATTCTGTGTATGTTTGTCGTATCGAGCCCGGTTGTCGGCTCGTCCGCAATGAGAAGGCGGGGATCGGAACACAGGGCGATCGCAATGATGACACGCTCAGCCATGCCGATGGAAAGCGCGCTCGGAAATGAAGCCATCAAGACCTCCGGACGGCGAAGCCGCACAGACCTGAGAAGCTCTTCCGCATAAACCTGGATCTCGTATTTGTCCATTTCCGTGTGAAACCTCTGAATCGTTCTCTGAAGCTGCTGCCCCACCGAGATGAACGGGTTGAGGCTCTGGCCCGGGTTCTGAAAAATCATCGATATGTACTTTCCACGGACGAGCTCCATCACCCTGTTCGTTCTTCTCAGCCACTTTTCAGAATCCTTTATGATCGTGTACGGGGACTGTTCGAACTGCACGTAGTCGTCAAGCCCGCAAAAGAGGTTGAGCATTCTCTCTTTTCTGTAATTTTCTTTCGTGCAGAGCCTTCGAAGGATCGTGCTTTCGATTTCTTCCGTGTCCTCATCATCGGGCCTGAAGAAAAATGTCCCCCCGATTATTCCGGGCTCAGACTCCACAAGCCCCATAAGTGAGAGCGCTGTGACTGTTTTCCCGCATCCGGACTCACCCACCACACCCAGAACGGTTCCCTCCTCCACCTCGAGACTCACGTTCTCAACCGACCGGATGAACCGCTTGTTCCGCTGGTCGTAAAAGTAGACTTTCAGTTCATTCAGCTCTGCAAGCACGCACTTACCTCGACACTTTCTCGTTGTAGATGGAGTTCAGGCCGTCACCGAGGAGGTAGAGCCCCATGATGGTAAACATGATAACGAGCGCAGGAATGGTGGAAAGCCAGATTTTCCCCTGGAAGAAGAAGTCCTTGCCCATTGCCACCATGTTTCCCCAGCTCGGTATCGGTTCCTGCACACCGATTCCCAGATAGGAGAGTGAAGTTTCGATCAGCACAGTCTCGCCCAACCCGAGTGTCGCCTGAATAACCAGTACGGATTTCGATGAGAGCCACACGATATGTTTAAAAATAAGGCTCGATTCGGAAAGCCCGAGCGACTTCCCCGCCTCGATGAAGTGCTGACGTTTCAGCACATCGACCTTTGATTTTATATATGAGGAGACCTTCGGTATGCTCGAAAACCCCACGAATGCCATTATCAAATAGATCGATGGATTAAAGAGGACGATGATCAGCAAAATGAGTATGATTCGGGGAATCGAATCGATGATGTTAAGAAAATAAAAAATGATCTTGGAGAAATATTTTGCGTAATAGCCCGAGACGATTCCGAAGAGGAGCCCGAAGGTTGTTGATATGGAGATCGAGATGATCCCCGGGATGAAAAACGCCTCCGTGCCTTTCACGATTCTCGAAAATATGTCCCTCCCCAGATAATCGGTTCCGAAGAGATGCTCCAGAGACGGCGGAAGGAACATACGCGATATATCTATTTCCATGGGGTCCTTTATGAAGCTGTTCGTTATTGAAATCACGAAAAACACCACAAGATAGGAAACCACGAACAGTCCGAATCCGATGGAAACGACATCGCGCACACTTGCCCTCTTCGACAGCGGCACATAGAACTTCTCGATGTTTGGGAGCTCTCTTTCGTAATAGTATCTCTTCATAAAATATCTTTCTCTCTCTGTACTACGCTCGCCGCTCAGGATCGATGAAAAGCAGGAGCATCTCCTTTATAAGCATACCGCTTCGCACGCAGATAACGCTGAGAAACGTGATTACGATCAAAACCGGCAGGTCCCTGTCAAGGGTGGACTGAAATGCAAGCCTCCCCATGCCCGGCCAGTTGAACACATACTCAACGATGACCGCGCCTCCGATGATAAATGGGACCTTTGAGAATATAATCGACACCAGCGGAATCAGAAGCCCCTCGTGAAAGGAGCTCCGCAGCATGGGCTCACCCCGTGCCTTCGACGCAGTTACATACTTGGTGTTCATTACTCTTCTCAGCTCGTTCGAGATGAGCCGGACGATCTCGCTGATCGACTCGTTCCCGAACCCGAGAACGAGAATGGGAAGCACGTAGGAGAGAACCGGATTCCCCCTCTCCGCTCCATGGGGATAGAATATCGGCAGATACCCTGTGTAGCGGGAAACAAGATAGAGGGACAGGTACCCCAGATAAAACACCGGTATGGATGAAAGCAGGTATGTCAGAATGGACAGAGGCCAGGAATACGTTTCGAACCCTCTGAACGCGGAAAAAATACCGATGGGAACGGATATCATCACCGACAAAAAGATGCTCCCGATGGTGAGGATGAGGGTATTTCGAAATGCGGGAAATACGATGCTGTTGATGTCCCTTCCCGACACGATCGAAGTGCCGAACCGAAAGGTAAAGAGCCTCCTGAGAAGGTTTACGTACCCTTCGAATCCGCGCCCTTTTCCGGGAAACTCCCCGGGCATGAGATTAAAGATCAGATAGAGAATCGCGGTTACCCCGACCACGAGAAAGAGCATACCGAACAGTTCTTTGAAAAAGTGCTTCAGAAAGCGGACCATTACTCCTGTTCCTCTTTCGGAATGTACCATTCATTGATGTAGGTAAAGAACCGCGTGGGATGAATTTGAACGCGCCGGAGCTTTCTGTTGTACGCAGCGTAGTTGGTGAGTGTCCACAGGTAAGTGTACGGGGCGTCCTGCGCCAGAACTTCATGGAGCTTTTTGTAGATTGTCCGCTTCTTTTCTATATCGAGTGTGGCGCGCGTCTCGTCGAGCAGGGAATCGACCTCCGGATTTCTATATGCCCCGAAGTTGTTCCTTCCCGGCCCGATCTCTCTGGAGTGAAAAAGCGACGATATGTCGAATGAATCATCAAAGAGCCAGTCGGCATAGATGATGTCAAAATCGTGCTCGACAAATACACTTTCCGTCCACGCCTTCCACTCGAGCCACTCGATATTTACCTGTATCCCCACAGTTTTCAGATAGCTCTGGAATGCGAGGATCACTCTTTTGGTGGTTTCATTTTCCTTGGAGATCGGCACCACCATTTTGAACTCGAGGGTGTAGCTTCCCCGTTTTCGAATACCATATTTGGTGGTTTCGGTAAATCCCGCCTGATTGAGAAGCTGCTTTGCCGTTTCGGGCCTGTAGGGAAGGGGTTCAACGTCGAGGTTGTAGGCCCAGCTCCCGGGCGCAAAGGGGCCGGATATGAGCTGCCCCTTTCCCTCGAAGAACGAGTCGAGCATCTCCTGGCGGTTGATGGCATAGGAGATCGCTTTCCGCACTTCCCTTATCGCCAGCAGCGGGTTTCTCAGGTTGTAGCCGATGAACGAGTAGGAAAGCGTGCTGTAGGGCGCAAGCTCAAACTGTGAATCTCCCTGTATCTCGGAGATATCTCGAGGTGGCACCCGGGTCTCCAGATCGATCCCCCCGTACAAAAGAGTCTGCGTAATGATGTTCTGGTCGGCAAAGGGCCTCAGTATGATCTTGCTGATGTTGGGCGGACCGTGGTGGTAGTCCTCGTACGCCTGCAGCACAACCTCTGACGAAGAGCCTTCCTGGGACACGAAAACGTAGGGACCGGTTCCGACGGGATGCTTATAGAGCAAAAGCTCCTCGTCCCCCTGCAGGAAGGAGTACTCCTCGAGCATGAACGCCGGGACGATCTTGAAGCTGAACTTTCCCAGAACGTTGAGAAGAGGCTTTTTCAGCTTGAACTCTACGGTGTAGGTGTTCAGCTTTCGCACGGAATGTATGAAGTTGTACCGTGACTGGAGCGAGGTTGCTGTTTTCGGGTTCATCATTATCTGAAATGTCTTGATCACGTCGTCGGCTGTGAACGCATGGCGTCTGTTCTCTCCGGGCATACTGTGCCACATGACATCGCTTCTGAGCCGAAAGGTCACGGACTTCATATCCTGAGAGAGCTCCCAGCTCTCGGCGAGGTCGCCCTTTATCTCTCCGTCCGGATCGTAATAGACAAGAGAGCCGTATATGAGCTCGATCAGGCGGATGGAAATCGAATCGTTCGCCAGTATGGGAACGAGACGGATCGGGGCACCATACTCTCCGTAGATGAGCGTTCCCCCCCTGTCCTGCGCGTGCACGGGGAGTATCCCGATCACGGTGGTGGTAAGAATACACAGCAGAGTGAACAGTATCTTTTTTTTCATTTTAGAACCCCAGTTCTCGTGATCACACACAGCTATTCGATCAACGCTTCACCGCTTCCTTTCTGCTTATACGAATAGACGGACTGCACAGCATCCTGCAGCGACCGTATTCCCGAAAACCTCTTGCCGAGGGAGAAAAAAATCTCGAGGCTCTCCGGATAGTATTCCCGCAGGTAGTACACGTACGAGAGCTTTAAAAGAAAGTTCGGATCATTGGTTTCTATCTTGTTCTTGTTTCCCTTGTCGCGCGCCCTCTCGAGATAGTACAGAGCCCTGACATACCGCCCGGAATAAAACGAAAGCTCTCCGAGCAGTGCGGTGTCCCTTCTTGTGCGGTTCCACTCGGTTTCATAGATGAACGCCTCGATCGTGTTCATGAGCTCCTTCACGAGCGCGTACTCGACCCCCGATGAAATTACCACCTCCATCATTTCCAGAAGCGAGGACGGCTTTCCGTGAATCCTTCCTGTCTCCCTGTTCAACAGCTTCAGGCCGCGCTTTTCCTTGCCCATGAGGATTTCCGATGACGCTTCGCAGGCCACAGCGCGCACCATGGTGAGCGAGCTGCTCACAGAGAGCTTTTTCGCTTTTTGAGCAAACTCGAGACTTTTCTCATAGTTTTCAAGATACATGTACATCTGGGCAACATAATATGAGGCGAAACTCGCGAGCTCACCGGAGGAAGCCGTGACGATCGGCTCGAGGTTTTTTATGGATTCTCCAAACAGGATTTTACTGTAATTCATCAGTAAAGAGAGGTCGTAAAAACGTATCTCCTTGGCCTGCTCCTTTCTGTACACATAGACCGGTGTATCGAGGTCGACATCGGAAACCTCAATATAAGCCTCATGAAACCGCCCGAGCTCGAGGAGCGTGTACGCGTGGTTCACGGTGAGCATGTTTCGGTACGGAGAGGAGCCGTTATTCAGCGCATCCATCGCGGCCTTCGTCATCTCTTCACCCCTTGCGGGGTTGATTTTCAGATCAGCATAGATGAATCCGAGGGTTGAATAGGACAGGGGGTCATCGGAGGTGACCTTTTTCCACAGATCTTCCGCCTTGTCTTTTTCATCGGATTTGTAATAAGAGGCACCCAGATACACGTGCGCAAGCCCCAGAAGCGTACCGCTGACTTTGCCGTTTTTCACCACCTGGTCGAGCATGCCCGCGGCATCGAGAAACTGATCGTTGAAAAAGTGTCCGATACCCAGAAAGAGCTTTATCTCATCGGGCGGCGCGGTTTCGCGCTCGGTTATCTGGACCAGGTATCCGAGGTTCGTCAGCACATTCATCTGCGCCATTTCACGGTAGAACTCCCCCTTTCTGAAGAGGATTCTTCCCACCGTGTACGCGGCGGTAATGTCCGGCTTGATCTTCTCCTCCTCAAGGGCGTTTTCGATGACCGCGAGAGCCTCATCGAAATGGTTTATTCTGTTGAGCTTTAACGCATTCTCGATCTCTTTCGGAATTGGGTAGAGGAAGTGAACAAAACAGAGAATAAACGCGAGAGAATAGATGAACTTTTTCATGCAGGTTTTATTGCTCATTTTCTTTCTGGTATGCTCGGTAAAAGCTCGAGATCCCTATAAAAATTCTGTCCCAGCCTAATACCTGTGCACGGAATGAGACAAGGCCGTGAGGTGAGACGGTGATGTCGTGATTGATATTGGTACCCGTGTCGACATAAAATTCGTCGCGGTTTTCAATGTTATAAATATAAATTGGATTATATTCACTATCAATGTTTTTAGCGAGCATAATGTGCGTGCTGTCAGGAAACCACGCGGTTCCCTGTGTGTTGTCTTTCACGACATCCGGGATGTGAAAATAGTCCACGAGCTCTTTGCCCGCACTGGGCGCTGACCCGTCTGCAGGAATAACCATGAGGCCCCACCTCTTTGTGTTGAAGGGATCTCTCTCCAGGTTGTAGGTCGTGTAGAACGCGATTTTTTCCCCGTCAGGCGAAAAAGTGGGCAAAATATCGTTGAAAAACCACTTGACCAGCACTTCAGTGGTTTCCGTGTCGGAACCGACATTCCTGATGATGTTGATATCGTGTGACTGCTTTCCTCCAGTCGTGTAGACAATGTTCTTCCCGTCCGGAGACCACTGTGGAAAGAAATCGGTGTCCTCGCTCGTGGTCAGCTGTCTGAGGTCGCCTGTGATCAGATCGAGGAGATAGAGATCGCCGTTTCCCGTCCTTCCCGACGTGAACACGATTTTTGTCCCGTCTGGGGAGGTCTGTGCCTGGCCGTCTTTTTTTACCTCTTCGGTCATCATGAGAAAGTCGCCGAAATCCCGCGGCTGCAGATTCTGACGGATGGCCTGAAAAATCTTGTCTTTGGAATGGACAGAGCCGATAAAGATGTTGTATTCGCCCATGCCCGCATTGGACGTGAATATGTACGAACTGCTGTGCGGAAACCAGGTGAACTCATAATTAAAACTTTCCTGATAGGTGCTCTCAAAGTAATCTTCGATACTCTGTTCTTTCAAGGTATCTTCGAGGGATATTTCCATAGCCTTCTCAACGGAAAAGCTCTGCCCGTCCTCATCGTCCAATCGATATATGAAAATCCTGCTGAAGGTTCCCTGGTCCACCTCAACCGAAAGAAGCAATTCATCCGAGGAAAAGAGGGGGTTATAGGAATTGTAGGGACCGGGTTTCTCTTCGAGCTGCTGAATATGGAGAATCTCGAGCGGGACCTTTTCGTATTCAAGCTTCTTGTGGGGCTCAGGCGTGACCTGTATTTCGACCTTTTTCTCCGGTTTCTTGACCTGAACCGGCTGAGTGTATTTTACCGACTTCGTGCATCCCGCGATCAGGATACATGCGGCGACAGGGAAAATGAGCTGTTTACCTCTCACCTTTCAGCCTTTCAGCCTCCTCTCGATAGGATTTTGCGATGTAGTACTGTTGTTCGAACTCGGTGTCTTTCATTAAATCTTTTGGGAAGAAGTCGAAATAATCGTTCCACGAGTAGTACGCTCGTGTCAAATACTCACTGCTCAGTGTAATATAGTACAGTTTCTGGTAGCACACCGAAAGATAGAAGAGGATATTCTGGCGCTCTTTTTCCGGAAACCGGCTTCTTCTGCTCTTGACGGTTTCAAAGTTTTGCACTGCCTGCAGGTAGTTGTACTGCGCTTTTATCGGGTCCTCATGAAAATATGCCTCGGCTTCGTTATAGTATGCTTGAGCTAAATTATAATACGAAAACAGGTTTTTTGCCTCTCTAATTTCTCCCTCAGGGCCCTCAATCGATTTCCTGTAGAAATCGATGGAAAGTGAATAATCCTTGAGATCCTTGAGGGCTATAAATCCCGCAAACTCCATTGCCTCCCGGTAATCAGGGTGGTCCTGCGGGATGTTTACCAGTACGTTGAGCGCCTCTTCGATGTCTCCTGTTTCGTATGCGTCTTCCGCCCGTTTGATGAAATCCGGAAAGAGCAGTACGATCTCTTTTCCTGTCAGAGACACCTTTTTCTCGCTGAAGTTCAGGTACTTTCGGTGCTTCTTGTACCCCGCAATCTCCAGTTCGAGGAGATGAAACCCGTACGGAACTTCAATCGGCTGTTCATCCGCCGGCGTCACCCCTTTGAACTCGCCGTCGATGAATATGAGAGCCCCCCTCGGATCAGAGTCAACCCAGAACTGGGTTTCTCCCTGTTTGAGATCGAACTCGAGTGTTGCCGTTTTCCCGCTGAACCGCGTTGACAGCTCACCCGGCACATATCCTTCCTTGTAGACGAGAAAATCGATATTGATGTTGGCCTTTACCACAACACTGAGTTTCCCTTCGCTGTCGGTCTGCCCGAACCAATTGTCGTCGACGTACACATTAGCCTCCGATACGGGTTTTCTCTTTGAGGTCACGGCAATGCGCACATCGACATCCTCTTCCTCCACAGCGCTCTTCACATACCGCTTCACCTTTACACCCGGCTCGACCAGATATCCTTCGACAATGTCAATGAGGGCCCCCTTTGCTGTCGTTTGCGCGGTTTCGGTCACTGCAAGCTTCACCACCCGCTTTTTCGCGTATGCTTTCTTTGAATCATCGAAATAGTCGGTGAACCCGTAAAACAGATTTTCGGTGTTCACGCCGTGCATGCGCCCGATGTTGATACTCACATCCTTCTGCACGGTGATTATGTTCCCCTCTATGGGAAAGCTCTCCTTTATTTCAGTCACAATGTTCTCTGACAGAGACTGGAGCTCACGCTGACTCACAAGCTGGTCGATTTCCACTATTGTGTCTCCGAAGTAGTCGACGCAGAGCAGCCGAACGATCAGCCTGTTGTCCTTTTGTCCGACAGTCCCGTATATGTACGCATCGAGCTCCTTTTTTATAAGCGGAATATCCTTCCACGTCCACTGAGCATTTTCCCTCCAGTAGTCGATGTTGAACTGCCGAAACAACCGGGCAACCGTTCTGCTCTCCGCGATCTCGAATGAAGCCTCCGCGCTGAGAAAATCCTCGATTTTTCTCCTCAATTCTTCCGCCTGTCTCTTGAGAAAATAGTCTTTGCTCTCCTGCACGGTAAAAGGCATGACCGCAATTTTCGGAAATACCACATTCTTTCTGTATGCAAAGCTCGTGACGGAGAGCTTCGGCAGGTCCTGCGCTATGAAAAAGGCCTTTTTGAGTATATTCGGCAGGTATCCTTCTGGATTTCGGATAACGATGTCGAGAGGTCCGTCAACACCATCATCGTTTTCGTAGGTGAAGGAATAAAGGCCGTCCTCGTCGGTCTTGCCCATGTATGTTCCGTTGAGGTACACTTCGGCATTCTCCACACCCCTGATCACATCATAGTACTCGGTGTTGATTGCAAGGTCGACGAGAAGCAGCTGATGCAGCAGAACATCGATGAGCGCATCAGGTCTCACCCAAACCTCATCCATCCAGATGTGCTCCCCTTCCTTGATGATCTGAATGTTCTCCTTTTTTAAATCTTCTCCTGAGTACTTCACTGTGAACAGCCCGTTTTTGTCCGTTTTCCCTTCTTCTTTTCCGTTGATGATAACCGACGCGCTCCGGATGAAGCTCCCATTTTTTCCTGTGACGCGAAGCGTGTAGTACATGTGGCCTTCGACAAAGGCGAGGAAATGAGATTTTTCATAACTGGCTGCTATGCCGAGCTGCGCGCGCTCGAGCTCGTTCAGGATGTCGGATTCACCCTCGAGAGTAGGAAACCCCGCGGTGTCTTGTTCCCTTTTTTTCTTCAACCGCCTCTTTTTTTCTGACTCCATCTTGAACCGCGTCTCCCACGGCCCGTACATGTACCCTTCCCTGTCACGCTCGATTATAAGAGAGTAGGATTCTCCCACTGTGAGTGTGACTTCCCTGGTAAAAACCCCGCGCTCGTCAGACCTCCCGATGAATCTCTGATTGAGGTAAATGTCCGCTTCGGGAAGCACATGCCGATCAACCCGGTATACCTCTATCCTGAAAGGCACCGTGATTATCTGCGGTTCTTTTTCTCTTCTCTGCATGAAAAAAACAAAAACCACAACAAAAGACAGAGAAAAGGAGAAAAAAATGATGACAAAACGGTTTATACGGTTCACTTTTTTTTATGTGTGCTGCTCTCTGTATTATTGTGAGGGAGGTTGTATGTTCACGTCTCCCTCATTGAGAATCATGCCATCGACGCTCTCTCCCATTATCGGTTCTCCGCTCCCTGCTTCAATCTCACGAAGCTTCAGTGTTTCCAGGTCTGTGACAGTGCCTTCTTCAATGGTGATCTGAAAACTCTTCACGAAAAACCCTTTCAAAAAAATTTCCACGGCATATTCACCTTGTTTCAGGTTTACAATGAAATTGCCCCTTTTGTCCGGATTTGCGGTTATCGAACGTCCTTCCATGAGCCTGCCGTCTTTCAGGGGCACGCAGTTGATGATGACCTTCTGCAGTTCGGGATACGTCAACTCTTCACCGTGCAGGTCCACCGGTACGATTTTTCCCTTCATCCCCTCTTCAGGCACCGCCTTTCGCTTCAAGGAAACACACGCAGATAACGAGAAAATACAGACACAGAGTGCTACTGCAACAGCTTTTATCATACATCTCATATCTCACACCTCAATCAAGCTTGTATTTTACAATGAAAAAATCTTTTTCAATGTCGTATACATACAAATATGAATCATCGGCAACAAAATAGGAAAGCTCCCCTTTTTCGGTAACCGGTGGGAGAAGCGGGTACGTGTTCACTGAGAAATACACGTCCGAGAGGAACTCCAGTTTCTCCATGTCCGTCAGGCGGTGTTTCCCTTCGATCATATTTTCAAAAAGCATTTCCTTGTAGAAATAAAAAGCACGCTCCTTGTAACTGAATATTGTGCCGCCGTCTTCGGGGTCCATTGCGATCAGTTCGGGAACGAAGATGAAAAACTTGTCCTTTCCTGCAAAATAGTTGAAGTTGAATTCGATATTCACGAAATATTTCACCCATTCGATATCTCCGTTGTACCTGTTGAGACCAAGGATCTGCCCTTTCGAAAAAAACAGGATTATTTCGTTTTCAAAAACCATAAAATCTCTCGATATATTTTCACCGACATACGTCTTCCATATCAGTTTTCCGTTGACCGCATTGATGACATAGAAGGTGTCGTCCCAGGCACCGAAGAACATCCTCCCATCCTCGATAACCGGAGCGGTGTTTATGATCCCTCCGGCGGTAAACATCCACTCGGCCGCTCCCGTAGCGATGTCGTAGGCAACGATCTGTCCATTCTTGTACGAGGCAACAACGAGATTTTGAAAAAGGTTCAAACGCGCGCTCATCTCGCCCTTGCTTTCGTACTCGTAGATAACTCTACCGTTGTCAGAATCGATCAAATAGATGGTTCCTTTCTGTGTCGACACGATTACGAGGTCTTCGTATATACACGGTTTTCCGATGATTTCGGAACGAATCTCAGTCTTCCAGGCGAGCTTTCCTCCTGAAAGCTCCATGGAATACAGTCTGTTGTATATGTCGTAAAAATACAGAGTGCCGCTTCGTACACTGAAGGGGTTTCTGAGGTCGCCCCCGATGAATATTCTCCAGAGAGGAGTTCCGTTCCCGAGAGAAAACGAATAGAGGTATCCGTTGAAGATAAACGGCAGAATTACGTCGTCGGGTGCCGTTTCATCGTGAAGGTGCTCAACAGTGAAATCAGGATAGAGAAATTCATCTTCTTCGTCAAAATAAGCCTCCTGCGCATACATTTGAATGCAGCACAAGAAGAAAATGATAAAAATGACTGATTTTTTCGGAATTCGCTTCATAGCGATCGGCTTGCACTGGTACATATGTACAATTCAGATCATGGGTTTTAAAAGAGCTTTTTGCATCCTCTTTTTTCTTCTGCCTTTTTCTCCAGACGCTCCCTATCTCCCTCGAACACATACTTTTCCTCTATCTGTGCGTAGATCGAACGGATTTCATCGTACGTATCTGTCAGTTCCTTCTCAGGAGCCTCAACACCTGAATAGACACTGTCTGCAAGATCGACAAGGCCGATGCAGGAGAGCGCCAGAAAACGGATATTGACGAACGCGTGAAAGGCTGTTTTACTGACACTCCGTCCCCTTTTGGAATACTCGGTGGCTTCCTGCTGTTTTTCCTGCGCGAGATACTCGTCACGTTTTTTCAGGTATTCTTCCTTTTGTTTGAGTGCGTCTTCCCTGATTTTCTCATTTTCGCGTATCTCTCCCTCTATTTCCCTGAACCTGGCGAGGATTTTCTCGAGGAGCGCGCCTTCATTTCCTTCGACAGCTTCCTTCGACAGCTTCAACCAGTCGTTCCAGTCGATCACCCTGGTCATCACTTCAAATTTTTCAGTCGGTTCTTCTCCGAACGCCACTTCTGTTCCTTCGCCTTTCTCGAGCACCAGCTCCCGCGTGTTTCCCTTTACCGCGACCACTCCGTCCTCGATCACCACCAGCGTCGAGCCGTCGTACCCGGACCCCACCTCGAATTCCGTTCCCCGAATCGTCAGGTTGACGGTCTGGGTTTGTATTTCCGGCTCCTCTTTGCTGCCACGCGTAAGTTTAAACCTCATTCTCCCAAGAAAGAGCATGAAGCCCGGTTTCCTTTTTTCATCCACATATTTCTCAGACACGGTAAAGGTGGAGTTCTCCAGTATGAATATTTCCGTACCTTCATCAACCAGAGTTGCCTCACTGCTCATGCCTGTCTTCACGATATCTCCGGAAGCAAGACCCATCCCCACATCGAGCTCTTCCCAATCATTTTGCAGATGCCTGTATGCGACATCTCCGGACACCCAATCGACTGAAACGCAAAAACCGGAAAACGCTACGAGTCCCGCACAGAGCCCAACGAACAACATGATGAACCTTTTTTTCCCCATCTGTTCCCCCTTCTTTACACAGATGTGATATTATCCTCATATAATTATAATATTTCAAATGAAAATAGAAAAAACTATTCCTGAGATAATCCGTTGTTGAAGTTGTCTACTTTTTCCTTGAGATTTTTCTTTTTCTCTATCGTCTCTTTCAGGCCCAGCGCGCGTTTGTTTTTCGGGTCCAGCTCGAGCACCCTGGCAACGAACTCCATCGCTTCATCGTACTTCTTCTCTCCGAAATACTCCAAAGCCACAATCATGTATGCCTCAATTCTTTTCTGCCTCTCCATTTCCTCGGTTGATCCGATGAAGAAATTCAAAGAGACGCTGACCATGTTGTGAAAAGCCAGACTGGGTGAATAGGAGATGTTGATCTCGAGGTCCCTGCGTTTGTACCCCACGCCTACGGAAAACACCGGGTTTTCCTTGAGCATCACGCCGCCCTGTATAAACAGTTTCTTCCAGAAATCGTATTCCGCACCAAACGCTCCGTAGACCGGCTCGTATAGAGGATAGACTCCTTCTACCGATATGAGAAGAGGCCTGATGGGCCTGTAGGAAATCCCCGCATGCACTTCAGTGGGGAGCTTTTCTATCACCTCACAGTATCCGACGTTTTTCAGCACCAGCCCGAACGACAAGCTCGGCTCAGGACCAATGTAGTTTTTCAACATGTCGGTTCTCGCAAGAATGCCCAGGTCACCTGCGAAGAGAAGATAGTTTTGATCCTCAAAATTACTTCCGTACCGCGCTTCAAGCAGAGAGGAAGGAACATTGTTGTACAGTACCTTGAGATTCGTGCAAATGGTTATATCGTACGTGCTCAATTTGTACCCGAGATTGAGCACTCCGAGTCCCTGAGAAATGAGGGCGCTTGCTCCGCTGTCGTACCCGCACTCATCGAAGTAGGTGAAAGGAATGTAGAGATAGGTAAATCCGAACCCGATGAAAAACCGGTTCCAGAGCCCTCTGGAAAACCGAATTGCTTCGTAGTTCGTATCCTCTATCCACTCCTGATGGAGAAGGGACAGCTGGGAGACCTTCTGCACATTTCCCCCCGCAGGATTGCTGTCGATGTAGTACACATCGTCTGAAACCGCGCTGAACGCGCCCCCCATACCGAGTGCGCGGGAGCCGTAGACCATCTTGAGCATCGGAGGTCCTGCCTCGCCCGTGAATGAGAACGCAGCGCTCGTGCTCAGGGCAAGAAGAAAAATCATTACTGCTATGGTCTTTCTCATCCCTTTCAAAGCCGTCCTCTCAGATACAACCTCGTACTAAGAATAACACAAAACAGTTCACGATTCTTCCCCCGCCCCTCCAAACCCGGTCAGGGCTCACCTGACCACGAGTACCTTGTGCACGTACCTCTTTTTTCCGATTTTCGTGACCACGTAGTACACACCCTGAACGACATTTTTTCCGCGTTTGTTCTTCCCGTTCCAGGGCACCTCGTTCAACCCGATGTCTGCTGTTGTGCTATAGAGCTGTTTTACGGGGTCTCCCGCAAGATCGTACACCGTCACCGTCACCTTTTCACGTTTCTGAACCGTGATGTTGACCGTCGTGACCTCACCGCGACGCGGATTGATGATGTTGTTTCTTATGATGACCGTTCCTTCGGCAAAGGGCCCCTTGTGTAGACTGGTGGCTCCTGTGGTTTCCGTGACTGCGGCGGCATTTCCCACAACGTCGAATATCGACGACCCGTCAGCCGGAGTGAATTCGACGGTCTCATCTCCTGATGAAACTCCTGTGACAGTGATGTGGATCCGTATCACACTCTCCCCGCCTGTCAGAGGACCGCCGCCGGTTTTCGTGATGTCCGTCATCACCACACCGGTTGCATCTCCTCCGTTTTGAGAAAACAACAGTGTAAAATCTGATACCGAGAGTGCTCCCGTTCCTGTGTCTGTGTTGTACACTCCCTCGCTGAACGTGATGTCTATGTAATCGTTCTGAGTCGAAACGACTCCATTATTTATCGCCGGCACCGACTCGTCATACACCACACCCGTCGCATCCGTGGTCACACTCACCGTGA
>CAZOWM010000014.1:10765-21568 GCA_964583615.1 uncultured Spirochaetota bacterium | reverse complement strand
TCGCTCGCCCAGGATCCGCATTGTCAGACCCTATGCTCACCACCGTCAGCGTGGGCACCGACTCGTCATACACCACACCCGTCGCATCCGTGGTCACACTCACCGTGACCCCCGGGTTCCCCGCCGCATCCTCAAAGTCGATGCTGAACCCCACCGCTCCTTCAGGGTCCCCCGCCTGCATCAAACGCGTCGCAGTGTACGGCCCGCCGCCCACCACACTGTCCGCAGCCTGCCCCGCAATCTGCACCACCGGCGCCCCTGAAAGCGGCTCAGACGCCGTGACGCTCAGCGTCACCGTGTCCCCCGCCTTCGCTCGCCCAGGATCCGCATTGTCAGACCCTATGCTCACCACCGTCAGCGTGGGGTTTTTTGTATCAACGCTTACCGATTTGCTGCTGTCGGCTGCCATGACGTTTCCCGCAGCGTCTGAGAAACCGCTCACTTCGTATGTCCCTGTGTCCTCTTCGTTGTCGTCCGAAAACGTGAAGCTTCCCCTCCACTCCGTGCTCCCGTTCACCCACGAGCTCCCGTTGATTGTGTATTCGGTGACGAGCCCTGAAAGTGTCTGAGACGGATTCGTTCCCGTGTCCATTGCTTCGCTGAACAGTATTGTGACGTCCACACTTCCGATTTCGGAATCTGTGAGTGAACCAGGGCTTACGCTCTCCACCAGAGGAAGCGCCCCGTCATCAGGAGTGACCGGGCTCGAGTCAACCACGACCGGTTTCACGCCTGCTGAGTCCTTCAGGCTCGTGTTTGCGGTTATCTGAACGTCAGGGGTGCTCCCCGTGTCGTTCGATCCGCTCTCTGTAAAAGTGGCATAAAAGATTTCGTCGTTCACGCCGCTTCCGGTTTCGTACCCGATTCCTCCAAATCCGGATACTGTGACAGTAATGCTGCTGAAGTCATCGTTCAGGGCTTCGAACGCGGTGAACTTGATTCTGTCTATCTGCCCGTTTCCGTCGGAATCCTCGGTCTCACGGGAAACGATCGTCACTCCCGGGTTGAAGTCCCAGTTGTTGTTGTTCCCGCTGTTCGTGGAGTTTGCAGCAGAAACCGTGTTCCCTCCACCGGCATCGCTGTCCTGAACCGTCGCGTAGGTCACCACCGACCCCGACGCATCGATGTTCCACTGTGTTCCTGAAGAGCTGCTCTCGAGGATCACATTGTTTCCTGAGGCGCCCTGCACCTGAAATACTCCGTTTACGGTCTGTGTGGAGCTGGCGAAGAACCGGATCGTCTTCCCGGGTGTGGTGCACACGAAATTGTTGAAGGTCGTGTCCCCGGTGACCGTGGAGAGCGCAGATGTGGCAAACACCACATCCCCAGAGCCTGGAATAAAGCCTCCGGTGTTCGTCCAGTCGCCGTCCACGGTGATGTCATTGCTGTTTGTCCGAAGTGTTCCTGCAGAGATTGCAAGGTCTCCGTTTACGTCGATCGCTCCGTTCAGGGTGAAGGTCCGGGCATTCTTGTTTATCTCGAGATCATGAAACCAGGCGAGGCGGACTATGCCCCCTGACGACCCGTTGTACACGACAAGTCCGGAATCGGTGTCCATGTTTGATATCTGCTGCACAGACTGTGTACCGTCGAGCTCGAGGGTGCCGTTGTCCACGAACGTCCCGATGGAGAAACCGAGCCCGTTCATGTCGACCGTGTCCCCAGCAGCGACCGTGAGCGTGCCGTTCACGGTGAGACTGTTCGTGGTGACGGTGAGCCGTGAGCCACCCTGCTTTGTCAGATGATTGAAGGCAGAACCGCCCGGCTCGAGCGCCTGGTCTGATGTTCCGTTGAACACGGCTGTTCCTGTTCCGCAGTCAAAGACCGCTCCAGACGCAACAGACCAGTTCCCTGCTACAAAAATGCTGTTGCTTCCGGCATCGAGCGTGCCCCCTGCGATAGTCAGGTCGTCGTTTACGTCAAGGTCGCTTCCCAGAGTAAAGGTGGCGGAAGGTTCATTGATAAGCAGTCTGTAGTAGTCCTGTCCCGTGTACCCGGTCTGAATCGCTCCCCCTGCGGTGCGGTACACAACGAGGCCTGAATTAGAATCCGTTTTGTTGACACTGTCTCCCCCCTGCCTGTACAAAGTTCCCCGGTTCTCAAGGGAGTTTGTTATGTCCAGCGTGTTTCCGTCTGTGTCCAGGCTCGCCCCTGTCTCGATTGTCAGGTTTTTCACCGTCACTGTACCTGTATCGAGGACCGGCATGGAGGATGCGCCCGCGGGGATGATGACGGAGTAGGACGATGTGGGCACGATGCCGAGGTCCCAGTTTCCCGCAGTGTTCCACGAGGTCTCGTTTCCGGGTGTTCCTCCTGACCACGTGATCTCCACGAGATTTATCGTCCAGTGTGTATTGTTGCCGTCGTCAATGCTGTCATCCGCGGTAATGATATTTGTCGCGCCTGCAGTGTTGTTGCTGTCACCCACCCGTACAAAGTCGACATTTTCCGAATCACCCGCATTGTGTATATACCACTCGCTTCCGCTCGAACTGCTCTGCAAGGAGACCGGGTTTCCCAGAGCGCCCTGTACGGTAAAGCTTCCCTGTATTGTCTGTGTGTCGCCTGCTGTAAACTCTATTGTTTTCCCCGGGGTGGAGCACGAAAAGTTGTAAAAGGAGTTGTCTCCTGAAATGACCGTGGTCCTGCCTGAATCAAAATAGCTCACCGTGCCGTTTCCGTGCGTGAATGAACCGAGATCGTCCCAGTCTCCGCCGACGGATATCGTGTTCCCGTTCCCGGAAAGCGTACCCAGGCTCGATATGATGAGGTCATTTTCTACGGACACGGTGCCTATCACAGTCCGCGTCCCTTCGTTCACCTGAATGTTCCAGAACGTGCCGTCACCCACGTTTCCATCACTGTCGAAAATAATCGTGCCTGAGCTGTGGGTAAACGCCCCCACGCTCCAGTCTCCTGACACGGTTGTTGTTCCATTTGTTGCGGTAAAGCTGCTCATATTCATCGAACCGGAGACCTGAACGTTCCCTGTTCCACCGTTGAGCGTCCCGGTGCCGGTCACACTTCCCGAAGCAAAAAGGTCGTGTGCGCCCATTGACAGTGCACCGCCTGAGGAGAAACTCAGGTCCGTTGCAATCGAGAGATCACCTGCAGAAGAAAACGATTCTCCGTTTATCACGATCTCGTAATAATCGGTGCCCGGATCGCCGTAGTTCTGAACAGAGCCGCCGGACGTCCTGTACTGCACTGAACCAGAATCGATGTCTGTCTGGCTCACATAATCACTGCCCTGCCTGTAGAGCGTTCCTTCGTTTTCATACGTGCCTGTTATGGTAAGGGAGTTTCCGCCGGTATCGAAGCTTGCGCCGGTCTGTATGGTCAGGTTTTTTATCGTTGCAGACGGCAGGTCGAGCACAGGCTGCTGTTTGGGTGAAACATTCGGGACGATAACGGTGTCTCCCACCCCGGGAACGTCGCTCTGGTCCCAGTTTCCGGGATCGCTCCACACTGCGCTGTTTGTTCCGGTCCAGGTGAGAAAATCCGCGGAACCGGTAAAGTTCCAGTTGTTGTTATCGCCCCGGTCGATGGAGTTGCTCGCGTCCACTGCAAAGCCCGATCCACCGGCAGGAGCCGCTTCGCTGTCCTCCACATCCGCATAGTCGATGTCTTCACTGTTTCCGGCATTGTCAATCTCCCAGGGCGAACCGGTTATGCTCTTCAAAACAATGTAGTTTCCCGAAACACCCTGCACGGTAATGCCGTTGTCAATGGTCTGCCTCGATCCCGCCTCGAACCGGATGGTTTTTCCAGGAGTCGTGCAGGTGAAATTGTAAAAGGTGGTGTTCCCGTACACATCAGATATCCTGCCGCTGTCGTCGAAATAGACCGTTGCCGAATTGGCGGTGTATGTTCCGGAACTGTTCTTCCAGCTCCCGCCCACTGACACGGATCGGTTTGTCAATCCTGTGTCGAGACCAGCGCTGTTTTTCATCTCAAAGTCGTTGTTTATGTCGCAGGCCTTCTCGATAGTGATCGAAACACCGTCGAGCTCGAGGTTGTAGTAATCCTCGGCCCCATAATCCTGAACATATGCGCCGGAGCTGTAGTAGACGACCGTGCCGGAGTCAGCATCAGTTTTGCTGAAATGATCGTCGAGCGGGTTTGCCATTCCGTGCCTTCTCAGGGTTCCCTCGTTTTCAAAGCTTCCGCTGATGGTGAGCGTATACCCTTTGATATCGAGGATGCCGCCTGACTGTATCTCCAGATCCTCTACAGAACGGTCGCTGAAGAGCGCGCACGGGTTCGGAGTGCCGCCCGGAATAATGACACTGTCGAGCCCTGCGGGGATCGCGGCAGGCGACCAGTTCGAACTGTCTCCCCAGTCCGTGTCCGTGGTCCCGGTCCACGTAATGATTTGGCCCGCAAAGCTCCAGTTCGTGTTGTTCCCTGAGTTGAGGCTCATGGATGCGCTTATCTCACTTCCAGGGCTCGCATCGCTTCGCTCCACGTCTGCATAGGACACGCTTTCCGAGTCTCCTGAGTTGTTGATGCGCCATGAGACGGACGGATTTGTGCTTTCGAGAGTGATGAGGTCTTGTGCGGAACCCTGTATGAAAAAGGTTCCTGACACTGTCTGGGTCACTGCTTCAGTAAACCGTATGGTCTCTCCAGGAGTGGTACAGGTGAAGTCGTAAAACGTGGTGGTCCCTGAAATGGTCGTGATCACCTGCGAATCGTCAAACACAACCGCTCCGCCCCCGGCCATGAACGCGCCGGCGTTGTGCCAGTTTCCTGCCACGGTAATGGTGTGGCCGTTTGCGCTGAGTATGCCCACATTTATGCTGAGGTTTCCGTTTACATTGAGATCATCGCCCATGGAAAACGTCTGGCCGAGACCGTCTATGGTGAGGTTGTAGTAATCGTCTCCTGAATATGACTGTATGTTTCCGGACATGATCTGATACACCACTGTCCCTGAGTCTGAGTCGTTTTTACTCACATAGGAGCCGCCGCGCCTGGAAACAAACCCCTGGTTTTCGAATGTTCCGTCGATCCACACACTGTTGTTCTGAATATCGAGAGACGCTCCTCCCCCGATCGTGAGGTTGTAGAATGTGGGGCTCACGCTGAGAGTGCCATTACTGTCGAAGATCACGCTCCCGCTGCCGGGAGTGAAGGTGCCTGCCACTCCCCAGTTTCCGCCCACGTAAGTGGACTCGCTTGTTGCGGTGTAGTTTGACAGGTTGAAGTCTCCTCCTATGTCGACTGTTGCGCTTCCACCGTGGAGCGTGCCTGCTCCGGTACAGTTTCCTAGAACCGTGGAGCCATGTGCCCCGAGGGAAAGCAATGCGCCTGCGGATATGCTCAGGCTGTCCTCGATCAAGAGTGAACCGGATGCGGTTGTACTTCCCCCGCTTATCTGGAGTGTGAAAAATGTTTCTCCTGCTACTGAGCCGTCACCGTCGAACACAACGGCCCCTGAATTGTGAACAAAACTGTCCACATCCCAGCTGCCGCCAACAGTGGTCGTCCCTGTTGTGGCGCTGTAGTTGTTGATCGTGACAGAACCGTCAATGTCCACTGCAGCACTCTGTCCGTTGAACGTACCCAGACCGGAGAGGTCTGCTCCCACCGAAACAGTTCCTGTTCCCGCCTTGATCTCACCCGCTGCGCTGACTGTGACGTCGTTTCCAACAGAAATACCGTTTGTTTCAAGATCAAACGTCCCGTTGGTCACAGTGAGATCGTGCGCAACAGCAACCGTCCCGCTGCTGGTGAAGGCTATGCCTGCACCATCGAACACGAGGTTGTAGTAGTCGTCTCCTGCGTAGAGCTCGATGTCCGCGTCGGTGCTCTTTTCCCCGTAGTACACCGCTGTTCCGGATGACGCCCACCCGGTGACCGTGTCGCCTGATTTTCGCCGTATCGTCCCGTAGTTCCACAGGCCGCCTGCAGGAACAAAGTCGAAGCCCGCAGTGTCGAGTGTGGCCCAGCTTCCTATCGTCACATCTCCAGGTGCACCGGCACCCGAGACATCGGCAGTGAGAACGGGCATTCGGACAGCGCTCCCGGGGATGAGAACAACGTCTCCTGAAGAGTCCGGCACCGAACCGAGGCTCCAGTTGTCTGGATCATTCCAGTCTGTGCTCACGTCTCCTTCCCACACCCAGTTTGTGCTGGGAAAAGTCCAGTTCGTGTTGTTCCCGTTGTCCATGCTGTCGTTTGCCGAAATGGATGTGTGTGCATAGCTGTCTTCCACCCCTGTCCACGACACGTCCGCGGACGAAGCGTCGATTTCCCACTGGCTCCCTTTTGTTGTGCTCTCGAGAGAGCAGTCGAGGATGGTGAACGTTCCGTTCACGGTCTGTTTCTTTCCTGCCTCGAACCTGAGTGTCTTTCCACCCTTTGGCGTGTTGGAAGTGAAATTGTTGAACACTGTTTCACCGGTTATTGTGGAAACCTGGGAGGGGTCGTCAAAGGTGACGGTCCCGTTTCCTGCGGAAAAACCCCCGAGATTGCTGAAGCTTCCACCGATGAGGATCCCGTTGTCATTCGTGGTGAGCGTGCCTGACGAGATCGTCAGGTCGCCGTCCACATCCAGTGCTGAGCCGAGAGAGCTCCCGTTTACAAGGTTCAGGTGATAAAAGTTGTTCGTTCCACCCTGGGTGATGACCGGATTCGCCGATGTGAGTATGATGGTGCCTGACGAGGGAGTAAACGCCACGCCGCTGTCGTCCCAGTCTCCTGCCACCGCATGGTCACCGCTTCCCGGTTCAAGGGTGCCTGCGGTCAGAACAAGCGCGGTTTCAAAGGTGAGGTCTGCGGTGAGTGTTCTCGTGTGTCCCGGCGCATTGATCTCGAGCGTGCTGAAGGTCGCTCCTGAAAGCGTTCCGGAGCCGTCGAGCACCACGGTCCCTGAGCTGTGTGTAAAGGAGTTCACGCTCCAGTTTCCTGAAGCATTTGTGGTCCCGCTCGTGGCAGTGTAGGTGCTGATGGAAATCGAGCCGTCGACATCGACTCCTGCGGTCCCTCCTGAAAGCTCTCCTGTTCCGAGCACGTCTCCTCTCACGTGTAGAGTACCTGAGGCGGTGAATGTGCCGAGCAGTTTGAGGTCAGCAGAAGAGGAGCTCCCGAGCGTGAGAGTATCGTTCTGTGAGAAGCTCTCTCCCGGAGGGACGAGGAACACGGTCCCGTCGTCTGTGGTGATTGCAGACCCGGTGCAGGAATACGGGATGTCCGCGTCACCGTTGTGCGCCCCTCCCCCCGCACTTTCGCCCATGATACTGTTTGTCATGATGCCTGCGTTGTCATGGCGTGCGATGATGGAGTCTTTGTAGATATCGAGGCCGGTAAGATTGTTTCCGTCCGTCACCGTAACCGCTGCGCCCTTTTGTGTCTCTCCGTCGATGAAGGCGATGATCCGGTCTCCAGCGTTCAGATTGTCGGAAGGGATGTGGACCTCGTAGACTCCGTTTGTGTCAGTGTCATCGCTGAAAAGATCGGTTCCCGACACAGTCCCCCCGTTTATCGCAACAGAAACGGTCCTGCCATTCCCGATGGGGATCGACCCTTCGTCAGTGTACACGGTGCCCCGGATGAGGACCTCTTCACTGAAGCTCAGATATTTTCCGGGGTCGTACTGGCTGAAGTACTCTGTTCTGATCCACTCACCGGAACGAGCGCTGCCCGATATACGGATCTCGTCGAGGTACCCGTCCCACCAGCGGTCGTCATCGAGGCTGACGTTTCCGATGATCATGTCGTGCACGACCTGGGCATCTGCAATCGTGTCCCCGGCGATGCTCAGATTTGTCTGTATCTCCTGCTCCGCACCGCCGGCATAGACGTAGAGAACCGCATCCTCGGTGCTGCTGTCCCAGGTAAAGGCGAGAAAGTACCACTGGTTTATTCCGGTAGTGTAGCCCCCCATGAACTGGTTGTAGGGATTCGGCACGCCCCCTGTGTCCGTTTTCAGCCTCACCCTGAGCCGTGCTGTGGTTCCACTCGTTTCGTCAAGCGTAAGCGAGTAGATGTGTGTTTCAGGAGTACCGCTGTCCGCCTTGCAGATGATTCTCGGGTCCGAGGTGTATGAAAGGGGATATGCCCACGCTGTTTCCGTGATTCCTGTCCACCCGTCCGACGTCACGTTGTCAACATTTATGAGGTCTCCAAGGCCGTCTCCGTTTCCGAGGCCGTCAAAGTACTGCGCACTCCCCATCCTTGGAGCAGGAGTCGAGCTCGCAGGCCAGCATGAGTTTCCGTGCTGGCTTCCGTCGTGATCGTTGGACGTGGAGTCATAGTGCTTCCCGGTTGTCTGCTCGTCCGTGACGTCTTCATCGAGGTGCCACACACCCTTGAAATCATCATCCCAGACATTTTCCGCAGCCTGCTGGTTGGAGGCTGAGGCATTCCCGTAGTACATGTAGATGACAGTGGAGCTGCCGCTGTAAAAGGTGGGAACCTTCACCCACGCGTCGAGCTGTTCGGAGGTTTCCGTATCATCGTAGTGTTCGATCTCGTGTGCAAGCTTCGTCGTCCCATCAGATGCGGTAAACAGGATGTCGTCTCCGTCGGGCTGAGCGCTCCCGAAGAGAGGGTTGCTGCCATCGGTGATCTTGATGATCATCGGAAAACCGGTGAGGTTTCCTGTGAGGCCGAAATCGGAATGATTGCTCTGTATGGTGATTTCCTGCCGGAAGTTCCAGTCAGGGCTGTACCACTCCTGTGCCTCTGCAAACCGGGGCCCCGTACTCAGAAAAAACACTACACCCACAAGAAAAATAAAAAAAACAGCGAAACGGTGTGTGTTTCCTCCGGTCTTTTTTCGGGCTCTCATTGCACCCCTTATACAGAAAAAACCTTTCACTCGAGGTACGAAAAGACACTTTTTCAATCACTCCACCCCGAGAGGAAGGCCTTCTTACTTGATTACTATTTCTATTATAATAGAAGTATAACGCATCCATATCTCTTTTCCCAATAATCAGATACAAAACAGGACCAGTGTGCTGCACTGGTCCTGTTTTGGTTTTCTCTCTCGAACTTCGACATTCACCCTCTTATTCAATCGGGTACACCGAGAGCGCGTCCACGTACATGAAGTAATTTTTTAGGCCTTCCCCTGTTCTGTACAGAAAGTGAAGCTTCCTGAAACGCGAGTGGGTTTCGTCTGCGACATCGATGTACTGAACATACCCGTTTCCGTCGTGATCCATGAAGATTTTGATGTTCGTGGACGTGATTCGGCCTTGAACTTGATCCAGTCCGCGCTCAGACCGTAGGGAACGAGTTTTCTTGTTCTCACTTCTGCAAGCTTCGTTTCTCCGAGGGTCAGCTCCATGTCGACTGTCTGCTGCTCCGGGGGAGCGGTGAGCGGTCTGTACATGAACCGGTACGTCAGCTCGTCGTTTTCATCCACCAGAGCAATGTACAGTTTGTTGAGCTCTCTGTACTGACTGTATGGATAAACGTACACAGGCTCCGACGGGTACCGCACCTGCCACTCTACCGTGATTCCGCCGTCCTCGTTTCTGTCTAACAGATCCATATCAGGAGAAAATGCAACAGAATACCAGCCCCCTGGGCTCGGTGAGGTGTCCAGGTACCCTTCTGCGGTAATGGCAAAATGATCGTTCACGTCTCCTGGAATATCGACAATCCCGTAGGTAAACCCATAGTCTGCGGGCGTTCCGCCGGGTATGGTCGTGTAATCGCCGTAATAGGGCTCGTTTACCGGATCACCGTCTCCGATCGTTACCATTTCCTTTTTCATACAAAATAAATAACGATTTTGTAATTAGTGGTTTACAGACAGGATATTGCAGAGAATCCGGCGAAGAGCACTGCGCACAAATCGACGCACACAAGCACGAGCTGCCAGGACTTCGGGATGGGGCCACGAAACAGCCGGTTTGAAAAATATCCGAAGACGCACCCTGCAACACCGCCGGAGAGGTGCCCCACCAGGTCAACCCTCTCTCCGACTCCGAGAAAGGCCATGAGTGCCACCACAGCGGCAAGGTACACCCAGGCTCGTTTTTTCAAAAAAATCACCTTCCTTCCTGCGCTGAACCTCCACACACCCAAAAGCCCCGCAGCACCGAAAAGCGCTGTTGACGCTCCCACCGAGAGATGGCCTGCGCGATACACGTATGCGGTGAGGAGGTTTCCAAAAGCTCCTGAGGCGAGAATAAGAAACCAGCCGAGCCCTGTTCCGTACAGCCTGACGACCGCAGAGCAAAAAAGCCAGCAAAACGCAGCGTTCGAGAGCACGTGCGGGAGGTTTGCGTGAAGGAAAAGGGCGGTAACCGTGCGCCACCATTCTCCTGAAACGATGTGTTCCGCGGACGCACTTCCTACCTGATACCACCTGCCGCTGGTTTCGCTCCACTTCATCAGGAGATAGATCCCCACGAGTGCAGCAGACACGATCAGCGCGGAAAGGATGATCTTCGATCCCCCGGTGTGTTCTTCCTCAGAAAGCCACTCTCTGTTTTCTCTTGTGTACTGATCGAGCAGGTTTTCGGCCTTTTCGGTATTTACGCCATCCACGTAAATCACCCAGCCGGTTTCATCTTTTTCGATGGAATACGGAATCGACTCCGAGGAGAGCACAAGCAACCACTCATCGGCCTGTACCCTGGATTGAGTTTTTCGAAGCTGTACCATGAGAGTCACCCTGAATTGAGGACAGGATACTCGATATGGAAAAAGAAGAGCTGCTACTAAAAATCAGGAGAAACGGCCACCGTACAGAGATGTTTCAGTCGCCTTCTGCCGTCATCGGGAAGCTGAGGTCCCAGTCCTGACCCTGTTGCTTGATGATCTTATCTTGAATATAAT
>CAZOWM010000014.1:0-10665 GCA_964583615.1 uncultured Spirochaetota bacterium | reverse complement strand
ATCCGTCACGTTCCCGAAGACCCGCACCGTCGGTTCCAAAATCACGAACCTGACTGTCACGATTTCAATACCCCCGCTATCCGTACAGTTCACATCGATGTAGTGCTCGTAGGCCCCGGGCTTGTCTATTCGGGAAAGGGTGACAGTGATCTCATCGATTTCAGTGGTCGTGGAGCCGCTTATCGTGGTGTTTGTGGACGTGCACCCGCTTGTAGAGCAGCAATCTATGCATGAGCTCGGGGAACAAAACTCCCAGTGCAAAACCCCCTCGCCCCAGTTTTCAATCTCGAATAGGAGGGTTATTTCCGAGTCGCCGAAATCAAGCTCAGTTGGTGAAACGTGTAGAACAGGCGTATCCGGATCGGGGAGATCCGGGCCTCCGGGGCCCGCAGTGCACCCCAAAACATACACCGCGATCGCACCGAAGATTATGACCAGAAGCTTTCTTCGCATCTTCTCTCCTGCATATCCTTTATCGGACAAATGAGAGAACAGAAAAGATCTTAACTGTTGAACAGCAACGAAAAATCAAAGACGGGTGTCACTTTTTCCTTACAGTACCTTCAATTTTATGGTATTCCTCTATCTCCTTTTGTCAAGATAAAATACAGTATTTTTTTCGTGAAACTTCGACTCCCCTTACGGCACTCGCCGTCAATGTGATGCGCATTCCTGGTCTCCGTATACATCCTTCATCGGGAAAATACGGGATATATTATTCATTCACCAAAACATTGAGATGTATTCGCCGAGCCACCTGGAATGTCGTAAATTCGTGCTGTGGGAACTCCTGCTGAATATACTTCACATACTGCATTGTCACACTTGTTTCACCTTTCGGGCTTCCACCGAATATGACGATCTTCATTTTTTCTCTCCTGTCATTTCATCTGATTTTTTAAGAATCTCCAATGTTTCTTCACACCACGTACGTACAGCCTTGTAAGAGTGCTGTCCGTAGCGGAGTGTTATGAGCCAGTAGTGTACTCCCGTGAGTTTTTTCCCAGATGTAACTGATTTTACATGATGCTCTATCTGATCAAATGTTTCGAGCGTGCGCTCACAGAAGCGTTTTTCATCCTCGACCTTCTGAATCAGGTTTTGTGCCGGGACTAAATGTCCGAAAAAGAGCTTCAACAGGAGCTCTATGCGAAGTGTGGGGCGCTCAGCTGTATGCCTCTGTAAATGTCCAATGATAGACAGGAATGCGCCTTTGTCCCACAATGTCGCTGCACCGTGGTGCCTCAATGGGCGCCTTACCCAAGCGAATGGACATAGAGCGGGATTTTCCACAGCCTGTGCGCGTCTCGAAAACCGAAACCTGAGTTTCGGCGCGTGGAACGAAGGTTTTCATACAACCGATATACCTTGACTCTCCGTCGAGAGATGGTAAAATCTTATATCATTGATAAGGAGGGACAAAAATGGATGTGCTTCATGATGTTCTGATCTGGATCTTCGAAATCGGCGTCACCGTGGTGATCCTCTTTGCCGCGATCACCTGGATACGGGTGGCGAACTCCGGCCGTTCCACTGCCCGCTCCTTCATGGCCCTGGTCTTCACCTTCGTCTTTTTCCTGATCGTCGTGCTCCGTGTAGGCGACTTTTCCGAAACGACAATCCGCTGGGTCATCATTACCTACGGAGGCATTCTCGCTTTCTACATCATCGGAAGAATGATCGAGCACAGGGAAGAGATACGGTCAGGTCGGATCAAGTAGGGAACAAAGGCGAGATTAGAAAGGCATTGCTTTTCCATACTACTATTTGGGAAAATGTAATAGTATCCTCCAAAATAGATTATTGAGAATTCCGAGCCCCGATGGGAAACCAACAGTATCGGCGAGATATCTGTCCACGTCTGCTGTGAATGCACGCGTCGATCGAGAACGGATTGATCCCACCAATACAGGTTTGATTAAATACGACCACTATTTCTACATATGATTAAAAATTGATAGATAAAACGTGTTCTCAAACACGGAAAAGAGTGTATATTTTCACTACTTTTTGAGAAGGAGAACGGTATGGACCTGATGAAAGGCCTGTTCGACACGGTGAAGGGAGGAGTTATCGATGAATCTGCGGACCTTGCGCGAAGGTGCCTCGACGAAGGGAAGAGCGCATCTGAGCTGCTGGCAGGAGTGACCGCGGCGATCAGGGAAGTGGGAGATGCCTTCGAACGGTTTGATGTGTTCCTCCCGGAGATGATGATGGCGGCAGACGCCATGATCGAGGTCATGAAGGTCCTCGAGCCTGTCTTAAAAGAAGAAGACAGGGGAACTGCCGCACGCCCTGCAAAGGTCATCATGGCTTCTGTGAAAGGAGACGTCCACGAAATCGGGAAGAACATTGTGATCACCCTCCTCACCGCGAACGGGTACACGATTTTCGATATGGGTGCGGATGTGGATTCCCTGGAGATCGTGAAGACAGCAGAACGGGAAAAGGCAGACGTGATCGGGCTTTCCGCGCTCATGACAACCACCATGCCGGGGCAGAAAGAAGTGATCGATATCATGAAAGAGCTGGGCCTTCGAGACAGGTTTAAGGTTGTCATAGGAGGGTCACCCACATCGATGGAGTGGGGAGCCCGCATCGGAGCAGACGGCTGGGCAAAGGACGCATCAGAAGCGGTGAAGGTGGTTGAGGGGCTTCTGAAAACGGGATAATGAAACTGGCATGGCTGCACAAAATTGAAAAAGAGAAAATGAGCGAAAAGAAATCAGAATCGGAGCCGGATCAAATTGAAAAGTGAGAAGTTACATGAAAGAAATAATAATCGGAGGATGTGACAATGGGAACACCGCCATACAGACTCTGGGAGATACTGAACCGGGCTGAAACAGGAAAATTCATGGAGGAGAAGGAGTTTATCAACAAACGGCTCATACCGGAGCTCGCCAGAATGGTGAAAAAGTATCACATCAAATACGATCCTTCCCATCCCGTGAACACGGACGATGATCTGGCAGACAGTGTGTGGAAGGCGGCAGTTGAAGCGTTTCTTTCCATCGGCGTGTACAACAAATCGAACCACCGCCTGATCGAGTTCACGGAAGAGGAAATAAACGAAGCTCTCCTCGGCCTGCCGGGCCAGTACCTGTTCGGAGCCGGAAAGGACGCACGCCCCTTCATCGCCCGCACGATCGAAGACGGGAGGCCCCCCTTCATGCTTTTCAGCCCGGACATTACCTATGATGAGAAAGACCACTTTCTTGCCTGCGTCGCCTATCTCAAGGAACCTCTGCTGGACGGCCTGTGCGCGCCGATTCTCGAGAACTTTTTCGGCGGCAAGATAAACTCCCATTCCCCGAGCGAGCTGGGAGGAAGCCTCATGCACGCCATGAACCTCCTTGAAGCGGCCCGTCTTGTGGGAAGGCCGGGAATACACCTGGTCGCAGTGGGGACCGCAGAGGCCGACTCCTCCCAGATCCATGTTTCGAGCGGCGAGTACGGTATCAGAACCACAGACAGCAGGCTCGTCGCAGTCACCACAGAGATGGAGACGAACAACGAGCTTCTCAACAAGGGGCTCCATTACCAGCAGTTCGGATGCTACTCCGGCAACCTGGCAGGCGCCATCTACGGAGGGTACGCAGGAGGAGCAGAAGGCACGGCAGTTCTCCAGACCGCCTACCACCTGGTGGGGACACTCCTCTATTCGAGCCACTACGAGCAGAATTTCCCCTTTCATTTGAAATATCTGTCCAATACCGGCAGGGAAATGCTCTGGGTGGTGAGCGTCTACTCACAGGCTGTTGCCCGGAACAGCAGAATTCCCCAGACCTCAAACGGCTTTGCCAATGCGGGGCCCGGCACCAAAATGCTGTACTATGAGACCGCAGCGCACGCGATCGCGAGCACAGTCTCAGGGGCAAATCTCTGGGAGATGGCCCCTGCGAGGAACAAGCACCCCAACAGGGGAACGCCCCTTGAGTGCAGGCTCGCCGCGGAGGTGGGGTACGGTGCCGTGCTCTCCGGCCTTTCACGAGAGGATGCGAACAGCCTCGTGGATACGCTCCTCAAGAAGTACGAGAAGGACATACCCGAAGCGCCGTTAGGGAAAACCTTCAGGGAGATGTACGATGTGGAAAAGGCAGTCCCGAAGAAAGAAGCGATCGAACAGTACAGGGACATGGTGAAGGAGCTGAAGGATCTGGGAGTCCCCTTCCCGTATTGAACACAAATGGTACAAATCCGAAAAAATACAAATCTGCACTATTCCGCCCGCTCACTACAGCTTTTTACAGGATTTCCTGATGATCATGCTTGGCCGTAACACGATTCGATGGGGTGAGCGCACACGTTTTTTCATGAGATCGATGAGGAGGTGCATCGCGTTTCTTCCCATCTCGTAAGCCGGTTGAGATACCGTGGTCAGGGAGATCACCAGTGCGGTTTTGAAACCGCGATAGCGTTCACTTTCGGTACTCAGATATTTTTACCCGGCGATATAGACGATGTCACGATGGCCGAGGGAAAGGAGATTCTTAACGTGTTTTTCTTTGATCGCAATATCATTCTCTGAATCGCAGAGAATGATGCTGTATCTCTGAATACTGGCAACATTCTCGTTGACAAACGAAGGGTATCACCTATAATGATTTGCGAGTTTCAATTGCTGCTCATACCCAGGACGAAACGGTACACATTCAGGGACAGTCGGTTAAGACTCGTCTGGCATTTAAGGGCTTGCGTAAAAGTGTGCAGAGATTGTATAATAATACCGAAAAGGCAATCGTCGATTATGCTCCAACTGGATGCGTGTTCTAACACACCTACTGGGTTCGGGGCTTATTGAAACGGCTATACCGCTCTCCCAGCAGAGCGCGTTTCGAATAGGAAAGGGGGTGATAGCACGCTCAGTTTATGTTGGAACGGCAAACAAGCCCGTAATCACTGCTTACGCATTCAGTGCATGTGCGGTACCGTTCTGCCATGATTCAGGCTGTATTCAAGAAAAAGAAAAGGAGATTGAACGATGAAAAAAATCATGTTTTTGCTTTTGGCTGTGCTTTTCATAGCCTCTGTAGCTCTTGCCGAAGATATCCCGAAAGGGGTCAAGGTCGCCGGTTCTCCTGAGGTTATGCCCACAGAGGACGAAATCATCAAGGCGATCCCGCCCTCGTTAAAGAAACTGGGCAAGCGCAAGACGATCAGAATCATGTTTCAGGGCGGAGGGGACTCAGCGCCACCCCTTGAGCTTAAGGATCTCATCGAGGATCAGACAGGCCTGAAAATCAAAATCGATGTCATTCCTCCAGAAAACCTGCACGAGAAGCAGCTCGCCTTCTTCCTTTCAGGTTCCTCGGAGTACGACCTGCTCGAGATCTACCCGACATGGATCGGTGAGTACGCGGATGCAAAGTTCATCGACAACCTCGATGATCTGTACCGCAAGTACGATCGTGAAATCGACACCAGCGACTTTATCGAGGGAGCCCAGGTTGGATTCGACAAGTACAAGGGATCGTGGTACGCAATTCCCTATGACGGTGACGTGAACATATTCTACTACCGCAAGGACCTGTTCGACGATACCCGGAACAAGTCGGATTTCAAGAGAAAGTACGGGTACAACCTCGAAACGCCGAAATCCTGGGAGCAGGTTCGGGATATAGCCGAGTTTTTCACTGGACGGCAGCCTGGACTCTACGGGTTCGGTACCCTTGCGCTCAAGACCTGGTGGGCTGTGGACTACTGGGCAAACGTGTACCGGAACAGGCTCCACGCCGATGGCGTGAGGTTCGAAAACGGCTTGGTGAACGACAACGGCAAGATCGAGCTCGACCGGAGAGCCTTCGTCAGGGCCAATGATTTCTACATGGACCTCATGAAGTTCTCGCCTCCCGGTATCCTCTCCTGGGGCTATCCCGAGACTAAGGAGGGCATGGGCAATGGAACAGTGGCCATGACGATGCAGTGGGCCACCTCCGTGTTCCGTGACCCGCGTCAGGCAAAGTACTGGGACAAAATATACGCCACGGCCATGCCCGGTTTCACGAAGAAAGATGGAAGCGTCGATCCTGTGACCTCATTTGCGGTGGGCAAGGCTCTCGTCGTACCCACGGGAACGAAGAACAGGGATGTGGCGTTCCTCTACGCCCAGTTCCTGGCGAGTACCACAATGCAGATCTACGAGACCAATTCCGGCTCCGGCGTCGACCCCAACCGCTACTCGGTGTGGAAGGATCAGGGGGTGCTGGATGTGTGGGGGCCTCTTGTCGAGCCGACGATTAAATCTCTTGAGATCGGAATCGGCGACATCAAGGTGCCGCAGGCCTCAAAGCTTTACGAGAGCCTGCTCAATGAACTGCACCGCGCCTGGTCCGGTAATCAGTCCTCTGAGCAGGCCTATGACCGGGTTCTCAAGGAATGGAAAAAGATCATGTCTGAATAAGTATCAACGTCTGTGTCTCATGTCGGGGATGGGCCTTGTCCATCCCCCGGCATGTTCAAAAAGGAAGGAAAAAGTGTCGTGTTTTCCATCCGAAAACCACATTGACGGGGAATCAAATGGTTTCTAAATCTCTCACCAACCGCGGTGCCTATTTCAAGAAGAGGGCCACGCCCTACCTCTACATGTCACCTACCATGATCTGGCTGCTCTTCTTCATCGTGTATCCCCTTATCTTCGCACTGGTCATGGCTTTTAAAAGGTTCAAACTCGAACGGGGGCTCACCTTCTGGGACATGCCGTGGGTTGGTTTCGACAACTTCATCACAGCCTTCACAGATATCTATTTTCTCCTGGCACTCTACAAGACTTTTCTCATACTGTTCATTGCGGTCAGCATCGAGTTTGCCCTCGGCTTCTTCATCGCCCATCTGCTGAACAAGAAAAACGTCCGGGCCGATTTTCTCTGGATTGTTCTCATCCTGAGCCCCATGATGCTGCCTCTCATCGCCAGCGGAAATCTGTGGCGAATGCTGCTCGACGTACGCTGGGGCGCAGTGAATGCGGTGGTGATGTTTTTCGGTTTCCAGCCAATCGACTTTCTGGGCACCACACAGTGGGCTCTTCCCGCAGTGATCATGGTGGAGATCTGGCAGTGGACGCCCTTTGTGGTCATCACACTGCTGGCAGGACTGCGGTCGATTCCGGAGGATCCAAAGGAGGCGGCACTCGTCGACGGCGCCAACAAGCGGCAGATGTTTCGGCACATCGTCATGCCCCTCATGAGAGGGCAGGTACTGATCGTGCTTCTGATACGAAGTATGGACGTGTTCAAGACCTTCGACATCGTATATGCGCTCACCTTCGGCGGTCCGGGACAGAGTACAACCGTGGCCACTTTTTACCTGTACCGGCAGGCGTTTACACAATTCAAGCTGGGGTACGGTTCGGCGCTCTCCTGGATCATTTTCATTATCGTCTATCTCATCAGTTTCGCCATTCTCAAGGCGTTCGGCAGGGAGGAAGTGATATGAGGAAAAAAGGGAAAAAGGTGCTCGGCACCATCGGGCTTCACGTACTCATCGCGGCCATATCGCTGGCCTTCGCCTTCCCCTTGCTGTGGATGTTTATGACATCGTTCAAGACACCACGCGAGTACTACAATATGCCGCCGAAGTTTCTCCCGGACCAGTTCGTCATCTTTCACTACAAGGAAGCATTCGCGCCCTGGACGATCGATCCCACGGAACTCAGCGAAGCTACCTATTACATCGAGGAGTCAGCCGGGCGTGTGGAATCGGTGGTACCCAACATAGGAAACAGCCTTATCATTATCACGGGCTCGGTGGGCCTCGCCTTACTGGTGGGCATCTGGGGCGCATATGCGCTTTCACGGTTCACGTTCAGGGGAGGAGAGAACATGGGGATCTGGATACTCTCCACAAGGATGATGCCGCCCATCGTCATCGCAATTCCGCTGTTCTGGGTGATGCGGCGCATTCACCTCACGGGAACCCATCTGGGCCTCATAATGATTTACGTGATGATACAGCTCCCCTTCGTCATGTGGATGATGAAAGGATTCTTCGATGAGATACCACGATCCATAGAGGAATCCGTATTTGTCGACGGGGGGACGCGGTTGACCGTCATGTTCAAGGTGGTGATTCCTCTCGCCATCCCTGGCATTGTTGCCACTGCGCTGTTCTGTATATTTCTGACCTGGACTGAGTTCCTCTTCGCTTCAATTTTCACGAACTCGAGCAGCGCCACCCTGCCGGTGGTGCTCTCCTGGTTCCGGCAGGATCGCGGGATTCTCTGGGGCCAGATGAGCGCAGTCATGGTGGTGTCTCTGCTGCCCCTGATGGCCATTACCATGGTTTTGCAGCGGAAGATGATCAGAGGGCTCACCGCAGGAGCCATTCGCTGAGGTACGAGAGCCGTCGGTTAAAAGCTTGAAATGATTTTTGCGCTTGATGTCAGAGAAAATGCCTGAGGCCCTTGGGGGATCTGTTTCCCGCTCACAAAAACCTCCCATATTCCCGGGCGTGCTGCTTCGCTTTCCACGAACACCTGCTCCGTGTTGTTCGTATCATCCTCCTTCGTTCGAACGGCAGCAGCCGACGGGTTTTGGGGGTCCAATGTCCACGGAAAATGGCGCTTTCCTTCCGGATCATACACAATGAGGTCAAGGTCATTGACAAGCGCCCTGGACGCATTTTCCACTGCAGGCGGATCGTCCCAGGCCAGGGTAATTTTTACGTCCGGTGTGCCTGGATGTACTTCCATACAGTACATTTTTGATTGGGTATTGTGAATGATGTCTTCAGTAAAAAAGCCGGACCGCATGTGTTCGATGGCATCACCTATCTGGAGGAGCCCGTAGCCCGATGCGTAATCAGGCCCTCTATTATACCACGATGTTGAATCATCGAGATCCTTTGCAGTATGTATGAGAAACGCCCGCACGGTGGAAGGCAGCGGCCTTTTTTTATCCGAATATTTGTTGAAATACGCCTCCAGAAGCAGCGCGATGGACCCGGATGTGACAGCAGCAGCACATGAGGTCAGGCCGAAATACCCGTACTTGCGCTCCCGATCTGGGTACTGTGGAGACCTGTAAAAACTGCCGGCGGCAAGAGGCTCAGAGACTCCCGCCCTGTCGGCTCCCCTGTGATGGCCCGGCGCGACAAGGTCGGGTTTCAGGCGCCCGTCTTTTACCGGACCCCACGAGCTGTACGTACTCATCCTGCTGTCAAACGAATCAACTGCCCCAACCACAAGAATATTTTTCGATGACTTGGGGTGATTGATGGTTCCATAGTTTGTAAAGGGCGGGGCCTTCTCCTTGATACAGCTTTGATGATCTGCCGTACTCATCCCGTCATCGTATCTGCGCACGCACCGTTCATTTCCGGCGGAAAAAACTATTATCACCGGACGCCCGAAATCTCCATGCACTGCACCGTCGAGCGCAGCACACAATCCCATGTATTCTCCGTACCCGAGACGCTCACACCCCCGGTTTCCCCAGGAGTTGTTTGCGACATCGATCTGTTCTTTTTGCACCGCCCGGTATAAATCGGTGAAATAATTCTGAAATAATCCATTGGAGCCGTTCTGCGCTGCATAACTGTAGGTGAATATCTCGGCCTCAGGCGCGATTCCCCGGTAATCGCGCACGACAGTACCGTTTCCCCCGATCAATCCGGCGACAACTGTTGCGTGCGGCTGGTAATACGCGGGATCATTGTCGCCTCTGTGCACACGGAAAAAAAGATCGGGATGATTCGCATAGACATGGGAATTGTCGAACACACCGACTGAAACTCCCCTGCCGGAAAGGCCCAACTCTTTCTGAACAGCGTCAGCCTGAACAAAGGCTCTGATTCCGTTGGATTCCGATTCACCGGAGGGGGCTACCGGCTCCACCCATTGAACAGCGTCATCCTTCCCGAGAGCAAAGATTTTTCCTGCCGATATAGAAACGATCACTCTGTGCACCTCCGGTATTTCACCCATAACAACCGCACCCAGCTGTTCGAGCCTTTTTTTCACATCTGCAGTTCTCACATCCGGGAAACATCTTACCATAACGAGCTCTTTCTCGTCTGCTTCACCTGAGTGTCCTGTACGTTTTTGGAGCACAGGAGCAATCTTATCTTCAGGGAGAATTCTTCCAGCCCATCGAACACATCCCATGTTCAAAGACGCGCGAGAGATATCGCACGGGATTGACACAAACCAGGTGCTGTACGGAATGGAGTGCAATAAACTGATACCCATCGCGCTGAGTGCAGTTCGTGTCTGTGAATCAGGGACCTTTCTGAACTGCATGTACGCATGGGCCCTTTTCCCCGGAGAGCAGTTCTCGGGGAGCGGCAGATAAATCCCTTCAGGAGGGGTGAAGGTTCTCGATTTCAACAGTATCTCGTATTGTTCCTCTTCGGCACATGCTGTATGTACAACACCCATGAGGACAAAAAAAGAGAGGATGAGAAAAGAGATACGCACACGCGTGCTGTTTGTAATGAATAATCCTTCTCTCATGTAAATAACATATTCCCGAAAGGCGAGATAGGTTTTTCACCAAAAACAGGGATTATCACGATCGCATCTGGCCCCGAAAAACGTCATTTCTTTTCTTCCCGCGAAGAACGGCAATCAACGTGAAAGATCCACAGAAGAGGACGAAAATGATAAGCTTCTGAAACACGGTTGTTTTTACAATGAGGAAACTTGTTCCGATCAGCGGGTACAGGCCG
>CAZOWM010000013.1:0-72918 GCA_964583615.1 uncultured Spirochaetota bacterium | reverse complement strand
ACCCCAAGTTTCTACAACTTCTTTCATAGCTTCACTATTTACAACTTTTTGCCAAGTCTCCCAGCTCTCCACATCGATATCCTCAACTATCATATAAGGAGACTCTCCTTTTTCAGCACCTTCTATTTCATAGAAATTCATTATACTATAGAGAATAGCTCAAATTACCTATCTCATTATCTTTTTATAAATTATCATAATGAAATATAATATTGATAAAGGTCACTCCTTATATAGTAATGAAAAGCGATGTTCCTCCCTTGAATAAATCTTTTATCTCGTCAAGTGAGAATACCGATGAGTTGTTTTCCAGAGGTAGATATAGAATTCGTGTTTTGTCCGTACTTTATCTGAAATCAGGCTGTTTGTGAGTTACCGGGTAGTACCGCCGATTTCCCTTTCATACCCATTTGTTTAAATTTTTTATTGTCACGAGGCTCTCCGTGGAGAAAACCTCCCCAATGGTGGAAAGCTCGTCGGTGAGGAAGGCCATCAGGTTTTGGGGCTCAATGAAAAGCTCCACTACCAGATCGAACCGGCCGGTGATCATAGAAACAGACTTCACATCTCCGAGCTTTGAGATTTTCTCCGCTGTCTCCTTCCATTTTTTCGTCACTTGCAGGGTTATGAGAATATAGATGAGTTGCTTCTCCGTGCCTTCATCCGGGTTGATCATCCCTTTCACCTTGAGGAAATTGTTGTCGGTCAGCTTCTTGATGCGATTTCTGACCGTCCCCTCAGAAATCATCAACCGTGAGGCAATCTCATTGTTTGGAATTCTTCCGTTTTCCGAAAGAATCTTCACGATTCCCATATCAACATTGTCGATTTTCATATACTGCCCCCGTTATTTCAACCATTCACTAAATACATTTTTTTCCTTGATGAGTTTATAGCGGATAAACTCGTTGAGACACGCCATCGCCCTTTCGGCAGTGAGAAATGTGGGCACACCGCCCAAATCGATAAGCTGCCCGAATTTGTTGTATGCAGCATCCGCGCCTGAGACGACGTTTATTGAAACCGCAGCCGGTTTCTTATGTTTCTGTACCGTGTTGACGATTCGCGCAGCGACGTTTTCCTTGTAGGATTCAATTTCCTCGTCAGTGGTGTGGATGAGCTGGGCCTGTGGAACAATGGAAATGCACAGCGCATCAACCTGTGGGGAAGAGAGGAGGATATCGATGCACTGCTCGAACAGCTCGTCGGAAGCCATGGCGGTGAGGTCGAGAAGCGGGTCCACACTGACAAATGGCGGGATGATTTTCTCCAGTTTTCGAACCGTTTCTGCATCGAGGTCTGCCAGGGCGAGCTCGCCGAGGTTGTCGGCAGCGTATGTCTTTTCATATCCCGCGTTGGCGATCACAACGACCCTGTTTCCTGTGACAGTGAAGTCGTGAAGCAGGGCGAAGGTCTTGATGAAGTCACCGTGATCGAGCATCGACTCTGCCACGATTACTCCGGCCTGTTTCATTGCAGCCTTTGCCACCTCGTATTCACCTGCGATACTCGCGGTGTGTGACTGTGTCGCCAGCTTTCCCGCTTCTGTTCTCCCCGCCTTGTATACGATGATCGGTTTCTTTGATTCAGCCGTGGTGTTGCAAAACCTTCGTCCTGCGCCCCGTTTGAATCCCTCAATATAGAGTCCTATCACATCCACGGAACGGTCTTTTTCGCAATACTGCACGAGATCGGACGGATCGATATCGAGCTGATTTCCATAGCTTACGATTACCCGCGGCGATATGGCATTCCGAAGATTGAATATTTCTGTTATCCCGAGCGCGCCGCTCTGGCTCAGTATGGCAACATTCTTCTTCTTGTCGAGGTTCACTATGAACTTTTCTTCCGGTATGAAGAAGGTGTTTATCCCACGATTCTTGCCTTCTCCTCCGTAGAGAATTCCCAGGCAGTTTGGCCCCATGACCCTGATGCTGTTGCGTCTGCAAATTTCAAGGATCCTGAGTTCGATGTCCCTGTTTTTTTTCACTTCAAAGAATCCGCCGAGAATGAGGATGATCGATTTTACTCTCTTTTTTACGCAGTCCTCAACCACCGGTATCGTGGACTCCGCGGGAACTGTGATGACGGCAAGATCGACAGGATTTTCGATCTCACATACCGAGGTGTAGAGATCAAAGTGTCTATCAGAGACTGTGATATGCCCGCCCTTTTTATTGACGCAGTAGAGGTCGTCATGCTGCAAATCAGGAAGGTTTTTTACGATGATGTTTCCTGCCTTGGACATATCTGTGAGGCTGATGCCGATTACTGCAATCCCCTCAGGGTGGAACAGGGATTTCACTGTGGACAAGGGTTGCACTTCGAGATCGATCGGTTCAGGGTCCTTTCGATTAAAGGTTGCGTAGCCGTCAATTGGAATAAACCTGTCGTCAACATCGAACACAAATGGATTTATCTCGAATTCTTTTAGCACGAATCCGGATGTGGATTCGAAGAAGTTGGAAAAATGTGTTGAAAGCGTACTGAGTTTGAGCTCAGCATCGATGATCTTTGTTATGTAGTGTGCTTTTTTTTCGTCGAGATATTTTTTTTGAATATGTGTAGACGACTGAAGCGCAGACGCCCACTCACGGTTGATTGGAGGAAGTATCAGGTTTGGAGCGGAAAAATTGGTGGCAAAGTGTTCGGCGTCCGTTCCTCCCTTGCTGAAGGAAATAACCGGGCCGAAAGACTCACTCTCTCTGAAACCGAGAAGGATCTCGTTTCCGAGGTCTTTCGAGTAGTCGATGTACTCCACAAGAAGAATTCCAGCAACCTCGGTTCCCTTATCCGAAAAAAAAGACTTCATCTGTGTGAGCGAGTATTTTACAAAATCAAGGTCCTTGAACACCACCCTCACTCCGCCGGATTTCTGCTTGTGAATGATTTGTGGGGAGACCACCTTGAGTACGATTTTCCCGCTTCCGAAAATCGATAAGGTCTGGTTGGTTATTTCTTTTTCGCTTCTGATAAAGCAGTATGCGGGAGTATGTATACCGATCTCCCGGAGAATCTGATAGACTTCGTGCTCATAGAGATTTTTTCTCCCTTCCATGAAGGCATGTGCGAGTATTTTTTTGATATTTTTGATCCACTGTTTCTGAAATGAACTGTGTATCCTTTCCTGCATTTTTCTTTTCTCTATTTAGAGTATCACATCGGGCGGACAGCAGCTTTTTTTAATCCTCTTTTCAGGAATTATCGGTACTCCTGTTCCTCCTCCTCATGACGGAGTACTGAAAGCGCCCCGCGTGCGAGCGCATACATCTCTCTCTCACCCGGGACGACGTCTACGGGAGCGAGATGGAAAACCCGGGCGCGGATTCTTTCGACAAAGTCTTCATCCTGTGCCATACCGCCCGTGAGAATGATACGGTCGACTTCACCCTTGAGTGTTGCCCCGTGCTTGCAGATCTCCTGGCTGATCTGATATGCCATTGCATCGTAGATGAGCAAAGCGTGCGGATCACCTGCTTTCACGTCGCGGCTTACATCGCTGAAATTGTTCGTTCCCCTATAGGCGACGACCCCCCCTCTTCCGTTGATTTTATTCAGTATTTCTTCTTTCATGCAGGTTCCCTCAAAGCACAGACGCACAAGCTGCCCGGCGGGGAGCCCTCCACTTCGTTCGGGAGAGAAGGGGCCATCTCCATCGAGGGCGTTGTTCACGTCAACAACCCTGCCTTTGCGGTGAGCGCCGACAGAAATTCCGCCCCCCATGTGTGCAACGATGAGGTTGCACTCAGCGTATGGTTTTCCGATGGTGCGTGCAATCTCCTTTGCCGCTGACTTCTGGTTGAGTGCATGAAATATGCTTCTTCTTTCGAGTTCGGGCATGCCGGATAACCGGGCGACGTCTTCCATCTCATCGACCACAACCGGGTCCATGATGAATGCACTGCATTTTAGCTCCCGCGCGAGCTCGTAGGCGAGAATACCTCCAAGATTACTCGCGTGTTCTCCGAACCGAGCATTTTTTAGATCCTCAAGCATTTGACTGTTCACCCGATACACGCCGCTTGGAATTGGTTTGAGAAGCCCCCCCCTGCCCACAACGGCATCGAGTTTTGATTTTCCGATGCCGTTATTATCGATGAAACGCTTGATGTATTCGAGCCTGTAGCTCATCTGGTCAACGATGCTGGTGTACTTTTTCAGTTCTTCGGAGGGGTGGACCACATTTTCCCGTGAAACCTCTGTTTCCTGCTCAAAAAAGGAAAGCTTCGTGGAAGTCGAGCCTGGATTGATTACAAGTATTCGATAGGTTTGTGAGTCACACATGTGTCTGTCGTACTGTATCATTTACGCTGATCATTGTCAATATTTATGAATGCACTCGGACACTGCTGTACTCTACACTTCGAGATTCCGAACAAGAAAACGATAAAATATATTGAACTCGAATGAGTTATCTGATAAATATCAAAAATAGTATATAATACGAAATAATAAAATAAATAATATAAATGATTAACTTCAATATATATATTGATTTAAATATTTTTATGTCTTTTTTATCCAATTTTACTTGAAAAAATACTTATAATACTATATTTTATAATTAAAAATATATGGTGGAAAAATGCATCGGGATACCAGTGAGCAGGTTCTGAGCGCGCTTCGTCAGATCATAAGTGCAATAGACCAGTATTCGAAATACCTTGCAAAAAATTACGGGCTCACCGGGCCCCAGCTCATCGTGCTGAGGGAAATATCCCGCCTGGGAGAATGTGCAATAGGCGATCTGGCAAAAAGTATTAGCCTGAGTCAGGCCACGGTGACGAGTATTCTCGACAGGCTCGAGAAACTCAGGTACGTGTTGAGAAATCGAAGCGATCGGGACAAGCGCAGGGTAATAGTCCGTCTTACCATTGAGGGATGCGAGAAATTGAAATCGAATCCATCTCTTTTTCAGGAAACCTTTGTGGAAGAGTTCAATAAACTCCAGGACTGGGAACAAACACTGATCCTTTCATCTATACAAAGAATTGCCGCAATGATGAAGGCGAAGGAGATCGAATCGAAACCTGTACTCATCAGCGGTTCCTTTTCTGCAACCGCGGATGAAGTGATCGAGTTCCTCAATGAAGATGGAAACCAGAGCCCACCATATGTAAAGCGCGAAAGCTGAAAGACGCGTGCACGGGATTTCATATACGTTTTATCTTATTTTAAGGAGGTTTTATGCCAAAAGCAAAAAAAGGCGACAGGGTAAAAGTCCACTATACAGGAAAGCTTGGTGACGGGAATATATTCGATTCGTCAAAAGAGGAAAAACCATTACAGTTCGACATCGGCAAGGGGATGGTGATAGCAGGTTTCGAAGACGCTGTCATCGGTATGCAGACGGGTGACCAAAAAACAATAGAGGTTCCTGCAGAAAAAGCGTATGGTCCCCATGTCGACGCAAAAGTTCTGCACGTGGAAAGGGACAGGATCCCCTCTCATATCGAGCCGCATGTCGGACAGAAATTGAAGCTCGAACACCCTGATGGGCAATCAGATATATGCAGAGTGACCGATGTCACAGATGCTCGGGTTACCCTTGATGCAAACCATCCGCTGGCAGGAAAGGACCTTACCTTTGAGATACAGCTCGTGGAAATTCTGTAAAGGAGCTTGGAGACATATGAGATGCACAAAAAGTTGATTTTCGTTTCGAACAGGCTCCCTGTTACCGTTGAGAAGAAAAGGGGAACCATATCGTACAAGCAGAGTATGGGCGGGCTTGCCACAGGCCTTGGCTCGTTTTATCATTCCTATAACAGCCTGTGGACAGGATGGTGCGGGCTTCCTAAAGAGAGCTTGACGCAGGATGAAAGAAAAGAAATCGAGTCCACACTCTTAAATGAGTATCGATGCGATTCGCTGTACCTCAACAACTCGGAGGTGAAACTTTTCTATTACGGATTCTGTAACAAAACGATCTGGCCCCTTTTTCACTATTTTCCCAACTACACAGTATATGAAAAGAGTTTCTGGCAGTCTTATGTGAGAGTAAATGAAAAGTATTGCGAGGCTGTACTGAAACACGCCGGCCCAGAGGATACCATCTGGGTGCACGATTATCAGCTGCTTTTACTACCAAACCTCATTCGGGAAAGGCTGCCGAAAGCGAAAATAGGGTTCTTTCTTCACATCCCTTTTCCCTCTTTTGAGATATTCCGACTCCTGCCGTGGAGAAAGGAGATTCTCGAAGGGCTCCTCGGAGCAGATCTTGTCGGTTTTCACACCTTTGATTATGTGCGTCACTTCCTGAGCAGTGTGAGACGCCTCCTCGGCTATGAGCATACACTCGGCCGGATTCTTGCCGCGAACAGGCTGGTACGGGCGGATGTGTTTCCCATGGGAATCGACTTCGAACGATATGCAGGAGCTCTTAAGGATCAGAAGGTGATAAAGGAAATAGAGAGAATCAAAAAAAAGCTCGGAGATCAGCGTGCTATCCTTTCTGTGGACCGACTGGACTACACCAAGGGTATTCTGCAGCGTCTGAAGGCATTCGATCACTTTCTCCGGACTAACCCGAAATTCCACGGGAAAGTAACGCTTATACTCGTGGCAGTTCCCTCCCGGACCGGGGTCGATACTTATATTCAACTGAAAAAGGAACTCGACGAGCAGGTTGGGAGAATCAATGGAAAGTATGGAAAAATCGGTTGGATGCCTGTATGGTATCTGTACCGGTCTCTTCCCTTTCACACACTCAGCGCTCTCTATGCTCTTTCGGAAGTGGGGCTGGTAACTCCTCTGCGGGACGGAATGAATCTTATTGCAAAGGAATATATTGCGGCAAGAGCGGAAGGTGGAGGAAGCCTTATACTCAGCGGTATGGCTGGAGCAGTTCACGAGCTCAGCGAGGCATTTATCGTCAACCCGAACAACATCGATCAGGTGTCGCATTGCCTGAAGGATGCGCTCGAACTCCCCCGGGAAGAACAGAGAAAACTCAACAAAACCATGCAGGATCGGCTGAAACGCTACAATGTGGTCAGATGGGCCCAGGATTTCATCGAGCGTCTCGACACAGCCTATGAACAGCAGAAGCAATTCACCGAAAGAAGATTGACCCCTTTATTGAAGAGGAAGCTTCTGGAGAACTATAAGCGCGCATCACGGAGGCTGCTGTTTTTTGATTATGATGGTACGGTCATGCCATTCACTATCAAACCTGACAAAGCGGCACCCGATAAAATTATTCAGTCTCTTTTCGAACGGCTGTCAGAATCGGAGAAAAACGAGCTCGTGATTATGAGCGGGAGGGACAAGGAGATGATGTCTCGCTGGTTTTGCGGTCTCAAAGTAGGGATGATTGCCGAGCACGGCGCGTGGTTGCAGGAGAAGGAGGGGGACTGGTATGAAATCGAACCGCTGAGAGAAGAATGGAAGGAAGAGATCCGGCCGGTGTTCGAACTGTATATGGAGAGAACTCCTGGATCGTTTATCGAGGAAAAGAGTTATTCACTCGTATGGCACTACAGAAGGGCGGATCCCGACCTTGCTGAGTTGCGTGTCAACGAGCTCAAGGAGACGTTGATCAAACTGACGGAAAATCTCAATCTCGGAATACTCGAAGGAAACAGGGTAATCGAGGTGAAAACAGCGGGAATCAACAAGGGTACTGCGGTGCTTCACTGGGTGCAGAGATCCAAATGGGATTTCATCATGGCTGTGGGGGATGACGTGACCGATGAAGATGCGTTCGAAGTGCTCGGTCCCAACGCGTACTCGATAAAAGTAGGGCTGGGCGTCACAAAGGCGAAGTTCAATATTCCCGATGTGGAAAACGTACGAAAGCTCATGGTGGATATGACGGAACGATAGTGCGCTCTTTCTTTTCTTAAAACTCAAAGACACGTGGTGAGAATGGGCGTTTCCCGATTTTGAAAAAAAGAGGCACCGAAACGGAAAGGCGTTCTTTCATGATACAGAAAAACCGCAATGTGAACAATGCAGATACAAGACTCGGTCTCAAAGGGATAATGGTGTCTCCCGGTATTGCGGCAGGGAGGCTTTTTCACTACAAAGATATTCTCAGCCGCGAGGTGCCGCGCTACCACCTTGGAGATAAGGAGGTGAAAGAGGAGATCATTCGTGTTCATGAGGCAATAGAAAAGGTAAAATCTGAAATACAGGAAATGCAGAAAAGAGTGGACAGAGATTTCAGCGCTCTTCAGGCTGGCATGTGAGTTCAATATCAGAATTCTCGTTCCCCCATGGTCTCTCTTTCTGAAGAAATGATACAGGTGAGGCAAATAGCTGAAATCGTGTGCGATAAGCTCAAAAAAAAGGGTGTGAACTACAGCGACAAGGTTCCACTCGGTGCAATGATAGAGACACCTGCAGCTGTTCTCACCATAAAAAGCATCATCGAGCAGTCAGATTTTCTGAGTATCGGAACAAATGACCTCATCAAGTACACCATGGCTGCAGACAGGGAAAAAATGGAAGTCTCCGAGTACTACGATGCGGGTTCTGAAATCATTCTCGATAGCATTCGATCTATTGTCGAGAGCGCGGAGCAGGCCGGAATAGAGTGCAGCCTCTGTGGAGAGCTTGCTGGAGACACGGAGTACACGGAAAAGCTTACAGCTCTCGGTTTGCGATATTTCAGCGTTGCTTCGTACAGAATCCCAAAACTGCGAGAAAAACTTCTTGAGATAAGTAAAAACCTCTCCTCACGGAGGTAAGCAGAATGGAATCATTCATGGAGCAATCTCTTACTGTGCTCAGAGAAGCCGGGTACACGCTCGGTCTGGTTTTGGCAGGGGTCGGCGTGGGTATCCTTACATTTTATGTGTTCTCCTTTCTGTACAGACGCTTCGAAAAAAAAACAAAGCAGATGTTTTTTACCTCTGTCAGAGCTCACCTTTTTGGTCCTTTGAAATGGATTTTTCCTGTTATTTCGCTTTTCCCCTTCCTTAGTTTCACGCACATAACTCCTGAGGCGCTCGAATACATTAAACAGATTTTAAAAATCGTTCTCGTGGGTGAAGTCGCGTGGCTTATAATCAGGAGCGCGAACATTTTTGAAGATCTCATATTGAGCCGTTACAAAATAGATGAGAAAGACAATCTCCAGGCCCGAAAAATCTACACGCAGGTTCAGTTTTTCAAAAGAGTGTTTATGATTGGCGTAGGAGTGCTTGCCCTTGCTGTGATACTGATGAGCTTCAAAGAAGTGAGACAGCTCGGCGCCACACTTCTCGCCTCTGCAGGAGTTGCAGGAATTGTGCTCGGATTCGCAGCCCAGCGCACCCTCTCCACATTTATCGCTGGTCTGCAGATTGCGATTACCCAGCCCATACGCATTGACGACGTTGTCATAGTGGAAAACGAATGGGGAAGAATCGAGGAGATAACACTGACGTACGTGGTAGTGAGAATCTGGGACATGCGGCGTCTTGTCGTTCCGATCACCTATTTTACCGAAAAATCCTTTCAGAACTGGACGAGGACCTCAGCAGATATTCTCGGAACAGTGTACCTCTATGCTGATTATACGGTGTCGGTGCAGCAGGTAAGGGAGGAACTGCACCGTTTACTGCAGCAGAGCAGTTACTGGGATGGAGAAGTGTGGAATCTTCAGGTAACGAATCTCACTGATAAAACGGTTGAGCTTCGGGCTTTGATGAGTGGCCGAAACGCCTCAGACGCGTGGAATCTCAGATGTGAAATCAGAGAAAAACTGCTCGAATATGTGAGGGAACACTTTCGGGAGCTTTATCCGAGGGTCCGAGCCGAAATTATGGAAAAGAGGCAGAAGGAATGATTAATGCCGCTCTTTTGTGAAATAGACAGAGAGTTGAATTTCCGTGTGGAAATTCTTTTTGATTCCGAAATCCTTCGTCGTGATCTGACCGGTTTGTTCAGGAATACGATCGGCTATGCTTCAAAAATCGGCGCACAGTATGACTCCTTTATCACCAGGGATGGAAAGATACTCGGGCAGGAGCGGATACAACTTCTCGAGTCTCTTGACAATCTCTTCATTTATCTTGTGATGCTTCGGGTACGGCTTGAAAGCGTGCATGGGCCTGATCGTGCCTCCGTGGAGTCAAACCGCGGTTTCAAGGTATCTATTGAAAAAAAAAGCAACAAGCTTACGGCTTCCGGAAAGATCGTACCGGAGGATCTATACGGAATAAAAGACTTCAGATCAGGATACACGACCCCCATACTGGGAAAGATAAAAAAGCTGCTCATCATGTACAAAAACTCAATTCAGGGAGAGGCGATCCAGGAACACGGTTTCGGAGAAATATACTCCATGGTCGATGATATTTTTTACAATATCATTGCAGTTCGATACAATCTTGAAAACTGCCTGATCGACAGGTAGCTTCTGTCTAAGCGATGCCTTTTGCGGTCCGGCGCTGGGGCTGCTCGGAGTATTTTGTACAAAAGGTGAATGTAGTCTCATCGGTTCTGCTTTCCACAACGCATCTGTGAACGTTAGGCCAAATCCCTCCCTCTTTGATTTTTTTCCGGCATTACTTCATATGTCTTCCGTGTCACAATACCGGTCACAATGGATGAGTGTCTCATGTAATCCCGCTGGATGAACCGTGCTGCAACCCGCTGCGTTACACAATCGGGGCTTACCGTACAATTCTTTGCCCACATCACCATGTGACGGAGAACATCCGCCCATTCGTCCCGCACAACCTCTCGAAAAATTTCTACGAGTGTGTTCCTGGGAAAATATTCCGGAGGCGGAATTTCTCCCATAGCGGAAGAATAATCAGGTAATGATTGTTTCAATAGAGAGAGGGGTCGGAGAAATGAAGAAAAACAAGAATGAAAGAAATCTCGAAAAAATGTTCAACAGGGAGTACAAAACAGGCTACAGGCAGGGGCACTTTGCCGGGTTCTGGGATTATGTAAAAGACAGGAGTCCACCGAAGCATTACCGTACACTGCAGAGAGTCGTATACATCATGGGGTACGAGAGCGGACTTGCAGATGGGAAAAAAGAGTGGAAAAAGTGCTGTACCCAGGAACGATGACGTGAAAATTTTGCAGTCGTCATGTGCCGTGCCGTAAGACTGCGCTGTGAGACACTAGGGAAAATATTCTTTTTGTGTTATCCCATGCAGGTCTTTTTTTCGATTTCGTTTATGATACTGCCCATGATAAAGTCGTTTTCCGTCAGGCCTCCTGCAGCATGTGTGGTAAGAGTGATTTTCAACCTGTTGTAGTTCAGCGTGAATGATGGGTGGTGTCCCTGTTCCTGGGCGACATTCGAGATGAGGTCGAGAAAATACTTTGCCTCAACAAAGTCCTTGAAACGGAGCTGCTTCACGATTTTTCTGCTGTCTACGAGCTCCCATCCGGGATATTTCGCCAGCAGATCTGTCACAAGATCCTGTGGAAGCGGTGAAACGCCTTCTTCACAGGGTGTGCATTTGTACGGGATCGAATCCTGCATGGACAGCTCGGGATTTTTCACGACCTCATCGAGAGCGTGTGCAGCTTCTTCATAATCCGGCTGGTGGATTATTTCACCTACCAGCTGAATATATCGGATGGTGTTTTTTCTGTCCGCTATTATGACACCACGGGAAAGGAGGTTCCACTCCCTAATGAGCACGCCGTAATTGATTCCGAAAGAAGTGTATTTATAATCAGATACGAGCTCGACATTGTTTATTTTGAATGTTTCACAAAATCTCTTTTGCGCAAAGGGGAGGTCCTTGCTTATTCCTATGCATACGATGCCGTCACCTTGAATCGACCCACGCCTGTTGAACTCTCTTATCTGTATATCGCACACAGGCATGTCAAGTGAGGGGAAAAAAATGATAACCTTGATTTTATCAGGGTACTGTTCGAGCCCCGTCTCCTCCAGGTCATTGTTGACGACAGTAAAATCAGGGGCACGGGTATTTACTTCTATGTTTCTTCCAACCAATGTCAGAGGTATTCCATCGTACATGACCGTTTTTTTCATCCGAGGCCTCTCTAAAGACGATAAATCGAGAGGTCGGTGAAGTCAAGGCTCAGATACGATAGTGCTGTTTGCCTTCATGAAAAATGGAACAAAAAATTAGCCTTTACCAGCGGTGTATGAAGCAAAATTCAGTCCTTACTCCTGAGCAGCCTCGAACATTGCGACGATATTTTCCGGAGGGACATTTGCCATGATATTGTGCACCTGCTGAAAGACAAAACCGCCTCCCTTTCTTCCGATCTCCACCTGTTTCCGAACATGCTCGGAGACCGCGTGGGGCGACTCATCCGGCAGAACGTGCCCCGTATCGCAGCCGCCTCCCCAGAACGTGATGTCCTTTCCAAACTCCCGCTTGAGTTCGGAAAGATCCATACCAGCACAGTTTATCTGCACGGGGTTTACTGCGTCGAGCCCGATCTCGATAAGGTCGGGGATGAACGGACGGAGGCCCCCGCAGCTGTGCAGCTGTACTTTCACATCGGCGAGCTCCTTTGCCCTTTTCCACAGGAGCTTTTGACGCGGTTTGAAAAACTCCCTGTACATGTTCGGAGATATCAGGGGACCTGTCTGCATTCCGAGGTCATCACCGAAGAGGATTATATCGATGTATTCACCAACAGCAGTGAGATAGCTCTCCAGATTTTGCAGGTGAATTTCAACGAGCTTATCGAGAAAGGCATGGGCGTTTTTCGGCTCGCTTGCAAGGAGCATGAAGAATATGTCGTTCCTGTATATGAACTGCCCGAACTCGAACAAATTCCCGCCGAAGAGCCCGATTATCGCCCGATCGGTGCTTTCACGGAGTTTCTGTGCGCCTTCTGCGAACGTTTTCATACCTTCAGGGCCTTCAATCTCAGGCCCCGGAGGAGTGGGGATCGCCGCCCACATGGATTCGGACCAGTTGTCCGGCATCGCGTCGAGGTTCCGGTCCTCCTCTTTTTCGTACGGCCAGTATGTCTGTTCAAAGTAGAGCGCACCGTCTGGCATCTGTGCAATGATCCGCCCGGTTTTTTCCGATCTGATGATCCAGCGGTTTTCGTCGCGTTCCGGCAAGCACCAGACAGGCATCTGGCAGGGGCTCCCGTCAGGCAGCACCCAGTCTGCCCATGAATCGTTGCAGAGCGCGAATCCCCTTCCGAGCTCGATGGTGTCCACGTTGAAGAGGTCGAGAATATCTTCATCGGCGATTGCAAGCTGCTGGACAGGATCATACACCCGTATCTTTCTCGGTCCGAGGCTCAGGTGCTTGATGAGCCTGTTGTATGCGACGGCTGCAATGGCAGAAGACCTGTGCCCGGTGCAGTCGATCGGCACTCTGTCGGTTTCCTGGTGATTGAGAGCAGCCATTACACGTTCTCTCCTTGTCATCATTCGCTCCTTTCGTATTTTGTTTGCTAAAATACCGCAACACGGGTACAATGCTTCTTACAGTTCTGTCAGTTCAGCCGGGATGAATACACGCAATGCAATACATTGATCTCATTCTTTCGTTTATTCTCTTTGTGATGGGGATACTCACTTTTTTCATTTCCATCTTTCGGGCGAACCTGTGGGTGCAGATAGCCTCTCTCCTCTTTTTCCCCATTGCACTGATTGCATATTATTTTCCAGACCTCAACATAACACTCATGGGAAACATCCCGCTGCTCGATTTCCTTCTCTATCCCTTTGTAAAGATTCTTATTCTCCTCGCGTTTTTCCGTTACATGTCTGCGGAAAAAAAGAGTATATGAAGAATCTGGGTTTCAGCGCTTCAGCGTGTGAATTCACTGAGGCGCACGGGTTTTCCGGTTGCCGCAGATTTGTCCGCCGCATAGATCACCCGGTGAGTTTCAAAGGCGTTCAGCAGGTCGTTGTGCGCATTCTCTCCCTTGTCGAGACACTCTGCGAAATAGGCGAATTGATCCCTGTAGGGGTGCGCACCGACGTCACCGCTGTCCGCCAGATGCACATCGAGCGTGCTCCAACTGTTCAGCCCCGCGATTTTTTTACTGTAAAACAGGTTGTTTTTAATTGTCCCGTGAGATCCCACGATGTTGACGTTGAATGCATACGGCTGCATGCAGTCCGTGACGGATGCGGTTTTTCCGACTATTCCGCTGTTTTTGAACCTGAGAAGTGTAACAGTGGTTGTATCGTACTCGTACGGCCTGTACGCTTCGTGGGGATTTTTCGTGGAATAGGAAAACACTTCTTCGACATCTTCGCCGATCAGCCACAGTATGGTATCGAGAGCATGGCATCCTGCGGTGAGCAGCGAGCTTCCCCCGAAATCTTTTTTCACGTTCCATGCAAACTGACCGTACCAGGGCCCGATCCCGTGAAAGTAGTCTCCCTCTGCGTAATAGATGTCGCCGATGAGACCTTTCTGAATAATCGATTTCGCCGCAATCGAGGCTGATATGAACCGAAGCTCGAAACATACGGATGTCTTCACACCGTTTTTTTTCACCGCGTCGAGCATACGCACTGCATCTTCGAAATTCAGTGCGATCGGTTTTTCAATGATCAGGTTCTTCTTGGCTTCTGCCGCCTTGATTGTTTGTTCGGGATGGAACGGATGGGGCGTACATATGTCGACAATGTCGATGTTCTCGTCACTGAGAAACTCTTCATAATCGTTGTACACTTTCACATCAGCGCCGTACTGCTGTTTAATCTCTGCGGGATCGAGTGTTCTTCGTGACATGAGCGCAACAGGTTCGTAGTTTGGCAATTCCACGAAAGTATTCATGTGCGCTCCCGCAACCCAGCCAAATCCAACGATACCGACTTTATAGGTTTTCATACTGCCTCCTTCTTGAGTGAAAGAAATATCAACACAAAGAGTACTCTGTGCGCACTTTACGTGCTACTCCTGCCAGCTCGCCCACTTTTTTCCAATTCGGGAAAAGATGATCCAGATGGATATGCCGATAGCGGATATCATAATGATGATTGAAAAAAAGTGTGCCATACGTGCAAGTGAGGAGTAGTAGGAAAGCTTGTTTCCCAGCCCCATTTTTCCACCCACCATGTCGGAGCCGACTGCGGTTATCAGGCCGAAAATTCCACCGACGAGAAGTCCAACAATAATCATGGGGAGAGCGAGGGGAAACCGGATCCTCCTGAAAATCTGAAAAGTGGATGCTCCATAAGATTTTGCAAGCGCAATTTTCGCCAGGTCAGTACGCCTGAATCCGGTCACCGAGTTGATCATGACCATTGGACCTGATGCAAGGGACACAGCAATGATCCTCGGCCATATATTGAATCCGAGCTTAAGCATGAGCAGGGGAACGAGCGCCAGTGTCGGAGTGGTAATCAGGAGCAGAATATAGGGAGTGATGATTTTTTCGAGATACGGTATCTGAGTAAGCACTGCTGCAAGAATGAGTCCTATTGCTGCTCCCACAACATAGCCGGCTACAAGCTCGCTCAGAGTAATGAGAAAATGCGGGTAGTTGTTCGGAAAAGATTCTACCAGCGCCTTGAATATAGCGCTCGGTGTGGGAAACACAAATTCGGGCACATCGAACATCTTTATGAGAAGCTCCCATCCGCCCAGAATGATGATCGCAACCGCAAGGATGCCGATTACCTGTTGCCAGCCGTGTATCCTTACGGTTGAGACGGTCGAGGAGATGTCAAACTGTCCGTGCATCTCCGCTGCATGCTCCTCGAAATCCGGAATTGCGTCTTCCAGCTGTTTTTCGTAGGTATTCATCGAGTATTCTCCTGAATCGATAAATTCGCGGCATGGTTTACGTTACTGTACTCCACGCCTGGCTTTGGTAGACCCCCTCCTCTTTCTGTTTTTCTACATCTTTCACAATCCGTTTCTTAATTTTAGCGACGATGTCGAAGTATTTCTTCTCCATGGTGATTCCTTCAGGACGAGGCCTGGGAAGGTTTATGTCGAAAACAGCAGAGTTTGTACCTGGCCTCGGGGTCATAACATACACCCTGTTCGCAAGATATACCGCCTCCTCGATCCTGTGAGTGACGAAGGCAATCGTTTTTCTTGTTTTTTTCCATATTCCGAGTAACAGTGTGTCCATTTCATCCCTCGTATAGGCGTCGAGGGCGCCAAACGGCTCATCCATGAGCAGGACTTTCGGGTCATACGAAAGTGCACGTACAATTGAAGCGCGCTGCTGCATACCACCAGAGAGCTCGCGGGGGTAGTGGTTCTCGAATCCTGTCAGTTCGACACTCTCAATCAGATCCCGGATGCGTTCCCTGTAATCCTTGAGGTTCTCCTTCATTATTTCCAGGGGAAAATAGATGTTCTGCATGAGGGTGCGCCATGGAAGGAGGTTTGCCTGCTGAAAGATGATCCCCACATCTCTCCGCGGCTTGTCGACTTCTTTTCCAAGGATATAGGCCCTTCCCCAGTTGAAGGGGTGAAGTCCAGTGAGTCCCCACAGGAGTGTCGTCTTCCCGCACCCGCTCGGCCCCACGATTGCAACGAAGTCTCCTTCTTCTACCTGCATCGAGAATCTGTCGACCGCGTGGACCGGACCCCGTTCACTTGCATAGATCTTTGTGACACTCTGAACATCGATAAAGTATTCCATTTGTACACTCCGTACAGAAAAAGGCTCAACTTTATTGATATAATAAGCGAATGGCCCCATTCTTTCATCTATGGAGCCATCCTGTTGAGGTAAAATATATCCGTTTTTATGATTGAAAACCAGACCTGATTGATCGTTTTACCTTATTCTGGTCCTGCATTCTGCAGTTTCTTCTCAAAAAAACGGACCCTGTGCCTTTACATCTTTCCACGTGTCGTTCAAATGAAAAACCTTTGCGTCTTTTTCCACCCGTTTTTTGTCGAAGTTGTTTGCTTCTGCGATGAGCTCGTTAGTGATGCATTCATCCACGCTCAGGTGCCTTTTCGTCTGTCCCAGTTTGTAGATGATGTCAATATACTTTTGCCAGCCCGAAGGGACAAACGCGCCGTAGCCGCGACCCCTTCTCTCTCCTTCCATGTATGCATATGCGAGCTGTCTCATAGACTCGAGCGCGATTTCAGGAGTCATCTGTTCTCTGACCGCTGCGAACCTGTCGTACACTATCTGCGCTGCTCCCTGCGGATTGAAGCGACCGAAGTGCAGGCCCATGCACGACCCCCTCATGAATCGAACGAGCACGTCGCGTTTTGCAGGATCTTTGAGATCAGCAGTTCGTACTGCGTATCCGTTCGACGGCATGATCGAGAAATCTGAGCCTCTGAAGTACCGCAGGTCGAGACCTACTGCGTTCCACTGCACGTCGAGTGCAAGCCAGGCCAACGCAGCATCGGCTTTCCTCTGTGTCACGACCTGGCCCCACTGCTGTCCTGCGACAACATACTCTACACTCTTGGGGTCGATTCCGAGCTCAACGAGAAGCGGATCGACGATTACCTGCCATCCTGCGAACCCGATCGAGATTTTCTTTCCGCCGAGTTCTTTTGGGCTCTTCAAAGGGCTGTCTTTCCGCACCGCGAGATGCCACACAGAACCGATCATCATTTCGTAGGCCAGAATGACCTGCATTCCCGTATCAACACTCGCGGTCAGTACTCCTGGAGAGGGGTACCCGACATCTGCCTGGTTCTGGTCGACGAATTTTGTGCAGGCAAATGCGTCCTGCGGACCGGGTTCCATTGTCACGTCCAGACCGAGTTCGTTGAAATAGCCGAGCTCGATCGGGACCCAGAGATTGTAATCATCCATGACCTCGAGCGTTCCTCTGGGAGTGATGAATGTTACTTTGTCAAGCTCTTCCAGGCCCTTCGGCTTCTCTCCAGACCCCACAAGCACGGTACCCAGCGCGGCCATGCCGACACCGACACCAATGCCGGTTCGGGCTGATTTCTTAATAAAATCCCTTCTGGTCATTTTTTTATTAAAAATATTTTCTTTTTCCATCGACTTCTCCTTTCTTAAATTTATTCGTATTATTATATCCGGACAACCGGTTTTGTCAACTGCTAATTCTACCGCTCCACACCCTATCGAAGCTTGACAATCTTGTTGCAGCCGTTACAATGCTTGTAAAGTTGTGAACAAATCAGAAAAGGAGGACAGGATGGAGAGAATTCGATGTGGAGTCATCGGTCTTGGATGGTTTGGTGAGCATCATGTTGATACGCTTCAATCGCTGCCTCTTGCGGAGGTTTTTGCCGTCTGCACCCGCAGGGATCACAGGGTCAAGGAAATTGCAGAAAAATACGGGGTTCAGAAAACCTACACCGACTATCACGATCTTCTCGCTGACAGAGATATAGACATGGTAACCGTGGTCACCCACGTGCAGGACCACCTTCAGCCCACTGTTGATGCGCTGCGTGCGGGAAAACATGTGTTTCTCGAAAAACCCATGGCGAACAGTGGGGAAGAATGCGACATGATCATCGCGGAAGCGAACAAAACCGACAAATGCTTCATGGTCGGCCATATCTGCAGGTTTGATAGCAACTATGCGCTCGCAAAGGAGGAAATAGCGGATGGGAACCTCGGCAAGCTGCTCACTATCCACGCCCGGAGGAATCTTGCAAAATGGGTGACGGAAAGCCATCTTCACAAGATAAGTGCGCTTTTCGGTGACGGGATCCATGATCTCGATCTCATGTTCTGGTATTCGGGCTCGAAGCCTGTAAGCGTGTATGCCCAGACCACAAATACCCGGCCCGAGCTTCCATACGACGATCTCGGCTGGGCAATGTTTCGATTCGAAGACGGATTGATTGCGGTCGTTGAGGATGTGTGGTGCCTTCCGAACAATGATCCCTTCGCAATCGACGCCCGTATGGAAATCGTGGGAACCGAGGGGTGCATCTATATTGACAACTCCGGGATGAATTTTTCGGTCCTCAAAAAAGAGGGATTGAGTTACCCGCAGTCGACGTACTGGCCAAAGGTGCACAACATGAGAAGGGGATTTCTGAAGGAAGAGTTCGATTATTTCCTCAAGTGCATTGCGTCAGGGGAAAAACCGACCGTCATAACTCCCGCAGAATCAAAAGCGGTCGTAGTAGCGATGAAAAAAGCGGAACAGTCGGCACGGGAAAACAGGGTAATTTATTTTTCATCTGAATAAAAAAGCCCGTCTGTGAGAACAAACGGGCATTTTTTTCTTCAAGGAGCACAATCAGATTTTCTGATACTGCTTCTGCCAGATGTCGATTGTTGCTTTGTTGGCTTCTTCACCGATTCTGGTGAGCCCCTTAATATAGTTTTCATCATGAAACGCTTTCTCGGTTGACTTACCTACAGGGATTGCATGAGTGGATTCAACGATGCGGTGAAATTCGCTGTGATGATCCCTGATCGGACAGGGAGTGATCTCATTCCCTGTTTCGTGTGAAGGTTTTTTATAGCTGTACCCTGCCTGCCATTCACGGAGCTTCGTGAAGAACGGGGTTTCGAGGATATCGTTGAGGTTTTTCCCTTTGCCGAAGAAATCCTTGTTGATGTTTCCCACTGAGTAGGGAACAAATACACAGGGCATCACATTCCCGGACCAGTCAAAGTACATATAGCCGCCTTTCCTGCCGGCGCAGATGCACCCGTCACTGATAGGTCCTCCGTTCCAGAAGTCCACAAAAAAGATCTCTTTGTCCTTGATTATGTGTTGTTCACTGGACCAGAGATTTCTTCGCTGCTCCGAGGTGAGCATCAGTTGGAAGTCTGGTTTCCTCCCGATCGGCATGTACTGGAACATCCATGCAAATGCCGCCCCCTGCGTGTCGAAGAACTCGTCGATGAAGTCATCGTGGAGGATATTGTCGGCGTTCAGTCTTGTCGCAGTAAAGGATATTCCGTAGAGAACTCCCTCATTGCGTAGATGGTCGATTGCAGTGAGAATTTTTTTGTACACACCCTTCCCACGCCGGTAATCGGTATCCTCTTCGAAGCCCTCGACCGATATTGCTGGTGCAACGTTCCCGAGTTCGGCAAACCGCTTCGCGGTTGCCCGATCGATGAGAGTGCCGTTCGTGTACATCAGGAAAAAGGTGTCGCTGTACTTTTCGTACAGGTCGAAAATGGTCTTGCCGTTGCTCTCCCACATGAGCGGTTCACCGCCCGATATGACGGTAAAGTACGATCCCCAAAGCTCTTTCTTCTGCCGCATGATCTCGTCGACGGTGTCCCAGTCGAGTGATTCGAATGTCTTGTTGGAGCTCGCCGCATAGCACCCGATGCAGGAAAGATTGCATTTCTGGGTGGGACTGATCACCACATAGAGCGGAAGAGGGTCTTCGCGGTCTCTTCTCGCCGCTGCGTCCGGATGCCGCTCCCGCCAGTTGATAATGACATCGCCGATAAGCCTGTTGAACACGAAATTCCTGACCCCCGGGGCAAGCGCATTGGCCCTGAGCTTTCTCTCAAAGGCTTTCATGAGGTTTCTCACTATGTAGTACTTCTCCTGCTGAGCGCCGATCGGTCTGTTCCTTTCGTTTTTTTCAACGAGGTTTTTAAGAATTATTTTTTCACCCCATTTCAGATATTGATTCATGATGAAGTTGACCTTCATCAGCTCGAGTCCGACCTTTGCAATAATTTTCTTACCTTTTGCTCCGATTTTCATCGTTCACCCCCTCTTCGTACAAGTTACGGGAAAAAGAAAGATATGCGCGGTGTGTTCCCGCTCCACGGAGTTTTTTACTTTTTACATAGAAAAACATCTGAATGCGCCATTTCTCTGTGGTAGTATTAATACTACCATTGCGATTTGATAAGTGTCAAGCATTTTTTCAGTGAAAGTGATGAATACGCCCGCTTTTTGTATATACTTGAATACAGACAGTGCTGCTGGTTTTGCGGGAGGTACTTTTGAAGAATGCATTTGTTCTGTGGATAGTATATCTGTTCTTTTCGGGAGCGTGTCTCCTCTCCCTTCCAAAAGTATGTACTGCGGAAACGGCTTCGGGAAATGGACCGAGTCTTGAGGAAGGAAATATCTTTCTTTTCGGTGGACCGGAGGATGACAGCACGCTTCAATGGTATGTTGTCGAGAGCGCGCACTTCCGTGTGCTCTACCCTGTTCATCTGCAACGCCTTTCTTTGCTCATTTCCGATGAGGCGGAGAAAATATTTCATCTCCTCACCGCATGGACAGGATACTTACCGGGAAAAAAAATAGACATACTCCTGAGCTCGAGAAGTGACTTTGCAAACGGATACGTTGCGAAAGGCCCCAGAGGACTCTTTGTGACGATATATGCGGTTCATCCGTACCGAGCCGTTTCAACCGGTCTCGATGCCTACCGAGAATGGTATAGCTTTGTTCTTCTTCATGAACTTTCTCACGTGTTTCATCTAGAATTACGAGGCGGACTGCCGCTTGTCATGAGCAAAGTATTCGGGAACGTCATCTATCCTAACTCCTGCACGCCCCCGTTCTATAGAGAGGGATTTGCGGTGTATTCCGAAACTGTAAACCAGCATGGATACGGAAGAGCTCACTCCCCGGTGAGCGAGATGTATATTCGGACTGCATGCCTGCAGCGTATGTTTCCATCGATTGATCTTGCGTCCAACGATACCGCAATCTGGCCTTTGGGACAGACAAGATACATGTACGGTGCTTCTTTTGTGCAGCATCTTGCCAGCGAATACGGAGAGAGCACACTCTTCGAATTCAACCGAAAGAGCGGAACCTGTCTGTTCTATACATGGGGGGAGCCTTTCCGAAGTGTATACGGCAAGCGCGCAAACCGAGTGTGGAACGAGTGGAAATGGAAAGAGGAGGCGCGAAGCGAAAAAGTTGTCAACCGTATAAAAAGGGCGGAAGTCACCGAATATGAGCTGCTTTCCGAAGAGAAGGGATTATTGTATTCCCTTGCGATCAATCCCCTCGGGGATTTGGTTGCCTACTCCTTGAGGCCGCTGAACCGGCTCGGGGGACTTTATCTCTTCGATCCGAAAACAGGAACAACCCGCTGCATGAAAAAGGGGCTCTATTCATTCAACATCAGATTTTCGAATGATGGAACAAGGATCTTTTATCTGCGGTCCGATATCGAAAAAAACCTCTGCATTCGCAGCAATATATATGAACTCGAACTGCGCACAGGAAAAGAGAAACGGATCACTGCTGAAGGCGGTGCTCAGGGATTCAGTGTCCTTGAAGAGGAAAATCGGTTTCTCGTGTGCCGTTCTTCTCCGTGGGGTACGGAGCTCAGCTTTTTCGACATTGATGGGAAAAACAAGCGCTTCTCCTGCGTGAAGTCCTTCGAGGATGGAGCGCTGGAAGCGGGTTTTCTGCTTGAAGATCCGGTGCTTTCTCCCGACGGAAGACTGGTTGCTTTTTCATTTCGGGACGCAGGTGGAACACGGGGTATCTGCTATACTCTTTTACGGGACCTCGAGGAGGGGCATGCCGCATTTGTGCGTGTCACGGATTCACGCTACAGGGCATACTCCCCCTGCTGGCTTGGCAGCGGAGAGCTCATGTTTGTGGGTGATGAAAATGGTGTGTACAACCTGTACACGGTGAATATTTTTTCGGGAAAGACAGGGCGCAGGACAAATATTCTCACCGGTATGTTCGAACCGTGTGTTTCGGAAAACGCCCTGGTCGTGTGCGGAGTATACTCGGCGGAAGGATTTCAGGTGTCCAATATGCACATGGATGAACTCGATACCCTATACTGGGAACAGGACGTAGAAATAGGGCCGGTGGCGGGCACGAGCACGGAAGCTGTACAGCGCAGTGCAGCTGATTCCTCATACAGGATCACCCGTTACAGGCCGGGAAGATGGCTTTTACCCGGCGGTTGGCTTCCGTTCATGATGGGGAACAGTGTAGGCTTTGGTATAGGATTCTACACCCGCGGGAATGATCTGCTTAAGAAGCATGAGTACAGCCTCGGGCTTGTATACGACGTATATGATGCTGAGTACAAGGCGGTATTTTCCTACTCCTACAACAGCCCGCACTTCTCCTATTTTGGAAGATTCTTCACCGCACAGGCATCAGACCAGGATGGGTTCGATCCTTATTTTGCATTTTCACCCGGGATCACCTATGCTTTGCGGAAACATGATTTCGTTTTTACAACGGAGATTGCGGGGATATTCGAGAATTCCTATGAGGGAATTGCTGCATCCCTTTCACTTGCGAGTACGAAACAGTCAATACGGTGGATAGGGCCGGACAGAGGAATCATTTTTCAGCAGGGAGTATACCACCACCCTCAATCGGGGAAAAATTTTACCGCCTTTGACACCAGTATGTCAATGTACTCTCGGCCGTTTGGCGCAGTGCTCCTCAATTTCAGAATCAACTCGAAAATTTTTTCAGGGGAAACGGGAGGACTGGCCGTTTCTGGATACGAAAGCCCCGCAGTGTTCGCCCCTCTGGATCCTGTGTACACGGTTGGATATCCTGAAGAGGTTGAAGGTTCATTCGGAATGGACTTCAAAACAACGCTCGGATTTCCACTGTTGTACGTGGAACGCGGGATTCATGCGTTTCCGCTGTATTTTAAGAATATCACCCTGAACGGGTTCTATGATGCGGGTATCATTATGTCCGATTCTCCGGGAAAAGAGTTCGTCGCAGGTGATCTGGGTGAGCTGTTTTCCGATCCCTTCGGCTTTATTCGTGCTTCGGTCGGCGCAGAGCTTAAATTGAATTTTCTCATTGGGTACCATTTCCCGCTTCGGGTCGGCATTGGATATGCCCATACATACGGTCCTGAGGGGAAAAGCGGTGTATTCGCCGGTGTCAGGACCGAGGTGAAGTTTTAACCGCTTTTGGAAGGGTGAACGTAAAGCGTGTCGGTTTTCCCTCTTCAGATTCGGCGCGGATTGAGCAGTGCATGGTCTTGAGTATTTTTCTGACAATCGCAAGTCCGATTCCATACCCGTGTTTCTGAGTGCCGAGTGTACCTCGCTGAAATATCTCAAAAATGATGTCGAGGTTTTTTTCACCGATTCCGGTGCCGTTGTCTTCGACGTAGAAGTGATGAAAGTGATTGTCGGGTAGCGCCTTCTCATCAATCCCGACCTTGATATAAGAGTTTATCTCGCCGGAAGAGTATTTTATTGCATTGTCAATCAGGTTCGTAAACACCAGCCTGAGCCCGTTTCTGTAAAAGTACACTTCCGGGAGCCTCTTTGCGATGATCATGTTGATTTCATGCCCCTTTAGCGCTGGGGTAAAATTTGCAGCGACTTCACGGATGATATCGCCGCTGTTGATGTTCTCCTTTTTGATTTGCCAGCTCCCAATTTTCATGTACTCGAGCAGCCCCTCGACAATTGATTCCATTGTGGTGATATTTGCATTGATCCGGTTGATCAGAAACTGCCCCTCGCTGGCAAGCTGAGTGTAGTGATCCTGTATGAGAATCTTCGTGAACCCTTTTATCGAGACGAGAGTGGACTTAAAATCATGGGAAATGGTGTAGCAGAGTCGCTCGATTTCGTCAATTTTTCTCTTCTTTTCGAGTATAGCCTTCCTCTTGTTGATTGCCCGCATGATACGGACTTTGAGCTCGGAAAGGTCGAAGGGTTTCGTTATGTAATCGAAGGCGCCGAAATGCATCGCGTCAAGCGCTGAACCTGTTGAGCTATAAGCAGTTATCAGAATCACTTCAGAGTCCGGCTGCACCTGTTTCACTTTTTGAAGAATCTGAATCCCGTCTATATCGGGCATGACAATGTCGGTAATGATGAGGTCGTATTCCCTTTCCTCAATTAATCGAACCGCTTCTTTGCTGTCGGTTGTCTTGTCGACCTCGAAGTTGTTTTCGTATTCCTGAAATACCCGCTCAAAACTTTCGATGATCAGCTCATCATCATCGACAATAAGAATACGGTATGAATCTGTCCGCTTTTTGTGAGGATGGAGTAATGTTGTCATGGGCATACGATCGTTGATCCATTCGAAACAGTACTTCTCTCTTTATATATTATCGTAACCCGGGGGGCGATTGATTAATAAGACATTGAGAGCGGAGTGCTCGTGTGAGTTTTTCTCCGATCTCAGCTGCCGAAATCCACCTCAGGTACTTCGCGTGCACCTTCCTCGATCTCGAAATACTCCCTTTTTTCCAGTCCCATCATGTTTGCGACGGTGGAGGTGGGGAACATGCGAATTTTCGTGTTGAACACCCGCACGCTGTCGTTGTATCGTTTTCTCGCGACGGCAATGCGGTTCTCCGTTCCCGCGAGCTCATCTTGAAGGCGTATGAAGTTTTCATTTGATTTCAGCTCAGGGTAAGCCTCGACGATGACCAGCAACCTGCCCAGTGCGGACTGAAGCTGGTTGTATCCCTGTGCTGTTTCACCCACTGTTGTGGCCCCCGCCAGCTTGGAACGGGCTTCCGCAATCTGCGTAAACACCTCCCGCTCCTGTGTGGCAAACCCCTTGACCGTGGCAACGAGGTTTGGTATCAGGTCGCTTCGCCTTTTCAGCTGATTGTCTATTTCCGCCCAGGACGCATCGATGGTTTCTTCGAGCGTGATGAGCGTGTTTCTCGTGGTTATGAACCATCCTGATATGATGACGCCAAGTACGACAATAATGCCAACGACAACAAGAATACCCAACAATTTACCTTTTACCATACTCTGCTCCGTTTTTTAAAGTAACTTCCCGGAAACGGGCGCTTAAAAACCCCGTGAGGCGCCGCCGCCGCCGAACCCCCCACCTCCGAATCCGGAAAAGCCTCCGCCGAAACTGCTTCCTCCTGAACCGAACCCTCCGCCATAGAAACCTCTTCGTGAGACAGCTCCCACAAAGAGAAGCGGAAGGAGAAATCTTCCGCCGCCGAAGAGGACGAGAAATATGAGGATGATAATGAGACGGCTCAATCCTGAGGATATCTGCCGTGTGTATTTTTTGCTCTCCACGATGTAGGACGAGTCTAGGTCAACACCGTATTCTTCTGCAATGATCCCGCTCACTGCCTGGACACCCTTGAGGAAGCCGGTTCCGTACTCTCCGACCCGAAGACTCGGAAGGATTGAGTTATCGATGATTTCACCCGCAAGCCCGTCGGGTATGGTCCCTTCGAGACCGTAGCCGACTTCGATACGGACCCGTCGTTCCTGCATCGCAAGAAGGAGGAGCACTCCGGTGTCTTCTCCCGCCTTTCCGATTCCCCACTCGGATGCAAGTTCCACAGAATACTCCTCGATGCTTCCATAGGGTTCAATGGTTTCAACCGTAACAACTGCTATTTCCGCACCAGTGCTTTCCTGAACAGCTTTGGCAATTCGGTCCATCTGGTTTTTTGATCCCGTGTCGATGACCCCTGCAAAGTCGTTCACGTATCCCGTCGGTTCTGGGAGCTTTTGTGAATAGAGGGGAATCGCGATGAGCAGCGTGATCATAATCAGTGTGGCGATGCGTACTCTCTTCATTTGTTATTCCCCGAAATTCATGGTATCGACGGCGGCGATAAGGTTTCTTAAACTGGAGAGAAGGTCTCCGAGAAGTTCACCTGTATGAAGTTTTTCACCCCTTCTTAAAGCGATGAGCCGCAGGAAGGGGTCTATGTCGATTTTCAGCTCCTTTTGTATCATACGCACGGCTTCTTCAGCGTCCACCGGGATCTTTTTGACCCCTTTCAGGCGGAGCACGCCGCGAAACAGCGCTCCCATCGAACCGTACCAGTTCTTCAGCCACTTCCTGAGGATTCTTTCCTTTCCCCGGGATGCGACGACGGCCTGGCGAAGTGAAGCGACGGCGCCCCTGAGCCGGTCCTCGACCTGGTGGCGAAGGTTTTTCAGGCTGAGTGTAAGCTTTGCTGTGATATCCTTACCGAAAAGTATTTTATTTCGGTCCATCATATCGAGATATTCCATGGGGAACACGTCCGCGGAGTTCACGAACTCTGTTTTCGAGAGAATGAGGGGGGTAATTTTGTACTTTCTCATGAGCCTGTATCCGTCACGGCCAAAGGTTTCTAACTGTCCGGCGTCGGGTTTTTCGAGCAGTATGAGAATGTTCACATCTGACACTCCCCCGACAAAATTTCCTCTTACATAGCTTCCGTAAATGGACACCATAACGAGATTTTCCCCGAAAACCGCTTTCAGCATCTCGAGAAACGTGTTTTCAACGACTGTGTGTATTGTTTTTTCCCCGGCCATTTTTCCTCTCTGCTTTTCCAAACATTTCCTGCTATTCTTTTCATAATGTAATAATCAATCATTCCAATTTCAATACAAAAGGAAATCCGCCGGAATCACCGATACAATCACATGTGAAGAAATTCGCCAAACATGATCAAATGAAACGGTCAAGATAGACGATACAAGAAACCGTATGGTGGCATGAGTACTACGTGCACCTCGAGGAGGCAATAACGGATGCGGAGTCTGCTCTGCCCCCCTTGATCTGTTTTGTCTGAAAAATGAGCTGGAGCAATTCAAGAAATCGCATGGGAGTTACCGGTCTGCGTTTTTCATACTGAAGAGAGCTGAAAGAGCGTTCATCGTGCACTTTAGAGTGGTGTGCGAGGCAGATGAATGGTATAATGAAGGTACAGTGCTGATTCTCACTGTGAGCACACGGAAAATCTCACACAGGAGGGATGCTATGGGAATACGGGGCGCGGATTTTTCAGGAGCCTGGTATCCGGGATCGAAAAGAGAGTGCGTTGCGATGATAGAGCAGTTGAAGAGCAAAGTAACCCTCCCGAAGGTTGAATACAAGGGGATCGGCGGGATCGTTCCCCATGCCGGTTGGTTTTTTTCCGGCAGGACCGCTCTGTCCGTATTCATGAGCATACAGGCGAAAAATGTCCCGGACACGGTTTTTTTGTTCGGGATGCATCTTCCTTCCGATGGCCCGGATTTTCTCTTTGTTGACGACGGAGTGCAGACCCCTCTCGGAGCCGTCATGGTGAACAGGGAGGCGACAGGTGCGCTTTTTTCTTCATTCGACTTCATCAGGGAGGACGCCTCTTCCTATACCAGGGACAACACGATTGAGCTTCAGCTACCGTTTTTAAAATATTTTTTCCCCCACACGACTGTCGTACTTGCGGGAATCTCCCCGGGGAAACGGTCGGTAGAGATCGGAAAGGCTGTTGCGAAGCTTATTGAAGACAAGAAAATGAACGCATGCGTTGTCGGAAGCACGGATCTTACACATTATGGACCGAACTATGGATTCACACCGGAGGGAACAGGCACAGAGAGCGTGGAGTGGGTAAAGCAGACAAATGACCGGGCTATGATCGATGCCTTTCTCAGCGTCGAGCCGAATGAGGTGACGAAGAGAGCGGCGAAAATGCGAAACGCCTGCTGCCCGGGGAGTGCAGCAGCGGCAGTCGCTGCTGTACGCGCGCTTGGGGCTGAAAGAGGGGTACTTGTCGAGTACACGACAAGCTACGACATTCACCCGGATTCCAGTTTCGTGGGCTATGCGGGAGTCGTGTATTGAGCTTATTGTTCTGTGCGCACCCTGAATGAATCGCGTATTCATCTTTATTCAACAGGAACTGAGCTCACTGCAAGCCTGACCCTTTCAGGGTAATTCCTTCGTATGTTTTCCAACCCCATGTATAGTGTGGAAAGAATAATGTTGAAAATATCCCTGTGCTCCTGCGTCGCAGTTTCCTTCACCCGGATGAGCATCTCCCCTTCACTCATTTTCGAGATGATGTCTTCTTTTCCATAGTGAAGAAGCCCGAAGAGGGCAGTCTGTGCGAGTGCGGAAACCGCGGAACAGACGATATCTTCACCCTTTGCACCACCGCCGTGCCCGGAAATTCTCACCTCAGTTATGCACTGCGCTGTTTTTTGCAGGTGAATTGTGATCAAAGTGGTTGCCCATACAGCGTATATGTGAATAATATAATTGAAGTATTCGGGACAGCGACATCAATTATTTCTGACGAGTGCCATGGCTTACAAGTTTTCCGTTCTTTCCGTGTTCGCGCTCTCCTATATCGGCATCATACTCTTCACAAAGAAAAAAACCCTGTGTGCGGGAACAGGTGCTTTTATGATTCTCGTTCTCACCGCGCTCATGGATGCCGGATCCCCAACTGATTTTGCGCGCTTCGTGGCAGAGTCGGTCAACTGGAATGTGCTCGGTATATTCATCGGCACTCTTGTCATTGCGGAGGCGTTCATCGAGTCACGGGTCCCTGCGCTTATCGCACACTCCCTCGTTTCCAGATCGAGAAATGTGGGGACTGCGATTCTCCTCATCTGTTTAATGGCGAGTTTATTATCCGCCTTTGTGGAGAATGTTGCAACGGTTTTAATCGTTGCACCCATTGCACTCGAAATTGCCAAAAAACAGCGCATCTCTCCTGTGCCGTTTCTTATCGGGCTTGCGGTTTCATCAAATCTCCAGGGAACCGCAACACTCATCGGCGATCCTCCGAGCATGATCCTCGCAGGGTACATGAAGCTCAACTTCAACCAGTTTTTCATTCTCGACGAAAAACTCGGTATTTTCTTCGCGGTGCAGGTCGGTGCAGTGGTCTCGTTTTTCATTCTCTGGTTTTTCTTCAGGCAGTATAAGAATCCCGTTTATTCCCACGAACAGGAGAAGGTCACAAGCTGGTTCCCAACCGCGCTCATCCTCCTGATGGTCGTCCTTCTGGCATGTTCTTCGCTGATCGACCCGAATTTTACCTATCTCGGCGGCGTGGTGTGCGTGGTGCTGGGAGGGGTCGCGGGGGCATGGTTCGTGCGGACACAAAATCTCAACCGCAGGGAGATGTTGCGGAAGATTGATTTCGATACGCTTCTTTTTCTTGCTTCCATATTCATTCTCGTGGGAAGCCTGCTGAGAGCCGGTGTGATGAAGGACATCGCCCGACTCGTGCTCACCTATGTGAGCAAAGACCTGTTTCCCCTCTACCTGTTCATCGTGTGGTTTTCTGTGATCATCTCGGCATTTGTGGACAATGTTCCTTATATCACCGCGATGATTCCGGTTGCACAGATTCTCTCGTCCGAAATAGGCGCTTCTCCATATCTCCTTGTGTTCGGCCTTCTCATCGGCTCCTGTCTTGGGGGAAATGTTACTCATGTCGGGGCATCCGCAAACGTGGTGGCTGTTTCCATTTTGAAAAAACACGGGTACACCATCGGTATCAGAGAGTTTGGCAGGATCGGTCTTCCTTTTACGATAGGCGCAACCGCCGCAAGCTCATTTTTTGTCTGGCTATTATGGAAATAATTGGTTGAATAATTTTTTCATTCTCACTATTATGGAACATCTGAATATGCAGCGTCAGGATGGCAGGATAAAATACCCTTAGCAGGAGCTCTCCAAATGAATATTTTCACCTTCAGGGGTGGTGTTCATCCTCCGGAAGAAAAAGAACTCTGCAAAGACGTGCCCATACGGGAGGCTGAGGTTCCGGAAACCATCGTGGTTCCACTTGCGCAGCATATCGGGGCTCCCTGTGAGCCTGCCGTATCCCGGGGAGACAACGTGAAACCGGGGCAGGTCCTGGGGAAAGCACGCGGTTTTGTCTCTGTACCGGTGCATTCGCCTGTTTCGGGGAAGGTGAAAAGTATAGAAAAAGCGCTCCATCCGCTCGGACAGAACGTTCTTTCAGTGATCGTTCAAAAAGACGGAGGGGGCGAATCTGAATACATGGATCCCATGGGGTCCGATGTGGAATGTCTTGATCCAAAGGACATTCTTGGACGGGTGCTGGACGGCGGGATCGTCGGGCTCGGAGGTGCGACGTTTCCGGCGCATGTGAAGTTGTCACCGCCAAAGGGAAAACCGATCGATACGCTTATAATCAACGGATGCGAATGCGAACCCTATCTCGCTGCAGATTACCGCCTCATGCTGGAGCGCACCGGGGACCTCATTCTGGGGGCGAAGATGATCGGAAGGGTCCTCGGCGTGGAAAAGATCATTTTTGCGGTGGAAACAAATAAACAGGATGCGGCAGCTGCCATCAGTGACGCGCTGAGCGGCAATACGGATTGCATGCTCACACAGACAAAGTACCCCCAAGGTGCTGAAAAGATGCTCATCAAGGCGATTTTGAGCAGAGAGGTGCCGAGCGGCGGGCTTCCAATGGATGTTGGGGTCGTGGTCTCAAATGTGGGTACAGCGGTTGCCATATGCGAAGCGGTCAGGGATGGGAAGCCGCTTGTTGAGCGGGTGGTGTCGGTCACCGGCAAAGGGGTGAAGTCGCCGGCGAACTTCATGGCAAAGATCGGTACTCCCATCAGTGCGCTCATCGAACAGGCGGGGGGCACCGACGGGCAGCCCGGGAAGGTGATCATGGGCGGTCCAATGATGGGAATTGCACAGAGCTCGCTCGATGTCCCGGTCATAAAAGGCATGTCGGGGCTTGTTGTTCTCCCGCGAGAACCGTACATGTTGCAGACGCACGGACCGTGCATCAAGTGCTCACTCTGCGTGCAGGCCTGCCCAACGTCGCTTCTGCCCTCCACGCTTTCGATAATCGCCGAAGCTGAGAAATGGGAGCTTGCGGAAAAATACGGTGTAAATGACTGCATAGAATGCGGAAGCTGCGCGTACGTGTGCCCCAGCAAGCGGCCCATTGTGCAGCTTATCAAGACTGCGAAACAGAAATTGCGAGAGATCAAGGCGAGGGAGAAAAAGTAGCATGGAAAACGAGAAAAACAAGCTCATTCTTTCCACGTCCCCACATATAAAGAGCGATGAGTCTGTGCCCAGGATCATGCTCAGTGTAATCATAACCCTTCTTCCAGCAGCTGCGTTCAGCGTATACCAGTTCGGCTGGTATGTGCTGCTCCTCTACGCGGTTTCGGTTGCGACGTGCCTTTTGTCGGAATACATCGTCGTACGGCTGCGGAAGAGACCCTTCACGCTTACCGATTACAGCGCCGCACTCACCGGTATTCTGCTGGTCATGGTGCTTCCGCCCAAATTTCCGGTCTACGGTGTCATACTCGGGGCGGTCGTGTCCATTGTCATTGGAAAACAGATATTCGGGGGACTCGGATACAACATCTTCAATCCAGCGCTTGTGGGGCGAGCTTTTCTTGCGGCAACATATCCTGTTTTCATATCGAGCTACATAGCTCCCCGGGTTTCTTCACTGGCGCTGGCCGCGGCACCTGCCGTGGATGCGCTGAGCACTGCGACACCGCTCGCGCTCATGAAATTCGACGCTGTTTCCACCCCCATCGGATTGCTCTTTTTCGGGACCATCGGTGGTTCTATCGGGGAGACCTGTTCATTTCTCCTGATTCTCGGCAGCATCTACCTCTTCATCAAGAAGTATATAAAATGGAGGACTTCGGCCTCCATATTCATCACGGTATTCATCCTCGCTCAGACCCTCCATTTTATCAATCCGGCCCGGTTCACCGGCGGGCTGTTCCACCTTTTCGCAGGGGGGTTGATGCTAGGCGGACTCTACATGGCGACCGACATGGTCACGTCTCCACTGACGAAAAAGGGGTGCGTCATATTCGGTGCCGGGATCGGCGCACTCGTGGTCCTGATACGGAACTTTGGCGGGCTCCCGGAAGGAGTGATGTATGCAATACTTTTCATGAATGCCTGGGTCCCGATGATAAACAGGGGGACCAGGCCGAGAATATTCGGGACAGGGGCTCAGCATGAATAACCGAGTGAAAATGGTGCTTATTCTTACCCTCTTTGCCTGCGTATCGGGGGGGATCCTCTCTCTCGTTTACATGTTCGCAAACCCTCTCATCGAGGCGAACATGCTCGAGGAGCAGAGAAGCTCGATCTTTATCGTGGTTCCGGGGGCGGAGAGTTATGAAGAGAAATCCGCCGGCGGTATCACGTATTTCGAGTGCAAGGACTCATCGGAGGGAGTCGCGGGAATCGCGCTTCCCGCACAGGGAAACGGATATCAGGGTGTGATCAAGCTGATGGTGGGTCTCACTGTTGACCTCGAAAGGATAACCGGTATAAAAGTACTCGAGCAGGTCGAGACTCCGGGACTCGGGGGGAGAATTGGGGAAGAAGCGTTTCAGAATCAGTTCAATGATATCTCCGTGGAACCTGAAGTGGAATACGTAAAAAACCAGGAGCCCGAAAAGGACAACCAGATACGCGCCGTTACCGGGGCGACGATTTCTTCCCGTTCGGTGGTTGCAATCATCAACAGGGCGATCAGCGAGTTCTCGGAGGAGATGTAGCAGATTGAACCGGATTGAGAATTCACATACAAGGGGGAATCCGATCTATGGGGTCGACAGAAAACCTAGGTGATCACACATCGATGAGGAGCGGACCCGAATTCATAAAAGGATTCTGGAAGGAAAACCCCACTCTGGTGATGCTGCTCGGAATGTGTCCGACGCTCGCGGTCACCACGTCCGCAATAAACGGCCTCACCATGGGACTGGCGGTCGTGTTCGTATTGACGGGATCGAGCTTTATCGTCTCACTTGTACGCGGCATCGTTCCAAAACAGGTGCGTATCCCCACTTTTATTGTAATCATTGCAACTTTTGTCACAATGGTCGATATTTTTTTGAAAGCCTTTCTTCTCGACCTGAGCAAAGCGCTGGGGCCGTTTATTCCCCTTATCGTCGTCAACTGCATTATTCTGGGAAGGGCTGAAGCGTTTGCTTCAAAGAATACGGCATTGATGTCGCTCCTCGATGCTCTAGGGGTAAGCTTAGGGTTTACCGCCACACTTGTGATTCTGGGTGGAGTCAGAGAAGTGCTCGGGATGAGAACCTTTTTCGGAATGAAGGTGCTCTCAGAAGGCTTTGAACCGTGGATCATTATGCTTCTCCCCCCCGGGGCGTTTATCACGCTCGGTTTTATGCTCGGTGCGAAAAACCTTATCGACAAAAAGAGAAAGGAAAGAAAAGAGCATTAAGTTCGCACGGTCCTTTCCATAACTGGAGGTCATCGGTGGAAGTAATACTGATTTTCGTATCCGCTGTTCTCGTGAATAATTTTGTGCTGGCCTATTTTCTCGGAATTTGCCCCTTTCTCGGGGTATCCGAAAAAATCGAATCCGCAGTGAGCATGGGTTTTGCAGTTACCTTTGTTCTTACCCTGTCGTCTGCGATTACATGGCTCATCAACCACTACATATTGATCGCCTTCAATGTTCCCTTTCTCGAATATGTGTCCTTCATCATCGTCATTGCCGCACTGGTCCAGTTCGTTGAGATGTTCATCAGAAAGACATCGAAAACCCTTTACGATGCGCTCGGGATCTATCTTCCTCTCATCACCACAAACTGTGCAATTTTGGGCCTCGCGCTCTTTGGCGCACTCCGTGAGTACTCGTTCATACAGAACATCGTGTTCGGAATCGGGGCTGGGATCGGGTTTACGCTTGCGCTCGTCATCATGGCGGGAATACGGGAGGATCTAGAACTTGCCGATGTTCCCGAGCCTCTGAAGGGTGCGGCCATCACCCTGATCATCGCGGGCCTGCTCGCTCTTGCGTTTATGGGGTTTGCAGGTCTTATCTCCGCATAGGGGAGAAGCATCCTTATGAATCATTGATTGAAGGGAGTGCATATGGGATTCAGTATCGTGTTGATTTCACTTGTGAGCATGGGAGGTATGGGTCTTGTACTCGCTTTGATGCTCGCCGTTGCCGATAAGAAACTTGCTGTCAAGGAAGACCCGAGGGTTGAGAAGGCGATCGAACTGCTGCCGGGAGTAAACTGCGGTGCCTGCGGGTTTGCGGGGTGTGCTGCGTATGCGGCGGCTCTCGTGGAAGGGAAGGTGTCGCCGAACGGATGCAAACCGGGAGGTGCGGAAGTCGCAAAAAAGCTCGTCACCCTTCTCGGGCTCGAAGAAACGGAGGCAGTCACACCGAAAGTGGCACGTGTGTTGTGCAGTGGGGGGATCAAGGAGGCGGTCTTTGACAAGGTGTACACAGGTATCAGAACGTGCGCAGCAGCCCATCTCGTCGGCGGAGAGAAAGCCTGCCTGTATTCGTGTATCGGGTTCGGGGATTGCTGCGAAGTGTGCCGTTTCGATGCGATTCACATGGGAGAAAACGGCCTTCCTGTAGTGGATGTGGGAAAATGCACTGGATGCGGCGAGTGTGCGAGAGTCTGTCCGAGAAACATCATCGAACTGACCGACTACGACGAAGTCGTACACGTGTACTGTAGGTCCAGAGACAAAGGGGCGGTCACGAAAAAGAACTGCAGTGCAGGATGCATCGCCTGCAAGCTCTGCGAAAAAGATGACGACTCGGGATCCGTCACTGTGACGGAAAACCTTTCGGTAATCGATCATGGGATAAACAAGGCCCCTGTCGGGGCGACTGTGCGCTGTCCCACGAAAGTGATCAGGGTATCGGACCCCGCCCCGGGTTACGAGGAGTACTTCAAGGAGAAAGTTCGTGAGGCGGAGGAAAAGCCCTCCGCCGCAGCTGCGAGTAAACGAAAGAAAGAATAGCCATGTTCATAAAAGGTGTCAGCGGTGAAGAAGGTGAAGTTGTTTCCGTTCAGGGGGACACCGCAACGGTAAAGATAGCTGCAAACAAGTCCTGTGAGAAATGCGGTATCTGCAGGAGAGTTTCATCTTCAGAAATGGTCGTGGACGCATACACACACAGACCTGTGCACAAGGGTGAACGGGTGGTTGTTGCCATCAAGCCGGGAACAATCGTGAAATCGGCGGCCATACTGTATATATTTCCGCTCATCGCGCTCATCGTCGGGTATTATATCGGTAAGTATGCTGCTTCTGCGCTTGCCCTCCCTGTAAAGGGAGAGCTGTTTCCAGCCTCTCTCTCCTTCCTCTTTCTCTTCCTCAGCTTCATTCCCATACGTCTCTATGACAGAAAAAAGAGAAATGACAGCAAGTTTCGTGTCTACATTACCAATCAAAATCCGCTGTAGGCCAACCTGCGGGTCTCCGATGAATATAAATAAGTGGTTGATCCTTTTTTATGGTATTACATTATGCCTGTCTCTACTGTGAATCCGGGATGAGAGCTCTCTATGAACAAGGTAAAAAAAATTGGGATAATTTGTGCTGCGGTTTTTGCATCCATTGTTCTGTTTTTTTTCTTTGTTCTCTACAGTTTCCCTTACGGTTCGGTGATCAAGCGTCTGGATTTCTATCTGGCGAGCAACTATTCGATGAATATCAGCGTTTTGAAGCTTCGCTACAGGTTTCCCATGAGCTTCGTGTTTGAAGAAGTGCTGCTCACAGGCGAAGACGGGTCTCTGACGCTTACGATCGATCATGCTGTCCTCTACATGAAAAAGATCCTGTTTCCAAGAGTGAAGACCGTTGGTTTCACCTGTACAGGGGTCAGATTTCAGAACAGAAATGTAGAAATCTCACGAGCCCTCGTCACCGCCGAGTGCGGTGTGAAAATGAAAGACATGCTTCGAGAGTTTGACCTCCAGGCACTCGCATGGGTTGATCTGAAAGCCGAGGCCATACGTGTTGAAAGGCTTTTTCTGGCTGGTTTTGAGTTCACCTCTTTCAAAATTCCGATTGCTGACCTTTCTTTTACTAATGTCGGCGAGAGGTACGCGGTCGAAAGGGGAGTGATAAAGAGCGAACTTTTCAGCTCTGAAATCATTGGAAGCTTCGGCCTGCAGGAGGTGGATGGAACCGTCACTCTCACATTGAACAATGAATTTTTTCGTCAATACGCACAGTTGAAGGGAGTCGTGGACTCTGTTGCGAGAGACGGAGTGCTCACGCTCACACTCAAGGGAAACATCAGAAATCCAAGGATCGCATTCTCTTAATTGGAGTTCGCTTCAGTTTGGAAAGGCATAAAATCCTCATCGTTGACGACAATCCCGACATGATCTACCTCATCAAAAAACGGTTCGAGAAGGAGGCGTACAGTTTCATCGAGGCTTATGATGGAGAGGAGGGAATTCTCAAAGCACGAAAGGAGAAACCGGATCTCATACTTCTGGATCTGAAGATGCCGAAAAAATACGGAATGGATGTCCTGAGAGAAATGAAGGAGGACTACGAGCTCAGGGAAATCCCGGTTATTGTTTTGACGGTGGTGGACGATGAACGTCAGAAGATCTCCGCCCTGGAGATCGGGGCCAACGACTTTCTCCTCAAACCGCCGGAACCTGCGGAGCTGAGAGCACGTGTGAACACCCAGCTCGAACTGCTCAAGGCCACGAGAATATTTAAAAAATATTCCCTCCATCTGGAAAATATCGTGAGCAAAAAAATGAGAGAGCTCAAAGATTACACAAATCAGCTCGAGAAAAGGGTTGAAGAAAAAGTGGGAGTGATCAGAGCCCAGAACGAAGAGCTGCTGATAAGCCTCAATTCAGCACGGAAGGTACAAAAGAGCCTCCTTCCAGCAGAGACGTACGCCGTAAAAGACGTAGAGTTCAATTCATTCTATTATCCCTGTGATGCGGTCGGCGGAGACATTTATGACATTTTCAGGATTGATGAGGACAAAGTCGGCATTTTTATTGCTGATGTTTCAGGGCACGGGCTCCCATCCGCAATGATTACAATATTTTTAAAAGGAGAAATATCCCATCATGCCAAGCGGGTGCCTGGAGGCGGAAATTACATCATCGTAACTCCCGCAGAAGTTCTTCGGAATATGAATAAAAGCTTCATTGAAAATAACATCGGAGAGGGCAGATATTTTGTCACCATGGTGTACGGCGTGTACTCTCTCGGGGAAAAAATTCTCACGCTTTCAGTGGCAGGCCATCACGCCCTCCCGGTGATAGAGAGAAAAACAGGGAAAACCGAAACAGTCGAGATGCGTGGATTTCCGATCGGATGGTTCGAGGATGTCGGAGAGTACGATGAAAAGCGTATCCAGCTCTTTTCCGGGGATACGGTTTTTTTCTATACGGATGGAGTATTTGAAGTGCTTGAAGAAAAGGGGAAAAACGTACCTCATACAGATTTGACAGTCCCCATCATGGAACTCCTGAAACACGGAAATCCGATTGGAGCACTGAAGAAGAGGATGAAAAAAAACGAAGAGCACGACAAAATGCCAAACGATGACGTCACATTCCTGCTTATGAAAATCAGCTGACAGTCAGGGGCACGCACATTGTCCAGAGAATACGTCGCACAGTCCGAACGAATTGTCATTAAAATCGGGACAAATGTCCTGACTGAACGTGACAACAGAATCTCGACTTCAATCATGGAATCCATTGTTCAGCAGATATCAGGCATATATGACGGGAAGAGAAATTTTATAATCGTGAGCTCAGGGGCGATTGCACTCGGTTTGCGCAGATTAGGGATAGAGACAAGACCGAGCGAGCTCAATCTGCTTCAGGCAGCAGCTTCGGTTGGGCAGAGCAGTCTCATGCATGCTTACGAGGAACTGTTTCACAAAAGCGGTCTGGAGACGGCTCAGATTCTCCTCACCTATGATGATGTCCATCAAAGAAGGAGATACCTCAACGTTCGGAATACGATCTTTACGCTCTGGAGTTACGGTTCGATTCCTGTGGTAAACGAAAACGATACAGTTGCATTCGAAGAGATCAGGTTCGGTGACAACGACCTTCTCGCAGCTCACCTCTCAATAATGATCGATGCGGATCTGCTTCTGATACTCACGGATATCGACGGTGTGTATGACAGAAACCCCAAACAGAATCAGGGGGCGCGCATATTGAAGACGATTCCGCAGATCACGCACACTGTTCTGAACAGTGCCAGGGGAAAGGGGTCGCTGTTTTCCTCGGGAGGGATGGAGTCAAAGCTCTATGCGGCGAGGACAGCCACAAAGGGGGGGGTGGGGGTCATTATCGGAAATGGAAAGACGGTTGATCTCAAAAAGATCATTACCGGTGAAGAGATCGGCAGTTACTGTCCGCCGTCCACAAAACGAATCAAAGGGAGAAAAAAATGGATTGCGTTCAATTCGAAGATTGAAGGAAGTGTGTACATCGACCGGGGCGGTGAAAAGGCGATTGTGGAGGAAAAAAAGTCACTTCTTCCGGTTGGGGTTTTATCGGTGAAAGGCGACTTTGGTGTCGGGGGAAACATCTCCATACGAAATGAGGGGGATGAAGAAATTGCACGGGGCCTGTCCAACTTTTCGAGCGAGGAACTGAACCGTATAAAGGGGATGAGAACAAAAATGATTCCCGCAACTCTCGGTGTTGCCACATATTTTGAAGAAGTTGTTCACCGCGACAACATGGTAATACTTATCAATATGTGAGGTGAGTGCATGGATATTCAGACCTATATCAAAGATATGGCAAGAAAGGCAAAGAGTGCTTCAGTAGTGCTCAGGGGGAAACGCGCTGAGGAAAAAAACAGTGCGCTTCAAAGGATTGCAGACCTCATACAGATGAGACAGGAATCAGTAATCGAAGCCAACCGGCACGACCTCGTGCAGGGAAAAAATTCAGGTCTCTCCGCGGCGTTTCTCGACAGACTCGAACTCAGCCGGAGCCGTGTTGACGGGATGGTGCAGTCTTTGAAGGAGATCGCTGCCTTTGAAGACCCGGTCGGGCAGGTTGCAGGCGTAAGGCGCCCTCAGGGATTTATACTGGAAAAAGTGAGAATCCCCATCGGTGTTGTTGCAATGATCTATGAGTCCAGACCGAACGTCACGGTCGAAGCCGCAGCGCTGTGTCTGAAATCCGGCAACTCTGTGATTCTCCGGGGCGGCAGTGACGCACTGGAAAGCAACAGGGCGCTCACTGCGCTCATAAGGGAGGGCCTTGAGGATACGGGAGTCCCGTCGGATGCGGTACAGCTGGTCGAAAGGCGTGAGCATGAGGGAGTAACCTGGCTCGTGAAACAGGCGGAGTATGTGGATCTTGTGATTCCCCGCGGCGGTGAGTCTTTGATAAGGACAGTTGCCGAACAGGCAACGGTTCCTGTAATCAAGCACTACAAGGGGGTGTGCCACCTTTACATCGATGAGAAATGCGATACCGAAATGGCGCTGTCCGTGGTACACAACGCAAAAGTGCAGAGGCCCGGCACCTGTAATGCACTTGAAACCCTGCTCGTACACCAAAAGATAAGCGCACAGTTCTTACCGCGGCTCCGGCAAAAGCTCGAGAATGTAAGGATGAAAGGGTGTGAACGGACAAAAAAAATACTCAAAAATATCGAGCATGCAACGGAGCAGGACTTTTACACGGAATATTTAGACCTTGTCATGAATGTGCGGATAGTTGATTCCATCGAGGAAGCGATTGCCCATATTGAAAGGTACGGAAGCAACCACACGGATGGAATTATATCGGAGGATACCAGGCACATACAGCAATTCGTAGATATGATAGATTCAGCCGTTGTCACAGTGAATGCATCAACAAGGTTGAGTGACGGCGGTGTGTTCGGTCTTGGAGCAGAGATCGGCATCAGTACGGACAAGCTTCATGCCAGGGGGCCGATGGGCCTCGGAGAACTCACGAGCTACAAATGGGTTGTGCGTGGAAACGGGAATCTTCGTACATAGCAGCGTTGGGCGAAAAAGCACGCAGGCACACCTGATCAGAGCGCGTTGAACAGCTCTTCCTTGACTGCCTTTCTTTTTCCCTTTTTTCAGTTCTTCAACCCGGCTCAGGCTCTCGTACTGAACAGAGAGAGTGTAAAACTCCGCATCTTTGCGTTTCCCCAGACTCAGCGTAATAGCGGTGGATTCGGTATTCCAATATGCGGTGAGCCGTATTTCTCCTGCGCGAAGGGATTCCATTATCTTTTTTTTGGACGGGAGGACGAGAAGAAAAAGCGGCCCGTACTCCTCTTTTTTATCCTCGCTCAGCTCTTTTTTCGAAGAATTCAGTGTAATCTATTTACAGGCACGATTCCAGAGAACTCGGTTTCATTTTTCAATGTTTTGGGGTGGTGCAGCTAAAGTAAACCGGAAAATGTGACGTACATTTTTTTAGAATGAAAAAACTTCTGCAGAACAGATTGCACATCGTTATATATTTCATCTTTTTCCTCTTTTCATTCTGGATCGTGTACATCATCATCTACGGCAACGGCGGGATCATCAAAAGGGAAAACATGCGCCGGGAGCTTCAGGTTATTGAAGAGGAGATCAGCCTGCTGAAGACAGAAAAAGAGAGGCTCAGCTGGGAGATAGAAAGCCTGAAAAACGACAGAGAGTATGCTGAAGCATATGCTCGGGAACTCGGTTTCAAGAAAAGGGGAGAGGTGATCTTCAAGTTTATCAAGCGGAACACGGACGAATAATTTTATTGACTCGTTTTACAATTCATGGTAGTATCAATCATACTTATGAGAGGAGTAGTATATGAATAAAATTAAGATCAATATTACGATCGATGAGGATATCTACACCTGGCTCAATGACCAGCGTGATATGGTCCCGCTCTCAACGTATATCAATTATCTCCTCTCTGAGAGAAAGGAGGCCGAAGAGCTCGTAAAGAATTACGGGAAGGATTCAGGAAGCCTGCGTGCGTTCATTCAGAAAACGCTCCAACGGGTAAAGGGAGGTGATCGATTCCTGGAAATCCTGTCCAAAGAGTACCTCGGAGACCTGTAAACGTATCCGATTCCAATCCCGGCCTGTCCGCCGGGGTCTCGCGTGCATATATGGCTTATATGCACTGCTGCTCTTCTATGATTCCGTGCTGTTGTTGCGTATACATTCAATAAATTTCGAGGGGGGTTGGTCATGTCTTTGAAAAGCGCACTGAAAACACAGGCCGTCACCATCGGTGCAAAAACTGCCTTAATGCTCATGTCGAGCATATCTGAAGAAAAATGGATGAAACTCGTTCATCCCCTGGTTACACGTCAGTCCATGCCTGAAGCCGCGATTATGATCGATCTGATGCTGAGAAGGCTTCACAGAGGGTTCCCGACGCTTTCCAAAAATGTGAAGGAAAAGTTTGTCCAGAACTTCATCGTAAAACCTTACACCCTGTACGCTCCGAGGAGAAAGCATTTCTACGAGCAAAACGGATATCAGATGCCTTCTCTCATGGTGATAAGTCCCACCATGAAGTGCAATCTGAACTGTTACGGCTGTTATGCGGGAGACTACAAAAAGGGAGAAGATCTGGATTTCAGCATCGTCAACAGAGTGCTCAACGAAGCGAAAAATATGGGCATTTTCTTCTTCGTGATTTCTGGAGGAGAACCGAATGTGTGGCCACATCTGGTCGAGATACTTGAGATGCACCCCGATGCCATTTTTCAGATCTATACGAACGGCACACTGATAGACGACCGGCGGGCCGATGAGTTTGCGCGTCTGGGGAACGCACTGCCGTGCATCAGTGTTGAAGGATTTGAAAAAGAAACCGACGAGAGAAGAGGAAAGGGAACATTCAGAAAAATTTCCGATGCGATGGACAGGCTGAAGGAGCGAGGCGTGATATTCGGGTTTTCCGCCACCGCAACCCGGCAGAACAATGAGCTCATCGTGAGTGATGAGTTCGTGGATTTCTATGTGGACAAGGGAATCTACATTGGCTGGTATTTCAACTACATTCCGATCGGGAAAAAGCCGAACCTTGAACTCATGCCCACTCCCGAGCAGAGGGATTACAGGAGAAAGCGGATTATCGAACTGCGGGATACCAAAAAAGTCGTTCTGGCAGATTTCTGGAACGATGGAATATTGACAAACGGATGTCTCGCAGGCGGATATGAGTATCTCCACATCATTTCCAATGGAGATGTGGAACCCTGCGTATTCTGCCATTTTGCAGCAGACAACATAAAGACGAAGAGTCTGAAGGAAGTTCTCGAATCCCCGTTTTTCATGGCGCTGAAAAATAGGAGGCCGTACAACGAAAACCTCCTCAGGCCGTGTACGATCATTGATAATCCGCATGTGCTTCGGGAAGCGGTCAGGGAGGGAGGTGCGCACCCCACGCACAAGGGATCGGAGTCGATTATCACCACCCTTGCTCCCGAGATCGACGAGTATGCGAAAAAATACGGCGAGATCGCTGACAGAGCATGGAGAGAGGAATACGAAAACAACACCTACAAGGGGCATCTTTCCGCCGTCTCCATGCTCATGGAAGGAAGAGGAAACGGGAGGAAAAAAAGAGCGCAGAAAAAAAAGGAGATGGTTTCCGTCTAATCACGCATAAAGAATACTGATTCCAAAAACGGAGGCGGGCCCTAAGCCCGCCTTTCTTTTTCTGTACAGGTTAAGTGGATGTTTTTTCATCCGATATTAAAAGAAAAAAGATCGGGGGAAAAAATGCGTGGCAGGCGATTATACTATTTTTTCATCCTTTTTTCTCTGGTGTTCACCGCGGTACCGCTATTCAGTTGGGCCGGGCCCTACGACCTCAATGTGATCGATACCCCCAAGACATATACTGCCTACAAGGGTGAACTTCATTTCGATTTCACCATGTATGACAGGGGAGGCATACTTGGAAGTGCGGTGCTCTCGGTTTCGGACTATGCATTTCTCGGTGTGTATTTTGACGTTGGACAGATGATCGGCAGTGAAGAGATGGAGTGGGAACAACCCGGTGTTCTCGCGCGGTTTTTGTTATCTGACGGGAGCAGATTCCTCCCGCCTCTCGCAGTGGGCTACTCATATTTCGCAAAAGGTGAGGTCAGCAAAGTCAGTGGCGACACGGTGAACGGGTTTTACATTGTCTCGTCTCTTCGGTATTACCTTTTCGGATTCGAACAGGGGCTCTCATACGGTTTCCGGTACCCGATAATGCCGCTTGATTTTTCTCAGCCCGAAAACTTTTCGCTCTTTGTCGGAACTGACATTTCCTTCAGTCCTTCATTCGGGGTGAAAGGGGAAATTGAGAATGTTTATTTTTCTGAAGATCGCTGGGACGAAATTTTTTATAACTTTTCTTTTGACTTCTATGTTGCTGAATTTATCTCTTTATCACTGGAGTTCAAGTATTCACCGTTCATCGACAGGATCGTACGATTGCTGAAAATTGGATACATGACACAATTTTGATTCCCCTTTTTTACCTTTTGTATATCGTCTTCAGCTCGTTATTTCTCATTGCCAAGAGAGAATATTCATGGATATACTTATGGGTGGGTGCCCTTAGGCGCAATACACACGATGACAGGAAACGTATTTTGGAAGGTATACGAAAAAGATCGCGTGCACTCTTTGCGCATATCCCCGATGATCGGCTGCCGGATGCGATCCTCGTCTTCAACAATGAACGGATAGACAACAACTTTTTCTACCTGACCGGTCTTTCAGGCGGGGTGTTTGATAACTGCGGCGTTATTGTGGAAAAAGAGGGGAAAATTGCACTTTTTACCACTGCGCTCGAGGAAGAGGCTGCCCGCGCACTCGAAAATCATGCAGAGATACTCGTCTACCGGAATGAGAAGGAAAAAAACAGTATCCTCGCATCGGCCCTCTCGAAGTATCCGAAGATTGGTATAAACTACGGATCTGTTTCCCACATGTTTTATCTTTTCATTCTGGAGATTGCAGAGCAGGCCGAAACGGTGGATGTGGGCACCGCTTTCAGAGACACACGGATGATCAAAACAGAAGACGAAATCCAAAAAATTGAAAAGGGGTGCAGGATTATTAGCGAGGTAGCTGAGCGCATCCCTTCGCTGCTGACCGAAGGAATGAAGGAGCTTGATCTCAGCACGGAGATCGACTACATGATGAAAAAGAAGGGTGCGCACGGGCCGGCATTTCGAACGATCGCTGCATTCTCAAAAAACACGAGTATGCCCCATTACCCCGGCGGTTGCATTCGGCTGAAAAACGGAGATGTCGTGCTCGCTGATTTCGGCGCGTACTTCGAGGGGTATGCGTCCGACATAACACGCACGTATCTCACTGGAAATCCCGAAAAAGAGGTTCTCGATCTATATGGTGCCGTGCTCAGTGCTCAGCAGCTCGCGTTGGACATGATCATGGAAGGTGAGCTCTCCGATCGTGTGGACCGTGAGGTGAGGGCCTGCATCGACAGCCACGATCTTTACAAGGGGCGTTTCATTCACAGCCTCGGTCACAGCCTCGGACTCGATGTTCACGACGACAGTTATCCGTCGGCATCTTTTCATAATCGGTTTGAGGAAAACATGGTTCTCACTGTGGAACCAGGAATTTATCTTCCAGGCAGATACGGTGTTCGAATCGAGGATGACATCGTGGTTGAGAAACAGGGATGCAGGGTTCTTACTTTTGCAAATAAAGAGCCTTTGACATATGAAATATAGGACGCGTGAGAAAGTATCAAACTACTTCGATCTCTTCATCCTCTTTGTGGAACTCGATATCTTCATCTGGGTTCTCTTTGAGATGGGCCATACATTCAGGCCTTTTGTGTACCAGGTCGGGAGAATCCTGATTGTTCTCTACATGTTCGAACTGGTTTTCCAGTTCCTGCTTCATCCGCGGCTGAAATCATACATGAGAATGTACTGGCCGCTTTTTGTGTCACTTCTCGTGCTCTTCTATATCCACTACAAGTTTATCTCGGTTACGGAAACACATCGATTTCTCTTCATCTATTCAAAGATGTATCTGGGAGCGATCGAGGTGGTTCTTTTCACGAAGTTTATCTCGAAGCTCAGCAGGATACACGATATTTCGCGGTTTTTCAAGATGAACCCCGCTCAGCTCATCGTCATGAGCTTTGCGAGTATCATCGTAATCGGTTCGTTTCTTCTCTATCTCCCGTATTCACGCCCGCGGGGGGAGGCGATGAGGTATATCGACGCCCTGTTCACATCTACATCTGCGGTCTGCGTGACCGGGCTCATTGTGGTTGATACGGGCACTGCGTTTTCTCGTGTCGGGCAGGTCTTTTTGATTCTCCTCATACAGGTAGGGGGACTGGGGATCATGACAATCGCCGCGTTCATTCAGGTATCCCTGGGAAGCCAGATGAGTCTCCACGGCCGGTTTTCCACTGCCGCACTCCTCGATACTCAAAATTTAAGAAATCTCTATGCCATAATACGTTCTATCGTGTTCATAACCTTTTCCATCGAAGCGGTGGGAGTACTGTTCTTTTTTTCCTACTTCTTCGGAAGATTCAGCAGCTCCTGGGAGGCTCTCTTCTATTCGATTTTTCATTCGGTGTCCGCTTTCTGCAATGCAGGTTTTTCGCTTTTCTCCGACAGTTTTATAAGCGCGCGCTCGAACGCGTGGGCAAATTTTGTGCTCATTCTTCTTATCATTCTGGGGGGGCTCGGCTTTACCGTTCTTTTAAATCTGTTCAGAAGAACGGTGTACGGGAAGAACGAACGAATCACTGTGCAGACCAGGATAGTGATTCTCACCTCACTCGCACTCATCGTATTCGGGGCAGTGAATATTTTCTTTTTTGAGAGACGATCACTTTTTTCATCCTATGAAAGACATGAAAGGGTGCTTTCATCGATCTTTCAGTCGGTGACCACGCGCACTGCAGGTTTCAATACGGTGGACACTGCGGCCCTTGACCCGAAAACTCTCTTTCTCATGAGTATCCTGATGTTTATCGGGGCGTCCCCAGGATCCACGGGTGGGGGAATCAAGACGACGACGTTCTTTACTCTCATTCTTTCGATCATTACGATACTCAGGGATCAGCGGTTCAATACCATCTTTAAGCGAAGGATACCTTACCAGGTGGTAAACAGGGCGATCGCGATACTTGTGAGCGCAATGGGGCTGGTAATTACAGGGACAATTCTGCTCGGGTTCTCGGAACAGTTCAGTTTTATGGAGGTATATTTTGAAACTGTTTCTGCTTTTGGAACCGTTGGATTGTCTACGGGCATTACTCCCTTACTGAGTGATTTCGGAAAGATCGTTGTGATGCTCACGATGTTCGTGGGAAGGCTCGGACCGCTCACCATTGTGCTCGCGATCAGAAATGTGCAGAGCTCCAGACTCGTGACATATCCCGAAGAAAGAGTCATGGTGGGGTAATGGAGGTGGAAGATGAAACAGTTTGCGGTGTTCGGACTTGGTGTGTTCGGCATATCTGTGGCGAAAAATCTTATGGCCGAAGGAATGGAGGTCATCGTTGTCGACAAGAACGAGCAGGGTATCGAAACGATTAAAAACGAGGTGACACAGGCTGCCGTTCTTGACAGCACCCTGGAAGAGGCTCTTCGGGCAGTCGACATCAGCAGAATTGACTGCGCGATTATTGCGATAGGAGATGACATGGAGGCGAGTATCCTGACTGCCCTGCTCTTGAAGAAACTCGAAGTCCCGAAAATCATCGCCCGTGCAAACTCTCCGGCGCACAGGCAGATACTCTCTCTTATCGGGGTGGATGAGATCATATCCCCTGAAGACGAAATGGGTATGAGGCTGGCGCGCAGATTGAGCTCAACGCATATACTTCACCATCTCGATATCTCCGAGGAGCACACTATTGCGGAAGTCGTGGTTGCCGACAGTTTCGTCGGCATTACGATCAGGGAGATGAATCTGAGGTCCAGGTTCGGCGTCAATATCGTGGGAATAAAAAAAAGGATTCCGCATGTGACGGAGGACGGACAAAACGTGTATATTGAAAAGTATGTTGATTTTCCTTCCCCGGACGATGTGTTCGAGGAAGGGGACGTGCTTGTGATGGTTGGAAGTGAAAGAGCCATCACAGAGGTCGAAAAATTTGTAGAAAGAGAAGAATAGTCGGGGGAATGCCATGAAGCTGTCATTTACCTTTTTTATGCGTGTATACAGCCTGTTTGCCTTTCTGTTTTTTCTTTTCGGCGGATTTGCCATTGTAGTGGGCGGTCCTCCTCTCCTGGTTGGATATGAATGGGGTGATGCTTCGATTGTGTTCGGTACGAGAGTGTTCAGGCTTATCGTAATATTTTTATTCGGAACTGGTTTCATTGTGAGCTCTTTTATATTCTTCATTATGAGAAGAAGGGGATTTACGGCCTACAAGCGGATTATCGAAAGACTGTCAAGTGAAAGGACCACGAATTTCAACCTCAAAATCCAATTTCCTGAGACCGATGAATTCGGCAATCTGGGAAGATGGCTGAACAAATTTGTTGAGAAGGTGCAGGAGTTCGACAGAATAAAGGTTGAAAGACTGAGAACATCGCAGCAAAAGATCACCGCCCTGTCTGAAAACATAGAGAAAGGGGTCATCATTCTCACGGGCGAGAACAAGGTCTCATATGCGAATGGGCAGATCAGGAAGCTTCTCAACATTGGGGCAAAAACAGTTGTCGGACTTCCGATTGATAAAGTGCTGGAGAATGAACAGCTCGATAATGCGCTCATAGAGATAAAAAAGAAGCCGAAAAATCAGATCTTGGCGGATCTGAAAATAAAATCCGGAGATGCTGTATACAAGGCAAAGTTGACGGTTATTCCGATTATCAGTAGTGAGCTCTCGGTCATGGAATCAATGATCATATTCGATTATGTTTCTAAAAAGGTGCTCAATATATGAAAAGAAACACGCGCATCATTCTTCTCTTTCTGTTTCTGGCTGTCCTTCCGGTCGAGGTTTCTGCGCAGACCGAGTTTATCGGAAAATCCGAGCTCCGATCGCTTCAATGGGGAGGAGGAGATGGGTGGCATGGCATATTTTCGTTCACCGACACGACAAAGAAAAGGGGTCCTCTCCAGGAATATGCTGTTCAGCTCGCGGACAACAGCCCGCGAAAGGACGAGCACACGGAACTGCTCCTCAATTTCGATCTGAGTATGAGAGACCGGATATTTTTTCAATCCGAACTCTACCGTGAAGGGGAGGTGGATATATTTCCTTCCCCGGACATCAAGAAGTTCGGAGACCGGTCCGCCGGGTTTTTGCACTATGAAAACATCATTGAAATCATTCCCCTTGAGGGCAGCATCTTTCAGACCCGAAGCGAGATCGAGAGCTTCACAATCGATTTTTATCTCTGCCCCACCTCGATTCACGACGGGAGCGAGGTATTTTCCTGGCATGCGCCTGTCGTCGAACTGAACGGAAGGTATACGGGGATAAAGGCATTTTTTCGTGGAGGCAAGCTCTTCTGGCTTCTCGAGCATCTTTTTCAGGACAGCAGTGGAAAGCGCCACGACGTATTGATCGCGGAAAACACGGAAATCCGGCTGAGGGAGTGGCACCATCATGCACTCATATATGACGCCTCAAACGGTATGCTTACCCTTTTGAATGACGGCGAGGAGAGCAATATCCGGTGGATCACGGTTGATGGAACGGAGGGGAGCACGCGGCTGAGGGGGTATTTCTCGCCTTATTTGAAGGTACCGATCGCGATAGGAAAGAGCTACTATGGGTATGTCGATGAGCTGCGAATCTCGAAGGGAAGGCCTCGATTTTACCTGGGGAACTTCAGGGATTACGGTGAGATAAAGAGTGATGTGATTGACATCGGGCACAAGGGGACAAGAATCGTGGACATTCAATGGGACGCTTCAGAGAAAAACGGAACCGCAGTGCGCGTGTTCTTTCGGTTTTCGGAAATCTACTTTGATCCATCCTCTGAAGCTGATGATGAGCAGCGGATGGATTCGCCGGATTCATCCACGGTTTCCACGGCCGGACTCCCCTATACCCTGCCGGGGTGGATACAGGTGAGAAATGGAGAGCGTATCGTCGAGCAACCTCCGGGAGGGAGGTATTTTCAGTGGAAGGCCCTTTTATACGGAACGAAAAGCCTGTATACACCATCTCTTCTCTCGCTGCGGGTAACACTCGAGCTTGATCCTCCGCCGTTTGCGCCGATTCTGCTCGAGGCTCAGCCGCAGAATGGGGCGGTTCGTCTCGTGTGGGTAAAAAACAAGGAAAGCGATCTGAAGGACTACAAGATATATTACGGAAATGGCTCGAAAAATTACTTCGGGAAACACGCAAAGGCGGGAAAATCACCGTTTATCGTTGGCCTGGTTGAATCATTTGTCGTGGAGGGGCTCGAAAACGAAGAAGTGTACTTTTTCAGCATTACCGCCATTGATGAAGCAGATCAGGAAAGCGGGTTCAGTAACGAGCTCATCGTGAGGCCCTCGAGTGTGTATTCCACTGACCGGTAAGAACGAGGCGTTGTCCCCGTCGGGGCTTCCAATCTTGCGGTGAAAAAAAGGAGGACGTAAAATGGCCGAATATCTTGGAAAACAGTGGACGAGAGAGGAACTTCGGGAGTGGATCGGTGATCCGGCTCAGATTGCAGGGGCACGGTTCTTCGAGTACGCAGAAGGAAAAGCGCAGGGGGTTCGTGGTGTATCCGTGCGATCCGGAGGAGGTTTGCAGTTTACCGTTTTGCCGGGAAGGGGAATGGACATCCCTGAGGCGTTTTTTCAAGGAAACGCGTTGAGCTTTTTCTCCGGAACGGGAATCACCTCTCCTTCATACTACGAGGAGCCCGGTCTTGGGTGGCTGAGAAGTTTTTTTGCCGGTCTTCTCACAACCTGTGGAATCGCGAACTCAGGTGCACCCAGCACCGACAGGGGAGAACACTACGGTCTGCACGGAAGGGTGGCAAATGCGGCAGCGGAAAACGTGTGTGTCGACCAGCACTGGGAGAATGATGAATATGTAATTTCTCTCAAGGGTATGGTGCGGGAAGCAAAGGCGATGTTCGAGAACCTCACGCTGACGCGGACAATCGAGACGCACCTCGGTTCGAGAAGTTTCAGAATAATGGATATAATCGAAAACCGGGGGTTTGAACCTCAGCCCCTCATGATGCTCTACCACTTTAATTTCGGTTTCCCGCTCCTTGGCCCCAATGCCCGTATTGTCGGTCCAGTGCTTCACACAGAGCCGAGAGACGAGGAGGCGGCACGGGACAGGGGTGTTGAGGAATGCATGCGGTTTCCCGATCCGGTTCAAGGTTACAACGAGAAGGTCTTTTTTCATACTCTCAACACGGACAGGGACGGCAACACCTTCATGGCGCTCCTGAACAGAGACATCGGTAACGGTACGGCCCTCGGAATTGTTCTCAGGTTCAATAAAAATCAGCTTCCCGTATTTACTGAATGGAAGATGCCGAGGAAGGGATTCTATGTGCTCGGACTCGAACCTGGGACTGCCCAGCCGCTCGGAAGAGGAGTGCTCAGAGAGTCTGGTAAACTCTCGTTTATAGATGGGCAGCATACACACGAGGTGGTGATCGATTTTCAGGTGCTGGGGTCAAAAGAAGAACTCGATGCTGTGGAGCGTGAGGCGGAAAAATTAGCCCAGGGTTGACCCCGGACCTCCCGGAAAAAGCCTCGATTTGGTATGCGGATGAAAAAAGCGGTTCCCCCTTTCAGATGCGGCTTGCCTGGGCAGTGTTCGAAAAGCGCGAGTATTTACTCAAGAATTTTTATTTCGAAAGTGAGGGTGCATGCTTTTCTCAGCATCGCGCTCACCCCGCAGTACCGCTCCTGCGACAGATCAACCGCCTTCCGCAGTTTGTCCATTGGGAGATCCTTTCCTTTGAACTCATAGATGAGATGAATGGAGGTGTACACTTTCGGGTGATCTTCGCTTTGCTCAGCACGCGCGATTACTCTGAACTGGTCAGGGCTCACCCGCATCTTGTTCAGAATGGAAAGAACATCCATTCCGGTACAACCGCTGAGCGACGTGAGAACCAGGGCTTTGGGCCCTGGGCCCCGATTTTTTCCCCCGAACTCCGGTTCAGAATCTATGACCACATGATGACCGTGTACCTCTGAATCAAACGCCATTTCCCTTTTCCATTCTGTTTTAACCAGTTCCATATTCAACCTCCCATTCTCCGATAATTCGTGTTCTCCCGTGTCTATATAGTATTATAGAACCGGCGATCAGTAAAGCTCAAGTGCACGTGTTTGCGCACTTCATGGAAATATCCCGGTAATTTTTCGATGAGAAGGAAAACAACGAACGCTGGATATATTATGGAGAGTGTTCTATAATGAGTCGCATAATCTTTCGGAGAGGTGCGAGGAAAAAGCGTTGGCACTCGTTGAAAATGAACTGCAGACAAAGTATTTTTTGAAGAGCCTGGGGTTCCCTGATCTGCGTATCCACCATTCCATAAATCACTATGACTTTCGGAAGCAGAACAGAAGAATCCTCATCATCGGTCCCATGGGGTCAGGAAAAACGGAATTTTCCGCCCGTATATTCAGGGATTCACAGGTGGCGCTGAACAAATCCGCGGTTGTTCGGGAAAGGACCACGGATGGAGCAGCAGATCGGCGAAACGTGTTTTACATCAGGTCGAAAATCGACAGCAAGCGGTTCGAGAACTGCCCGGAGGATGCGCTTCCTTTTCGCGGCGGCTATGAGCGTATGGGTGAAAATACTGCGAGAATTTCCAACTCCTTCGAGCTCGAAGAGATACTCGAGCTGAGGAAAGATGTGGGTACGTGGATCATCGACGAGGCAAATTTCTTTGATGAGCGCATCGCCTATGTAATACAGCATTACTCCCGTCATTTACACATGAACTTCATTTTTCCGATGCTGATTCTCAATTTCCGAAAAGACATATTCAACCGGACATCCCGGCTCCTCATGGAAATTGCAACCGATGTGTTCCCGTTGACCGCATACTGTGAGCACCCTGACTGTATTCTGGACTCTTACTACACCTACCGTTACTATGTCGTGGATGGCGATGAATGCCCCGCCCTGTTTTTTGATCCGCTCATCATCGTGGGGGGCGACAGACTGTACAAAGACCCGAGGGTTCCGAATTATTCCACTCGATGCGACAGTCATCACTACCTGCCGGGAAAGGAATATACGTTCCTCATTTTGAAGCCCCTCGGAGAGCTTGCCTACAGCGGAAACCTCACGCCTCTGATCAGTGAGCTGAAGAGAATCCGGGCCGAAACAAAAAAGTCGGAAATATACAAGCATTTTGAAGAAAGTTACATGAACAAAGAAGAAACGCAGCCTATCATGATGCGAGCCCTCAGAGTCGATTGCATTGCCGAGAAAGCGCTTCTTTATCTCTTTGTCGAGGAGAACGCGCTGAGTCTCGATCAGATGAAATATGTTGCTGCGCAGATCGGCGCTGACATGGAATATATCAATGAACGTCTCGTTGAAAACAGGCGGTTTCAGATTTGAAACCGTTATAAATGAGGAGTGAAAAATGAAAAAGGAATTGGTCATTGCCCACGATCTTGGGACATCGGGGAACAAGGCGACATTGTTCGATTCTGATGGGAAGATGCGTGCAAGCAGTTTCATGGGATACGAAACAGTTTATCCCCGTCCGGGGTGGGCCGAGCAGAACCAGCGAGACTGGTGGAAAGCCGTGAAGGAATCGACAGTAGATCTCCTGAGCAAGGTGCCGGAGGCGAAGAAACAGATCGTTGCGATCAGCTTCAGCGGCCACATGATGTGCTGCTCTCCTGTTTCAGAAGACGGTGACCCGTTGTACAATGCAATTATCTGGAGCGATCAGAGGGCATTTCAGGAGAGAGACTTTCTCTCAAAGGAGATAGGCGACGACATGGCGTACAGGGTGACCGGCACGGTGTTTATTGCAAATTACCTCGCCGCAAAAATTCTGTGGCTTCGAAGTAATTATCCGGAGGTGTATAAAAAGACACACAAGTTTCTTCAGCCGAAAGATTATATCGCATTCCTTCTGACCGGAGAATACGTCACCGATTACTCCGACGCCTCGGGAACGAATCTCTTCGATCTGCAGAAGAAACAGTGGAGCGAGCATATCGTCTCGCACCTGAATATCGATATGGACAAACTGCCGAAACCAATCCCCTCAACCTGTATCGCGGGGAAACTCAAAAAAGCGGCCGCCGAGGAGCTCGGCCTTCCGGAAGGGATTCCCGTGGTAATCGGAGGCGGTGACGGGCCGTGCGCCACGGTGGGGGCGGGTGCATCAAAACCGGGGGACTGCTACAACATATACGGAACATCCTCATGGACGTCAGTCACCACTGACACTCCGCTCTATGACGGTGAGCGCAGAACATTTATCCTCAGCCACCTCGATGAAAACCTGTATATGGGGGTCGGAACGATGCAGTCAGCAGGAGGGTCCTTTGAGTGGCTGAACGGATGGATCGGAGGAGCGGAAGCGCTTTTGGGAGACCGGATCGGCATTTCTTCGTACAGGGTCCTCTCGCTTGAGGCGGAAGAAGCGGGCCCGGGGTCCAGCGGGGTGCTTTTTTTGCCCTATCTCATGGGAGAACGGAGCCCATACTGGGACTCGGAGGTAAAAGGAGCATTCCTCGGGCTTACCCGTGTCGCGGGCAGGCACCAGATTATCCGCTCGGTCCTCGAAGGGACTGTCTATCACCTCAAGCTCATTCTCGATGTACTTGAGGAAAACGGAGAAAAGGTAAAAGAAGTCCGCCTGATCGGCGGGGGAGCGGGGAACAGGTTTCTGAGAAAGCTGATGGCGGATGTCTGGGGAAAACCGATCGTGGAAATGTACTACAAAGAGGAAGCTACTTCCCTTGGCGCGGCAATCGCGGGATTCGTCGGTGTTGGAGTAAAAGAGAGCATTCTCGGCGCAGAATCGATGGTCAGGTCGATGAGCGTTGAAAATCCCGACAAGGATAAAACCGAATTGTACGCAAAGATTTACGAAATATTCAAGGAGGCCTATGTGGCCCTGAAACCTGTGCACAAAAAGCTCGACCGGTTTATGAGGGGTCTTCAGGAATAGGAGAAATTTTAACAGTACGTTGAGGATATAAAAGGAGCGAAATACCGGTTACAATCTTACTTTTTATTTTATTCGCCGCACATGTACGTTTTTTTGTCTTATAAAGAATACATATTCAAAAAATCCAGTGGAAACCATGAGGGCAAAGTGCTGAAGATGATTATATTAAGATATGTTTATATTTCTACTAACTCCTGACAGAAAGGTGAGAACCATGAAAACAAAAAAGCTCGGATGGACCGCGCTCGAGCTCACAAAAGTTGGAATCGGGACGTTTCCCATAGGCGGGGCAGAATGGTTTGGCGGATGGGGCCCTCAGGATGACGGGGAGTCGATTGCGATGATTCGAAGGGCGCTCGAGCTGGGAATCAACTGGATCGACACTGCGCCCGTGTACGGCCTCGGGAGGGCGGAGGAAGTTGTTCGTGAAGCGCTCAAAGGCGTTGAGAAAAAACCGGTCATTGCGACCAAGCTGGGGCTCGTATGGGATGAGCATGGAAAAGTGAGCGGAGTTTTAAAACGCGAGAGCGTTCGCAGAGAGGTGGAGGCGAGCCTCCGGAGGCTCGACATCGAGGTGATCGATCTCTACCAGATTCACTGGCCGCGGCCGGACGAGGATATCGAAGAAGCGTGGACCGCCATGGCTGAGCTGGTTCAGGAAGGCAAGGTCCGCTACATAGCGGTGAGCAACTGCAGCGTTGAGCAGATGGAACGGCTGGGCCGAATCCACCGTGTTGCATCGCTTCAGCCTCCGTACAGCATGATCATCCGTGACGTCGAGGATGAGATTTTGCCCTATTGCGGGAAAAACGAAATAGGGGTCATCCCCTACAGCCCGATGCAGCGCGGGCTTCTCACAGGGAAATTCACAAAGGAACGCGTGGCAGCACTCGATAAAAGAGATCACCGGCTGCGTCAGCCATACTTTCAGGAGCCTCAGCTGAGCATCAATTTCGAGTTCGTCGACCGGCTGCGTCCGATTGCAGAAAAAAGGAAGAAAACTCTCGCACAGCTCTCGATCGCATGGGTCCTGCGAAGGCCGGAGGTAACCGCAGCAATCGTGGGTGCGCGAAGGCCGTCACAAATAGAAGAGACCGCCGGTGCGGTAGACTGGGAGCTGGATGAGGAGGAGATAAAAAAGATCGATGCACTGCTTGAAGAGCGGGAAAAACGGATACAGTCGGTCACATGAATTGTATCAACCACATGGAAAAGTGAGTATGGTATTTTAGGATCCAAGCCGGGGTAAGTACGATGGTGGAACATGTGAGGATCGTAAAAAACGACTCGATGTCAGTACATTTCATCTCGAGCCCCTATGGGCAGATCGCCGTACTGTGGCATGTGCATGAAAAGCGGCCGAAAATTTATCGTGTCGTTTTTTCGAATTCAGACGGACAGGCCATTGAGCGGGTGTGGTTCTCGTTTCCTGCTGCGTCGAATGATTCGTGCCGGGACATTGATGATGTTTCAGAGAATATCGAGGCATTTCTTTCAGGAGAGGACGTCGCATTTTCTCTCGACGCAGTCCGGATGGACCTCTGCTCGGATTTCCAGAAAAAGATCCTCGGAGCTGAGCATGCGATCTCCCGGGGATATGTGAGCACCTACCGGCGGCTGGCCGCTCACGCAGGGAAACCGAACGGAGCTCGCGCTGCTGGTATGTGCCTTGCAAATAATCCATTTCCTCTTATCATTCCCTGTCACAGAACCATCCGTTCCGACGGCACGCTTGGAGGGTACCAGGGGGGAGCGGCCATGAAGAGCGCGCTGCTGAAAATGGAGGGGGTTTCGGTTCTCGAAGGCGGAACGGTGGCCGAAGGCCGATTTTACTACTGATATGGTGCATGTTGTGAAATTTTTTGAGAACTGTGGGCCCTCAGGGCCATTTTTATTGTGTGGCCAATATCCAGAGGCGATCCTTAAACCACTTCCCTTCCCGCACTATAACCTGTTCGGTTTCAAGTTGAATTAATGAAGAAAATAGGATAACATGTGAGCGAATTAGAAATGAAAGTTGCTCAAATACAGCTTTTTTTACGCAGAGCACTCCCGGGTAGGGTGATAAACAGTGTAAAGCATGTCATGGCAAGGGCAGTACTTCAATTTGCAATATATTCGTTAGTTGTGTTGTTAAATAATGAAAACAATAGTGGTGGAGTAATAAATTGAAAACTATTCATAGAATAATAAATGGTGATAGCCGACAGATGAATCTTTTATCTGATAAATCTGTTCACCTAATCATTACTTCTCCACCATACTGGCAGTTAAAAGATTATGGGACTGATACACAGATTGGCTTTCATGAAAGTTACGAAAGCTATATAAATAATGTAAATCTTGTGTGGAAAGAGTGTGACAGGGTGTTATACCCGGGTTGTCGTCTTTGTATTAATATTGGTGACCAGTTTGCCCGATCGGTTTATTACGGGCGTTACAAAGTTATTCCTATCAGGACTGAAATTATCAAATTCTGTGAAACCGTGGGATTCGACTACATGGGAGCTATTATTTGGCAGAAAGTAACAACGACCAACACAACAGGTGGAGCTACAATAATGGGAAGTTTTCCCTACCCTCGGAATGGAATTTTAAAGATTGACTACGAGTTTATCCTGCTATTTAAAAAACAAGGCAACCCGCCCCAACCGACGAGAGAGCAGAAGAATTTATCTTCAATGACTAAAGAAGAGTGGAATACTTATTTTTCCGGCCACTGGAACTTTGCAGGTGTAAAGCAAAACGGCCACCTTGCTATGTTTCCTGAAGAATTGCCTGCAAGACTCATCAAAATGTTCGCTTTCGTCGAGGACACTGTATTAGACCCATTTCTTGGTAGCGGAACAACTTCTCTTGCAGCACGTAATTTAGGGCGAAACTCGGTTGGTTATGAAATTAATGGTGAATTTATTTCGAAAATAAAGGAAAAATTAAATGTAAATCAACCAGACATAGAAGGTACAGAATATGTATTTTTAAAAGATAGTGTAAATACAGATTTAAATAAAGATATTGATAAATTACCCTATATTTTTAAGGACCCGCATAAACTTGATAAGAGGATAGACCCGAAGAAGCTACAGTTTGGTTCAAGGATCGACAAGAATCGCGCAGAACGTGAGCAATACTATTCTGTAAAAGAAATTATAAGCCCGGAATTATTAAAACTAAACAATGATTTAATTGTCCGTCTCCTTGGCGTAAAAGAAAAGAAAATTATAAAAAAAGAGGCGGTCGCCTTTTTAAGAGAACGGGTAAAAGGAAATAAAGTTTTTTTGAAATATGACAATAAAAAATTCGATGAACATAACAACCTACTTTGTTATTTATATTTAAAAAATAAAACATTCATCAATGCTCATTTAATTAAAAAAGGACTGGCAGAAGTTGATACTAAGGTTGATTTCAAATACAAAAACAAATTTTTATGCATTTGAGAAAGATATTATGGCTAAAGAATGGATATTAAATAGTGTAATGAACCGCTTTCAACTGAATTTTAAACGGAATGTGGGTTCAACTTCTGAGAATATTTGACAATGCGCACCTAAAACGATTGGAGAATGGCGTGAATATTATTTTAAAAACGTCCGATCAAAAGAACATATCGAAAGCCTCGGTAAAAAACTCTACATAAAAATAACCGAAGTAATTCAGGCGGAAGTAGAAGAAATAACAGAACAGGATTGCATAGATTATATGATTCAACTCGTTATTGACCGAACGTTTGATGGCTATATGACTGAAATTAAAACAATATATGGGCAGCTTGAGAATGAACTCGGGTTGAAAATAGAACCTGCGCCTGACAGGTGGGACAGACTTTACAATGTTGACTTCTTTATGAGAATCAAAGATAAATTTATTGGGATACAGATAAAGCCTGTAAATCAGGGTATTCAACTTTCTCAAATATTTAAAGAAAAAGGGCTTCAAAAAGTAACCCATGAAAAATTTACAAAAGAATACGGGGGCAAAGTGTTTTATATTTTTTCATCAAAATCTGGAGACAAGAAAGTAATAATAAACAAAGAAGTAATTAGTGAGATACTGCAGGAAATTAAACGATTAAAAAGATAAATCTAGCATTCAAAACCGTATCCACTCAGATTGACTATTCTGATAATTTCTACTGGTGCCGTTGAGTTTGATCGTTCGGCGGCATGTCTTACGAACAATAGTATAGAATGAGTAATAAATGATACAATTATTTGAACAGTATTCAACGGGCTGGAATATATTCGGTTTCTTTCATATGCGTTTTTTTTGAGGAATTTTATCCTTTGCAAAAATACCCGCATAGTTTATAAATAATGGGAATCACTCGCAAGCGTTTTCCCCGTGCAGCGAGAGATTGAACGGAGCCGTTCAGGACCACACCCGATATGCAGCAGAGAAAGACCCCTTCTGAAGAGGAGATCACATGAACAGAGACCGCGCGCACAAACGCGAAATATTTGGATTCATGATGTTCGATTTTGCAAACTCATCGTACACTACTGTGATTATTACCGCACTGTTCAATGCGTACTTCGTGCGCTTCGTGGTAACGGAAGCAAACAGAGGTGAGCTTATGTGGTCGATCACGCTTTCGATATCCTATCTTATCGTGATTATATTCGGGCCCCTGTTCGGCGCTCTCGCCGATTATACGGGATTAAAGAAGCGGTTTCTGTTCTTTTCCTACCTGCTCTGTGTGGTGTTTACCGGACTGCTTTTTTTCATCAAACCGGGCCATGTCGTGCGTGCAATGGTTTTTGTCGTGCTCTCGAATGTCGGGTTTTCTGCAAGCGAGAACTTTGTGTCTAGCTTTCTTCCGGAGATCGCAGGAGAAAAAGAGATGGGAAGAATTTCAGGTTACGCGTGGAGCTTCGGGTATGTGGGCGGCCTGCTCTCGCTTGGACTCTGTCTTGTCATTCTCACCTACTACACACCCGTGGGTGCGGAAGAAAGCTTTCTTCCCATACGGCTGAGCAATCTTGTCACTGCGGGGTTTTTCGCCGCCGCGGCTGTGCCTACATTTCTCTGGGTCCGGGAAACAAGGCAGAAGAAAACGATTCCAGAGGAGGACACGATTTTTTCGATCGCGTTTATGCGGCTCACTGACACGTTCAGGCGCATCGCCGATTTCAAAGAGCTTGTGAAATTTCTTGTTTCTTTTTTCTTCTTTTACTCAGGGATTGCGGTGGTCATCGCATTTGCCGCCGTATACGCCCAGAAGGAGCTTGGATTTTCCGCTGGGATGTCCGTGCTGATGATCATTGTCGTCAACATCACCGCTGCAGTCGGGGCCTTCCTTTTCGGGTTCGTTGAAGACAAGGTCGGATCCAAAAAGACGATTCTCATTACCCTGATCATGTGGATGACGACGGTTGTCACGGCGTTTTTCCTGCGGAGCGCGGCAGGATTTTGGGGAGTCGCGAATCTGGCGGGCCTCGCAATGGGGGCGAGCCAGAGTTCTGCGAGGGCGCTTGTGGGGCTCTTTTCACCAAAGTCGAAGAGCGCTGAGTTTTTCGGGTTCTGGGGCCTTGCGGGAAAGGCTTCTGCGATCCTTGGAATACTCTCCTTCGGGCTGATGTCCTATCTGTTCGCTTCAAACCGACTCGCGATCCTCTCTACTATTTTCTATTTCTTTTTGGGCACCATGATTCTCATTTTTGTGAATGAGAAAAAAGGGAGGGAAGCTGCCCGAAACTATGTTGATAAACGCTGAAGATTATATTATCGTTTTAACAGCTTCTTTTCCATGTCGATTTGAAAGGGTGAGGTATGTTTTTTCCCTTAAAGGACGATAATCCGACAAAGAATTTTCCGTATATGACCGTAATATTCATCGCGGTCAACGTTGTTATCTACATCGCCGAGCTGCTAATGGGGAGCTCTCGGAGTTTCTTCGTTGCAAAATACGGCGTCGTTCCCTTCGAGATTACCAGGGCGGTCGACCTCAATCCAAAGGTCTTTCTCGGGCCCTACGTCACGCTCGTGACTTCATTGTTTCTCCACGGTTCGCTGTTCCATCTTCTCGGAAACATGTGGTTTCTCTGGATATTCGGAAACAATATCGAGGACATCATGGGGAGCTTCAGATTCGTGTTTTTTTATCTTTTGGGAGGGGTTGTCGCATCCCTTGTTCAGATACTTATCTTCGCAGCCTCGACCATTACGGTTATCGGCGCGAGCGGTGCGGTTTCCGCCGTGCTCGGTGGGTACATACTGAAATTCCCGAGAGCACGCGTGAAAACTCTCATGTTCATTTTCATCTTTATCACAGTGATAAACGTTCCTGCAGGTGTGTTTATCGGGATCTGGTTTTTCATGCAGCTCATCTCCAGTGTGGGGGGGATGGCGAGCAATGTGGCTTGGTTCGCGCATATCGGGGGGTTTCTTTTCGGACTGCTCTGCGTAAAGCTATTTCAGAAAAAAGAAGGGTACAAACGCTACCGGGTGTACTGAGACAGGGCGATACCCGGGGTGGTGCCGATCTCTGTACCCATCGATCATTGTGGAATGAACTTTTCTTGTAAATTCCCTCCGTTTCATTTAGAATACTGCTGAATTTCAATCTCCCAAAAAGATCGGCGGTGGGTTAACGTACAGTGACTTTTGGACGCAATCTCCCGGTTTTGGTGGAGTCTCGGGAGGATGAATGGGTGACGGTTTTATTGTGTATACGATGCTGTTCCCGGCTCTCACCGCAGCGCTGTACCTCAAACGTGCGAACAAGTGGGGCATATACGCAGGGATATTTGTCGCTCTTTTTCTGCGGCCATGCTTGCAGGGATGATGACCATCGTCGGGGTGTCGAACCTCACGCAGAAAGCAATGCCCGCAAAAATAATCCGCAAGATCGAGGTACAGAAACGCGGGAAATGAGAAGGCGCGCTGCCCCATGGAAAGTACAACATTTGTATTGAGGAGGAATGATGGAACTGGAACAGCTTGAAGAGTTGAGAAACATCATGGAAAAGCTCGTGACGAACACCCGGAACCTTCAGGAGGCGATCGATAAAAGTTATATGGCGGATCACCTTGCGGTGATTCTATCGGAGAATTACGATATCGGTGAGCTCGTCGGTGTAAAGAAGCTCGATAGAGGGTACGTGAATGTAAGTTATGAAATCGAGACAAGCAAAAACGGGAAGAAGACGAAATATTTTTTTCGCAGGTACAAGAAGGGGATCAGAGAGGATGAGGTTCGTTTCGAACACTCCATAGTAAAACATCTCATGAAAAAGCACTTCGATCTCGTGGCGGGCCTCATTTTCAAAAAAGACGGTGGAAGCTACGTCAAGGAAGTGATGAAAAATAACGGAGAGGAGAGATATTTTGCCATTTTTCAGTACCTTGAAGGAGAGGATAAATACACGTGGGACAACCCCGCATGCAGTATAAGAGAGCTTCAGGATTCTGCCCGGGTCCTCGCACGATATCACGATGCGGTGAGCGATCTGAAGCCCGAAGGGCGGCGGTATGAGCCGAAGATAAACGAGCTTTTACCCGCAATATCCGGGAACCTGATGAAGTATGCGAAGAGAACGGGAAACACGAAGATCGACGTTCGTTGAAGAGATAAATAAGCTTCCATCACTCGGTGCGTTTAATGAAAGCGAAATACACTGCCTTCCACTGATGATAAAGGCGAGCAACCTCTATGTGCTGAACTGGGACCTGGACGATTACTATATAAAGAAACCGAACCCTTTTGAGTACCTTATCTATCTTCAGCACAATGTCAGAGTGATGGGGTGGGTTGAGTTGAACTGGAAAAAACTCACGGATACGGTGTACGCTGTTCTCAATGCCTGACCTGAGAGGGAAACATATGAAAAATGCAGTATTTCTCGGCATAGACATGGGCACAACGGGGATCAGAATGATTCTCACGGATACAGCAGGGGAAGTACTTTCCGAACGTTCAGCCGGTATAGAAAAAAGCTTTGTCTTTTGCGAAGACGAGCACTATTCGGAACAGGACCCGAGAGCGTGGGAGCTTCCCCTTCTGAAAACGCTGGATTCCATCCTCGGCGATGCAGGAAACTGCGAGCTTCTCGCAATTGCAGTGGATTCGACGTCAGGAACAGTGCTGCCTGTCGATAAACGCTGCAGGCCGCTTTCGAACGCCATGCTTCACAATGACTCGCGTGCCCGTGAGGAGTCGGACTACATCCGCGCACGAACGGGCATTTCCGTAAAACCGAGTTTTGCTCTCTCTAAGATACTATGGATAAAGAACAAAAAACCTGAGCTCTTTGAGAAGGCCTACAAGTTCAATCACGCTGCTGATTATATCCGCGGCATTATTTCAGGCAATTTCGAGACGACGGACTTTTCCAATGCAGTAAAGACCGGCTATGATCTTGCAAAAGGTGAATGGCCGCATTCCATTGAGTCGGTGCTTGGAGTGCCCCTCCAAAAGCTTCCGGAGGTCGTAAAGACAGGAGAGGTAATCGGCGAGCTGAAGCGCAGTATACGAGAAAGGTTTGGCATCAAACACGCTGTAAAAATCGTTGCAGGGGCCACAGATTCCACCACAGGTTTTTATTCGAGCGGTGCCCGGGTTTCCGGTGACTGGAATACCACGATCGGCACGGTATTCGGGGTCAGGGGAATAGCGGACGAATTCTTAAAAGATCCCGAGGGGCTTATCTACGCCCACCGGCACCCAGAGGGTTACTGGCTTCCCGGGGCAGCGAGCAACACGGGCGGGGAGGCGCTCCGGCTTTTCTTTCATGACGATCTCAAGGAGTACGATAATAAGATCGCAAAAATGGCGCCGACCGGCGCGTATGTTTACCCTCTGGCGCGAAAAAGCGAAAAATTCCCCTTTCTCAATATGGAGGCCAGGGGTTTTATAAAATCCGATGCATGTGATCCGCTCGTAATGTTCAAGGCATTTCTCGAGGGTGCGTCCTATGTGGAAAGAATGATCTATGAAAAAATTGCGGGCATCGGGTATGCAGTAGGCGAGAATATCTATTCGATGGGTGGAGGAGCGTACAGTAGGCCATGGATGCAGATACGCGCAAATGTGCTCAAGAAGAACATCTGCAAGGCACGGGTGGTGGAGACCGCGTTCGGTGCCGCGATGATTGCAGCATCCGGCGCGTACTATTCGAGCCTGAGCGAGGCAATCGAGCACATGGTAACGATGGACCTCGTATTTAAGCCCGATACAAAAGAAGTTGCTGTGTATGATGAGCTCTACGAGACATTTGTCGCTGAGTGCAGGCTGAGGGGGTATTTTTAATGCTCTGAACCGCTGGTCTGTGAAGAGTAGATGATTTCAGGCCTGTACTCGAAGTGCACGGTATCGAAGTAGTACCATTTTCCGCCCCACACGAATCCGTTTTTTTCGAAGCTTTCAACGATCTGCGCCGGAGGCATCCAGCGTTCTTCCAGCGGAATGTTTCCCCAATCAGGAGTAAACACGGAGCTCCACCTCCAGTAGGCATGCTTGTGCTCGTAGCTTTCAGGTATGAGGTCGATCGCAAGCCCGTATGAGTGGTAGCTTCTGTTTTTTGTCCCCTCCACTGTTTTTTGTTTCATGGAATAGATAATCTTGATGTTTCGGATGAAGTCACGGACAGCTTCTGACGTGGCGGCGATGCGCTCGATTTCCGCGTCGACATGCCTCAGAGGTTCGATGCACAGTTCGTGTACATACACACGGTGGTTGAGGAAGGCGATCCACCTGCTCGAAGCCCGTATCTCCTCCTCGGTTTCACCGATCAATGCGTCGAGGAAGTCAGAGGATCTTCTTCGCGGGAAGGGCACCTGTCGCGGGAGCGTTTCAAGCGTCCCTGTCCTGTAGGCATAGAAAAACAGGTCGAACTCTGTGTAGAAGAGGTGGTTTTTCCTGGAGAGCATCCGGCCGTGGCTGAAATAGATCGGCGCATTGTTGACCCAGAAGACGAAGTCTCCCTCAAGCCGCTCTGTTCGCTTGATCCGGTTTCCGTATACGTGAAGAATCGCACGGATCTGCTTTTCCTCGGGAAGTGCCTGAAAGGCTGAATCCTGAGCAGTGAGCTGCGGTACGGGAGAGGAAGAGAGGGAAAAAACAAAAAGTGCTGGTATCAGAATATGTATTTTCATCGCTCGACTACGCGCGCACTCTCCACGCGTTGCTGTAGATGTTGAACTCTTGTCCGCGGGCGAATCCAATCATCGTTATTCCGAATTCTCTGGAAAGGAGTACCGCCCGTTCCGTGGGCGCGGATCTCGAAACCAAAACCGGAAATCCCGCGTGAATAACCTTTGCCACGACTGCGGACGACAGCCTCCCGCTCGTTGCGATCGTTTTATCGCGTGTGTCGATGTCTTCAAGCAGGCACCTTCCGATGATTTTATCAAGCGCGTTGTGCCGTCCGATGTCTTCGCTGAAAAAAAGCAGCCGCTTGCCGTTCCACAAAGCTGCGCTGTGCGCGCCCCCTGTTTTCCCGAAAAGCTTCGATCGTGACTGGATCAGAGTCCCGAGTGTGTGCACATCGGCGGAGGATATGAAGGTTTTCGATTTCACTTTCGTGTATCTCTGTGCATATACGGCAGGGGAAAGCCTGCCTGAAGACAGGTCCCCGGGAGTGATAAACCGCGCGTTTCGTTGACTGACGTCGAAATCTTTTTTTGTTCTTGTTGCAACAGAGGCAGCCCATTTTTCAGTATCAATATCCAGGGCGTCAAGGTCCTTACTGCTTTTGATCAGTCTTTCAGAAAAAAGAAAACCCGTAACGAACTCCCGGATCTCGAGAGGCGAACAGATAATTTCGGCGAGTACCGTACCGTTCACGGCAATCGAGAGTGTGATCTCCGTGACAACGGGGTCCTCCCGCGCAAAAAAGCGGTTTTGAGTGTATCTGAGAATGGATACAGTAGTCGACTCTTTCATAGGAGCTCACAGAAGCGTTATCGGGTCACCCTTTTGTATTGTTCCTTTTTTCCCACGGATATGCGTGTGCTGCTCACATTCACTGAAAAAAAATCTCGCCTGCTGTCTCTTTTTCTCCATTGACAATGATGCCTCCCCCCAGCACTCTGTCATTTTTGTAAAAAACGACTGCCTGGCCGGGCGCGATTGCCCACTGCGGTTTTTCGAATACAACCCTTATCCTTTCTGCAGAAAGGGGAAACACACATGCCTTTGCCTCTTTATGAAGAGAACGGATCTTTGCGTACACTGCTTCCTCTTTTTCAACCGGTTCTGAGGTCCAGAGTATATCCTCTGCTACAAGCTCTTTGGAGTACCCCTCTTTTCTGGGCCCGACGACGATCGTGTTTTTCTTCACGAGCATCTTTGTCACATAGAGGGGGTGTTCCGCGGCGATACCGAGCCCGCGTCTCTGTCCGATCGTGTAATTGATGATTCCGGTGTGCTTCCCCAGTCTCTTCCCGCTGTAGTCAACAATCGGCCCCGGGACAACGGATGATGTGGTTTGATTGAACAGGACGCGGTAATCGTTTCCCGGAATAAAGCAGATTTCCTGTGAATCTGATTTATTCAATAAATTGAGGCCCTCCTGCTGTGCAATGCATCTTACCTCCTGCTTGGTTTTGTTCCCAAGAGGAAAAAGCAGTGATCGAAGCAGAGTCTGGTTGAGCATGTAGAGGAAATAGGATTGATCTTTCTGGGGATCCGTACCCCTCTTGAGAAAGAAACAGTCTGTGTGCTGATCGTATTCAATCTTTGCGTAGTGTCCTGTCGCGAGGTAGTCCGCTCCCATTTCCCCGGACGCTTTGAAGAGGAGGCCGAACTTGATAAACCTGTTACACCGGATACAGGGATTCGGCGTTTGCCCGGTTTTGTATTCTTCTTTGAACCGTGCGATCACCAGGTCGTGAAAATCAAGCTTCATGTTCAGCACATGATGGGGAATGCCGAGCAGTTCCGCCGCACACCGAGCGTCCTGCACGTGCGTGTCGGGCGCTGCATGTTCGAAAAATCGCGCGATGTGGGAATCAGGAATCAGCTGAAGGGTTACTCCCTCAACCTCGTATCCCTCTTTTTTCAGCATGAGCGCGGCCACCGATGAATCCACACCGCCGCTCATCGCCACAATCACTTTTTTTTGCATTCTTACTGTTTCCTGTCTTTCGCGGAAAAAAACCCAAAAGAGAAAAGATGAGCCTCAATCTTTAGATTTCATAGAGAAAGTAACGCTCTCCTTTCTGTTTCTTTCTCTTTACCATATCTTCAAGTGTGGTTTCCTCGAGGGATTTGGAGAATTTTTCTCCGATTTCAGCCCAGATATCCCGTGTGGGACACTCCTGGGCCCTGCTGCAGAGTTCCGGTTTGTGAATGCATTCAGCCAGATCGATGCTTCCTTCAAGAGAACTAAGAATTTCTCGAAGATTTATCTCAGACGGCGGGCGTGTGAGTGTATATCCGCCGTGACCCACCCTGTTCGAGTGAATCAGGTTCGCCCCCTTGAGTGTGTCCACGATATGCTGAAGGTATCCTTCAGAAATCTCCTCCATTTTGGCCACATCCTTGAGGAGTAACGGGCGCTGGCCGTAATTGAGGGCGAGCTCGAGCATGAAGCGCGTTCCATACCGCCCCTTCGTGGAGATTCGAATCATCGATTTACCTCCAAATAATTTGCTGTGTCACAGTAATTCTATATGTTAAGTGTTTTTAAATTACTGAAATCCCGCGAATTTGTCAATGTTTGTTGCCTAAAGGCGGGATTTCATCGCAATAAATGCAAGAGCGGTCAAGCGGGCGTCTTCGAGCGCTCCGTGACGTGCATCTTTCCGAAATGGAATTTCGAGCCTTTCCAGCACCGCATCGAGGCTGTGATACGGGCTCATGGGGAATATCTCCTTTGAGAGCGCGAGGGTATCGATGACCAAGTTTTTTAAGCGCGGGAACCCATGAAAGGCCGAAAAATAATCGATGAACCCCACGTCGAAACCAGCGTTGTGCGCGACGAGAGGAGAGTCCTGTATATAGCGAAAAAATTGCGGCAGCACTTCACCGATGGGAGGCGCATTTTTTACCATCTCATCGGTGATATTGTTGACTTTGGTTGCTTCTTTGGGAATCTGCCTGCCCGGATTGACGTAGGAGTGAAAGCTCTGCCCGGTTTCGATCAGATCGTCCACCACGGAAACTCCCGCGATTTCCAGAATCATGTCGCCTTTTTCAGGATACAGTCCGGTGGTTTCCAGGTCAAACACAACAAGTCTCTTCATGGGTTTGCAAGAAAGAAACCAGAGGTGCCGGTCAAGCACCTCTGTCAACAGAGCTTTCTCGAAAAGTAATTCTTTGTATGCAATGACTGCTTCGCCCGCGGGCGAGCATCGCACTGCGTTTACTTGATTTCCGCACCGATGATCACAGCAGCAAGGACATCCATGGGGAGCAGAACGAGATCAACTCTCCTGTTGTTTCCCCTTCCTTGGATCGTGAGATTGGTGTCAATGGGCTGAAACTCGCCGAGTCCCATGGAAATGAACCTGGTCGGGGAGACTCCGGATGTTTCGATGAAGTACCGGACAACGGTTGCTCCGCGTGCGGCAGAAAGTTCCCAGTTCGTGGGAAATTGCCTCTTCAGAGATGGGGTTACAATCGGTTTGCTGTCCGCATTTCCGATGACTCCGATGAGATAGCCGTCGATCTCTCCCAGAAGTGTGCCGACCTTCCCGAGTATCTCTTTCCCGCCTTCGTTGATCTTCACACTTCCAACCTCGAACATGTGCTCGCTGACTACGTCGAGCACGATCCCCAGGGTCCCCTTGAATACACGCACCTTTCCGTCTCGAATTTCTTCGTACAGGAGCTCGTTGATCCTCTCGAGGATGATATCCAAGAGCTCAATGCTTTCCCTCTCGATGCCTTCGTAGATTTGGAGCACTTCGAGGAGCTCTTCATTTTCCGCTTCCAGATCTTTCACCTGGAGGGTGAGCCGCTCATTTTGCCTTTGTATTGTGCGGTTTTGAGACCGCAGCTCTGCAAGCTCTTTGTTTGCCTGCGCGAGCTCCCTGTTTGTCTGCGCAATTTCCGTTTCGAGCTCATCCTTCTCCATTTCCAGCTCGATGATCTCAGCCTCTTTTTCCTGGACTTTTTGTTCAATCGTCTTTGCCACGATCATGGGGTCAGGGGCTTCCTCGAGCTGAGCCTGAAGCACTTCGATCTCCGCTTCTTTGGAGGCGATTTCACTTTCGAGCTCGGCGATTCGCGAGCGGAGCCTGTCCCTCTCGGACTCGAGAGAAGAGATCTTCGACTCCAAACCGGATATATCGGACTTCAACTTCGAGGTTTCCGATTCCAGCTCGTCGACTTTGCTGTTGCACTGGTCTAGTTTATTTCGGAGCGCCTTGCTTCCCCCTGCATAAACAAGCATGGACGGAAGAACAAAGACCACAACCAAAACGAAAATAAACACAAAGAAATAAGTTTTGCGATGTATCATGTTTTACCTCCCTTTTCATTGTGGTATTATTATACAGTATTTGATACAGATGTCAAGAGTGCTAAAAATTGTTCTTGCGAAGAATACTGCTGCAGAATAAAATATCCAGAATGCGGGTGCGGGGTTTTGTCACATTTTTTCTTCTTATCTTTGTTGTCGTCCCACGGATGCACGTGTTCCCCTCTGAGACAAAAAACAGCTCCGTGCTCGTGAGAAGCTCCTACCCCACATCGGACACGTTCAGCTACCGGAATTTTTCCACTTACACCGCGGTGCACTACAATCCGGACACAAACCTCACTCTTCATATAACCCTGGTAAAAGGGCGGGGAGAACCGGGCTACTATCCTCAGGGATATTTTGGAGATGCGGATCATGGATTTTTTGAGAACGGAAGCTTTTATGTCCAGTTCACGGATTTGAGGCACTGGAAAAGGATCATTTTCGGGAATTATCTTCCCAGTTTCGGGCAGGGGCTCCTTTTCGGCGGCTCCTATCCGCTTATTTTCAGCACCCCATATTACGATATCGCCCGCTACTATGACAGAATATCTCCTTCTGGCAGCTCCTCGAAGACGTACCTTCTCGAAGGCGTGGCGGTTGAGTACGGGGTTGGTGATGTCAGGATCAGGCCGTTTTTTTCGTGGAACACCTACGACTGTTCTGCAGGTGAAAGCAGTTATTACAAATACCGCGACAACGACTCGGACGGGGTCCCGAACGATGAGGATGAGGATGATTTCACCGGAATCAGCGATGGGTTTCCGCGGCGATACTCGTGCAAGTCAAACCTCTTTACCTGTATCCGGGAGGAGTGCGATTACGGCGAAGAATGTGACCGGGAGAAACGGAACAATCTCAGAGAATACATCGCGGGGCTGAATGTGTCAGTTTCGGCCTCTCCGCTGAAATTTGGAAGCACTTTGGCGTACTCAAGATTCAACAGGATGATCGATCCGTACTACGACTACGATCCGGAAAAAGGGGACAAGACAGGGTGCTTCTACAGGGGAAAGGATCTTTTTTCCTCGAGCCTGTACTTCAAGCTGTACGGGCCTCTCGAAGTGTTTGGAGAGGTCGTGGGGACCTTTCACCGGTGCCTCTCCTACTATCCGGAGTTCAACGGGGATTTCTCCTCTGCGGTGGGGTTTTCAGGCGGTGTGAGAAAAAAGTTTGGCAACACCGGGTGGTACGGCTGGGGCGCTTATCTGCCTGCTCAGCTCGTGAATCACCATGCGCTCGAGCTTCCTGACGGCTCGAACAATGTCGCATGCGGGCTTATCGGATTCCATCACACGAAGGCACCAAAACAGTTCACTGCATGGATGTATGCGCATGCAGAACTCTACAATACGGACAGTCCCGGAAACGAGGAAACAGGCGTTTCCTTGAGCTACAAATACAGGTACAGTTTCGCGAACAAATCACTTTTTCAGCTCCGGCAGAGCTTCGATGTCATCAATAACTACTACTACGCGCCGCTCGCGAGATCGTACAAGATCACGACAAAGCTTTCTACACGGCACCCCTTATCCGAGCGCACGGAGCTCGTTTTCCGCGGAGAAAACAGAATCGGCGCTTCTGAGGAAGAAAAAATCCATGCAGGGGCGGGAGTGTCCGCGGAGCTGCTGAAAAGAGGGCAAAAAGGGCACGCGTCTTTCCAGATTCTCTATTATATTACGGATGACGACCGGTTCGCGTGGCTGTATCCCTATGAGCGGTCCCTGTATCGGTGGAGTTTCATTCCGCCGGCTGTGTACGGTAGGGGAGTGGTGGCAACAACGACGCTTGTAAAGGAAATAGGCGACGGCGTCGTTGCAGGGGCGAAGGTCCGGTACAACCTCGACTACGCAGAGCGGTTTTCCCAGGAAGCTGCCGTTTACGGGCTGGTTGAATACTCGTTCTGACTGCCGAGAAACTCAGGGAGGGTGAAGTGCCGCTTGTGACAAGTAAAAATCTTCTGGAAGATGCGCGAAAGCGGCGGTATGCAGTTGGAGGGTTCAATGCAAGCAACATGGAGATGGTTCAGGCCATAGTCGAGGCCGCACAAGAAGAGAGGTCTCCCGTTATAGTCCAGATCAGTCAGGGGACGCTTGGGTATGCGGGGCGTGAATTTTGTGCAAGTCTTGTGAAAACGGCTGCTGAGCTTGCATCCGTTCCCGTTGTTCTGCACCTGGACCATGGAAAGGATTATGCTGTGAATGTCTGCTGTCTTCGGGAAGGATTCACCTCCCTCATGTACGATGGATCGGACGCTCCGTTTGAAGAAAACGTCCACGTGACAAAACGTGTCGCTGAGATCGCGCATATATGCGGAGTACCGGTTGAGGCTGAGCTCGGGAAAATACCGCGGCTGCACGAATTCGCTCATCTTCTCGGACACGACTGGGATTGCTCATCTCCACTTCCGGAGGCTGTCCGGAGGAGAGTGAACGCGCTTTTCCCCTCTCCCGATGCTGCTGCCGAATTCGTCGGGCGCACCGGGTGTGATTCACTCGCAATCGCGTGCGGCAGTGTGCACGGGATGAAGGCGGATGTTCAGCCGCTGAATATCGGGCTCATCGAAATAATCGCCTCACGGGTGAGTATTCCCCTTGTGCTCCACGGCTCTTCCGGGGTTGTAAAAACAGCGGAGGAAGCAAAAAAAAGAAAGCTCGTGTTGAAAGAGGGCGAGGGAAGCATCGAGGATGCAATCGAAATGGGTATCGCCAAGATCAATGTGTCCACGGACCTTCAGATAACCTTTCTCGGCACGCTCGAGGAGGCGTTTAAAGAAAATCCCGACGAGAAAGATTTACGAAAGCTTTTTCTTCCTGCAAAAGACGCGCTTAAAAACCGGGTGCGTGCGTATATCCGCCTGTTTCGTTCTTCCGGTCGGGTGAAAGCGGAGAAACGTTCGCACCTAAACGCGAGCAGAATCATGCATGATGAATGATCGAAGGCCTGAGCCGGACGATCAGTTTCGTGAGGTATATGAACGGCGTGTCGATGATCGCCACGATGAGCTTGAGTATGTAGGTTGAGATGATTATTTGCAGCACGGTGCCTGTCTCATATGTCCCCGCAAACGCGGCAAAGCAGAACACTGCGGTATCGATGACCTGTGAACCCCAGGTGGACCCGTTGTTTCGTACCCAGAGCTGGGAGGGGAAGCGCTTTTTCAGCCAGACGTAGACCGTTACATCGAAGTTTTGCGAGAGGATGTATGCGAGCATCGATGCACCGATTATTCGCCACACCGGGGTAAAGAGGCGCTCCATGGCGCCGTGGTAGAGGTCCCACTCTGCAGGAGTGAAGAGAAGGATGAAACGGGATGCAACGAGGAAAAAAACCGAGATGAAAAAACCGATGAATACCGCTTCTGTCGCCTCCTTTTTTCCGTAATATTCCGCAATAATGTCAGTACCCAGAAAAATCGAGGCGTAGAGTACATTCCCGCCTGTGGCATCGAGCCCGAAGAGCCTGATCCCTTTCAACACGAAGATGTTCATCAGAACCACATTGCTTGCGATCACCGCAATCACCCCTTTTTTCCCCCACAGTGTAAATCCGATGATCAGAAGGGTGAGGTCTGAAATGATCCATACGAAATATATGAGGTTATTGCTCAATGAAAAGGCTCCGTTCACCGAGTGTTCGGCTGTGCTCTAATATAGCACAAAAAAGATGCTCAGGGATGAAAAAAAAAGCCGCCTCCAGGCGGCGTGTTTGTTTTCAGATAAGTGAAAAAAAACAGTGCACTCAAAACTTCAGGCTGATTTTTCCCGCTTTCTCCTGGGCAATGAAGTTTTCGAAATCCTCCTGCGTGAAGTCCGCGATAAGCCCCTTGGATCTCATATGGCGTGTGTAGATATCGACGAAGATGACTTCATCGCCCTTGAGATGAACGAGGAGAATGGGAAGGCTGTTTACACCCGCGTAGTCGAGCGGTGTGTCGACAAACCGGTAGTACTTTTTCTCAAAGCTCCTGGGAAAGTAGACCAAAACCGGATCGTTCTTGAATGTCCTGTACTGAAGCTTTACACCGTCGCCTGAGTAGGCGTACCAGTCGACAGAAAGAGACCTGAGCGTGACCTTTTCATCCGTCTCCTGTGAGTGGAGGTAAAATGCAGTGAATGCAAAGAGGAA
>CAZOWM010000012.1:39414-74873 GCA_964583615.1 uncultured Spirochaetota bacterium | reverse complement strand
CACTCACACTTCTATTCAATAAAACTATTTTAATGGCCGTCTGAAATTATTCAATACAAAATTTAAGAATACGAGCTCACGATTGGCATACGTGAACAGAATGGAATCCCTGGCGAACGAGGCAGACTTCATCAATGCCTCCAGTTCGTAAATGTCCCTCATCGAGGTTGCGTGACTGGCGCGTACCTCTTTTTGCACTGTATCGAGTGTGTAGTCCAGAAAGGATGTCACCAGATCATTTGAGACAATGTTCTTTATCCTCTCATTGAGCTCATGTGGATCAATCTGCTGTTCTCTGAGACTATCATAATGGCGCTTCATTTCATCTCGATCGAAGTGTTCGAGCTCACCATCGAATGACGCATCAACGCCGAAACGCTCTTCCACTATCTCGTTTCGTATTTTTCCGGAGAGGGGAACAAACCGGTAGCTCCTGAAACGCGATCGAATCGTCTCCTTCAGAAGTTCTGGGTGTACCGCGGTCATTATGATGAGGGATCGGGGAGGAGTATCTTCGGAAATTTTCAGAATGCTGTTGGAAGCCTCCTCATTCATGCGTTCCCCTCCGTCGATTATCACCACCCTGTAATTTCCTTCATCGCTTTTCAGCCACAAATATCTCTGAATTTCGCGTATTCTCTGAATGGATACCGTCTGCCCTTTCATTGATTCGAGAACAGCGTACACCACATCCATGATTTCCTGAAAGCGCGGTACTATTCCCTCAGGAGACTGAAGGTGCTGTTCGAGTTTTTCGAATTCTTTTTGATATCGTTCCTCGTCGTAGAGGTTGATTGCAAGCCTTCGAAGATCCCGATACAACCATCCCGCATTCTGCGCCTTCACACCGAAACGCCTCCACATCGCGAAGGTGTTTTTCAATTCGGACTTGGATATGAGAAATAGGTTTCGTGCACTGAGCCTCAAGATGCTTCTACAGGAAGGACATGAACAGTCACTATTCCCCCCGTACGTGCAATTGATGATTCGCGTGAGTGCAACCGCGGTGTGAAATTTTCCACTTCCCTCTGGACCGTAAAAAAGGAGGGACGCGGGGAGCCGATCATGCAGGATTTCATGTTCTAACATCCGTACCGCAATTTTTTGCCCTTTTACTTCTTCTAACAAATCTTTTCTTCCTCACCTCTTTGTCATTGTATTGAACATTCTCGATTGACGGGTCCCGAAATCGTTTTTTACTTTTCAGTGACTTTAGTGCAATGTGCGCAGCGTTCTGCTCTGCCTGCTTCTTGCTCTTGCCGACACCGGGTCCGTAGGTATCTTTTTTCAACAAAACATTTATGAAAAACTTCCTCCGATGATCGGGCCCCTCCGTATTGATGACCGTGTACTGTGGAACAGTCTTGAACTTCTTCTGCACGAGTTCCTGCAGTATAGATTTATAATCCTTTTCGTGCCGGTTTTTTTCAACCTTTATGATCTCTTTGAGAAAAAGTCGTTCAACGAGCTTACGGGCTTGTTTATACCCGCTGTCGAGAAAATAGGCCCCGATAAGCGCTTCGACACTGTCGCCGATCAATGCACGCCTGTAGCGTCCTCCGGTTTTCTCCTCGCCTCTCCCGATAAGGAGATAATCATGGATAGTGATCTCCTGCCCCACCCTGTGAAGCGTGGCCTCACTCACCACATAGGACTTTATTCGTGCGAGCGAGCCCTCACGAAAGTAGAGATTCTGATTGTAGAGATAATCACTCACAATGAGGCCTAAAAACGCGTCACCAAGAAACTCGAGCTTTTCGTTGTTTTCGAGATCAGAACCGGATTCGTTTACATAGGACTTATGTGAAAGTGCGGTATTTAGAAGATCGACATTTTTAAACCGAATACCGAGCTGTTTCTGCAGCTTTGCAAGTTCATCTTTTCTTTTCGAACAAATGTGTTGATTATTATTCTTCATATCTGGTGATTACTAACGACGCGTTGTGCCCCCCAAAACCGAAAGAGTTGCTCAGAGCTGCATTCACCTCGTGTTTTATGCTTTTATGGGGTACAAAGTCCAGATCAAATTCCGGATTATCGAGGTTGATGGTGGGCGGTATCGTCCCTGTTTTCACAGTGAGAACAGTGGCAATCAACTCAGCCCCTCCGGCTGCACCGAGCAGATGCCCGATCATCGATTTATTCGAGCTGATCTTTATTTTCGCTGCATGTTCCCCGAAACAATTTTTCACCGCGTTTACCTCTGATCTGTCCCCCACGGGCGTGGATGTACCGTGCGCGTTAATATAATCGATATCCTGTACGGAGAGTCCTGCATCTGAGATGGCGTTTTCCATACACTTTTGTGCTCCCTGTCCTGAAGGCTCCGGTGCGGCTATATGATATGCATCTGCGCTTACGCCGTACCCTTCGAGACGTGCATGAATACGCGCACCGCGCTTTCGCGCATAGTCTTCGCTCTCGATGACAATAACCGCAGCACCTTCTCCCATGACGAATCCGTCTCTGTCTCTGTCGAAAGGACGCGAGGACCTTTGCGGCTCATCGTTTTTTGTGGACACAGCCTTCATTCTGATAAAACCAGCAACACCGAGTTTGACGATCGGTGCCTCTGCACCGCCGCAGAGCATCACATCGGCATCACCCCGCTCGATATATTTGAATGCCTCACCGATTGAGTGGTTTGAAGAGGCGCATGCGCTGACAACGCACATGTTGGGGCCCCTGAGCTTGTATCGTATTGAAACAACCCCACTCGCCATGTTAACGATCATGTTCGGTATGAGGAAAGGGCTTACCCTTTTCGGCCCCTTCGCCAGGAGCACTTCATGCTGATCAAGGAGGGTCTGAAGCCCGCCGATGCCGGATCCGATTATCACACCGGCCCGAAAAACGTCAACATTATCAAGATTCAGCCCGGCGTCTTTTATAGCTTCATCACCCGCAGCAAGAATAAACTGGGTGAATCGGTCGTTTCTTCTCACCTCCTGCGCATCCATGTAATCGAGAGGATCAAAATCGTTCACCTCTCCTGCAATTCGTGTTTCAAGCTCTTCCGGATCGAAGAGCGTGATTGTCGAAATTCCAGACGTACCTTTCACGAGGTTGTTCCAGAATTTCTCCACACCAATACCGATGGGGGTCACCGCCCCCATCCCGGTAATTACCACTTTGTTCTTTGTACTCAACACAGTATCCTACTTATGAGATTCAATATACTTGACTGCATCTCCGACTGTGACGATCTTTTCGGCCTCTTCGTCCGGAATTTCGAGCCCAAACTCCTCTTCAAGGGCCATCACGAGCTCGACCGTGTCCAGAGAATCTGCCCCGAGATCGTCGATGAAAGACGATTCCTTTGACACGTCCTTTTCTTCAACACTCAATCTCTCAACAATGATTTCCTTTACCTTTTCAAAGACATCCATGGATTGTTTAACCCCCTTCTTTGATTTCTCTTTTATTCAGTACTGGTGATCTCACCAGATTTCTTAAGCGTATGCTCGCATTCCTTCACGCGACCTTTACATCACCATCCCACCGTCAACAACGAGCACCTGGCCTGTAATATACGATGCGTAGTCTGACGCGAGAAAGAGGGCGGCATCTGCCACGTCTTTAGCAGTCCCCGGACGTTTCAACGGTATGGATTCCAGCATCTTTGCTTTCACTTCTTCGGGCAGCACATCGGTCATTTCGGTTTTAATGAATCCGGGCGCAATGGCATTTACCGTGACATTACGCGACCCAAGCTCCTTTGCAACGGATTTCGTTACTCCGATGATACCGGCTTTGCTCGCTGCATAATTTACCTGCCCAGCGTTCCCGATAAGTCCAATCACCGATGCGATATTGATAATCCTCCCGAAGCGCTGTTTCATCATGAATCTCGAAACGATTTTGGTGCAGTTGAAAGTTCCCTTAAGATTGATCTGAATGACCCTGTCAAACTCTTCTTCAGACATGCGAAGCAGCAGGTTGTCTCTGGTGATGCCGGCATTGTTGACGAGTATATCAATACGCCCGAATTTGTCAATCGCTTTTTTTGCAACACCTTCGCATGATCTGAGATCGCTCACATCGAGAATATATCCTTCGGTTTCGGTACCCTGGTGCCGAAGCTCCTCGACTGCGTCTTTCAGAGAATCCTCTTTGATGTCTCCAATAACGATATGCGCCCCGTGATCTGCGAACGACTGTGCGATCTCTCTTCCGATTCCCTGAGCACCACCAGTGATAAAGGCAACTTTGTCTTGGAATTTCATTTTTTTTCCTGTTACTGCTGGATTTTTTGTAGATCTTCGGGGGTCGCAACAGAAAATACCTGTGCATCTCCTGAAAGAGCCCTAAAGAGTCCTTTCAGGACAGTGCCTGGACCTGATTCGATGAACCGTACGGTCCCCAACTCAAGAAATTTTTGCATTGAAGCACTCCACAGGACGGGGGAAAACAACTGATTTACGAGATTCGTGCTGATTGTTTCAGAATCTTCGGCTATTTCCGCAGTTGCATTCGAGATGATCCTTTTATTTCCCTTTTGCCACGATACACGCCTCAGTTCCTTCTCCAGCTCTTTTGCAGCCTCCTTCATGTACGGCGAATGAAACGGCCCACCAACATTGAGAAGTATCGTTCTTTTCGCACCTCTCTGTTTCAGCTGCTCTGTTGCCTGCATTACCTGTTCCTTGAGCCCGGATATCACAATCTGATTCGGACTGTTGACGTTTGCCGGCCACACCCCCTGAACAGAATCACAGACTTCCTCAATGGATTTCTTGTCCAGCCCGAGAATCGCGGCCATGCCGCCTTTTCTTTCAGGGTCGCAGTCTCTCATTAGTATCCCGCGCTTACGCACGACCCGAAGCCCATCCTCAAAATTCATGTATCCCGCTGCGGTAATCGCGGTGTACTCGCCAAGTGAGTGTCCCGCACACACGTGTCCTTCATAGCCTGATTCAGTCAGTACTCTGTATATTGCATAAGAAGCGGTATAGAGTGCGGGCTGCGTATTCTCTGTCTTTTTTAGCTCTTCTTCGTCCGCATCAAAACAGAGTGCTTTAATCGAGCAATCCTTTAAAATCTGCTCAGCCCTGTCAAACACTTCTTTTGCTGCCTTGTGTTGATCATAGAACTCTTTTCCCATGGCGGGTTTTTGTGCCCCCTGGCCAGGAAATAAAAATCCGTACGAATCCATTGTATCTCCACACACGAAATATTCATACCTTCAAGATACGAAGTGGAAATATAATACGTTTTCATCTGCGAAACAAATAAAAATAGTTCGGGAAAAATCAGGAAGATCAGTACTGAATGATCGCGGAGCCCCAGGTCAGACCGCCTCCAAAGGCAGCAAATCCAATAATATCGCCCCTTTTTATCAAACCTTTTCCGATTGCCTCATCCAGTGCGATTGCAATACTCGCAGCTGAGGTGTTTCCATATCTATCGATGTTCACATACACCTTTTCCTTCGGCAGGTGGAGAAACTTTCTCAGCGACTCAATTATCCTCAGATTTGCCTGGTGAGGAATGAGCAGCGATATATCATCAGTGGTTATTCCGGCTTTTTTCATGGAATTAACAAAAGTATCACGCATTTTATTGACGGCAACTTTGAAAATCGTATTCCCGTTCATCTTGATTGCATGCATCTTTTTTGTGACGGTTTCAATGCTTGCGGGGTTTCTCGAGCCGCCCCCTGGAATGTACAGCTGTTCACTGAAACCGCCGTCTGTTCCCATATCAAACGCAAGGAGTTTACTGCTCCCGTTGGACGGTACGATCACACTTGCCCCAGCTCCGTCTGCAAAGATTACACAGGTGCTTCTATCCTCCCAGTCAACTATGCTCGTAAGCTTTTCCGCGCCCACGATCAGTGCGTTTGTGTAACTATTCGTGGTGATAAAATTGTTCGCGATTACGAGCGCATATATATATCCAGAGCAGGCTGCACTGATGTCCATTGCAGTCGCGTTTTTCGCACCAAGCCTTTCCTGAAGGAAACATCCCGTGCTCGGAAAAAACATATCCGGTGTTATCGTTCCCACGAGGATCAACTCTACATCTTCAGGTTCGAGTTCAGCTCGTTCAAGAGCTATCTTCGATGCTTCATAGGCCAAATCAGAAGTTGCCTCATTTTTTGCAGCAACTCTTCGGGTCTTTATTCCTGTTCGCGCGGTTATCCACTCATCCGTTGTATCGACTATCTTCTCCAGATCTAAATTGGTAAGTACCTTTTCAGGTACATACGATCCCGTACTTTTGATCATTATGCTCTGAGGCGCCATGTTCTATCCTTTTTGTATGATAAAGTACAACCCTGTTTCAGGACAACGAGACTAATATTATATGGAATCCGTAGTACATCAAGAACAAATTCTTTTTCCAATTATTTACTTACTCAATAAACACAGGGGCCTGTGTGCGGTGGTTGAGTATCGCCACCTGACCATTATTGTTAATAATTTCACATAATTCAATAAAAAATAGCGTTCTCACCGCTCCTGCTTTCTTGCCAGACCGAGGCTTTCGAGTCTATTTCTGATGAGCGTATTCAGCTTATTCCTTATCCCTATATTTACCAAACTGACACCATTGTATACGGTTGTTGCGTCCGACGAACCGTGGCCGATGACGATACTGGCATCCAATCCCAAGAGATAAGCGCCTCCGTACTCGCTTGGGTCAGTTTTTTTTCTCATATTTCTCACAGCCGGATATATGAGCGCGTAGCCGATTCGCTGAAGGGGCTTTCTTTCCACCTGCTGTCCCACGAATTCCACGGTCAACTTGAAAACCCGCTCCGTAACCTTCAAAGCAATATTTCCAACAAATCCGTCGCATACAACCACATCGACATCTCCGTCAGATACATCGTACCCCTCGATATTCCCCACAAAATTGAGATCGAGGTCCTTGAGAAGATCAAAGGTCTTCAAAGTGACCTCATTTCCCTTTGATTTCTCCTTGCCTATGCTGAGGAGCCCGATCGAAGGATCCTTTTTCTGCTGTACCTTCTTCGCGAAAATCTCACCCATGACGGCAAACTGCGCCAGATATTCCGCTGTGCAGTCAATGTTTGCACCGGCATCGATAAGGAGGCTTCTTCCTTTCACCGTTGGAATATACGTGGCTAGAGTGGGGCGCAGAACCCCGCTGATCCGTGGAATGTTCATTATTGCGGCGATAAGGGTTGCACCGGTGTTACCTGGAGAAAAAATTCCGTGCGCCGTGCCCTCTTTCACTATCCGTGCGCACACCATGATTGACGAATCTTTTTTCTGCTTGCAGGCAATCGAAGGTTTTTCATGCATGCCGATTACCTCTCCTGCATGAAAGACCTTTATATTGGCCAGGTTTTTGTACTGATACCGCTTGAGCAGATTGTTGATAATCTCTTCGTCTCCAACGAGCCCGAGCTTTACATTGAACTCATCTGAAGCACGCAATGCCCCCCTCATGATTACCTCGGGAGGTTTTTCTCCGCTCATTACATCAACAAGTACCATCTCCGCTATTCTTCCTTAGAGGAGATTATTTCTCTTTCTTTGTAAAATCCGCAATTCGGACATACATGATGTGGTCTGGTGTATTCTCCACAATGAGGACATTGCACAATCTTTGAAAGCGAGGCACGGTCGTTGTGTGACCTGCGTATCCGCGTTCGCGATTTTGATGTCCTTTGTTTTGGTACAGCCATCAGGCTTTCTCCCTTTTTTTCACGAATAACTTTGAGCTTTTAATATAGTGCAAAAATATTCGATCGGAAATAAAATAAACACAGGGTTACGAAAGTGACTGAACCGCGGTTATTGCGATCACATTCACAATATCCTCGAGTGAACATCCCCGGGAAAGGTCATTGACTGGTTTCTTGAAGCCCTGCAGTATAGGACCGTACGCTTCCGCGTGAGCAAGCCGCTGAACCAGCTTGTAGGAGATATTGCCGGCATTGAGGTCAGGAAATATCAGTACGTTTGATTTTCCTCCGGCAGGAGAACCAGGGCACTTTTTCTCTGCCACACAGTTCACAAGCGCTGCATCAGCCTGCATCTCACCGTCGACAACCAGATCCGGTCTTCTCTGTTTTACAAGCTCGGTTGCTTTGATCACCTTGTCAACAATCTCACAGGGAGCACTTCCTTTTGTCGAGAAGGACAGCATTGCCACTATCGGTTTAAAACCGATGAGACTTACTGCTGTCTCTGCAGAGGCGATTGCGATATCTGCAAGCTGACTCGCGTCAGGGAAAGGAACGGTGCCACAGTCGGCAAAAATGAGTTGCCCATCGTATCCGAAGGATTTGTCCGGAACGATCATTACCATACTACTCGAAGCGGTTTTGATACCCTCCTTTATACCGATGACCTTGAGCGCTGCCCTGATGATGTGGGCAGTTGAATGAGCAGCTCCCGCTACCAGGCCGTGCGCACGGTCCGTTTTTACCATCATAGCAGCAAAATAGACCGGGTCGCGAATCTGTTCGATCGCCTCATCAAAGGAGAGTCCCTTGTGTTTTCGCAGCTCGTGATACCTATGGGCGAAGTCGTCGAAAAAGTCCGATTTCAAAGGATCGACAATCTCGATACCTTTTAGATCTATTCCATGTTTGTTTGCCACACTGGTGATCTCCTCGGGATCTCCGATAAAAACAATTTCTTTCACGAGTCCGTTTTTCAGCGCCTGTAAAGAAGCTCTCTGGATTCTGACATCAAATGACTCGGGGAGAACGACTCGAGCTTTTACACCTTTTGCTTTCTCGTGAACTTTTTCATGAAAGTTCATCTCAGTATTCCTTCTTTCAGTTCAAACGGGATCAGGAAAACTTCGCCTTTAAGTACGTTTCAACCACGGGCGGCACCTTATCGGAAATGTCCCCGCCGAGATGCGCGACTTCCCGCACAAGCGAACTCCGTATAAAGGAGTATCGTTCATCCGTCATCATGAATATGGTGTCGACATTTCTATTGAGGTGTCTGTTCATGAGGGCAAGCTCGAACTCATATTGAAAATCGGAATGGGCACGCAGCCCCCGTATAATTGTGACTGCCCCCAATTTGTCAGCATATTCTACCACAAGCCCGTTGAAATGTACGACCGCGATGTTATCATACTCGCTGACAATCTCCTGAAGCATTTTTACCCTTTCATCCACCGTGAAAAAGTATTTTTTTACAGGATTTTCAGCAACTCCGACAAAAAGCTTGTCAAAAAGTTTGACGGATCTCTGGATGATATCTAGGTGTCCGTTGGTAGGTGGGTCAAAACTTCCCGGATAGAGTGCCGTACTTCTCATTGCCGATCATTTCCTTTTCAAATATGTATGAAAACACGATATTATAGTATACTAACGTGGCCGTAAAGATGCAATAAAAGTATGCCAGAGAATTAACAATAATGTTTAAAAAGATATTTCTCATCGCAGAGGCCGGATCGAACCACAATGGGGATCTCGACACGGCCGTGGAGCTCGTCAGACAGGCGGCGCTGGCGGGTGCAGATGCAGTCAAGTTCCAATGTTACTCTTTAAACTCTCTCTTCGCTCCCGAACATTACGAGACCGCACTCAAACTGAGAGACGGTAGATGGAAAGATGAGATTCAAAAATACACATTTCAACCTGACTGGCATAAAGTCATTGCTGCCGAAGCTGAGAGGTCCGGCATCGCCTACTTCACCACGCCGTTCTCTCCCGACTGTGTCGATCATATCGATCCCTTTGTCCCTTTCTACAAGATTGCTTCCTGTGACATCACCTTTTCATATCTCCTGAAAAAGGTGGGATCAAAAAGAAAGGGGGTTTTTCTTTCAACCGGTGCGAGTTATTTGAAAGAAATAGATCGTGCGGTAAAAACTCTCAGCGCGTTTTCCCTCCCGTTCATCTGCATCATGCACTGCATCGCAATCTACCCCGCACCCCATGATACACTCAATCTTCGGTTCATCGAAACACTTAAGAATCGGTACAGTCTCCCTGTTGGATTTTCCGACCATTCAAAGGGGATCGATGCTGCAATCTTTGCCGCTGGTGCAGGTGCAGTGGCCATTGAGAAGCACTTCACACTCGATAAAACGCAGGAAGGAGCGGACCATAAAAACTCTCTCAACCCGGACGAGTTCAAGTGTCTTGTGGAAAAAATTCGCCTCTTTGAAAAAACAATTGGAAGCGCCAGAAAAACTATCACTCCCCGCGAGGCCGCCGAACGCGTGTATGCACGGAGGGGAATCTACTCGAAACAGGCACTGAAAAAAGGAACCAGGCTTACGTACGACAATATCTGTTTTCTCAGGCCGAATGTTTCTCTGGGGGCAGAGTGTATTGATGACATTATTGGAAGAAAGTTAACGATGGATGTTCCAAAAAAACACCCGATCGATCTGTCCATGATCGATGATTTCCCTGACGATGCATATAAAGACCATGTCTGACGGGAATGTAAAATCTGTTGAAATTAATGAAAAAACCATTAAAATTCAAATAAGAGCTTCATGTTATATGAAACACGCGTATGTTTTCTGTACAGTACTTTTTTTGTTCTTCTGCGGCTGTGTTTCTAAACGTCCATCACTCGTGAACGAGGAAAAGGAGGAGGCTCATCGGCAGAAACTCGTGAGAACTGAGGGGAACACTCAGGAAGGCCTCACACAGCCTGCGGAAAAGGAAAAACCGAGAGAGGAGATCATTTTCACAGAACAGAAATCTGAATACGAAAAAAAAGAAACGGTATCCATCATTTATATAATAGAAGAACTCGAGCAGTGTTACGAAGAGGGCGATTTCGAGAAATGGATGAGCTTTCTCACACCCAGATACAAAAAACGATACAGCGACTCTCAAGCCCTCAAAGAGGAGGGCTGGGATGCGGTGGATATTGAATCATTTTTTCATCTGCTCGTCCAAACAAGGAAAACAGAAAATATCAATACTCTTCCCATATCCAGGGTAGAGTTTCTGAACGAGAACAAGGCTCTGGTTTATGTGTTTTTCGGGGATGAAGAATTCCCTGAGCCACAGCATACCTTTGTCAGAATAAACGGCAAATGGTACAAAGGCCTGAGAGAAGAAGAGGGGGAATAAGATGAAGCGGTATCTCTATTTCGTTGTGGCGGCGCTCATGCTCTGCTGTAGTTTTGCTTTTGCACAGGAAAGCGTTGAGCAGTATCTGCTCAATCTGAAAGAACCCAAACAGGAAGACTATATTAAACTCCTATACGAAGGTTCGCACGAAAACCAGGTGCTCGCTGTCACAAAACTTGCTGAACTCGGAAGCAACGACGAAGAAGTGCTGGAGGCTCTCTTTTTCGGTCTGGAGCAGGGAACCAGATTTGTAAAAAGGGAGGGGAGCAAGGTGGTGAACGATTTCTGGGATGTGAGGGCCGCAAGCGCAAAAGCCCTCGGCGAAATCGGAGATCCCAGAACACTCCCTGACCTGCACACTGCTCTGCGATACGATCACGACCTGTTCGTCAGAAGTTCCGTTGCGATTGCGATTGGAAAAATCGGCCGGAAAGAATCCATCTCCGAGCTGTCACGCGCCATTGAGCTCTCGGATGCATCCGGCCCCGATGACGAGCTCATCATGGCATGCGTCGACGCTCTTGGAGCGATAGGAGACAAGGATGGGTTTATTCCGCTTGTGGAAGTGATGCGGGGCAAATACTCGAGAAGCATACGGCTTGCTGCGCGGGAATCACTGAAAAAAATTAGGTGGTAGGGTCAGCAGTTCAGTAACTGAACGGCTTCCCCCTTTCCTTGAAAAACCGATCGAGCTCCATGATCTCTTTCGTCAACCCCTTGAACTCAACAGGGTCGTTCCTGAGATAACGCTCAATTTTCGCTGTTCTGTCCTGGATCATCCTGTAACTCAGTCTGACCTCGCCAATGTTGCGCCTCATGTAATCGATAAGCGCATTCATCTTGTTCGCCAGATATTTGAACTCGTCCTTTCTTCTCAACACGATTATGAAATCCATTTCTCCCCTGAGCAGCATGTCAAGACTCTGCTCTAGACGGTAAATCGGCCCGGCGATCTTATGTGAGTATATGAGAGAATAGGGAACAATGATGCACAGCACGAGAAGATTTGCAACGAGAATCGGAATAAGCATTATCTGAAAGAGACTGCCCACATCCGTGGTCCCCTCTGGAGTGACCATGATGATCAGGTTGTTCAGGTCAGCACCTCCATACTGGTACTTGAAAAAGAACACACCGAGGAGTGCGCCTGAAGAAAGAAGGGTAGCCCCCACAATCACGAGGACAAACCGAAGTATGAACCGAGTCTGAAAATTCCCTTCAACGATGAACTTCTTTCTCCTGTTCTTTTTCATCTCCCACTCCTCATCAAGACAGTTGCTGCCGGCGGGGTCCTTTCCACGTCCACGTCGCACATATCAGTATAATCATCGACGCATTATGCCGAATATTTCAGCGCATATGTCGAATTCTTCTTAAGTATAAATCATTGGGAGGGGCTTTACAAGAAAAAGGAGCCGATCACGGGCACACTCTGTGTTGCACAGTCTATTCAACTCCGGTTTTTTCCCCGATTTTCTCATTGATTTTGTTGATGATACAAAGCGCGATGGTAAGGGTCGCAATGTCATCTGTTCCCTGCACGATAGGTTCTGCTTTTCCTAGTATGCAGTGCGCAAAATGCTGAAGCTCCTCTTTGAGAGCATTTTCTTTCTGCACTTTGACTTTTTCGACGAAGGATTCCTGTTTGTAGGTGATCTCCTGAGAGGAAACGAAAAAGCTTGTGGAAGAACCTCTATAGATGTGTATATCCTGTGTTTCAAAGTTCAAGTAGATGTATGCCTTTTTCTGTGACACCGCCATGGTTCTGATGCGGGTTTCGCTTATTCTGCTCGCAGATATGTTTGCGATAGCTCCGTTTGCGAACTGTAAAACCGCGGATGCAATATCCTCGAACCCGCTTTTGTAGCTGTTCCCCACCGCATCGATATGCCGCACCTCGCTCTTGATCAGGCTGAGAACAATATCAATGTCGTGAATCATGAGGTCGAGCACTACTCCCGTATCCCAATTTCTATCCTCCCAGGGGCTGAGTCTCCTCGCCTCGACAATATAAGGATCTTGTACGATCTTTCTGAGCTCTGCTACAGCACCCTTGAACCGTTCCACATGGCCAACCTGAAATATCAGTCCATTCTCGTCTGCGATATTCACGAGTTCTTCAGCTTCTTCAATAGTATTACATATCGGTTTCTCGACCAGTGTGTGAACCCCTGATTCGAGAGCGTTTTTCGCAACTTCGTAATGGAGATGCGTCGGAACCGCAATACACACTCCCTGAACGTCACGAAGCAGTTCCTCAAGCGAGGAATATGACCTGGTCCGATATTTATCCGCGACATATCCTGAGCGTTGCCTGTCGATATCGTACACGCCGATGAAATCGACGTCGTGATTCAGGATCGAGAGAACGTTGGTGTGGTAGGTTCCCATCTTTCCCACGCCCACAACCCCGATCTTCACTTTTTCTCTCCCTTTGGCCCTGGAACTCTTTTTATTCATTTGCATATCAGTATCACCTTCAGGTTTCACGCATTCTTCTAAAGGATATAATACTAAGCGGAAAAATGCAAAAAGTATCATACAAAATTTTTGACATGTAACAGGGAGGGAGAATCGGTGTCATTCCTTTTTTCAAGAAGTTCCTGAAGGACGGTTTTCTCTTTAGAGGAGAGGTCCCCGGGTATAGTGACTACCACTTGCACAAGCTGATCACCTCTTCCCCTTCTTTTCATAAAAGGAATACCTTCTTTTTTCAGCCGAAATATCTTCCCGCTCTGGGTTCCGGGAGGAATCGTGATTCTGACTGTTTTCCCATCGAGTGTCGGTACCTTGATGTTCGAACCGAGCATCACCTGAAACACGCTGATGGGAATTTGACAGAAAACATCGTTTCCCTTTCTGAGGAAATATGGGTGAGGCTTTTCATGGACAACGATAATGAGGTCTCCACGGGTACCGCCGCCGGAACCTGCATTTCCCTCGCCCTGCAGCCGTAAAACAGTTCCATCCCCGTAGCCGGGTTCAATATCGAGAACAATTCGCCGTTTCTTTCTGATTGTTCCGCTTCCGTGGCACCGCGGACAGTACTCCCGTATCACCTTTCCGGTTCCCTTGCACCTCGAGCAGGTGGTGGCGATTGTGAAAAATCCCTGTGTCCTCGTTACCTGGCCCGTGCCACCACACTGAGGACAGGTCTCCTTTTCGCTTCCCGATTTTGCACCGGTTCCCCTGCACTCCGGGCACTGTTCCTCACGGTCTATTTGAATGTCGACCTTCTTTCCGAACGCCACCTCCTCGAGCGATAGATTGAGGTCGTAGCGGATGTCGGAGCCTCTGTAGGCCCTCTCTCCACGCGTGGCACCTCTGCGTGTCCGTCCGAATACATCTCCAAACCCAAAGAACGATTCGAAAAGATCCGATCCAAATATATCACTGAAGCCGCCGAAGAGATCCTCAAAATCGCTCATGTTTCTGAAACCGTGAAATCCTCCACCCTGGGCATTCAACCCCTCGTGGCCGAATTGATCATAAAGGTTTCTTCTATTTTCATCTCCCAGTACCTCATATGCCTCGGTTGCCACTTTGAACTTCTCCTCAGCTGTATTGTCCCCTGGGTTTTTGTCAGGATGGTACTTTACTGCAAGTTTTCTGTAGGCCTTCTTTATTTCGTCCTTTGTGGCATTCTTGTTGACTCCGAGGACCTCATAGTAGTCTCGTTTGGGTGCCATGCAATGTCTCACTTACACGTGCGATAAAAATACCCTATAAGAGAGAACTTATAGGGTATTTCTCTTCCACTCTGTATTCTCAATTGAATAAAGTTCAGCTGTTGTTCTTGTTCTCATCATCCACGACTTCATATTCGGCGTCCACCACGTCTTCTTTCCCTTCCGTTTTCTCCTCCCCCTGATCCTGTTGATCCGATGTGTACTGAGAACCACCCGCCCCCTGCTGCGCGCCTGCTGACTGAGATGCCGCTTCTCTGTACATAGATTCAGAAATTTTGTAAGACGCCTGAGTCAATGTGTCTATTGCCTGCTTGATCCGCTGTGCATCGCCGCTGTTCATCGCGGTTCGTGTGTTTTCGATTTCCCGTTCGATGTTTGCCTTGTCTTCTGAGGGAATCTTATCTCCGTATTCCTTGAGCATCTTTTCTGTCTGATAGATGATGCTGTCAGCCTGGTTAACCGCTTCTGCCTTTTCCTTTGCCTTTTTATCCTCTTCGGCATGCATCTCGGCGTCCCTCACCATCTGTTTGATCTCTTCTTCAGTAAGACCGCTTGAGGATTCGATTCTAATTTTCTGTTCCTTTCCCGTTGCGAGGTCTTTTGCCGATACATGAACGATCCCGTTTGCATCGATGTCGAAAGTAACTTCGATCTGCGGAACTCCTCGCGGGGCTGGAGGAATACCCACGAGATCGAACCGGCCGAGTGTCCGGTTGCTGCTTGCCATCTCTCTCTCCCCCTGCAGTGCGTGAATACTCACGGCTGTCTGGTTATCCGCGGCTGTTGAGAAGATCTGGCTCTTTCTTGTCGGAATGGTGGTGTTCTTTTCGATGAGCTTGGTCATTACCCCGCCGAGAGTTTCTATTCCCAGCGACAAAGGGGTAACGTCGAGCAACAGCACATCTTTCACTTCGCCCGCAAGGATTCCTCCCTGTATTGCTGCACCGATCGCAACAGCCTCATCAGGATTCACTCCCTTGTTCGGTTCCTTCTTGAACAATCTTTTCACCACCTCAATGACAGCGGGTATACGAGTCGAACCGCCAACGAGAATGACTTCATCGACCTCCTCCGCACTCAGTCCCGAATCCTTGAGCGCGGTTTCACACGGGATAATCGTAGACTCCACAAGGTCTTCGATCAGCTGTTCGAACTTTGCCCTTGTAAGCGTGATGTTCAGATGTTTCGGACCGCCCGAATCTGCAGTGATGAAAGGAAGATTTATTTCGGTGGTCGTTGCACTCGAAAGCTCTATCTTCGCCTTCTCGGAGGCTTCCTTCAGTCTCTGGAGGGCCATCTTATCTTTGGAAAGATCGATTCCCTGTTCATTTTTAAATTCTTTAATGAGCCACTCCATGATACGCTGATCGAAATCATCGCCACCAAGGTGGGTGTTTCCGTTCGTTGACTTGACCTCAAACACACCATCCCCGAGTTCGAGTATGGAAATATCAAATGTACCGCCCCCCAGGTCGTACACTGCGATTTTTTCATCCTTTTTCTTATCGAGCCCGTATGCAAGGGACGCTGCAGTCGGTTCATTGATGATACGTTTTACTTCCAGACCGGCGATTCTCCCGGCATCCTTTGTTGCCTGCCTCTGTGAGTCATTGAAATACGCAGGCACCGTGATTACCGCTTCAGTAATCTTTTCACCCAGATAGTCCTCCGCTGTCTTTTTCATCTTCTGCAGCACACGGGCGGAGATCTCCGGTGGAGAAAACTCTCCCGCATTCACCTGAACCCTTGCATCTCCGTTTTTTCCCTGTATCACCTTGTACGGAACCATCCCCACTTCTTTCGTGACTTCCGGATGTTTGCGTCCCATGAACCGTTTGATGGAATAGACTGTATTCTCAGAGTTGGTAATAATCTGGTTCTTGGCAGGCTGCCCAACCAGTACCTCACCCTTTTTTGTAAACGCCACGACAGAAGGTGTCGTCCTCTGGCCTTCGGAGTTTGTAATAACTTTCGCCTCATTCCCTTCCATAACGGCTACACAGGAATTGGTTGTGCCTAAATCAATTCCTATAATTTTACCCATGTATGAACTCCTTTCTCAGAGGTTTAATCCGTTTCTTCGGATTCCTCCTCCTCATTCCCATTTATATTATAAGATTGACTCACGGAAGAACCAGCTTTCGCAACCTTCACCTTTGAAGGCCGTATCAGACGATCGTGCATGATGTATCCCTTCTGGAAATCCTCAACAACAGTATCTTCCGCGTACTCGCTCGATTCTTCCATCATTATCGCATCATGAAAATTGGGATCGAATTCCTTTCCCACCGCCTCTATTTTCTGCACACCGTACTTCTTTTCAAGCATATCCCTGAACTGTTTCTCGATCATGATAATTCCCTCGAGAAGGCCGTCAAAATCCTTGGATTCCCCCGCCGCTTCGACCGCTCTATCGAAATTATCCATAATCGTAATCACGTCGAGAACTATCTCTGCATTTGCGTACTTTTTGTTCTCCTCTATGTCTCTGAGTGCCCTTTTGCGAAAATTTTCAAACTCCGCCTGTTTTCGCTTGAGGAGGTCTTCATACTCGGAAATGAGCCTGTCTTTCTCTTCGATGAGCCTTTTACTTTCTTCCAGATCATTTTTCACTGAAAGAAGCTCGATAATCTCATCATCACTGAGACGCTCAACTAACTCATTCTTCCGATCAGTCTCTGCGGTTTCTTCCTTTTGCGTGTCCAGGGACTTTTTTGCAGGGGTTTCCGAACTCCCGCGGGATCCACCATCAAGGTTGTCAATGGGAAGCTCCTCAAGGTTTTCTTCTTCTTTTTTCGCCGCGTAAGCACCCTTTTTCTTAATCACGACACCGTCTTCCCCGGCAGTTTTCTTTCCTTCTTCACTCATTTGAAATCCAACTCGGTACGTATTGATATAGCCTTTTCTGAGTCAAAGATAACGCTTAAAAATTTAGATGTCAACTAAAAGGCATTCGAGGTTCCTTATTCTCTTATATTGCGGTTGTGAAGGCAGAGTACATCCCAGAATCCGGAGATTATCGTATTCGATCGGATCATTCCCTCCGGTGTTAAGAAAATTCGCCTCTCAGACATGCGAACGTAGCCCTGCTTCACAAGCAGATTGATATACTGTTCAAATTCACAGCACTTTTCTCCACACATCTCTTGTACCTCACATACATCGAGTCCTTTTTTTGTTCTCAGACCGAGCATCACAGTCTCACGTTTTTTCTCAGAAATCGTGAGGCGTTCCACGGCATATGCAGGCTTCTCCCCTTTTTCAAGGGCGCGAAAGTATGGTTCGAACTGTGAAAAGTTCACTATTCTCAGATTACCGATTGTTGAAACCGCACTTATCCCTGTTCCAATATAATCGCCTCCCTGCCAGTAATTCATGTTGTGCTTCGAATAACAGTTCGGTTTGGCATAGTTCGATATTTCATAGTGGTCATACCCGTGCCTTGTGAGAAAGTCATGAGTATACAGGTAGAGCTTTTCATACTCACCGCTGTACAATTCTTTGAACATCCCCTCACTGACCATGGTGCTGAGCGGAGTTCGGTCGGAAACCTCGAGCATGTACACAGAGATGTGGGAGGGGCTCAACTCAGCTGCTTTTTTTAGGTCATCTCTGTAGATTTCCGGAGGCGCGATACCCATGAGCAGATCTACATTAAGCTGTATGGGGCGGCAATCCTGCAATACCAACAACGCCCCTTGAATATCTTCGGTTCCCGCACATCTTCCAACCCTCTCAAGCACCTTGGCGTGAAAGCTCTGAACACCGAGAGAAACCCTGTTTACTCCGCACTCGAGGAAGACCGCGATATGTTCCTTTGAGAGTGACTCAGGGTTAACCTCCACGCTGAATTCCTCAAGTTTTTCTGTACGGAAAATACGTCGCACAGTCTGTATGAATGTAAAAAAGTCTGATGGTTTGATGAGAGACGGCGTTCCTCCACCGATATAGAGAGTCCGCAACTCGGTTCCACTGTAAAAACTCAGTTCTTTCTGCAGGAACGTGAGATAGGTCTTCAAATCTCCGTATTCTTGCAAAGCCACGGAAGGAAAATCACAGTACGCGCATTTCATAGTACAAAAAGGTATGTGTATGTAGAGTGCGTTCAAAGGTTTCTCAAACAAAGACCTGCCCTTCTCACTTTCGTGCGGCCATCAGCGGGAAATCGCCCTGCGCACATTGTTTATTTTATTTTCAATATCATGCCACATTATTATTATAACATTACAATGTCTGAAAAAAAAACCAATGGGATAAGGAATATCGTTGTAAACAGAAAGGCGTACCACGATTTTTCCGTCATACAAACCTTCGAAGCAGGCATTTCACTCACGGGAACAGAGGTTAAATCGGCAAAGGAGGGAAAGGTCGGCTTTCGGGACGGCTTCTGCTTCATCAAAGATGGAGAAATCTTTCTGAAGAATGTACACATCAGCAGGTATCCATACGGGAACAGGATCAATCACGACCCCGACCGCGACCGTAAGCTCCTCCTGCATAAAAAAGAAATCTCACGCCTCAATTCGAAGGTTCGTGAAAAAGGCTTTACGATCGTACCGCTGAGGGTGTACGAAAAGCATGGCAGGATAAAGGTCGAAATCGGACTCGTGAAGGGCAAACGTCTTTACGACAAGAAAGAGGATATTCGAACCCGTGATCAGACGCGTGACCTGAAAAGAAGCTTCAAGATCTCCGATCTCTCCGGCAAGCTCAAATAGGTCTATTTTATGCCTTCCGGCTCTTTCAGCTCCTCAAGTTTCCTTTTCAATAAAAGAAGATCTTCCTCGTCGATATTTTTTCCGCTGTCCAAAAGGAGCTCATCGATCCTGTCGATGAGGGTGTTTATCGAATCAACTGTGGTTTGCATCTCTCCTATTTCTTCCATTTCTGCCCTGATGAAATCTGTGTCAAGCTCTGGGGCGGGCTGCGGGTGCTGTTCTTTTTCTTCTTCAGCAATGGGAGCACCTTCTTCCACTGACAGAGCAGGCGTTTCTTCGTCTGCCGGGAGTTTCTCTCCACCGGTTTTGTACTCCCCATATTCACCGGCACCGCATTTCCCTATCAGCGTGCTAATCACCCTTTGTCCTCCTGCAGGCACCTCGACCGGTGTGTATTGTAGGGCAACTGCACTGTCGTTTTTCGAAAAAGGCAACATATCAAAACTGTTCCACTTTCGCTCAGGAAACGGGAACAGGTGCTGTTGAAGAAATGCGTAGTTTGCAAAGGTGATTTCGTCAGGTGCCGTTACCATTTTTTCCTTGAGAACACCTCTCAGGCAGGCTACCGCCGATTCACCGGCGCTCTTTGAAATCCAGTAATCCGGAAGCTTCGCACCGACGAGTGTTTTTTCGTACTGGATTCCTCCTCCGGGGGAGACAGTAAAATGATGTTCACTTGTTTCACCGAGATATGTATCAAAAAGAATTCTCATTCCGATTGCACGGGCACCCTCGGTCCTGTTTAAAACAGTGTAGGTAATCCGCACCCCGTCTTCTCTACCGGATTTCTCCCTTCGCACAAATCCCGTATTCTGCACTACCCGAAGCGAACCGACATCCCATACTGCTGAAATGTTCTTTCCGCCCGGGCCTTTATCAACCACAAGCGTTCCCTCACTGCTTCCAAATATATAGGCTACATCGTCTATATAGATCACCGTGTAACTCGAAGGCGTGGTGTCAAAAAAGAGCAGGGCGTTTTTATCATCCGCCCGAGAATCTTTCTCCTCTTGAACCGATGAAAGAAACAGCCTCCCCGTCTCTCCATCCACCTCAACACGGAGATGTGCGTTTTCGATGCTCTCGGCGCATAGAAACATGGGAGCACACATGATGGTGACCACAAGCAGAATGAAGCGCACTTTTTTCCCCTCTCCTGTTTCCCTGTTACTGCCCGTTCATGAACTCGGCGGTAATTTCTCTGAGATTTTCATAGAACTTTTTCAGCTCAATCTCCTTCTGTCTGAGCGCCTCCTCCTTGATCCTGAGAAGGTTCTCCCGAAACGCGAGGGCCTGAACTTTTTTTTGGAGCTGCTGTTCCTGGTCTTTTTGTGTTCCCTTTCCTATCTCGTAAAGTGTCTGTAGTTCTGTGTTCATTTGATCGATGGTGTTGTTCAGGGCCTCGATTTCATCGAGGAGCCGGGCTTCCTTTTGCCTGAGCGTTTTGTTCTCTTCACTGAGAAGCCTGATGTCCTCTTCGTCCATGCCTGATCCATGGGCCTCTGGGAGCGATTTTTGCACCTTGTCCTCTTTCAGTTTGTCTTCGAGCTCCATCAACCGAAGCTTGAAACGCGCTGCGTCGGCCTTGTTTCCCTGTGGGTACCGACGAAGAATTTCCTCAAAGGTTTTCTTCGCGGCCTCGCGATCATTCATCCCAAGGAGCGCTTCGCCTTTCCAATAGAGGCTGTTGTCAGCATACTCAAGGAGCGGGTAGCGTTCCACATAGGAGTCGAACATGCGAATGGAGTCTGCGTATCGCTTTTGCAGATATTGGGACCTCCCAAGAAGATACAGAGAAGGGCTGTGAAACACACTTTCTCTGTACTCATTCATGATCAGTGAGAAATGTTCTTCCGCCTTTTTATATTCACCCATGGAGAGGTGAGAATTCCCCAGGAAGTAACGGCAGTCGGCAGCATACTTTTTTGTGTTCATTTCAACAAGGAGGCGGTCGAACTCTTCGATGGCCTCACTGTACCGGCCCGAGCTGAAAAGTTCCTCTGCAAGAGAAAACTGCGCCTTTTCAATGGATTTATCAACTGCATGTATAAAAACAGCGTTGACAAACACACAGAAAAACATGCAGAGAAACAAACCCAATCTTTTCAGCATTTCGCCACCCGAACCGATTTCTTCATATTAATAGTCGACATTTCACACCTGGAGAATAAACACTTTTCATCCGGAAAAGGGGATCATGCCTGTTTTCCATCAGGAGCACACACCCAAATTATTTGACATAATACCGATAAATTTGTTATTATTATTTGATGTATGGAAATGTTTCCTTCCTCTTGAGAATAGACAACCTGACAACAATTCTCGCACGATGGTATTCATGATCTATGGAAGAAGGCGGACAATTAACTTTTGAAGACGACCCTCTGTTCGTGAAACAGAACAAAGCGCATAAACTGCTCGAGGGGGGGAAATTCAGCCAGGCGATCGCCTTGTATGAAAGCATTCTAAAAGAGAATCCAAATTTTCCTGGAGTTTCAGACGGGATAAAGGTTTCAAAATTTTGGGCAACTAAGAAAAACAGGCTGAAAAAGATCGTGTCCTCCTACGACAAGGGGAAACTACTTCTCAGGGAATGGAAAAGCTTCGAAAAATATATGTGTAGAAACCATGTGAAGCACGGGAGGCCCACGGCCTCAATACAAAAATATGTCTTCTGCGATATCATAGAATCATTCGCACGGGCATACAACGAGGGCATTGTTCCTGATACCGCAATTCTCATTCAAATCGGCGATCTCTTCAAACATCTCGGTAATTACGAACGCGCAATAGACATATATGAGTACGCCCGTGGTTTTGATAGTGGCGATTCCTCGCTTCTCGCGAAACTTGGAGACTGCTATTTCAGCATCGATGAAACATCGAAGGCAAAGGTTCTCTTCAGAGAGGCTTTTTTCATCGATCCGGCACAGATCGATCTCGATCAGATCGAATCACCGTTTATCCACATGCTCTATAAGGAAACCCTTGAAAGCATCGAAGACCCTGAGGTTGCAGTATACTGGGTGCCGGTAATCGCGGAGATAAAGAGCGCATTCAATGTAAAAAGAGAACCGAAAAAGGGTGAACTCGAACAGCTGAGGAATAAAATAGAGAAGCTCGAACACGAATTTACAGAAAACAAAAAAAAACGTTCGTATATAGAACCGAAACTCCTCAATCATTATTTCTGGCTGATCGACACTCTGAAGATCATCTCTGGAAGCAAAAAAGAGATAGAAAATTCACTTCAGCGAATATACGAAATTAATCCGAAAGTGTTTACCAGATATCTGGAATGAATTGTATTGATCTGCATGGAGGATGATGCACTGAAGAAAGAATTTTATGTATACTCATGCAGTGTATTGCACGTTTATTATTGATTTTGCATTGAAGTTTTTCTAATTTAGTGATTGATGGTATTTGTATGGAGAGCAGTATGAAAAGCAATACAGCACAAAAGTTATCAGAATTACTCAATGAAGAGAAATGGACACGCGCCACCCTGAATAATTACACGATAAAAAACTTCAAAGACCTCGATACAATCATAGAAGAAGGGAAAAAGTCAGGGCAGCTTTCTGAAATACGTCAGCTCTGTTCTGAGCACTTATTGCACACCTCGACAAGCATCATTGCGCTCTATGTGATCGGAAAGCTGAATTTCGAGGAAGAGGCGCTTGATGAGGGACACGTACAAAAACTCATCAATCTGTTCATCGACAACAAACGTTACAACATTGTTGAATTTCTTTCGAATGAAACCCTCAAATACGGTGAAAACAAATACGCTCTGGAAGCGCTCGCTCAGTGTATGATAAACGATAAGAGGGAAGACGAGTTGATTTCAGTGTGGGAACGGCTCGTGAAAATTGATTATGATGAGGCTGACATCACAAAAAAGCTCGCAACAATAAAAGAGAAAGAACAGAAAAACGAAGAAGCGATTGACTACTACAAAAAATCCCTTCTCCGCTATCAAAAAAAGGGGATGTACAATCCCGTCGAGGAGATCTGGCTTAAACTCATCGAGCTTACCCCCGAGGACCTCAACTTCTTTCTGAACAACGAAAAGCGAATCGCAGATTCATTCGGAACAGACAAATCCGCCTTTCTTCTCTCTTTTGTCATTCCCCATTTCAAGGAAAAGGGCGAGTATGATATTGCAATCGACCTCCTAAAAAAGGTCCTCTCCTACAACAAGAAAGACAGGGAAGGGCGGGAAGAACTCGTGAGCTGTTACGAACAGAAATACAGTGAACATTCCCTCATGAATGAATATCTCGAGAAGTCAGGGCTCAAAGATCACACTGTTGATATGGATACGGCGATTGACACCTTTGAGAAACATATCATTTTCGATGTCGGCAACTACGTATACCATCGAACATGGGGCATCGGGCTCTGCAAAGAAATAAAAGAGGACCACCTCGTCATAAAGTTCAAACACAAACCGAAACACCACATGACGCTTCAAATGGCGCTCTCCTGTTTGCAGATACTGCCCCCCGACCACATTTGGCTTCTCAAGAGCAAAGACAGAGACAAATTGCGAGAGCTTATTCTTTCAAATGTGGAAGAGGGGCTGAAAATCATCATAAAAAGCAAGAGCAATGCCGCCTCAGTAAAAGACTTCAAAGAGGAATTGCTCAACGGGATCCTCACACAAAAGGAATGGACAAAATGGTGGGGCAAGGCAAAAACCATTCTGAAAAAAAATCCCTTTTTCGGCACGCTCCCTGAAAAAAACGATGTCTACTTCATTCGAAAAAAGCCGATCTCATTCAATGAAGACATATACAACAAATTTAAAACAGAGAAAAATTTCGACAAACGATTCGAACTTTTTGAAGAGTTCATTACACACGGAGATATCGATTCAGAATATTTCGAAGACATGTTGAACTATTTCACCGGATTCATATCTTCATCGAGCAATATGAACGAAAACACGCTGAAGAGTTTTCTCATGCTGAAAAACCTCAAAAGAACGTACGGATACCTGCCGATTGAATTCAGTTTCGACTTTAATGAAATACTGAACGGTCTGAAGGATATTCACACGTATCTTCCGTTAATTCCTGAAAGTGAGCTGAAAAAAAACTTTCTCGTGTACATTAAGAAAAATTCAGAAAACTGGCCCGAGATATACATAAAGAGCTTTTATGAGCACCCGATGAAATACATCATTGACGAACTCATTGCGGAAGGGAGAAAGGATCTCGTCAATGAGCTCATGAAAACCATTTTCTCTCACTACAGGGAATACACCGACCTTTTCATCTGGGTCGGGAAAAACCTCATCGGCAAACAGAGTGCTCTTGGCTTCGACATCGATTTCGACCATACGATCATGGCACTCACCCACCTGATGGAGATTGCCAGCAGAGAGCTGGTGAACGAACGGAATGTCGTTTACAACAGAAAGCTGTTCAACACGATCGTTGATATCCTCTTCAAGGACAGTCTGCTCATTAACTACATCGAAAAAGCCAGCGAATCAAAAGTCAGAAGATTGCTTCCCACGATGCTCAACATTGAAGAACTGAAAGACGAGTATATCATCAGGCTGAGATTTACCATAAAGGCGTCACATCCCCAGATTATTTTTGACGACGAAGTGGAAAGTGTCACGGACAGCGAGCAGCTGATAGTCACCCAGAGGTCTTACGAGCTGAAACAGAATGAACTCAAATACCTCATGGACGAAGAGATCCCGAAAAATAGCAAAGAGATCGGCATCGCCATGGAAAAGGGAGATCTGCGGGAAAATGCCGAGTATAAATACGCGCTGGAAAAGCAGGAACTGCTGAAACATCAGATAAAGGGCCTCTCCAGGAGTCTCAGCAAGGCGCAGATTATCAAACCCGAGGACATAAAGACAAATACCGTATCCGTCGGTACAATGATTACTTTGAACAGTCTCGAAGACGACACAACAGAGAAGTACACGATTCTCGGTCCGTGGGAATCCGAGCCTTCGAAAAAGGTCATCTCCTATACCTCACCGATCGGCGAAACACTGCTGAACAAATCAGTGGGAGATTCCGTGAATATGGGAGGAAAGGAAAACAAAAAACGATACAAAATATTAAAAATCGAGAAAGCGATATTCTAGAACAGTTGCTTCCATCGCACCTACCGCCTCTGCTTCTGAAGGACCTCACCGAGCAATTTCACAGAGTGTGACTGCAGGTTGTACATCCACTATTCTCACCGGCAGCAACCTCCGGCTGATGTCTCCGTATGTGTGCGCGCCCGATTTCCCGCATTCAACAAGCTCTGCTTTTATATAGTTATCGGTGATACCGACCCAGAAACGACCCCTCTGGTGCCGTTCGAACACGGCATCCCGCACCGTATGCAGAAACTGCATACGATAGTCGAAGTTGAGGTTAGAGGCCCTCTGAATCAAGACCTTACTTCGCAGGCCCTTTTCACGCGGACTCACCGTGTCTTCAAGCCTCGCCGCTTTGGTCCCGTTTCTGGGGGAATATCTGAATACATGCATCGAAGCAAATCCGACCTCATTTATAATTTTCATCGTATCATAAAAGTCGTCAGCCGTCTCCGTGGGGAATCCAACGATCACATCCGTTGCAAAATGAGCATCCGGTTTGAGAAGTTTGAGGTTTTTCACAAGGCAGAGATAATCACGCGCGGAGTATGGCCTGTTCATAAGCCTCAGTATTCTGTCCGATCCGCTCTGAAGTGGGATATGGAAATGAGGCACGATTCGGGGGTGTGCTACCGTCTTGATGAGATCCTTTTCGAACAGGAACGGTTCGATCGATGAAAGTCTGATTCGATAAGATGGATCGAGTTCAAGGAGAAGTGAGAGAAGCCTAGAAAAAGAGATTGAACCGTTTTTGTAATCGCCGAGATTGATTCCGGTAAGAACGATCTCTCTGTACCCGTTTTCACTCAGTTTCTTCACATATGCGAGTATGTCGTGGAAATCCCTGCTCCGTGAACTTCCCCGAGCCCTGGGTACTTTACAATATGCGCATCTCATATTACACCCGTCCTGTACTTTTACATACACCCTGGAACGCTCCGGGTGTTCGGGTGCACGGTACTGAAACGAGGTGTCATCTTCCGTGATCGGGCACGATCCGTTTTCCAGGTAAGCCCTGACTATATCCAAGATCATCGCCTTGTTTCTGTTACCGACAACAAGATCCACACCGTTGATCTTTCTGAGCATAATCCCGTCGGTCTCTGCATAACATCCGGTCACCACCACAATCCCGTTGGCCTTTTTCGATGCGACTGCCCTGTAGATCGAATGCCTCGATTTTCTGTCCCCGCTGTTGGTAACGGTACAGGTGTTGACAATCGTTATGTCAGGGGATTCGCCGTGCCGAGAATCTACAACGCGGAAACCTGCCTTTCTGAAGCTGCACGCGAGAGCTTCTCCTTCAAACTGATTGAGCCTACAGCCGTGATTGATGATGGCTACTGAAGGTATGTGTTGCATTTTCCTTCTGCCGCAGGGGTGAGAAAAGCGATCACCGGTTTGGGAAAAACACGTACGCCATTTGGTAAAAACATCCGGAAGGCAGCGCGGAAGAAACAAGCAGCGAACGGTTTACACAGCGCTTTGTATGAATATCTTTTATTGCACTTCTTGCTCTGCCTGTTTGCTGATGACCTTGATCAGAGAATCTTTCAGACCGGGATCATTCGGCTTGAGAGTCAGTGCCTTTTTATAATCCGACTCGGCAGATTTCCAGTCCGACATCTGTTCATACACCTGGCCACGGTATTTGTAAAAAACCCACCGGTCGTTCTTCAGCATTATCGCAGCTGAAAACGCCGTATCAGCAAAAATGAGTTTCCCCTGATTGAGGTACATACGTCCAAGGTAGTAATAGTTGTAGGGATAGTCAGGTCTGAGGGCAACAGATTTCTGAAGATACGCTGACGCATCATTGTAGCGTTTCATTTCGAGGTATGACCTTCCGATAGTGGTGAAAAACCTCGTGTCGTTCGGGTTGATCTTCAATCCTTCTTCGCTGATCTCTATTGCCAGTCTGTACCGACCTGTATTGATGTAACACCATCCAAGAACCGCATAGACATCGAAATTATTGGGCGTGAGTTCCTTTTCCCTGAGCAGCAGCTTTTCCGAATCGTAATATTTCCCCTGCTTGTACAGGTCGTAGGCCTCCTGAAAACTCGAAAACCCCCATAGGGGGACGAAAAAAATGAACACCATCAAAAAGCACCATTTCTTCATTGTATCTTCCCATACAGAGGATGTGCGGCCTGTTGCCCACATCTTCCGGCTACTTTTTTTGCTCTCCCTCGACTGTCTTGTCCGGCATCTGAGATGATTCCACGGTATGCGCTTGTCCACCCATTGCGCAGTTCCCGTTAAAAATGCATCCACTCTCTATGATGAAATCGGGGGTCTTGACATCGCCATTCAGCTCTGCGCCACGAAAAAGTTCGATTTTATTTATCGCTTCCACGTTCCCGATGATCTTGCCAAAGTTGGTAACCACTCCTGCCTTAATCATTGCCTTTACCACTGCATTGGGACCGAGTATCAAGTGACCGTCTGCGTCGATGCGTCCGTCAAACTTGCCTTTGATCATCAGTGATTTTTTGAATTTCATTGTTCCGGAAAAGTCTATGTCCTCTGCCAGTACGGTATCCACATCTTTTTCCTCGATCACCTTTGATTCATTGTTTTTCACCATCTTGCCGCTCCTTTACCAGAACTTGTTATTCATAAATGTGCTGTATATACGGTTTCCTTCTCCACAGCGTTCGCCGCAGGAAACACATCCCTATACCTTCTTCACTTTCTCCGGTTTCCACTTGTGCCATTCTACAACGAGCGCTGATGCAATAAATATCGATGAGTAGGTACCCACAATAACTCCTGTGATGAGCGCAAATGCAAAGTTTTTCATCGTGTTCCCGCCGAAGATCAGCAATGAAAAAAGTACCAGAAGCGTCGTCATAGATGTGATAAGAGTTCGTGAGAGTGACTGATTGATGCTCATATTAATGGTCATTGGGTAATCCTCATATGCGCGTGAGGACTTGAGGTTTTCTCTTGCCCGGTCGAACACGACAATCGTATCATTCAATGAATAGCCGATAATGGTGAGAACTGCCGCAAGAATGTAGGTGTCCATCTCCTTTCCGAAAAAAGAGAGAAAGCTCAAAACGATAAGGACATCGTGCACGAGCGCTGCAATCGCCGCAACCCCGAAACGGAACCTGAACCTGAACGTCGTGTAGAGCAAAATGAGGGCAATCGCTACAAGCCCGATGAGGTATGAGGTGCGCAAAAGATACGAACTGATCCTCGGACCGACGATGTCGACTCTCTCGAACACCACACTCGCGCTGCCGAATCGGTCTTTCAACGCTCCCTGAATCTCTTCGATCACCTTGTCGTTATCTCTCTCTCTTGCAAGCGTCCTAAGTATGTAGGTATTCTTTATCGGATCATCGATCCTCTGTACATTATTTCCGTACCCCGTTGCGATCAGAACATCTCTGACATCACCGATAGACACAGAGCTGTCTTTGAAATCAACCTGCACCATATTCCCACCGGCAAAATCGATTCCCATATTTAATCCGCCTTGCACTGCGATACTGACAATGCCGGCAAATATAATGACTGCAGAAAGGATATACGTGAACTTTCTGTATTGAATAATTTTTAAATTCAAGTTCCGATACATTTTATCCTCTGATGCACATGTATAGTTCTTTCCTAAATGGACAGCCTCTTTACCTTAAATATATCCACCCCCAATGCATAGAGAAGCTTGGTTACAAAAATCGAAGTGAACATGTTGATAACGATACCTATACTCAGTGTAATGGCAAACCCCTTTATTGGTCCCGACCCGAACTGAGAGAGTACAAAGGTTGCGATCAGCGTTGTCATGTTTGCATCAAGTATCGTTCGAAACGCCTTTTCATAACCGGACTGAATGGCCGCCGTCACGGTCTTCCCGTTCCGCACCTCTTCTTTGATCCTCTCAAATATGATGACATTCGCATCGACTGCCATTCCTACCGTGAGAATCATTCCCGCAATTCCCGGGAGTGTGAGCGTAAAGTTGAGCCAGGCAAGCCCCCCCAGGAGAAGAAAGAGATTCAATGCGAGCGCGATGTCTGCAATTACCCCCGAAAGTTTATAATACAAGAGCATGAACACAATAACGAGAATTGAACCAATGATTGCAGCCCTTATTCCCGCTTGAATAGAATCCCCACCAAGTGAAGGACCGATCGTCCTCTGCTCGGCGATCTGCAGGGGAACGGGAAACGCACCGGCGCGAAGAATGAGCGCAGAATCCTGTGCCTCCTTCATGGTAAAATCGCCTGTTATCCGCACCTGCCCGCCCGGAATTCTCTCTCGAATGAGCGGCATCATAAGTATCTTCCCGTCAAGAACGACCGCAAGCCGCTTCCCCACGTTTGCTTCTGTAATACGCAAAAACTGCTTTGCCCCCTCAGTGGACAGTGAAAAAACGATTTCCGGTTTTCCGAACTGGTCACTCTGGACCTGAGCCCTTTTTATTGCAGACCCGTCCAAAAGGACCTCTTTGTCGAGCACAACTGCTCTCTGCCTCTCGAGCACATCGAACTTGTTTTTTCCCCAGAAGTAGGAAAGCTGCGAATCCTCGGGTATAATCGAACCGTCTATGAGAGTTCCTGTCTCATCAAACATATCTCTCTTCAGTTTCGCAGATGTCTCCTCGTCGACAAGGTGAAATTCGAGAAGCCCCCGTCCCATCACCACAGACTTAGCCCTGTCCGGGTCCTTTGATCCGGGAAGCTCAACAACGATCCTGTCCTCGCCCTGTGTGGTAATGGAGGGCTCTGAAACGCCGAACTTGTCGATTCTATTTCTGAGAATCTCCATTACACGCCTCATGGCGTCCTTCATTTCCAATGACGTGAGCTCAACCGAACCCTGCCGCCGTTTCATTTCTTCGTAATCAGGCTCGAGCACCATGTAGATTCCACCCTGAAGATCAAGCCCGAGATTGATGATGCGGGACCGCAGTTTCTTCATCTCTTTTATCTGAAGTCTCTTGTCCCTCGGATACTCCGTAAGCTGTTCTGCTGTGAGTGTGGTCAATTCGCGATCTTCCTCGCTGAATACAAAGTACCACTTGTATGTGGAGGAAAAGCCCCAGACTGCGATTCCAAGAACGATGAGAATGACGAGAATTCGAAAGGGTTTGTTCATACAGTTCTCTGTTTAGTCAATAATTTTATGGAAATCGGCATTGTAATCAAAAGCTTTCTTGAATGTGCGGCAATGTCGTGAAAGAAAGGGTGTTTCTTTCATAATGAATCAAATGCTGTCTAATGATAATTTGTTTTCTCAGGTTTCCTTATTCTCTTCACCCGGCTGAGATCCTGGTTGCGATTTGGAAGCTTTTGAAGCAACAACCTTACTGATAGAAGACCTGCTCAACTCGACTTTTACGTTGTCAGCAATTTTTACAATAACCGTGTTATCCTTTACGCCAGCAATGGTTCCATAAATTCCACCCATGGTTATTATTTTATCCCCCTTGGCGACTTTGCCCAAAAGATCCTGATGCTGTTTTTTCTGTCTTTGCTGCGGCCTGATCATGAGGAAGTACATGACCGCAAAAATCGCGATGATCATAAAAATAAGAGACATCGGGCTTCCTCCCGAGCCCTGCCCTGGTGCCCCCCCTGTGGTCCCGGTCATACCATATGCGTACAATAAATTAATCATAACCTCCAATCCTTTCGTAAATTAAGTTAACACACGAGATCTTTTATACGCACTAACGCATAAATTATATAAGTCTGCAAAAAGTAGCATAACAATTTTTTTCAGTCAAGGTTTTTTTAAAAGCCTTGAAAATACCTACTTCTCAGACATGGGACGAGATTCATGTGCAGTGCTTTCTATTGACTTAAAAACATCGATCTGGTAATTTTCAACTAGAAAACGGAGGACAACATGAAAAAGAGCGTGCAGCTGCAAATAATTACAATTGTACTCCTCGTTGTTGTTGCAGTCGTAGATGCGATAGCTGTATTCGTTCCCATCACTGCAGTGGTGTGGATTTTTCTCATACTCTTCAAACCGAAATGGTTTCAAAGATTCGTCAACAACCTGTACAGCTGATTCACTGGGTGCGGGCCACCCGCACTATTCAAAAGGAGATCTACAATGAGAGGAGTATTCAATTTTGCCTCTGGTCCTTCGATGCTTCCGGTCGAAGGTGTAAAAAAACTCATCGACTTCATGAAAGAATTTGAAAAAGCTCATATTTAAGGAGAAGCGGGAATATGTATAACATTCAGACACTCAATAAGATTTCCTCCACAGGTCTCGACTGCTTTCCCCACGATCTTTACAAAGTAGACGAAGATATAAGCGAACCGGACGCCATACTGGTGAGAAGCTACAACATGCACGATTTCGAGCTCCCACAGTCCCTCAAGTCGATTGCACGCGCAGGGGCCGGAGTGAACAATATTCCAGTCGAGAGATGTTCAAAGAAGGGGATTGTGGTGTTCAACACACCCGGGGCAAATGCAAACAGTGTAAAGGGGCTGGTCATTGCCGGACTCTTTCTCAGCTCGAGAAGAATTGTCGAAGGGATAATCTGGGCGAAGACGCTCATAGAGAAGGGTGAAGAGGTCCCGAAGCTCATCGAAAAGGGTAAAGCCCAGTTTTCCGGGCCGGAAATTAAAGGGAAATGGCTCGGTGTCATCGGGCTCGGGGCTGTTGGGGTAATGGTTGCCAACGACGCCTCCGCACTCGGGATGCATGTCATCGGGTATGATCCGTTTATTTCAGTGGAGTCTGCATGGGGGCTCTCCCGGGATGTAAGGCGTGCGAACAGCCTAAACAGCCTTCTTGCGCATGTGGACTATATATCACTACACGTTCCTCTCGATGATGAAACGAACATGTTCATCAACAGGGAAAAGTTTGCACTCATGAAAAAGGGGGTGCGTATTCTTAATTTTGCCCGCGGCGGTCTCGTCAATAACCGGGACCTGCGCGAGGCAATCGAAAGCGGAACCGTTGCTGTATATTTGACTGACTTCCCTGACGAAGAGCTGCTCACCATAAAAAATGTCATTGCCATCCCACACCTCGGGGCTTCAACTCCTGAAGCGGAGGACAACTGCGCGAAGATGGCGGTGGAGCAGACAAGAGAGTTCCTCGAAAAAGGCACCATCAGGAACTCTGTGAACTATCCGGATTGTCAGATGGATTTCTCGGGGAAAAATCGCCTCGTCATCACTAATGACAACGTGCCTGCTGTTGTAGGTCAGATTACCACGATTCTTGCAGGCGAGGGAATTAACATCGCTGACATGCTCAACAGGTCAAAAGGGAACAACGCGTTCAACATCATTGACCTGGACAGCGATATCAGCGATGAGAGTGTTCGGAAGATAAAATTAATCGAAGGCGTTACAATGGTGAGAGTTATTTGATACGATCCCGTGCCAGAAACCACCCCGCAATAGACATTCCGTCGATGATTTTCCCCTTCTCTATCATGGAATCGAGTTCATCCGGCGTGTAAGAAAGCGTTTCTATCTGTTCCGTTTCGTCGGGTTTCGCACCTACACTGTACAGCGAGCGGGCGATGAACACGGTGCAAAACTCATCAGACAATCCGTTATAGGGAAGAAACCTGCCAACTTTCTTGAGGCGCTTACAGTCGTACCCTGTCTCCTCAACCAGTTCAGCGTGAGCAGCGTTTGTCTCGGTTTGCCCGTCCTTGATGCCTCCGCAGGGAACTTCTATGGATTCACCGTCAACGAGGTACCTGTACTGCCGGATACAGAGAATTTTTCCATCATCCATAACAGGAATGATCATCGTACTCCCCCTGGTGTGCATATAGAAGTAGTTGCCCTTTTTGCCGCCCGGGAGCTCAAACTGGTTGTGATAGATACTCATCCAGGGGGTTTCAAATACATTTTCCGAGTCGAGAGTTTTCCATGACTGAAACCGTTTCCTCATTTTCCTCACATCCGCCTTTCGTATTTCTCTCACAGGTGGTATTATAATAGTATATCATACACACACGTCAAGAAAATCCAACCTCGTTGTGCGTTGATTTCCGTTGTGCAATCCGTCTTTCCGTGCGAAAATATCAGGAATCCACACAACAAAGGACGGGAATCAATGTACACCTCCTCTCTCAACCTTATCGGGAGCTACGGCAGTTGGGCTGCGGATTATGTAGAACGGAGGCCCTATTCCTTTCTGACAAGCGAGTGGGAAAACGTTGACAGCTGGAAGAAAGAAGCAAAGGCAAAGGTGCTGGAGCTCATAGGGGCACCGCGAATCGAGAAAAAGGTCCGTGTGCATCGGCTTGATCATTACCAATTCGACGACCTCGAGATCGAAGAACTCTCATGGAGCCTCCCTTATGGTCCGGAAACCAAAGCGGTGTTCATGAAGCCGGTAGATGCAAAAGGCCCTCTTCCGGGGATACTTGCGCTCCACGATCACGGTGGAATCAAGTACTTCGGGAAGAGTAAAATCATCCGCACCTCCGAGCCTTTACACCCGTTCATTCAGGATCATCAGAATACGTACTATGGAGGTGTCCCCTGGGCAAATGAAGTTGCACGCCGGGGGTACGGGGTTCTCGTTCACGACGTTTTCCCTTTTGAAAGCAGAAAAATCCTCTCTTCGGAGCTTCCAGCGCATGTGGTGCACAGAATGATGGCACACCCTCTCGATGTGCGTGAGGTTAATCCGGAAGACCTCAGACCGGAGCAGAACACTTCAGAATTCGACGTTCCGGAAGGGGATTCGGTCGATGATATCAGAAGATATAATGCGTTCGGTGAACAGCATGAGCACATCATCGCTCGCAGTCTTTTCTGCGCGGGGCTTACCTGGCCGGGCATGTTTCTGGCTGAGGACATCTGCGCACTCGACTACCTCTGCTCCAGGCCGGAAATCGATGCCGAGCGCATCGGTTGCTGCGGACTGTCCGGTGGCGGACTAAGAACCAACTACCTGGCAGGGATCGATGAACGAATCAAATGTTCCGTTACTGTGGGGTTCATGACCACCTGGGCCGATTTTGTCCTCAATGTGAGCTACACCCATACATGGATGGTGTACATTCCCCTTGTTGCACGCTTCATGGATTATCCCGAAATACTTGCACTCCGCATCCCCCTTCCGTCTCTTGTGCTTGCCACAGACAAGGACCCTCTGTACACTCTCTCGGAAGTGAAAAAGGCCGTTTTGCTCCTCGAAGAGACATACAGAAAGGCGGATGCCTCTGAATATTTGAGGTGCTCATTTTACAGCGGGCCGCACAAATTCGATCTTCCTATGCAGGATGAAGCCTGGGAGTGGCTCGATAGATGGCTGAAGCAGTAAAAAGGATTGTAAACAACGCACCGTGTGTGTAGCGCTTGAGCTTTTACCATCCCCTCACAGCTACACATGTTCTTGACAAGTGGAGTTCTTTCACGTATGATACCCTGATGAGGAAAAGGCGATATATAACAAGAGTTGGCTCGGTTGGATTCGGGAGGACCGGTAAGAAAGTTGCTGAAGAGTTCTGCCGGCATCCCGAGGTGGATCTCGTATGCGTTTTTAAAAAACACATGGACGAATCCGTGGGCAAGGACATCGGAAGCTACTTTTCTCTGAAAATCGCAGAAGCCATATCCGATGCGGATTCCATCAAATTTGGAAGAAGGTTCAACGAACCGCGGATCGGCAAAGAAACGGTGATCCACATGATTCGTGTCGGCGGGATCATCGGGAAGCACACGCTCATCATCGGGCAGCCTCATCAGACGCTATCGATCACCCATGAATCCATCGATTGATACGCATTTGGAAAGGGAGCCCTGAAGGCCGCACTCTGGGTAAAGGGGAAAAGGGGGGGTTGACATGGTCGATGTGCTCAACCTCAAATATGAATCCCATGAAAATAAACATACTCCAAAGCGGTGAGGAACTTGGGAAGGCTGCGTCCCGTT
>CAZOWM010000012.1:0-39404 GCA_964583615.1 uncultured Spirochaetota bacterium | reverse complement strand
CCGTTATGCCGCACGGCTTATCAGGTCCCAGATCAGAAGCAGGGGAGAGGCAAATATTGTTGTTGCGACAGGAACCAGCCAGATAGAAACACTCGAACACCTTGTCTCTGAAAAATTCATAGACTGGCCGAAGGTTCGTATGTTTCATTTGGATGAATATATCGGGCTTCCCGGCGATCACCCGGCAAGTTTCAGGCGCTACCTCGTCGAACGGTTCATCAAGCCTGTGGAAAATCTTATGGAGGTTCATTTTATTCGTGGGGATGCGCCCGATCCTGAAAAAGAATGCGAACGAATCGGTGATGTTATTTCACAGCACACGATAGACGTCGCACTGATCGGTATCGGGGAAAACGGCCACATCGCATTCAACGATCCTCCCGCAGACTTCTTAACGGAGCTCCCGTTCATCATCGTGAATCTCGATGAGAGATGCAGGCAGCAGCAGGTCGATGAAGGCTGGTTTAAAGATATCGGTGAGGTCCCCGCACAGGCGATTTCGATGAGCGTGAGCCGTATCATGCGCAGCTGTTCTATCATCGCCTCTATTCCTGAGAAGAGAAAGGCCTCTGCGGTGAAAGCGGCTGTCGAAGGTCCCGTCACCAGGGAGTGCCCTGCTTCTGTTCTGCAGCTCCATCGCAGGTGCGCACTGTTTCTGGACAGGGACTCCGAATCTTCTCTCGCAGAATAGGAAAATGCGCATTCCGGGATTTGTCGACCTGCAGGTAAACGGCTGTTTCGGGGTGGATTTTTCAAGCCCCTTGATGAGCGAAGAGGACTTTCTTTACGCTGCTGAACGCATCGTTTCCGACGGCACTGCTGTGTTTCTTCCCACGCTTGTCACAAGCCCGCTCTCCGTGTACCGCAGAAACCTTGCTCTCATCTCACGGTGCTGCAGACAGGCCGGTCTCGAAGGGCGTGTACCGGGTTTTCACCTTGAAGGACCCTTCCTCTCACCTGTTGAAGGTGCACGGGGAGTTCATAACCCGAAATGGATACGCTCTCCTGATGTGGAAATGATGAAGAGAATTTATGACTTTACCGACGGGAAGGTCAGGCTTCTCACTGTGGCTGCAGACCAGGATGGAGCTGAAACTCTTATCAGCTGGGCGGTGGACCACGGGATCACCGTGTCCCTCGGGCACCATATGGCGGAAGAAGGTCACCTGAAACGTGCGATATTGGCAGGAGCCCGCGCGCTCACCCACCTCGGAAACGGTGTTCCTGTGCTTCTCCCGCGTCACAAAAACCCCATATGGGCAGGGCTTGCATGTGAAGCGCTTTCAGCAATGATTATCACCGACGGCCACCATCTCCCGAACTCCCTCATCAAGACATTTCTCAGAGTAAAGGGCGAAAAAAATATCATCGTAACGAGCGACGCATCGCCTCTCGCAGGGCTCGAGCCGGGCACGTACACGAGCATGGGACAGCGGGTGATACTGGAAGAATCCGGCCGGATACTGAACCCAAAAAAAGGATGTCTCGCGGGGTCCTCCTTTCTCATTCGATCGTGCATGAATCATCTCTGGGCGTACGGAATCCTCGAATATGACGGGCTTTTGCGGGTGGGAGTTTCCAATCCTCTGCGTCTTATGGGAATGGATCCGGTTTCCATTCCCGATGAGCCGCTTATCGAAGTTGATACAAAAAATCGCCGCTTTTTAGCGCGAAAAAGCGGATGAACACCGCACACGGTGGTCTAAGGAATGCTTCAGAAACTTTTTCTCAAGAAATCGGACAGAACGCTCATTCATCTGCTCCGCTTGATCTTTTCGAGCAATATTGCATTCTCCGTTGATTTCGGGATTCTCGTGCTTCTCACAGAGGTATTTCACATCCATTATCTCATATCCGCAGGGGCCGGGTTCATCACCGGCACCGGGTTTAATGAGCTCTTTATCTGGTTTTTCACGGAGCATCTGCACATCTATTCCCTCTTTTCAAAGATCATCTCAGGCTTCACGGTCTTCTTTTTCAATTTCTTTACAAGAAAATACGTTCTTTTCCGCTGAACATGCAGTCACTGGGGCGGGGCCGGCATCACTTCCATCAGGTTGAGAATCCGTAAAGAGGAGCATATTTTGCCGCGACCTGGATAGCCTCGACCATGTTCGTTTCGGACGCCCTCCCGGACCCAGCAATGTCAAAGGCGGTGCCGTGGTCAACAGATGTTCTCAGAAAGGGAAGCCCGAGGGTGAGAGAAACCGTACGTTCGAAGTCGAATGTTTTGGCTGCTATGTGCCCCTGATCGTGATAGAGCGCAAGTACTCCACTGAACATGCCCTGAAGCGCCATATGGAAAACCGAGTCCGCCCCGTAGGGCCCCGCAACATCATACCCCATACTCTTCGTCTCTATGATTGCAGGGATTATCTCACGAACCTCTTCGTGACCGAACATTTCGTTCTCTCCGCCATGCGGGTTCAGTGCGGCAACCGCGAGAGTGCCCCCTTCTGCGCCAATACGCTTGAGCATCTCTTCACAGCGCACGATGTATTCCTTCAGACGCTGTTTTTTCACCGCGCTGATCGCTTCGAGGAGTGAAACGTGGCGGGAGAGGAAAAAAATTCGCAGCCTATCGACTTCGAACATGGTAAGGGGGTCTCGAACCCCGGAGAGTTCTGCAAGAATCTCAGTGTGGCCGATATACGGAATACCCGCTTTTTTCAAAGACTCTTTGTTGATGGGCGCGGTTGCGAGTGCATCCGCCTTCCCCTCGAGTGCGAGGCGTACCCCCTTCTCTATGTACTCGTAGGCTGCACGGCCGCATGAAGCCTGCACGGTTCCCATCTCGAGATTTGTAAGTTCAAAAGGAACGCAGTCATACACATTTACGACCCCTGGTGAATATTCCCCTTTTTCCGGAGAAGAAATTTCGTTTACACGGGCTGAAATATTCAGCTCCTCCAGGGTGCGTTCAAGAACGCTACGGCTTGCAATAAGAAACGGCCGTGCCGTTCCATACAGCTCTTCGTGTCCGCATGCTTTTATGGCAATTTCCGGTCCGATTCCCGCCGGGTCCCCGACGGAAACGGCGATCAATGGTCTTTTCATCTTTTAGTGCACCGTAAATGCTCTATGAAGTCTACAGCATTAGCTCTTCCGCACAGAAACAATGGACGAGCCGAACGCAGGCCAGGACATCGTCGATAGAGCACAGCTCTCCTGCTGAATGAAGATACCTGACGGGGATCGATACCCCTCCTGTGAGCACCCCTCCTCTGCTCAGCTGAATCGCATGTGCGTCGGTCGAGCCTTCTCGAAGAACATCCTTCTGATAGGGAATCTCATGCTTCTTCGCGAGCGTGCAAAGGAAATCGGAAAAACGCTTCGGGACAATGACCGACCTGTCCATGATCTTTATTCCCACCCCCTTGCCGAGCGCGCAGGAACCATCCGGTTCTCCCTCCGGCAGATCAGAGGATACAGTAACGTCGACAACAAGCCCCATATCGGGCTGAATCGTGTATGTTGCCGTCGTTGCCCCTCGAAGCCCCACCTCTTCCTGGGCCGAAAATACAAAAAAGAGATCGTTGGCAAATTTATCGATATTCTGCATAACTTCGAGAAGAACGAAACACCCCACACGGTCGTCAAGCCAGCCCCCGCTCAAAACACGCCCATTGACCCTGTACGGCGAATACACTGCCGCCACGTCGCCGACCCTGACCTGCTTCTTCGCAGCTTCTCTCCCCCCCGCCCCGATATCGATAAACATCTTCTCTACAGGGAGTGTCTTCTCGTGCTCTTTTCGCTCTATACCGATGACACCTGTGAGGCCGTTCTCGAATACTACTGTTTTTCCCAGCAGCCATGCCCGGGGATGGAAGCCGACTTCCGAAAAACGAAGAAACCCCTTTTCGTCGATGTACGTGATGATAAACCCGATTGTGTCCATGTGCGCGGTGAGCATAAGCGTTTTTCTGTTCTGCCTCTTTCCCCTTTTCACACAGATAAGCGAGCCAGTTACATCATACATGATCTCGTCGACCAGCGGAGAGGCGAACTCTTCTATCCGTTTCTTTATCCTCTCCTCTCTCCCCGATACGCCAAACTCCTTGAAAACAAAATCCTTTTCTGCTATGTTCATACGACTTTGACTCCTCGTTCTGAAAGCTCACACAAGAAAACTCAAGGACGAAAACGAGCCGCTTCTCTAATCATTGCCTTTGCGAGCTCGCAATAGTGTGTAAAGTCATCTTCGCTGACAATATTCCACGGACCGTGAATGTATCGAACCGGGAGCGAAATAGTGACCGACGGAATTCCCCCCTCGGTGAGATGGATCATTCCCGCATCAGTTCCTCCGCTCACTGTCTGCTTCAGCTGAAAAGGGATGGAGTACTGCTCTGCGACGGAAATAACAAAATCAAGGAGCGCGCGCTGGGTTATGGTCGTTTTGTCCATGAATGTAACAGCAGGCCCACGCCCCATCTCTGTTGACGGAGAATATGTCTGTTCCAGCTCCCTGTCTGCACAGGTGGTACCCTCAAGGTTCAAGTTGAAGAGTACGTTCCGATACCCGAATGCAGCTGTTGCAGCGCCTCTCAACCCCACCTCCTCCTGCGCCGTGTACACGGCATGTATGGTGACCGCAGGAGGCGAACTCCTGTACTCATTGAGTGTTTCGGTGAGCGCAGCACATCCCGCGCGGTCGTCAAACGCCTTTCCGAAATATTTTCCGTTCTGAATGAAAAACGCGGAGGTAAAATACACATAGTCCCCGGGTTTCAGCTCTTTCACTTCGTCCTTTGTACTCGCTCCTATATCTATGAAGAGTTCCTTCACTAATGGGGCCTTTTTTTTCTCCTCCGAGGTCATGAGGTGATAGGATTTGCATGCAATCACACCCGGTACCCTTTTTTTCCCGATGGCCACCGCATTCCCGGGAAGAACTTTCGGAACAAAACCGCCTGCTGTGGAAAACTTCAGCAACCCGTTTTTTTCAATCGAACGGAGGATAAACGCAACTTCATCCATATGCGCGGACAAAAGGACAGCCCCGGCTCCGGTTTTCCCCTTTCTTGTTACGGTTAAATTCCCCAGAGGATTCACGGACATTTCATCGGCGCAGTGTTCAACATCCCTCCGAACGGCATCCCGCATAAGGTGCTCGTCTCCTGCACCAGCGTAGATGTTGCAGTAGTCCTCAAGCAGCACCTTTCCCTCCTTCCGCTCACGGATTCTCTCATTCTTTCAGTCACCTGCTGACAGCAGGTTTTCTTGGAGCGCCAGGCAGATCATCAACTTGGAAGCCCTGTATGCGTCCTTGAGATTGATCATTTCAACCTGTGAATGCATATAGCGCAGTGGAACAAACAGTCCCGCAGAGTATACACCCCTCTTCGTGACCTGCAGTACGAACGCGTCGGTTCCGCCTGGTCTGGTCTCTATGTCCTCCTGTACGGGAATATCCTCACGCTCTGCCAATTCACATATTGTGCGTACAAGCCGTGGAGAGTAATTCGGCCCCTTTCCCACGACCGGACCCTTTCCGGTTTTCACCTCCATACCGTCACCGATCGGATCCGCAAATGTCACGTCGCACACGACAGCAGCGTGCGGGGAAAGGGTAAACCCGGCCACCTTTGCGCCACGCAGACCGACCTCTTCCTGGACCGCGAAAAGAAAATATGCATCGTGGTAGAGATTCACGTGCCCGAGTGCGCGAATCGCGGAAATCAGTGTGAGCACTCCTGCCTTGTTGTCGAGGCCAGAGGTGCAGAAATGCCCTCCGGTAAGCATTTCTGAGCGGTAATCGACCACCGCAACATCACCGATGTCTACATGATTACCCGCCTCCTGTTGAGAACCAAATCCGGCGTCTATGTGGAGCTTCTCGATGGGAAAGATGCTCTCCTCATCCTCTGCTTTCAGGAGATGAGGCGGAGTCATCCCGATGATCCCGTACAGTTTTTCAGGCGAGAGGATCCGAACCCTTTTTCCGTACAACGTGAGAGGATTCACACCTCCGATTCCAGTAAACCGAAGAATGCCGTTTTTCTCAATTCCTGTGATCATGAGTCCGATCTGATCGAGATGCGCTTCGAAGAGGAGTTTCAGTTTATTCTTTCCTTTTCCCTTCTTGAATGCGATGACGTTTCCCAACGCATCCCCTTCAACACGATCCACGTTTTCACTGATAAGCGACCTGATGAGATCGGAAAAACGGTCTTCGAATCCGCTCACAGAGGGAACCGCAGATAGCTTTTCCAGGCACTCGCGCAGAAGTTCCATTGCTCGTCTCTTCAAAGGCTTCAAAAACCTTAATGCACTGTAGTGCAAATTTAGAATAAAAATCGACGAAAAGAAACGAAAAAGACTACTGTTCCCGGAATTTCAGCGTACGATAAAGAAAAAATATCATTGACATCAGTAATACGAGGTATTACTTTGCTTGTGAATGCGAAGTATGAAGCAATAAATCTCACATACGGAGTCTCCCAATGGCGGGGAAAAAGAAAGAGGAAATCATCACATTCAAGGTCGATGAGGCACTGGCGCAGGCGATGAAAGGGATCGATAACCGTTCCGCTTTCATTCGAAACGCGATATCGGCTGCATTAAAGAGCACGTGCCCCCTGTGCAGAGGAACAGGGATACTCACTCAGGATCAGGTAAACCACTGGAGAGAGTTTTCAAAGCATCATTCTGTGGAGGAGTGCACCGTCTGTCACGCATTTCACTTGGTGTGTGACGCAGAATAAGAGAGGAGAGCGCTCAATGAACACACGAAAGGGGTTTTTCATTCTATTTCCTGTTTTTTTGAGTGCGTGCGTACTGACAGGAAGCGGCCTGCAAAGGGACGAACAACCGGGTGCAGAACTTTCTGAATCCGGCGAATCAGAAATCGGTGTGCGCACATTCGTCAGCATCCTTCCGCAAGCCTCCTTTGTTGAGCGGATCGGCGGCGACCATGTGCATGTCGAGGTTTTGGTAAAACCTGGAAGTAATCCTCACATTTTCGAGCCAACGCCCCGTCAGATGGTTGCGCTCGGCGAGGCTGATGTCTATTTCGGGATCGGTTTTCCTTTTGAGGAGCGAATTCTGAAAAAGGTGAAGGGCGCAAATCCGGATTTTCTGTATGTGAAAACCGATAAGGGAATCTATCGGCGTCCGCTCGATGCGCCCCTCTCCCATAGAGATGAAACGGACGCACACGGGCATGAGGCGGGAATTCCGGACCCGCACATATGGCTCTCCTACAGAGAAATACTCATACAGGCCGGAAATATCAGCAAAGGACTTTCCGCTGCAGACCCCGCACACGCAGCCGCATACAAAAAAAATTTCGACACGTTCGCGGACGACCTCGAGAGAGTGCACATGCGGCTGAAAAAACTCTTTGAGCCGTACAGGGGAAAATCGTTTATCGTGTTTCATCCGGCATTCGGCTACTTCGCAGACACATACGGTCTTGTCCAGGTGCCTATCGAAATCGAAGGAAAGAGCCCCACACCCAGGCAGATCGAGTTACTCATCGAACATGCGCGGGAAAAAAATGTAGAAATCATTTTCATATCCCCGCAGTTTGATAAAAAAAGCGCGCAAACAATTGCGGACGCTGTCGGGGGTGCCGTGATCTCTATAAACCCGTTGGAAAAGGACGTACTGCAGAATCTCGAAACCATAGCCGAAAAGGTCGAGGCCGCGCTTAAGTGATACCAATGAGGCGTAAAGCCGGGAAAACCTGCGACTCGACACGCGTGAGGAGGAATCAGCAAATGGAAAATTCTTCAGTTATCACCCTCGAGAACGTGGACTTTTCCTATGACCGCCTCCCTGTGCTCGAGAAAGTGAACCTCTCCATACAAAGAGGGGACTTTCTCTCCATGGTGGGGCCGAACGGAGGGGGAAAAACAACACTTCTCAAGCTCATGGCCGGTCTCCTCAAACCAAAGTCCGGGAGGGTGAAGCTATTGGGGACGTCTCCGGAAAAATCACGAAACCGAATCGGCTACATGCCGCAGCACACGATGTACGATCCTCAGTTTCCGGTGAGCGTAATGGATGTCGTGCTCATGGGCCGTCTAAAAAGAAGGAGCGGGATCTATTCCGGTGCGGACAAACAGGCTGTGATTGAGTCCCTTGAAGATGTTGAAATGGAAGCGATGCGTAAGCAGAGCTTTGCGACCCTTTCAGGCGGTCAGAGGCAGCGTGTGCTTCTCGCACGCGCTCTCGTGAGTAACCCTGAGATCCTCCTCCTCGACGAACCCACGGCAAACGTCGACATGGGGCTTGAGAACAGGCTCATCGACATACTCAAGAAGCTCAATACGCGGATGACCATTCTCATGGTTACCCACGATCTCGGGTTCGTTTCGTGCATCGTGAAACACGTCATCTGCGTGAACAGGCGCGTAAAGGTGCACCCAACGAGTGAGCTCAACGGCACGCTCATCCGGGAGCTATACGGGCAGGACATCTCCATGGTCAGGCATGACTCTATTTCTGGATGTGAGGACGGGCAAGATGGCTGAATTCCTCGCTGCACTGAAAAACCCAGACATCGCGTTCCTTCGGTATGCGCTCATTGCAGGAATTCTCGGGAGTGTTTCCTTCGGGATTGTCGGGACCTATGTCGTGACACGCCGCATAAGCTACATTGCGGGTGCGATCGCGCACTCCGCACTGGGTGGAATTGGAGCGGGGCTCTACCTTCAGATGAAGGTCGGTATCATATGGTTTACTCCTCTGCTCGGCGCGCTTGTCTCGGCTGTTGCCTCAGGTCTTATCATCGGTTTGGTAAGCCTCTACGCCCGGCAGCGTGAGGACACGGTAATCGGCGCAATATGGGCAATCGGAATGGCGGCCGGACTGCTTTTTCTCACGAAAACACCGGGATACGTCGAACCGATGAGCTATCTCTTCGGAAACATTCTGATGATATCGAAAACCGAGCTCTTTCAAATTGCTCTCCTCGACTCCGTAATCATCGCAATTGGAGCACTGTTCTACAACAAATTTCTCGCGGTCTGCTTCGACGAGGAATTCGCCCGCCTCAGAGGCATACGCGTCGGTTTCTTCTATCTGCTTCTTATCTGTCTGACAGCGATCACAGTGGTGCTAATGGTCACGGTCGTGGGAATCGTGCTGGTGATCGCCCTGCTTACGCTGCCGTCCGCCGTTGCAGGGCTTTTCTCAAAGTACCTGTGGAAGATGATGATATTTTCGAGCCTTATCTGCATGCTCTTTGTTGCGGTGGGCATCGGACTGAGTTATATCTATGATTTTCCCACGGGGTCAAATATCATTCTCTTCGCGGGAGCCGTGTATCTCGTTTCGGTCCTTGTACACCGCTTTGTACGGCCGAGGAATACATGAACCTTTTACATAACGTGTACAGATCATGTGCAACGGCGAGCACACGGATCGTCAGGCGCCTCGCCACGTCATCTGCAAATTCTGATGTTTCGCGTCCCGCTTTTGCGATTGCATTCGTAATCTTCTGTGAGTCGAACGCGGCATGCGTGCCGTTCCTTTTGACGATTTTCGTAAACATACGCACTTCGGTTTTCGACAAGTATATATGTTTTCTCACTGGTGTCAACAAAATCCTTCTTTCCGCATTCTTTCCGCTCCTTTCTCCGCCACGCAATGCGGTGTAAGAGGCCCTCTTTTTATCTCTTTAAAAGCAAAAATCGCCGCATGAGAAACACGCATATCCCAAGAGCGACAAGCTCGATAAGCCCCGCAAGAACAAACGCTATCTGAAAGCGAGAGAGGTCAATGACAAACCCCGCGACCAGCGGGCCGAGTAAAATCCCCATGTTTCCTGCAAGGTGAAAAAATCCGACTGCCATCGCATTCTCATCCCGAAACGCCATATCACCTACCAGTGCTGCATTCGCAGGGGCTGTAATTCCGGAAAAAATTCCAAGGACAAAAAATGAAGCGGCAAGGCTCAACAAACCAATTTCACCGATGTATCCTGAGCACATCAGCAACAGTCCATATCCTGCAGACCCGGATATCAGCAAAAGATAACGCCCGTGGATATCCGACAGCCTCCCCGCAGGATACTGCAACAGGATGAAGGGCAATGCATGTATGCCCAGTATCAACCCGCGGGATTCGGGACCGAGCCCGAGAACATACTGTATATACATTGGGAGGCTGAAGATGATGAACCCGATGTGCAACCTGTCGACGAAATTGAACAGCGCAGGAACAGACAGCTCAGGTCGTTTCCGAATGATCTGCAGGGTTTCACCCAGTGTCGGGGTCCCTCGTATGTGAGCAGGCTCGCTGATAAACAGGAAAACCAAAACAAACACGAGCGCGTTCTCGAGCATTGCGGCGTAATACGGGGTAAACAAACCCATTCGTGCCAGGGAGCCGCCGACAGCTGGACCCATCCCCATTGAAAGCGCAAGAAAACTCCCAAATATTCCCATACATTTTCCGCGGTTTTTATCCGTTGCATTATCAAGGACAAGTGTCATGAGGGTCTGCCACACCATGACACTGAGCGCCCCCTGAAAAAAACGAAATAGGAGAAGCAGCGGATAACGCCCGGCTCTTGTCATGAGAAAAAAAAACAGAATCGATCCTCCGCTTCCCACCAGGGTAAAACATCTCCGTTTCCCATACCTGTTCGACAGCACCCCTGTGAGAAATCCGTTTATTAGATAGGCTGCGTAGAGAACCGAATCAAAGAGAGATACAGAGAGCATGGAGAGGTTTGAAAAACGGAGAACAATGAACTCATACTGATTTACATGGAGGAGAGAAACAGAGGAAATGGTGAGAAATCCTGCTGCGGATACGACGAATATCTGAAACATTCCCGTATCTTTTCTTTTCTCTCTGAATCTCGCTTCTGTTCTCACACGTTTCATGTATTCCGCGCGCGCATGGAATAGTTCATGACTGAAAAATCATATCGGATTCGATGATGCACACACCCGAAGCCTTCATATCCTTCATGGCCTTCGAAAGGCTTCCCTCCGGAACATCCACACCCCGCGCTGCATCCTTGATGAGAAACGTATGAAATCCGAGACGAATAGCGTCCATCGCAGAATGAAAAACGCAGACATCGGTGGCGAGACCGCAGAGGTACACATCCTCCACCCCTATTCCTTGAAGAAATGAGGAGAGCCCGGTAAGGGTTTTTTTATCGTTTTCGAAGAATGCAGAGTAGGAATCCAGAGTAGGCGTTGTCCCCTTGCGGAGAATCAACTTGAAATGAATATTTTCGAGTGAAGGATGAAAATCCGCTCCCCGGGTACCCTGCACACAGTGGTCGGGCCAGAGCTCCTGAGAAATCCCTCCGACCTGTATGGTATCGAACGTTTTTCCTCGTGAGTGGTTCGAGGCGAACGACACATGATCCGAAGGATGCCAGTCCTGGGTTGCTACGACTAGGGGAAAGAGAGGCATCAGTCTGTTTATCAGCAGAATAATGGCGTCGCCATCCTTCACCGCAAGCGATCCTCCAGGGCAGAAATCATTCTGAACATCGATGACAACCAAAACCGCATGCCACAAATTGAAAGGCATGTGCATCTCTCCTCTCTCATAAACTCTACAGCACCCATGTGAAACTGTCAATTCTTCCACTTGACAGTTTCATAGTGATAGTATAATTTTTGTATTATAATATTTCCATTAAGATTGAATGATATCTCAACCTTTCCTTTGACTGGTGTTCCCCCACTAGTCTGAAACGCGGGGCAGGTATTTCCCTCACCTCTTTTCGAGAGCATCTCACAGCACCGGACATATTTCAGAAAGAGCGATGGAGCAGGGAAACAGAAAATACACCGGAAAGACAGGAGGACCTTATTGCCGGCTCCTTACCATTCCGGATCCGGGGAGTACGGCGTTACTTCTATGCTGAGCGTTTTCTCCCTATACAGAAGCCCCTTGAGTGTTTCAGGATGCTCGACCAGTGCCTCTTTTTTTCTCCTGTTCAGGCTTTTAATAAAATGCTCCACCCGCATTGCAGTGCCCCGGTTGCCATGAAGCTTCCAGCACTGAAGAACACTCCTCGGATGAAACGCCCGTGTGAAACGCGCTCCCCTTTTCCCGGACATATGCTCGCCAAGCCGCCGCTTCATATCCGTCGTGTATCCGGTGTAAAGTTTCCCATTCTCAACTTCGAGAATATATATCCAGTGCTCATTCATCTCAAAAAAAAAGAGGGGAAAAACCTTCCCCTCTCCTCTTGTTTGTTTTTTGCATATTATACAAAGCCGGGAAACCTCTCTGAAGAGACCTCATGATGCCAGGCTTGAGACCATTTCTGTGGCGGTTGCAGCGTCCGGCGCATACCCGTCTGCGCCGATCTCGTCTGCATAACTCTGGGTCAAAGGTGCTCCCCCGACCACTATTTTTGCCTTGCAGTCTTTATTTCTTGCGACCTCGACAACCTCTTTCATGTTGACCATTGTTGTCGTGAGAAGAGCGCTGAGTCCGATAACATCCGCATCTTCATCGATCGCAGCCTGCACAAATTTATCTGGGTCAACATCAACTCCGAGATCGACGACTTTCCACCCTGAACCCTTCATCATCATCGCAACGAGATTTTTACCGATATCGTGCAGATCCCCCTTCACTGTGCCGACGACAATAATCCCTCGTGCTTTTACACCACCCGCAGCGAGAATCGGCTCGAGAATATCCATTCCCGCGTGCATCGCACGTGCACTCACGAGTACTTCTGGAACATAGATTTCACAATTCTTGAAACGAACACCAACAACTTCCATACCTGCGATGAGCCCGTCGTCGAGCAACTTCTCTGCCTCGACTCCTTCGTCAACACCCGCTTGAATAAGCTCTTTTACCTTTTCTGCATTTCCTTCAATCAAGGCTTCCGCAATTCCCTTAAAATCTGCCATTCAGTTACCTCCATAACACGTGGTAATTGTAAAATAATAAACGAAAATCAATTTGTAGTCAAACAGAATCATTTCCTGTTGACGTAGATTTCCAGCTTTGATATACTCTTTTCAAAAAAGAAACGTAATACACGACGAGTTATGTTCTAGGCTCACGCCATCCAGACTCGTAAGGGTCTTGATGGCTTTTTTATTCTCACCCCTGGGAGAATGCCATGTACTCACGCATCATCATTCTTCTTGTTTACCTCTCCATTACACTTGCTGTCGGAACGCTGTTTCGAAAACAGGCGAAGAAAAACAAGGTGGAATTCTTCCTTGCCGGAAGGAACCTTTCAAAGCTTCTTCTGTTTTTTACGATGGCGGCAACGAACTTCAGCGCATTCACGATTTTCGGTTTTTCCGGGGCCGGGTACAGAATAGGGTATGCATTCTACCCTGTGATGGGATTCGGGACCGGATTCATGGCGCTCAGCTTTCACATTATCGGCAGTAAAATCCTTATTCTATCACAGAAAAACAATTACATCACACCATCAGATTTTGTGTACGATCGGTACAGATCTCCGATGCTGAAAAAACTGTTTTCACTTATCATGGTCATATTCACTCTTCCCTACATTGCGATCCAGGCAATTGCAAGCGGGAAATCCCTCAATTCTCTCATGGGAATTCCCTATCTTGCCGGCGTAGTTGTCATCACCGCATTCATCGTCGCGTACGTCACGCTCGGTGGGTTACGTTCTATTGTGTGGACCGATTTCATGCAGGGGGCAATGATGATCGGGTTCACCCTCACCGCATTTCTCATTATTGCGCAGAGAAGCGGAGGGTTCGTGCACATTCATGAATCGCTGAAAAGTTCTTTTCCTTCGCTTCTCTCACGGCCGGGAAACGGCTCTGTAATGGGGCCGGGAATCTGGTTCGGCTATATGTTTCTGTGGTTCTTCGCGGATCCTATGTTTCCGCAGCTCTTTCAGCGCTTTATGGCCGCGCGGGATGAAGAGACGCTGAAATCCACGATCGTGTTCTATCCGATCATCACGACCTTTCTATTTTTTCTCACAGTTTCAATCGGTGTGATGGGACGCTTTACATTCCCCGATCTTCTGCCTGAACAGTCGGACACGATTTTCCCCCTTCTTCTTGCCAGGTATACCGGTCCGCTTTTAAGTACACTTCTTCTTACCGGAAGCATCGCGGCACTCATGTCTACCATGGATTCCCAGCTCCTCACCCTCACATCGATAATTACAAGCGATTTTTTTACGATCAGAAAAAAAGAAATATTAAAAGAGAAGCTCACAATCGTTCTCCTGGGGCTTGTGGGTGTTCTCATCTCCGTAAAGCCGCCTCATACCATTCTGGATTTTATCAATAAAACCACATTCAACGGACTCAGCGTGCTCGCGCCTACGGTCATAGGCGGACTCTACTGGAAAAAGGCGAATGCACACGGCGCCATTGCGAGCATACTCCTGGGAGAGTTCATGGTTTTGGGTTATTATTTCAACGCAATCCGAACGGAATGGATATTCCCGGTCGTGCCCATCATGGCTGTAAGTGCCGCTATGTTTGTGCTCGGAAGTGTTCTCTTTCCTCCAGGGAGAGAGAATACATCTATCGTGTTCAAAGTTAATCCTGAAAGTTTTTCATGGATCCCGATCTTTACAGCGGTATTCATCCTTGGACATGACTTTTGGGCGTGGGGCAGAACACCAATACTGATCGGTGGTCTCCCCGTATGGGTCTTGTACTACTTCGGGCTCGGAGTGCTCCTGTCAGTACTTTTTCGATTGTATTTTAAGAGCAAAAAAACGGTTCCGGTCTCACTGTGCCTATGAATCATACTGGTTCAACGTGAACAAATGCATAGTCTACCACCTCCGTACTCTCCAGCTGATACTTGACACTTTCCGCAATTCTGTGTGACTCCTCGGTTCGCAGACTTTTATCAACCTCGATGTGTATTTCTGCCTGGATGATGTCTCCGATATAGTGGGCCCGCACATCGTGTATATTCTTCACCCCGTCCACGCCGAGAGCACTCTGTTTGAGTTTTTCCATCACCTCTGCAGGGGGGACCTTCCCCATGAGAAAATCGATGTTCTCCATTCCGATTCTGAAGCCCGAATACACAATAAATCCGCCGATACACAGTGCAATAATTGAATCAAAAACCGAATAACCGGTATAGGCGGCCAGATTACTGAAAAGCACCGAAAATGAAACAAGAATGTCGTTTCTGTGATCCATGGACGATGCCAGAAGAGCGGGGCTCTTCACCTTTTGCCCTTCCAGCCGAAACAAAATGTATAGATACAGCTTCACCGCTATTGTGGCGATCACAATGACAAATATCAGCAGGTTTATCCTCAGATCTTTTTCCATGAAAAATCCCTCAAAGGCGTTTTTTATGATCTCAAACCCCAGGATCGCTGCCAGGATTGCGACGATGAGCCCTGCGATGGGCTCCGCCCTGTGATGACCGAATGGATGATCGGCATCCGCCTTTCTCAATGCTATTCGTACTGCAAAAAAAATTGCAACCGAGGCGAATATATCGAGCAGTGAATTGATCGCGTCCGAGACAAGTGCCAAACTGTTCGAAAGGAGCCAGCCAGTAAGTTTCATGGAAAAAAGGATCGTATTGAATACCACACCGATTATCGTTATTCTCACGCTTCTCTTCATGACAACCTCCGGCAGACCGAACGCAGTACTTAAAAGAATAACTCCTCGTTTCGGATGTGATCAAGGCTTTATTTTCATATAAATGGTTCGCAATTTTCTCTAATGAGAGATATAATCAGAATGAGAGAACATTTATTTGGGAAAGCGCAACCTATGGGAAAGAGTATTCTTCTTGTTAACAATGACGAGTATACCATCGAAAAAATCGAAGAGTACCTGAAAATTTACGATTTCCAGCTCACCTCAACGAAGAATGCGCAGTTCGGCATTTCCGCTCTGAGGAGCCAAAAGCCCGACCTCATCCTCATTTCCGATAGTGTAGATGACATGGATATGCAGGCATTCCTTGAAAGAAAGAAGAAGGTAATGGGCGCGGAGAACACCCCTGTGATCGTCTTTGTGGGGAAAGCAAAAATCGCGGATGTGAAAATGCTTCTCAGACAGGGTGCGGTGGAAACACTCACCCGTCCCGTTGTCCTCGAGCGGCTGCGGAAGGCTGTATTCCATCATCTCGGCATGGCCGAAAATCCGCAAGAAAAACGTCTCATAACAGAAGTGTTCATCCGGGAAGGAATTATCATTATCGAGGTAGGCGGTTCTTTCACGCACGCTGACATCACGGCATTGAAATTCCGGATCCTCGACACTGCGCGAACGGACCAGACCATAAAAAAACGGTTTTACATCATTCTGTACGGCATCGAAGGAGAAAACCCCTCCCAATCAGCGTTTGACAAGCTTTTTGACTTTGTCACATATTTCCCCCGGCTCCCTGACTCCAACGTAAAGATACTGACCTCAGATCAAAATATGACCCAGCTTATTAAAAACAGCAGCAGAGCGTCCCGGTTTGAGATTGTCGACAACTATATCGGCGGTCTCAATAAGCTGAAGTCTCTCTACCTTGTAAATGAAGAGAACGAAGTGCTCGTTGAATTTTTAAAACCAGGGATTGTTCTTTTTAAAAATCTGTACGATAAAAAGGGAACGCTCGTGAAAGAGCAGGGAAAGAGTTTCGGCATGGAGGAACTCAAAAAGCTTACCGAGGGCGGAGTCAAAAAACTGTACTACACGAGAAAGGCAAAGATCGGGTCGGACCGGCAGATTCTTGAAAACGAGGATGTCGACGTGGTCATGGATTCCATCGAACTGACAGGGATCGTGGTCCCAGAAGAGTTGAGGGACTTGAGTTCCGTCCGGGAAACCAAGAAGCAGTTCGCAATCAACATCCTCATTGTGAACAACAATGAAGATGATCTCAAAACACTGCGGGATTTCTTTCAGGAACGGGGATTTTCCGTGAGCACGTCTCCGGATTCAAAAGAGGCCCTTGCTCTGATAAAAAACAGCCTGTACGATTACGTCCTGATCGATCTCGGCCTTGACAATGGAAACGGCCTGAACTTCATAAAAAGCATGAAGCTGCTTCCCAGGGTAAGAAATGCACAGTTTATCCTTACCGGGCGGATGGTGAAGAATGAAAGCGTCGAGCAGGCAATACGGCTCGGCGTGAAGGGATTTCTGACAAGCCCATTCGATCTGGGCCGGCTTTCGCAAATCATAAAATAACATATGAAAGTTTCAATTATTGTTGCAGCAACTGTACAGTGGGTAATAGGAAAAGATAACGCACTCCCATGGCACATACCTGAAGACTTCAGATGGTTTAGAAAACACACCAGAGGCCATCCCGTGATAATGGGCAGAAAGACGTATGAGTCGATGGGCCGCCTTCTTCCTGACAGAGAAAACGTGATCCTCACGCGCAGGAATGATTATCGAGTCAAGGGGGCGAAAATCTTTCACTCGCTTGTAGAGGCGATACATTCGTACAGAGACCGCAATGAACCCGAAATATTCATCATCGGGGGCGCACGTGTTTTTCGTGAAGCTATCCCGTTTGCGGACAGGATCTATCTCACGGTGATTGAAAAATTATTCGAAGGAGATGTTTTTTTCCCCAGTTTCTCTACGGAAGAATATCACACCGTTCTGAAAGAACCCCACACAGGAGATATCCCTTTTACCTTTTATATACTGGAGAGAAAACGATGAGCCGTTTTATTCTTCGGAAATTCTCAATATGTGCGAAACCGCTTCCTCTATGTAATCAGAATTCGGGCAGTTTTGTATGAGCTTCACATACACTTCAGCCGCTTCATTAATTCTCCCTTCCCGTTGAAGAGTGCGTGCATTCTCCAGATATTTAATCGCCTCGGTGTTGTCGTTTCTTTTTATCTCCTTTTTCATCGAGGGGATCATGAGCGAATGAAGCTTCTGAATGAGGTATTCCCTGTCGTAGGAAGGAAGGTTCAGGATAAGGAGGTCCTCGTATATTTTTACTGCTTTCCCATACTCTCCATGTTTCTCGAATTTCTCGGCCTTTTTTGAGAGCTCTTTCAGGCGCGACTTCACCTCGATTTCATCCATAACGATTCCTTCAGCCGTGATATTCTCATACAGCGTCTCGCGAAGCTGCGTGAGAAGAGGTGATATATAGCCATTCTTTTCTAGCATTTCCACTCGGGAAAGAGAAATATCATAGTCTTCCGCAAGATAGGAAAGCTTCAACTCATCCAGAAAAGTTTTATCCTCCAGGGCATTCAGCTCCCTTTGGTAGTCTGTTAAAACGGAGAGGAGCCCGCGTACGATGCTCAGCTGTTCCGTATCCCCTGAGCTCCATTCGAGGCTCATGAGGAGGTCAAGCTGTTCCAGAGCCCTGTCGAACATGCCGCGTTCCATCGAGAACAAAAACCGCCGGTACAGATTGTGTTTTACCTCTGACAAAAAAACGCCCGGATTGCCTCTGCTGCTTTGAATGGTTTTCTTCTCATTGAGCGCTTTCGCGAGCCCCTGAAGCTCCGTGATCTCCATCAGAACGGAATGTTTCTTTTCCTCAAGCTCTTTCAATCTCTTCTCATATACCTTCAGGTAGATACCGACCCTTCTGTGCATTTCCCTATCGAAGCTTTGCCTGTCTTTTTTGAGCTGTACCAGGGTTTGCAACCCCTCAATCAAACCCGGATCATCGAGAATGGCGAGGTTTTCATGAAACACATTTTGCTTTTGCTCCATGGATACAAGAAAAGTTTCCTTGTCTCTTTCAAGAGCTGCACATTGCATTTCTATCCGTGCAACCGTCACTTTTTTGTCTTCGAGAAGCGTCATCACATCCCGCAGTATCATCTTCTTTGTGCGCAGTGACAGATAAGAGGTCACATAGTCAGGCTTCTGAACGGGAAACAGCGGGAGATCGATTGACGGGCAGGGCAGTGAAAACGCAATAATTCCTGTAAGGTAATTCACAGTGCAGAAGGTGACCATGAGCGCGAAAAAGAGCAACACATACACGCCGATAAGCTCGCGTTGCTTTTTTTTTATACGCCGGTTTTTCACTTCCTCCATGAGGTTCTTCTCCCTGATACCACTTTATTTATCGGTACAACCATAGCTGCTGTTAATTAATTGCTTGATGATTGATACCCTTCCCTATATATTAAAAACGTTCAGCGACCGCAATCGTGTGAAACAATCAAAACACAGATGAATGCGCTTTGCAAATGGGGAAAAAACAGGAGGAATGAAATGTCTGCGATTGAAATCATAAACGCACGCGAGATTCTCGATTCTCGTGGAAATCCAACGGTCGAAGTAGATGTACAGCTTGAAACCGGTGCTCTCGGACGGGCGGCGGTTCCCTCAGGGGCTTCAACCGGTGAATACGAAGCTGTAGAGCTTCGCGACGGCGACCAAAACCGGTATCTCGGCAAGGGGGTACAGAAGGCGTGTGAAAACATCAACGACGAAATAGCCCCTGAGCTGTTGAGCTATGATGCTTCACTTCAGGCCGATATCGATAGCATCATGATCGAACTGGACGGGACGAAAAACAAGGAGCATCTCGGCGCAAATGCAATTCTTGCTGTTTCCATGGCCTGTACAAAGGCCGCTGCAATCGATGCAGGGCTCTCACTGTACAGATATCTCGGCGGGGTCAACGCGAAGGAACTGCCCGTCCCGATGATGAACATTCTGAACGGGGGAAAGCACGCGGACAACAATGTCGATATTCAGGAATTCATGGTCGCACCGGCAGGTGCCTCGAGTTTCAAGGAGGCGCTGCGAATGGGTACAGAAGTGTTTCACGCACTAAAAAAAATATTGAATGAAATGGGCCTGAGCACCGCAGTCGGAGACGAAGGGGGGTATGCGCCGAACCTCAACTCAAACGAGGAAGCCCTCCAGGTCATTATGAAGGCAATAGAAAAAGCCGGGTACAGGCCGGGTGATGATATCGTCATCTGCCTTGACCCTGCGGCGAGCTCGTTTTACGAGAACGGTAAATACAATCTTGCCGCTGAAAAGGACCCCATAAAGGATTCCGCCGCTCTGGTATCTTTTTACGAAAAACTCATAGACAAGTACCCCATCATCTCGATTGAGGACGGACACGCTGAAGATGACTGGGAAGGTTTCAAACTCATGACGAAAACTCTTGGCAGGAGAATCCAGATCGTGGGCGACGACCTCTTTGTCACAAACACCGAGAGATTGAGGCGCGGGATCGAAGAGAAAGCGGCGAATTCCATTCTCATCAAGCTCAACCAGATCGGTACCGTCACAGAAACCATTGATGCAATAGAGATGGCAAAGCGTGCCCGGTTCACCGCAGTTGTCTCTCACAGATCAGGGGAGACCGAAGATCCATTTATCGCCGATTTCGTCGTTGCAATGAATACGGGGCAAATCAAAACCGGTTCCGCCTCTCGTTCGGAGAGAATCGCAAAATACAATCAGCTGCTCCGTATTGAGGAAGAACTTGGAGACTCAGCGATTTACAGGGGAAAATCGGTGTACTACAGCATCAAAGGCTGAAAACCGCAGCCACCATTCACAGGAGCATTCGACAATACCCGCAAAAAGAGAGTACCGACGGTGGCCCTCACAGGCCACCTTTTTCTATTGATCCCGTTTCAGTGAATTTCCTGAGGGGCAACAGCGCGCTTCTCTTTCGCAGAACGGTAACAGGCATCAACGAGTGCCATGGTACCGAGATTGTCACGGCCGCTTATCTCCGGTTCTCTGTCTTGTTCGAGGGCGCAGAGCAGTTGCGCCATAGGGCCTTGAAATGCGTCAGGGAACCACACCTCATTCCAGCGCGGCCGAACCCAGCCCTGATTGAAACTCGTGCAGAAGTCTATGGTGCTCGGCCTTCTTTCAGGGAATGCAGGCCATCCGATGGTGCCTTGTGCAATCCCCTCCAATCCTTCAACCCTCCACCTGATGTAGCTGTCAGATTTTTCCCGATTTTGGAAAGGCCCGGCCCACACATCATCACAGGAAGCTGCGCGGAGGCCGTTCTCATATTCCAGCACATAAAGGCAGATACCGTCTTCGTGCAAAAAACTCGTCCTGGGATCCGGCCTGATGCTTGCGTAGACGAACTGCGGATCACCAAAGAGGAAGCGAAACGTATCGAGGTGGTGGATGCTCATTATCCTGAGGGTGACCCATCCCTGCCGTTTCTGCCAGGACATCCAGTGCGGGACCGCCCGCATTTCGATGGTCGCAAGAACCGGATCTCCGAGATATCCCCCATCGAGCAGCCACTTGCACGCCCTGATCGACTGATCATACCGCATGTTCTGGTTCACTGAGAGCCTGATTCTCGCATGCGCGCAGAGCGAGACGGTCTTTTCCGCATCTTTGTAGCAGACCCCGAGAGGTTTCTGGGCGAGCACTCCTCTTATGTGAGTTCCGTGCTGCGCAGCATCGCTCACGATCTCACCCTGCACGTCAGGCGGCACCGCAATGTCGATCACTTCTATATCGCGGTCCTCGAGAAGCGCCCGATGATCTCCGTACACCTTCCGGATCCCGAACCTCCGTGCAACCTTACGCGCATTTTCAACATGCTTCGATGCGATTGCATAAGGGGTGAAACCCGCGCGTACATACGCAGGCAGGTGACACTCCGACATGATAAACCCCGCTCCGATGCATCCGATCCTCCAGTCTCGTCTGTGCGGCAGCACAGGCCGATAATCGATATCGAGCGGTGTCTGTTTTTCTCTCACCGTTTCTTCCTGTAGTGTGGACGCATCAAAATGTGCCGGTTACGGCCGGATATGGGAGCTCGATTCGTCAGCAGATCCGTGGAAGCTGCATTCCCATTGGCATTGTAACGATTCTGGAGGTCCCGTAACGTGTTCGCACGGTGAGCCGTGGAGCCCGGTCGTGCACCTCCCCAATTACCCCCGCACGTGCTTTCGGGTTGTTTGTCTCAATCGCTTTGATACAGGTTTGAGCGCTTTCAGTCGGGACGATTATGACCATTTTTCCCTCATTTGCCATGAACAGGGGGTCCATTCCGAGAATATCACAGATTCCCCGAACATCGCTGTCAATACGGATACTGTCTTCATCAAGCATGATGCCGTATCCCGAGGCTTCGATGATTTCCGTGAGCACAGAAGCAAGACCGCCGCGTGTCGCATCCCTCGCACACCGCGTGTGGGGGACTTTTTCAATCACCGCTTTCATCAGCCCGTGAAGCGGGGCGCAATCGGATGCCACAGGCGATTGAAGAGAAAAATCGTTGCGTGCACAGATGATGGAAGCTTCATGATTTCCGATAGGTCCGTTTATCACAACCGCATCGCCGGGTCTTACTTTCACCGGAGTAAGTTCGATTCCTTCCGGAACCGACCCGATCCCTGTGGTTGAGATATAGATCCCGTCTCCTTTTGTTTTCTCGACGACCTTTGTGTCCCCGGTGACGAGGGGAACAGGAACCGAGTCCGCTGTATTTTTCATGGAAACAAGTATTCGTCTGAGATCGGAGAGCGCAAACCCCTCCTCAATGATGAACCCTACCGAGAGTGCAACAGGTGTAGCCCCTGCTGTTGCAAGGTCATTGACCGTACCGCATATTGAAAGCTTTCCAATATCACCTCCGGGGAAAAAGAGCGGCTGCACAACATAGCTGTCTGTCGTCATCACCATACGTCCGAGTGCAGATCCAATCGGTGAAGCGTCTTCGAGTCGCCGCAGGGCGGGATTGTCGAATACGGGAACTATTACATTCTGTACCAGGTCTCTGCTCAGGCGGCCTCCGCTTCCGTGGTGAAGGAGTATCCTCTCCTCATTCATTCACCCGCTCCGTATGTGTAGTAGGCTGCACACGACCCTTCCGAGGATACCATACACGGACCGACTGGAGCCTGGGGAGTACACCTTTTTCCGAAGAGCGCGCACTCCGTCGGTACGATAATTCCCTTCAGCACATCACCGCATCTGCACCCTGCAGGTTCTTCCTGTGTGACGAGCGGCACTTCGAACCTCGTCAACGCGTCAAAGTGCGCATACTGAGGACGGAGGACGAGGCCGCTGTCAGGGATTACACCGATTCCCCTCCATTCCGCCGCAGCAGGTTTGAACACCATCTCCATGACCTCAAGCGCTTTCTTGTTTCCTTCTTCCGTCACCACCCTTTCATAGGCGTTTCCCACGCCCGGTGTTTTATTCGCAATGCGTTCGATAAGCTCATCAACCGCCATTACTATGTCTGCAGGCTCAAATCCCGCGACAACGCAGGGGATATTGTAGCGCTCTGCGATCTCACGGTATGCGCCCCAGCCGATAATCACGCTTACATGTCCGGGACACAGAAAGCCGTCTATCTGTATGTCCTCTGAGCTGCAAAGTGCGTGCAGCGCAGGTATCACAAGCCTGTTGGCTACCAGAAAGCTCACATTTTCAAGACCCATCTTTTCCGCCTGAAGGATGGAAAGGGCGATGCCCGGTGTGGTGGTTTCAAAGCCCACACTGATAAAAACAAAATGTTTATTCCGCTCTTTTTTTGCATTCTCCAGCATGTCGAGCGAAGAGTATAAAATCCGCACATCCGCTCCCTTTGCCCTGCAGAGCTCGAGTGTTCCCGCCGTTCCGGGTACCCGCATCATGTCACCGAATGTGAGGACTGCCGTGTCGGGAAATGCGGATAGAGAAATTGCCGCATTGATGATCGAGGCGGGAGTAACGCAGACCGGACACCCGGGCCCCGATATGAGACAGAGCCCCTGCGGCATGAGACTCCGAAGGCCATAGCGCGCAATCGCCATTGTGTGGGTTCCGCACACTTCCATGATCTTCAGTGTACCACCCGGATATATCCGGTGGAGCTTTTTTACCAGCGTGTTCACATGGATAGGGCTTCTGTACTGGGAAAAATCTCTCAATTTCCCTCTGCCTCCCATGCCGCTTCTTCTTTCAGAATTTCCTCAAAGAGCTCGAGGGTTGCCTTCGCCTCCTCTTCATCGATGACCTGAATCCCGATGCCTGCGTGCACGAGAATATAATCACCCTCGCGCGCCTCCAAAACAAGCTGAAGCGACACCATCCGCTCCACCCCTCCGAGCTCGACTTTCGCAACAGCTCCGTCGATAGAAACCACCCTTCCGGGAATCGCAAGACACATGTTCGGCCTCCTTATTCAAGCTTTCCGGCTGCAATCGCGCTCTGGCCAAGCGAAATACCTCCGTCATTTGTTGGTACGAGCCTGTGCAAAAGAACGCGAAAGCCGCTCTCTTTCAGCTTCTCCATGAGAAATTTCACTATGTGACGGTTCTGAAACACTCCTCCTGACAGTGCAACTGTATCAATCCCCGTTTCTTTTCTTATCCTCACGCACATCTCAACGCTTGCAGAAATGATGGTTGAATGAAATTTCTGTGAGATGATTTTTTTCGACTCTCCCCGGCGAACATCGCGTACAATCTGCCGTATCATCTCCTGAAAATCAATAACTCCATCTTCATTGATATAGAAAGAGTAGGGACTGGCGAGCGTGCCGAAATCGCGAGCAGCAGTTTCGAGAAGGATGGCCCCCTGAGCATCGTATGCTGGTTTCACGCACAGTTCCAAAAGTGCCGATACCGCATCAAAGAGCCTTCCACAGGAAGACGTAAGAATACAGTTGAGGCGCGCCGCATCCCTTTCCGTGCCCGCTTCGAGAAGCTCTTCAATGGAACGGAGTCTTGCCGGTTCCCTGCTGTTCAGAAACGGAAAGTGCGGTACATTATCCAGCGATCCGTAGGCTCTTTTGAGATAAGAAATTGCCATACGATCGGTTTCAAGGATGCTCTTTTCTCCCCCCGGCATGGGAACACAGGAAAAATGTCCTGCGCGTACGAAGGTGTCTCTGCCGGCAATGATGAACTCTCCCCCCCATACTGTGCCGTCCGATCCGTACCCCGTTCCATCGAGCGCAACTCCGATCACCCGCTCGTCGAGTTGATACTCGGCAAGTACGGAGGCAATATGGGCGTGATGATGCTGGACGCGGAGGATGGGGACATTCCAGTCTCGGGAGAGCTGTTCTGCGATTCTCGTGCTCATGTAGTCGGGGTGGAGATCACACACAACCACTGCGGGTTCCACTCTGAACATCCTGAGAAAGTCATGGATTCCCGCTTGATACGCATCAACGCTCTTCTCATTCTCAAGATCTCCGATATGGTGGCTCATGTATGCCTTGCCGTCTTTTAAAACACAGAACGTATTTTTCTCGGACGCCCCCGCAGCAAACAGCTGCCCTTGCTGAGATCCGATCTCGATCGCGCGCGGCACGAAACCCCTCGACCTCCTGAGAAAGAAAGCCGTTCCCTGAACAGGAAGGAGAAGAGAATCGTCGCACGGTCTCTGTATTTCCCTGTCGTTTGTCAAAAATGCATCTGCAATTTTTGATATACGGCAGAGGGCGTCTTCGTCTGTGTAAGCGAGCGGTTCTTCAGAGATGTTCGCACTCGTCATGATGAGAATCTCAGGTCCAGTGTGAAAAAGTATGTGGTGAAGCGGAGTGTAGGGAAGCATGAGGCCGAGGAGGTCCGTGTCAGGAGCGACTTCGTCGGAAAGGTGCGGAGCGTCCGTCCTTTTTTCGCACAGCACAATTGGCCGCTCCATTGATTCGAGCAACCGCCTGGCATCTTCCCCGAAACTGCAGTATTTTCGTGCCACTTCCAGATCTCTGACCATCAGCGCAAATGGCTTTCCGGGTCTGCGTTTTCGTTTTCTCAGCCGCTGGACTGCAGCATCGTCGTAGGGCACGACAGCGAGGTGGAACCCGCCGAGCCCCTTGACAGCGACGATACCCCCCAGGCTGAGCAGGCGAACCGTCTCCTCCACCGGGTCGCCTGAAATTTTTTCCCCGTTTGAAGAGAAAAGAGTCAGTTTCGGGCCGCAGGTCGGACACGCGTTCGGTTGTGCATGATACCGCCTATCGAGCGGATCTCCGTATTCTCCGGCGCACTGCGGACACATTTCAAACCTGCTCATTGTGGTATTTTTTCTGTCATAGGGGATATCCCTGATAATGGTGAACCGCGGCCCGCAGTTTGTACAGTTGGTAAAGGGATACATGTACCTCCGGTTTCTCGGATCGAAGATGTCGCGCAGGCAGTCACCACAGGTCGAAATATCCGGTGATACAGGAGTGAATCCCCCCTGCTGTCCTGTGCTCTTCTCGATGGTAAACTCGTTAAATCCGCGAGGCGAGCAAAATTTCAGGGAGCTTTGATGTATCTCCGCGAGCACGGGAGGATGAAGGCGGAGATCTTCGAAAAAGCATTCTATGTCGTGCCGTTTTCCGTCGATCTCTATGAGGACGCCGGTGTTCGTGTTTCTGACCGACCCTTTCAGGTGGAAACGGCGTGCGCTCTTGTACACATGTGGTCTGAAGCCCACCCCCTGCACGATTCCCGCAAACCGGACCACTGCACCAGCATAAGGTTCTTTTCCCATTTACGGAAGCCTGTCTACCACCCATTGCACGAGCTGGGCAAATCCGGTTTCATTTACCGCAGACACCTTAAGAATTTTTGCATCAGGGTTTATCTTTTTCATACCCTCCGAAAAGCGCCCGATATTGAAGTCGGTCTGCTTCTGCAGATCGATCTTATTGAGCAGTACGAGATCCGCTGTTCTGAACATCGACGGATATTTCTCCGGCTTGTCGTCTCCTTCAGTGACGCTCAATACAATGATCCTCCCGTTCTCCCCGAGATCGAAACCGGACGGGCAGACCAGGTTGCCCACATTTTCTATGAACAGAATGGAGATTCCATCGAAGTTTATACCGCTCAGGGCGCTTCTCAGCATTGCCGCATCCAGATGGCACGCACCATTGGTGTTTATCTGCATTGACTGCACGCCTGTTTTCGCAATTCTCTCCGCATCCTTTGAGGTTGCGAGGTCGCCTTCAACGACCGCGGATTTTACATGCGGAGGCAGCAAGGGGATCAGATGCTCGAGAATTAAAGTTTTTCCGGAACCCGGTGATCCCATGATGTTCCATGACACAATGCCTCGCCCCTCGAGTTCTTTTCTGATACCCTGCGCAAGCAGGTCATTTGCCTTCAGTATATCTGACATCACATTTATCTTCATCCAATTTCCTCATTTCACAATTTTTAGAGATCAAAACAATTTCATTCAGCTTTTGTACTGCCTGTAACCCTCTTCAGTCCGCTATTCCCCCTCAAAGGAAACCAGTTCGAGCTCGTCTCCGCCGATCATGCGAATATCACTGCTTCCGCAGCGATTGCAGCGCTCTTCCCCTCTTTTTAGTTCTGTCTGGCACTTTTGACACACGAAACGAGGCGCAACGTGCTCGATGTTGAGAGAAGCCCCCTCCGTCATCTTATCCTGGGAGAGCACCTCAAATGCAAACTGGAGAGAATCCGGAAAAATGCCCGCATACTCTCCTATTCTAAGGTTCACCTCTGAAACGCTGCGGATTCCTGCCTCTTCGGCATTTACAAAAATAATATCCAACAGCTCCTGCGCAATGGAAAGCTCGTGCATTTGTCAGAAAAAAATCCCTCCTCTTTTCTTGACATTTTCAGTGATAGTTAATATTTTAACGAATCACAATTTCGAAATCAAACCGATATCGAAGAAAAAATTAATAGCTCCGCAGGAGAGGGTCAAGCAAAACAGCGGCATCAAATGGCAGGCAACAGAGGATCGCACGGTGAAAAATGTTCTCATAATCGATGATTACGTTGACATCGTCGAATCGGTAAAACTGCTCCTCGAAAACAACGGCTACAACGTCATCACCGCGTTCGACAGCCGGGAAGGTTACCGCAAGATCATCGAAGACCGCCCGGACATCGTTTTGCTTGACATTATTTTGACAACCGAGGACGAAGGAATCAAACTGGCACACAAACTGAGGAACGATCCCGCACTTTCTCTCATTCCTGTCTTCGTGCTTACCTCCGTTCGAAAAGATTCAACAGAGGAAGTGTCAAAACTCCCTATTGAGGGGTACCTCGAAAAACCGGTAAAACCGGAACAGCTCCTCTCTGCACTAAGAGACGTATTACACAAAACGGTGTAAACCTCCGAAAACGCCCTGAGACGTAAAACTAGTGAATCTGAAGGTCACTATTCACGCGCAACCCTGTACGGCCACATGCAAAGACCTCCCTCGAGGATCTTCACGTTCTGAAAACCATGAGCCTTTAAAATGAGAGACGCCTGATATGCACGCGCCCCGGTATCGCATGTGAGGATAACGTTTTTATCCGGCGGTATTTCATCTATTCTTCTTGTCAGGCTCTCAAGAGGTATAATATCGAATCCAGGGATATGTTCTTCTTCGAATTCTTCCGGGTTTCGAACATCGATAAAGGAACAGCCTTTTTCCCCTTCCAGCATTTCTTTTGTTTCTCGGGCTGTGGCTCCTTCGAATAATCCGTCAATCTTATTCTGTAAAACGTGGGCCGCAGTCACGATATTGGTGATCGCCTGCGAATATACCGGAGTATATCCGAGGTCAAGCGAAAAAACATCGCTGATTTTTCCCTTCTGTGTAAGAATGCTTGACGCGACGTCGATGCTTTTCGTCACCTCTCCCTCACCCACTATCTGGACCCCCAAGAGACGTCCTATTTCTCGCTCAGCGATCATTTTGACATTGATCATCCGCGCGCCTTCCAGGAACGGGTCGCGATCGTAATCCGGACAATAGCAGCATACGGTCTTTAAACCCGCTTCGACCGCCTCCCTCTCGCTGACGCCTGTTTTTGCGAAGTTGTAGTCAAATGCCCTGCTCACAGCCGTACCAGTCACCGGCCCGAATGTCTGGGCCCCTCCCGCAGCGTTTGTCCCTGCTACCCTCCCCTGCTGGTTCGCGAGCGATCCAAGAGGCAGATTCTGCGGTACCCCGGTAACAGCATTTTTCACTTCCACGCAGTCTCCTGCTGCGTAGATCGATTCATCGCTGGTGAGAAGATATTCATCCACCGCAATTGCACCTGAACTCCCGATCTTCAATCCCGCTTCTTTCGCAAGCCCGACATTGGGTTTGAATTCAGTCGCAAGAACAACGAGGTCGGTTCGCACCGTGTGATCTGAAAGAACCGCATACTCAACCTTCTCTGCACCCTGAAACTCCTTTACTGTATCATTCCTGATAATCCGTACTCCTCTCCGTTCAAGGCGCAAACGAACGAGTGCCGCCATTTCCGGATCGAGGAAGGGAAGGATTTCCGGCTCCTTTTCAACGATTGTAATCCGTCCACCTGAAACGGTAAGGGCTTCCGCAGTTTCGACTCCAACCTTTCCTCCTCCAAGAACAAGAATATCGCGGGCAGACTCGTTTGCAATTGCCCGCTTTATTCTCTCAGAATCTGTTATGCCGTGAAGAACGAAGATGTTTGCAAGGCCCACGCCTTTGATTGCGGGAATATGAGGTGTACTCCCGGTCGCAATGATAAGCTTATCGTAGGGATGCTTAAAAGATCGGTTCGTGAGAACCTCCCTGCACACCACCTGCTTTTTTTCCCTCTCGATTGAGACGACTTCGCAGAGGTTTCGAATTTCGATACCCTTCACTTCTCTGAAGTATTCTGTCTCATTTTCAGTCCGTGTCCGTTTCACGAAGAGCTCTCGTTGGTTTTTAAGCCTTCCAGCGATGTAAAACGGGAGCGCACAGCCAACATAAGCGAGAAAATTTTCCTTCTCGAATAGAGTTATCTCCGTATCCGGTGCATAGCGCCTCGCACGTGATGCTGCTTTGGGGCCAGCAGCAACCCCACCAATCACGACGATCTTTTTTTTCGCCCGCGCTTCTCCTCCAAGGTCCGGCTCTCGGGTGGAAAGAAGCTCAAGCGTTACGTCCACTGTCGTTCCTTCATTTTCCTTGCTGTGTATGTATATTAAACCGTTGCACCCCTCGATAATCTGCTTGACGATTGCGAGTCCGAATCCTGTGCCGCTCTTATCGAAAAGCCGTGCATTCGGAGCACGATAAAACTCTTCGTAAATATGCTGAATCGCCTCTTGAGCGATTCCGATACCATAATCCCTCACCTTCATTCTGATCAACTTTTTCTCAGCGTCATGTGACAGAGAAAACTCCACCGTTCCATCCCTGGGTGAATATTTCGTCGCATTTTCCATAATGTTGTACACCGCATGTTTGAGCCCTGATTCATTTCCCCTGGTAATCAGAATAATATGGGGCATGTCGCTTCGAAACTGTATATTCCTCTCCCGTATTTTGTCGCGGAGATCATCTATGGCAGCGGTGCATACCGCAGTAAAATTCACGGATCCAAGCTCGACCTTCCCGCTTCTGAACCGTTCGAGCTCGAGAATATCCATTATCAAATTCCGCAGTTCCTTTGTACTCCTTCTGATCGACTCCGCGATGCGTAACTGTTTGCTGTTCAGTCTCCCCGCATAATCTCCGAGCAGCGTATCAATACTGAATAAAATCGTGGCAAGCGGCGATTTCATCTGGTGTGCGCTCACGCGAAGATACTCACTCCTTCCCTTGAGCAACCGGGAGATCTCTTCCTGGTATTCCCTTAATCTTGTCTCGAGGTTTTTCACCCTCTCATCTGCTGAATCCATGCCGGACATCCTTTAAAAAGAAATGGTGAGGGGGATGCAGACCCCCCTTTTTAACGGAGATACAACCATAGTCATTGCCTTCAGCTCTCATCGATATCGAGTGTAAGAAAAGAGGGGAGCGCCATAAGTACGCCCTTCATCCCGCCCATACGCGTAGTGAGATCCCTCAGCACTGACTCGTCTCCTCTCACGACGATTACTTCCAAACAGTGCTCATGAGTGATGTGAACATGATTTGTAAAGAGGATCCAATTTTGGAAATGGTGCTGTGTTTCGGTGAGTGATTCCGAAAGATTTCTCACATGATGATTGTAAACGATCGTCACGGTTCCGAACACCTCTTCCGTTTTGTACCCCTTTTCACGCGACAGCTTTTCGCGAATGAGATCGCGGATTGCTTCACTCCTGTTGTGAAACCCGTGCTTCTGGATAAAAAGATCGAATACGTCAAGCAGGTCTTTTTCGATCGAAACTCCGAAACGAATCAGTTCTGACATACAGGGATCTCCCGAATAAAATGTCTTATAATTCTATTCCAACGGGAAAAAAATTTCAATCATTTCAGTCCCCTGGCCCCTTAAATTTCTTCTTTTTAATATAATTATTTATGAGTGCGCTCTAAAAACTACGGTTTTTTAAATCCAGCAAACTATGCCCATTACCAAAAATCGATCCTTAATCCGGGTATGATTGCTCTTTTATAACAATAGCCGATGACTCTTCTCATCATCCGGCCCTGTTCTTTGACAATTTGAGCACAATAAAGGGAAATTGCCTTCACATAGGAAGGATCACCCTGAATCAGGCGGTATATTCTTCCAAAGTTGACGCCCAATGCAACAGAAAAGGCAAAGACCGACGCCTTGAACGCTCCTCTGACTTTCAATTTCCTGTGAGGCATTTTGCACACGAACTCGTTCACCGTCGCCTCGACATTGCTCCTGAGTTTCTTTCGTTCTTCGGGAAGGGAATTGATTCCCTTCTGACGCTTAAGTGCCAGGAAATACTCATGGGTGAAATACAACACCCTGTCCTTTTTCCGTTTGATTGTGGGGCATGTGCTTCTCAAGGGACAGCACTTACACAGCGTAAGGTCAAATACGGCCTTATGCCGTTTTCGGGATGTGCAGTTTCTACAACGTTGATTGACTGTCCTCGAATCTCTTTTCCGTCTTTGTTCCGGTAGGGAGGGTCAAGATCGTCAGAGGACTGCACAGAGGAGCTTAATAAGAATGTCGCGCACCTCCTCATCAATCAGCTCCGCAGTAACAGGACTGTATCTTTTTTCGAGGCCGAATTGCTGTTCTGTGCCGAGAAACAACTGCTGCGGTTTTTCCAGAGTTGTCAGGCCGATCCTGTCATTCATGCCAAACTCGGCAACTATCTTCCTTGCAATTTCTGTGGCTTTCTGGAGATCATTCTGCGCACCGGTCGATACGTCATCGAAGGTAACATTCGTCGGAGTCCCCGTATACGGTTTTGCCTGGTTTTTCATGAACTCACTGTAGTGCACCTGCTGGATATTAGGACGAATGAGTAAGACGGACAGCAGGGCCTGCACAAACAGCATGAACACGATGACACCCATAATGTACCAGATCGAAAAATGAGTTTTTTTCTCCATTTTACCTACCTCTTTACCTCCCTCGGATTTTCATTTTTCTTTCCCTTATGGATTCAAAAGTGAGTGGTGTATTCTAACAGCCATATGCTGCTTCCGCTCTATTCTGGAGCTACTACTCAATTTACGTGCACACATTTGCCTTTTCCTTTCCTGGAGATGACGATTTTGAAAGGTTTGGTCAATACGTCCACTTCCAGTCGCGTATCTCTGGCATGTCATCGCCATGCTGTGTAATGTAGCGCCTGTGCTCGATGAGTCGGTCGAGAAGAAACTCATGCACGTGTGCACCTATGCTCTGGAGCCCGGGTACCCGGTTGATCACGTCCAGAGCGAGATGGAACCGGTCGAGGTCGTTGCGTACCCCCATGTCGAAGGGTGTGGTGGTCGTTCCCTCTTCCTTGTAGCCCCGCACATGGAGGTTTTTGTGATTCGTCCTGCGGTAGGTGAGCCTGTGGATGAGCCAGGGATAGCCGTGGTGGGCAAAAATTATCGGCTTATCAGTGGTGAAAAGGATGTCGAACTCCCTGTGGGAAAGCCCGTGCGGGTGCTCCTCTTCAGGTTGGAGCTTCATCAGGTCTACGACATTTATCACCCTCACCTTCAGTTCCGGAAAGTGCTGGCGCAGAATGTCCACGGCTGCCAATGTTTCCAACGTGGGGATGTCTCCTGCACACGCCATGACCACATCGGGTTCGCTATGTTGGTCACTGCTTGCCCACTCCCAGATCCCGATGCCCTTTGTGCAGTGCTTCACCGCAGCATCTATGTCCAGATACTGCAGCGCGGGCTGCTTTCCTGCAACGATAAGGTTTATGTAGTTCCGGCTTCTGAGGCAGTGGTCTGTAACGGAGAGCAGCGTGTTTGCATCCGGGGGGAGGTAGACCCTGATGATGTCAGCCTTCTTGTTTACCACGTGGTCGATGAACCCCGGATCCTGGTGGCTGAACCCATTGTGGTCCTGGCGCCACACATGGGATGTGAGAAGATAGTTGAGGGACGCAATGGGACGTCTCCAGGGAATCTCTTTGGAGCTTACCTTCAGCCACTTTGCGTGCTGGTTGAACATGGAGTCAACAATGTGTATGAACGCCTCGTAACAGGAAAAGAAGCCATGCCGGCCGGTGAGCAGATACCCCTCGAGCCAGCCCTGACAGGTGTGCTCGCTGAGTATCTCCATTACACGCCCGTCAGGTGAGAGCTCCCCTCCATCGGCATCTTCAGGCAGCACATCCGCCATCCACCTCCTGCCGGTCACCTCGAAGACCGCACCCAGGCGGTTTGAGGCTGTTTCATCTGGTCCGAAGATACGAAAGCATTTTGGATTGGCCTTCACCATGTCTCGGAGGAATGGTCCGAGCATTCGCGTTGCCTCAGCGATAACCGTACCAGGCTTGGGCACATCCACTGCATAGTCGGAGAACTCAGGCATTTTCAGGGCCTTGAGGAGGAGGCCGCCGTTCGCATGTGGGTTGTCCCCCATGCGCTGCTGCCCCTTCGGAGCGAGCTCAGAAAGTTCCGAACGGAGCCTTCCCTTCTCATCGAAGAGCTCCTCAGGTCTGTAGCTTTTCATCCAGGACTCAAGGAGCGTAATGTGGTCATGCTTATGAGCCATATCACCCAGGGGGACCTGATGGGAGCGCCAGAAGTTCTCGGTCACATGGCCGTCCACCTCTTTTGGGCCAGTCCAGCCTTTGGGAGTTTGCAAAATTATCATGGGCCAGTGGGGCCGATCCTGAGCGCTGCTGGCACGGGCTTTTTCTTGGATGGCGTTTATCTCTCCAATAACAGTATCGATGGTTTCTGCCATCTGCTGGTGCATAAGCTCGGGCACCGACCCTTCGACGAGGTACGGTCTGTACCCGTACCCCCTGAAGAGATCCTGCAGTTCCTCTCTGCTGATGCGGGCGAGCACTGTCGGGTTTGCGATCTTGTATCCGTTCAGGTGGAGAATGGGGAGCACTGCACCGTCGGTGACCGGGTTTGTGAACTTGTTGGAATGCCAGGCAGTTGCAAGGGGGCCTGTTTCCGCCTCTCCGTCTCCGACAACACAGGCAACGATGAGGTCCGGATTGTCAAAGGCCGCCCCGTAGGCATGGGAGAGGGAGTATCCAAGCTCACCGCCCTCGTGAATGGACCCAGGCGTCTCAGGAGCCACATGGCTGGGAATTCCACCCGGAAAAGAAAATTGCCTGAACAGCCTCTTCATTCCTTCCTCGTCCTGGGAGACGTGAGGGTAGTACTCACTGTAGGTGCCTTCCAGATAGGTATTCGCCACCAGACCCGGGCCTCCGTGGCCGGGACCAGTCACGTAGATCATGTTCAGATCGTACTTTTTTATCACCCTGTTAAGATGTACATAGATAAAGTTCAGTCCGGGAGTTGTTCCCCAGTGGCCGAGGAGCCTGGGCTTTATGTGCTCGATGGTCAGGGGTTTTTTCAACAGAGGGTTGTCAGAGAGATAGATCTGCCCGACCGAAAGATAATTCGCGGCACGCCAGTAAGCATGTAGCTTATGAAGCTCCTCTGAGGTGAGAGGTCCTCCCCCATAATTTTGATTCTTTGGTGTGTTCTCCATCCTTATCTCCTTTTCTTTCTCAATACTCAATGTAACTGATCCTGGGTGTGTATAGCGGGAAGGCGAGGGTGAATGCTTTCTGGGAGCAAATGAATGCACACTTCAGCGTTGTATTATAGCGCCTTCCCATCAGATTCAATTCCACCTTATACTTGAGGTTTGAAGGAAGTCAAGTAAATTTCCACTCCAGGGTTTTGTTTTTCGTAACACAGAACCATAGGGGATTTCTTTCAAGGAAAAGCAAAACCTGCACCGGCCATACTCTTACTGCAGAGAGGCCGGTGCAGGATGCATGGGTTGAAAGAGTGCTTGCCTGAGCAAACATGTTTACTTCAGGGGCACCGTGATGTATCCCACGTTCCCGCTCTGCGCGTCTCTCACCAGAAGCAGTGCTCCTCCCCCCTTGGCTGCCTGTGATATGAGCCTGCTGAACTCTTTGGGATTGTTCACCTCGGAATTACCCACCCGGTAGATGATGTCACCCTTTGTGAGTCCTGCCTGCTGTGCCGGGCTTCCGGGAGCCACGCTGGTGATGATGATGCCGGCAGCCTTCTTCAGCCCCATCTCTGTGGCAATCTGTGGGGTGACCGCCTGCACGGACACACCCAGAAGCTGGTCTCCAACCTGGAGCTGTGCTTCCTTCTGAGCTTTTGTGAGATCGCCAACCTCGAGCGTCAGCTCCATCTCCTTGTTGTTGCGCAGCAGCGTGACCTTCACTGTGCTGCCTGGGTCTGCCTGAGCAACCAGGTTGCGAAGCTGCGAAGAGCTCTCAACGTTGTTTCCGTCGACCTTGACAATGATGTCTCCCTGCTCGAACCCTGCCTTCTCAGCAGGTCCTCCGGGAACTACATCCGTCACAATCGCTCCCTTGGTCTGCCCTTTTAGCTTCAGATTTTTTGCCATGTCCGGGGTGATGTCCTGGATGTTCACCCCCATGTAGCCACGTACCACTTTCCCATGCTGCATGAGCGACTCTGAGATCTCCTTTGCCATGTTCGATGGGATGGCAAACCCCATGCCCTCAGAGCCCTGGGAGGCGGAGATGATGAGGGAGTTGATGCCGATTACCTCACCCTTCATGTTGATGAGCGGTCCGCCGCTATTTCCAGGGTTGATCGCTGCATCAGTCTGGATGAAGTCCTCGTAGCCTGCCGGACCCAGTGCACCAATCCCTGTGCGGTGCTTTGCGCTGATGATCCCCGCAGTAACTGTCCAGTCAAACCCCCGGGGAGACCCGATGGCAACCACCCACTCGCCAACCTTCAGCATGTCTGAATCACCCAGCGATGCGTACTTCATGGTGAGTGTGGGGTCGATCTTGATGACCGCGAGGTCGGTGCTTGAATCGGTTCCGATGAGCTTCGCCTTCTGCTTCGTGCCGTCGTAGAGCTCTACCTCGATGGTGTCAGCATTGGCCACCACGTGGTTGTTGGTGAGGATGTACCCATCCTTGCTGATGATGACACCGCTGCCAAGGGCCCTGATGGGGACCTTCTGCGGTCCCTGCTGCTGCGGTCCGAAGAAATACCTGTAGAAGGGGTCATCGCCGAAGGGAAACCCGAACTGTGGTGCCTGCTGCACGACTGTTCCTGTGATGTCGATATGCACCACCGCAGGCTTCAGTTCCTCGGCGACCCTGCTGATCGCACTAGCGAAACCGCCTTCGTCTTTGATCACGATCGTTGCGGTCGGTGCCGGTGTCTGCGTTACATCCCTGTTGCCCATTGCTGTGATTACGAGGAATCCTACCAAAGCCACGGCCGCAATCCCAAGATACATCCATTTTTTCATGTTCATGTTCATACCCTCCTGTTTGTTTTTTACTAGTTGTCCCTTGCCTGACTCTTGTTGCCCTATTCCTGGATGCTCAATTCTTCTTTCGCCATTGAACTTTGCGATGAATTCTCATGCGCATCTACAGGTAATATAGAGAGAGAATCTTTCAGAATGCTTATGTGAAGATTACAGTTTTGTAAGATTTATGCAGACCTACGATTGGTGAGTTTCGCCTTCGAGTGGAATGAATATGGTAAACTTGGATCCTCTACCGGGCGTGCTGTCTAGCTCGATACTCCCACCGTGCGCCTGAACAACCGCCTTTACGAGGCTTAATCCCAGTCCAAGACCCTGGACCGACCTGCCTTCATCACCCCTGTACAGCCGTTCCCATATGCGCTGGATTTCATCCTGCCGAATGCCAATTCCGTTGTCTTCAACCGTGATACAAACCCGGTTTTCCGAGGTGCCGGTTGTTATCTTCACGCTGCCGCCCCGTGGTGTATACTTGAGCGCGTTATCTACAAGGTTTGCGACAACCTGCCTCATGCGCTGAAGGTCAACAGAAACAGTGATTTCCGGGAGGAGACTGGAGCCGCTTTGATCATCGATCTCTGAAATCGATGATCCTTCGCGGTGCTCCCTTGACCGGGAGATACTTTCACCCCCCCGAACTCCGATAGTCAAACCGATGTTCTTTTCCTCTGCGACATAGCGGTAAAGTTCTGCGATATCCGCAACAACACGAACTATGTTCACTTTCTGGATATTCAGTTTCAGGACTCCCGTTTCCGCTTCAGAAATATCCATGAACGTGTTCAACATGGTGAGAATGAGTTCAGACTCTTCCATACAGCTTGCGAGAGCTTCTCCGCACACCTCGTCTTTATGTACCGCCTGCAAAGCCCTTTCTGCAATACCGCGGAGCCGTGTCATCGGAGTACGCAGGTCGTGAGCAACAGTATCCAACGCACCCTTCATTCCTGTTACCAGTAGCTCGATCTTCTCGAGCATTTTATTGAAAAGTGTTACAAGTCTGTCAAGTTCGTCCCCGGTGCGTCGTGCCGGTATCCTGGCTCTTATCCTCCCTGTATCGACGATGGCCTGCACCGTGGACGTGAGGCTGCGGATAGGCTCGAGCATGCGGTTTGAGAAGAGCATACCACCTAAGAAACTCACGAGTATCACGAGGGCCATTACCGGAACGACGATACCGATGAAACGCTGTAATGTTTTCTCCCTGCTCCTGATGCTCATCCCCACGTGCAGCTGATTGTCATCGGGAAGACGGAGAGAAGCGATCTCCAGAATATCCTTGTTTCCACTTATCTGAAATCTGAATGAATCCTTCAAGGAGGAGTCCGTTTTTTGTATCAATGACTCAATGTCGGACGACTGCCAGTATGCCGGTGTGAGGAGGTAGAGTGTGTTGTTTTTCCTGTCCGCAACCCGCACCATTGAAATGGCTCTCTCCCCAAAAACCTTTTCCAGTTGAATTTCTCTCAGTAACCTTTCGAATCCTCCGATTCGATACTCGGCTCCCAGGGAGAGGAGCTTCAACCTGAGCACGTTGTGATCCTCCCGTTTCAGAGAAGTGGAGAGAAGAAAGTAGGTGATGCCGAACAGGAAGAGAAAGCTCACGGTGAAGAGAAAAGAGAAGAGCAGCGCAAGGCGAACATTTATTCTTTTTATCATCTTCTCAGGGAGTTTTAAGCACATACCCAACTCCGCGAATGGTGTGAATCATCTTCTGGTCAAAATCTCTGTCCACCTTGCTTCGGAGACGACTCACCAGCACATCAATCACATTTGTCTGGGGATCAAAATCGTATCCCCATACGTGTTCCATGATGAGAGTTTTGGTCAGCACTGTTCCCGCATTCCTCATCAGATATTCGAGAAGCGCAAACTCACGGGGCTGAAGGTCGATCCTGTGCTCACCCCGCTTCACTTCCCGTGTGAGAAGATCCATGGAGAGACCACCCGCAACCAGCTTTACTGGAGACGGGGCCATGGAAGCGCGACGCAGCAGCGCATGGATACGCATCAGGAGTTCCGAAAAGGAAAATGGTTTTGTGAGATAGTCGTCACCTCCTGCCTGGAGTCCTTTCACTCTATCGTCGACGGAGCGCTTCGCACTGAGTATGATGACAGGTGTGTGTATCCCGTTCCGGCGAAGTTTTTCAATAAGGCTTAAACCGTCCATTCTTGGAAGCATGATATCGATAACTGCGACATCATAGGGTTCTGTCTGTGCCAGAGAGTATGCTTCTTCACCGTCAGAAACATTATCAGCAGCATATCCTGACTGCTTGAGCCCCTTTACAATGAACGAAGCAATCTTACTATCGTCCTCTACCACGAGTACCCTCATATGCAGAGTACCTCCTTCAACACGCAATGCATCTCATACGATAAGCACCATGCGGGTATTTTTGTACAGAACATACCTGCTGTTACGCTCATACCCTTTCTCCCACTTTATCCCTGAAGAGTGTCCTTTGTCAAGATATTGAATCGAGCAGAAAAAATATGCAGATATTGTTATTACTACCACATTGTATTTCTTCCTGTCCGGGTAACGTGAAGCGATCAGGAATGAGTGAAACCGTTCAACGAGAGTGTATGAGCCTGATCTTTCGGAATGTCAGAATACAGAAACATGACTCCACCAGCAATACAAGGACAACCATGCCTGCAAGCACCCAGAGGCGGGTAGGTGCACTGGCTGCCGTCTGCCAGAGCAGGCTTCCCAAGGCACCCAGGCAGAGTACAATCCCGAGAATCGATAGCCAGCGCGTGCTTTCAGTCTCCGTGGCGAGGACGACGTTCGCTGCGTTAACTGCCGCAAAGATCAAGAGAAAGCCTGCGCTCCCCATCACAGAAATACTAGTGTCGCGTCTCAGAAATATATTGACATAGTCGTTGTATTTTCTCAAGAATTGAATCTGCTGTT
>CAZOWM010000011.1:74384-76556 GCA_964583615.1 uncultured Spirochaetota bacterium | reverse complement strand
AGCCCTCACCGAGAACACCCTTTGAGTCTCCCTCGAGCAGGATCATCGGGCGTGTTAAACGGCCAGAGGAAATAGAGGAAAAGTTTTACTCCGGGCTCGATGTCCCACAGGCCCCTCCGGAGAAACGCGGGTACTCCGCACGGCAGGAGTATGGAACTGATGAAGAAAAGAAGCCCGGCTCATACGACTTGGCGGACCTCTCGCGTGCAAAGAGCACGCTCGGGAGAAGGATCCTCCGTATTATTCTCGACCATCCCTACTACGACATCAAAGACATCTCCCTCGCGTTAAAGCTCCCGGAGTACGGGGACAGGCGGGTGAGCATCATCACGATCAGGCAGGAGCTCAAGGAGATGGGCCTTCTCAACAAAAAGGACCGCTACGAGTTTGCAACGAAGAAACGTCTTTAAGTTTCAGCACGCCGTAATCTTCTCTCACTATTCAGAAAGCAAAAATCTGCTCAATTCCCCTCGTTTTTGAGGCTCTCCTTTATCCGCTTTATGTGCCCGCGTCCCATCCCCTTCACCTCGCAGCCGAGCTGGAGGTAGCGCCGGATCTTCTGGTCGTCGAGGATGCAGAAGCAGTCCACGATGGCAAACGGCTTTCCCACTGCCTTGAATACCCTGTCGGGGTCGAGGTCGAGGTACTGCTTGTGGCGCACCGCAAGCACCAGCGCCTCGATTCCGGCCATTGCCTTCCACAGGTCTTTTTCCACCCGAAGGTCGCTGAGTTTATTCTGTCGGTGAAAGAAGTGACGCCTGCTGTGATTCGGGTCCGGGTAGGTGTCCTGGCTTTCGAGCTCCCACCAGTTGTCGAGGTAGGGGTCGTGGTACTTGAGCTCGGCTCCCATTTCGGTGAGCTTTCTGATGATGAATTCGGAGCCGCTGTAGCGGGTGTCGCCCACGTCCTCCCTGTAGGAAGCGCCGAGCACGAGCACGTCTGCTGCGGCAAGGGGCCTTCCCATGTTGCGGAGCGCGTCCCGCACAAGCTGGGGTACGTGAAGGGCCCGTGTGTCGTTGATGTCGATTGCGCGCGGGGTGATCCTGAATATGTCGTCATCCCAGCCGAGGATGTGCTTGTACGCCCACACGCCGAGGCCTCCGTCCTTTGGCAGGCAGTAGCCGCCGATCCCCGGGCCGGGGAACATGATGTTGGAGTGGGTGGGGCGTACCTTGATCGCCTCGATGACCTTTTTCAGGTCAACGCCGTTTCTCTCGGAAAAAAGCGACCATTCGTCCATGAACGCGAGGATCGTCGCACGGTAGCTGTTCTCAACGATCTTCGCGGTCTCGGACTCGATGGGGCGGTCGAGCACGGTGAGCGGATATTTGCCGGTGTTCAGCACCTCGTTGAGAAACTGCACCACCTTGCCGCGCGCGGTGTCGTTGATGCCGCTGCACACCCGCCAGAAGTCCCGGATCGATGCCACGTAGTGTTTCCCGGGCATGACCCGCTCGTAGCTGTGCGAAAGGAGGGGGTCGGAGGCGATTCCCCGCTTTTCAAAGATTTTTTTCATTATGGGAAAGGCAACCTGCTCCGTTGTGCCCGGGGGAACGGTGGTCTCGATGAGCACGAGCGCTTCGGGCTGGATGCGCTCCGCAATGATGACAAAAGACTCCTCCAGCGCTATGGTGTCCGCGTACCCGGTGCAAACGTCCCCGAGGGAGTTTTTCCTGAAGTCGCACTGAACGTCCACCACCACCACGTCCGCAAGCTTCAGCGCGTCGTAGGTGTAGGTCGCTGTGAAGGTGTGTTTTTCGAGAACGCAGCGTTTGATGAGCTGCTCAACCTCAGGGTCTTCAGCCTTGATGGGGGAGACCCCCCGATTGAGGAGGGGGATTTTCCAGAAGCTTCTCGCGCTCGGCCTCTGCATTCCGATGACAAACTTGCCAGGGCTGCCGTCTTTGCCGACAGAGTCAGCAACCACTGCTGCCATCACGATGCCCACGAACCCGAGGCCCATGACCACGACGATTTCCTTGCCTTCGTTTCGCTTCTGCTCCACCACCGCCTCGAGCCTCTGGAGCTCTTTTTCGTACTCCTGCTGAGCGGGGAGTGGAAACTTTTCTCCTGCCGGGCTGATGGACACACTGTTATCCTTCATGCGCGCTCTCCTTTTCTCGGTTTAAGAAATTTTCTTCTATAAATATAGTTCAAATATAGAAATATAGT
>CAZOWM010000011.1:0-74284 GCA_964583615.1 uncultured Spirochaetota bacterium | reverse complement strand
AAATATAGTGCAAAGTGTAGTGTAAAAAAGTATAGTGTAAAAAAACGTTTCGCAGGTTATGTACAGGTGAGGCAGTCCGGGAAAAACATGGAGTCAGCGAACACCTTCTGAAAGTCGGTTCGCACCGCAAGCTCGATGTACTCGGTGTTCTTCGATATTTCACATGCCTCCTGCCTGAGCTCTTTTGAGAGGAGCACCATTTTCGCGCCCATCCCGGCTGCGTTTCCGATGAAACGGATCTTTTCCGTGGGAATGTCGGGCAAAAGCCCGATCCACTTCGCCTGCTCCCTTCGTATGTAGTTTCCGAATGCTCCCGCAAGAAGCACTTGTTCGATGTCGTCGTCCGTGATGCCGAGCACCGACTTCAAAAGCTGGTAGCCTGCGAAGATCGCGCCCTTGGCGAGCTGAGTCTCCCGAACATCCTTCTGGGTGAGCAGGATGTCCTCGCCCATCTTCGACTGTTCGGCAGGCACGAGTATGAAAGATGTTCTGTGCCGTTCGTGGGAGATGACGCGCTTGCGGATGAAATCGGGCACGGAATCCGGAAGCTCTTTTTGTTTGAGCATCTTTCCTGCAGTGTTGATGATTTTGTATTTGATGAGCTCCGCGATGCTGTCGATGAGCCCTGTTCCGCACAGCCCAATCGCTTTTGCGTTCCCGATGGTATTCACCTCGATGTCGTGATCGTTTATCACCACCTTCTCGATGGCGCCGTCCGACGCGCGCATGCCGTAGGTAATCCGAGCGCCCTCGAACGCGGGCCCTGCTGCGGTTGAGCAGGAAACCAGGCGGTCTTTGTTCCCCATCACGAGCTCTCCGTTGGTGCCGATGTCGATCGCGAAGCTGAGCGTGTCACGCTTGTGAAGCTCCGAAGAGAGGATCACCGCAACGGTGTCTCCTCCCACGAACCCGGCGATGTTGGGCATGCAGTAGACCTTGCCGTACTTGTTGATGTTGATGTCGAGGCTTTTCGCCCGCGCGTCGATGTCCGACCTGAGCACGCCTACGTATGGGTAAAGCGCGATGTATTTTGGGCTGATCTTCAAAAAGAGGTGGTTCATGGTGGTGTTGCCGGTGGTGGTGATCTCGTAGATGAACTTTTTCTCGATCCCCGCACTGTCCGAAAGCTCGTTTATGATGTCGTTGAGGCACGAGACGATGCGGTCGTGAAGGTCGTCGAGCCCGTCAGGGTCGGCGTTCGTGTGCTGGATACGCGAGATGACGTCGTCGCCGAAGCTCGTCTGAGGGTTGGTGCGCGATGCGACTGCGAGCTGTTTTCCCCCGCTCAGGTCGATGAGGTACCCCACCACGGTGGTCGTGCCGATGTCAAAGGCGACACCATAGTTCTTGTCGGTCTTGTCTCCTGTTTCAATGCCGATGATCTCCTCTTCGTTGAGCACGATTGTGGCGCTGTAGTCTCCCTTTCTCAGCTTCTCGGGGAGCCTGCGCAAAACGTCTACCGGGATACGCGGGTTTGTCACGGTTGAGGCAAGGGCGTCGAGCACTCTGTCGAGGTCTGCGCGCTGGTCTTCGAGGGAGGGCTCTTCAACCTTGACGAAGACTTTTCTCACGTTTGGCGCGAGCTTGAGCTCTTTTTCGATCCCTTCGGTGAGTATCTTCTGGTCAAAGAGCCTGCTGGTGAGTGGAATTTCCACCACCATATCGCCCCTGATGCGTGTCCTGCAGGCGAGCACAGTGCCTTTTTCTATCTGTTCTTTTGAGAGAAACCGCTCCGATCCGCTCTGCTCGAACTTTCCGCGTATAACGTTTACCCTACACTTGCCGCACGTACCGAAACCGCCGCAGTCGGCCTTTATGATGATTCCCGCCTCATCTGAAGCCTCGTAGATGCTCGTGCCGTCGAGTACGTACACTGTCTTTCCTTCCGGTTCGAATGTAACTTTCCACCCCTTTTCTACCATTTCCTTCCCTTTTTGCGATAGTTTTGTGCTCCACGCGGCCCATTCCCCTGAAGGCTTTCACTCCTCGAGAAACTCGCGCAGGAGCTCGTCCTCAGCCGCCTTTGTCCAGCTCCCGTTTTTGGAGAAGAGCGCGCCGATCTTCGGGTGTTTTTCCTTCAGCTCCTTCAGGGATATGAGGTCGAGCTTCGGGATGTGCGGGTAGACCACGATCTTTCCGGGAAAAGACCCGGTGCGAACCGCGTCTATTCCCTTCCACACGTCGTTCATCCCTGCCACTCCGGCGACCGCGCTGTTTGTGTCGAGCTCGTTTTTTTCGACCTTCCGCAGCGTGTACTCCATGTCCTCGAGCCCTGATCCGCTCGAGCCGATCCAGCGCACCGACTTGGTAACCGCGTCTTTTATGTCGAGATGGGCGATGGTGCCCCGGGAGACCCCAGCAAAGATGTTGAGAATCGCCCTGTTCCCCAGGTAGGAGGCCGCGTCCTCGATGACCGCGGGAATCGCCGCAAGGCACACGACGTAGTCGAAGAGCTTTCCGCTGTTCAGTCCGAGGATCTTTTGCCGCACCTCCTGCTGGTTTGAAAAGTCATTCGGGTTGATGACGTGAAAGCCGACGCCTTTTTTTCGTGCGAGGGGCTCGAACTTCTCTCGGAGAACCTCGAGCCTGTTTTCCGCGATGTCAGTGACAACGACGGTTTTCGGCCGCTTCGGGTTGTCGAGCACGAGCTGCACGTGCATCTGCCCCATGGGCCCGCCTGCCCCGAAGAGAATGACCGAGTCGCCGCGCATCTGATAGTCGAGGTTTTCCGTGTAGGGGGCGTTCACGTCCGCACCCGTGCTCCCGATAAAGGAGATCCTGTCGTAGTGAACCTTTCCCACGTCAATTGCCGCAACCTGGGGCGCATCCGTTGACGCCATATAGTTGAGAATCCCGTACTCGCACATGCTGTCGCCTGCTGCTGCGACGATCTCATCTTTCGCGTCTCCCAAAATGATGATGTCGTCGAATCCTCTGCCGTCCGTGTACGCTGAAACGCTTTTTTTCAGCGCGTCTGGGGAGGGCTCGCCCGCGGTCATCGTCTCACAGGAGCCGCGTTTCATGAACCCGCACATGTCCTGCTGAAGGTTTTTTTCCACGCCCATGAACAACGCGCGTTTCGGGGTGCGTTTTTTCAGAAGTTTTTTGAACTTCCAGCCGCCGCCCTGTTTTCCGTTTCCGATGACAAGGAGGTCCCCCCCGTTTTTTATGCCATCTCTGTGCACGATCCTGTAGGAAGCGACCACGCACGCCCACGGCTCGACGAGCGCGGTTTCCGCGAAGCTCGTGTCGGCCCTCCTTATGGGGATGAGGTAGCTCCCGTCGTCTCCGTCGAGGATCTCTTTTCCGATGATTCCGTACTGCGTGAGCCCGCCGGGGAGCACATACCCGTAGGGTGTGGACTTGCCCTTGTAGTGGACGTCCGCCTGTATGATGTAGCGTTCGCCCGGCTTGTAGTCCTTTACGCGGTTTTTCCCCGCCTTTATCACGGTGAGCGCCACCTCGTGGCCGGGGATGACGGGGTATTTTTTGAGGTCCCGTCCCGTGATCCGCGGGTGGTTGCTTCCGAACTTGATGATCTTCGTATCAGAAAAGCAGAGCCCCACCGCGTCGCTTCTGACGAGCAGCTCGTCGTCGCCCGGTTCGGGAACGGGTATCTGGGCGGCCTTTTTGTTGTCTCCGAAGTTTTCCATTCCCTTTCCGTATATGCGCCACGCAGCGGATTTCGCCGGAATTTCATTTTCGAGATTCTTGAATTTTTGCAGCCTGTCCATGTGAAGTTCCTCTCTGGTGTGTGATGTACAGGTACAATATTAAAGGATTCGGTGAAATAATCAAGTGATTTGGGCCACAGGCTCGTGCATGGGGAGATATGGTGTGATTTTACACGCGCTCGTGCCTGATGTAGTCGAAAAACGCGTCCACGCATTCAGGGTCGAACTGTTTGCCCTTTTCCAGCTCCAGTATGGTGAAGACCTTTGAAAGGGGCATCGCGTTCCTGTAGGGCCGTACGGAGGTCATGGCATCGAACGCGTCGGCAACCGCGAGGATCCGCGCGCCGATCTCTATCTCCTCTCCTCCGATGCCGTCAGGATAGCCTCTGCCGTTGAAGTGCTCGTGGTGGTGAAGAAACAGCCCTGTGATGGGATGAAAATAGGCGATGTGATTGACGAGGCGCTTGCTGGTGACCGGGTGGTGTTTCATCACCTCGTACTCCTCGCTGGTCAGCGGGCCGTTTTTGAGCAGAATCGCGTCAGGCACCTCTATTTTCCCGATGTCGTGCAGCTGTCCCGCGTACTGGATGGCGGTCACATCCTCTTCACTGAAACCAAGCCTGCGCGCGGTTTCCGCTGAGTACATCCCAACGCGGACAGAGTGGCCCTGGGTGTACTTGTCGCGTGCCTCGATCACGTTGATCAGGAGGATGAGCGTGTCGATTTCGTTTTTCTCGAGGGCCTCCTTTCTCAGCGCGTTCTTCAGGGCTATGGAGGCTGAATTGGCGATGAGAGTGAGGAGTTGTTTCTCTTTTTCCGAGAATACCTCTCCTGTTGATTTGTTCGTCACGTTGATGACGCCGACAGGCTGCGCGCCGGGCCGCGCGGGAACCTCGAGCAGGGGTATGCTCATAAACGGCCCCTTCTCCTTGTAGGAAAAGTAGCTCCCGTTGAATGTTTTTGGATCGGAGGCGATGAGCTTTTTTCTCGAAAACGCCTTCCCCGCGATTTTTTCGCCCACCCTGATTTTTGTGGATTTGATGATGCTTTCATCGAGACCGATTGCTTTTCTGATGTAGAGGTACTCTCCATCCTCCGAAAGGAGCATCACGGAGATGCGCATGCACCCGGTGATGCTCCTGATCGTATTGATGACCGAGTCGATGACCCTGTCGACGGAATTCGCGGAGATGATTTCGTTGGTCAGCTCGTAGAGCCTGAGCATCGTGTCTGAGGCGAAGTCGCCCCCGGAGGTAAGTTCCTTCTGGTTCATTCCCTGTACATTCTTTCAATTAACTACACATCAAGTGTAAGTGATAAACCAGAGTATTGCCAAATTATTTCAAAGGCTATTGAGAGTGATATTTGAATGAATTTCGCGAGTGCACCCGTGATTTCTTTTCATAAGCCATCTGCGATGTTTGTAAGATAAATTATCACAATGAGATAGAAAAGTACTGAAAATAATTTTACCCCAGAAAAGGGGGGAAATAAGCTGTTTGGCAAGAGATTGGTGATCTATGGAAGGAAATTGACCCCAACGGTAATATTTGTTTATGCTACTGTGAGTATCAATTGAGCGGTCGTTGAGAGGTTCGATCTGAAATAACATGCGAAAACCGATAAACCTTATTACCCCTTTACCATCTCAACCCTGACAGCACAAAACACACTCCCCATCTCTGAACACATCTACTTTGTTTTCACACTTTTCGCTTGATCTTCGACCTGAAACTGTGTACACTGTAGATGATTATGCCCCACAAGGGCAATATACGCTGGAGGCGTTTCTATGATTGGTGGAATCGGCATGCAGGAAATTCTTATTATTCTCATAGTGGGGCTTTTGGTCTTCGGTGCAACGAGATTGCCGAAGATCGCACGTTCACTGGGTCTGGGAATAAAAGAGTTCAAGAAAACCATAAAAGGAATTGATTCTGATGATGATGAGGAAGAAGGCAACAAGATAAAGTATGTGCAAAACCAGCCTTACCCGCAAAACCCGCAGTACGGGCAGCCCGGCCAGCAAAACCAGGGGCCGGGGCAGCAGCAGTACGGGCAGCAACCGTACGGAGGGCAGCCGGGACAGCAAAACCAGGGGCCAGGGCAGCAGTCCTACGGGCCTCATCCGCCCTACGGCCAGCAGGGTCCTGGGCAACCGGGCCAGCAGAACCAGGGCGCGGGGCAACAACCCTACGGGCCTCACCCGTATGGAGGGCAGACCGGCCAGCAGAACCAGGGCGCAGGCCAGCAGGGTCCCGGGCAGCCGGGTCAGCAAAACCAGGAAGCGGGGCAGCAGCCCTACGGGCAGCAGGGGCCGGGATCAGGTCAGCCGCAGGGAAACGAAAATACCGGTCCTTCTCCGAAGCAGGAAAACGATCAGAAAAAAGACCAGCAGGAGACCTAGTTTTCGGGAGTTTTTCAACTGATCGCAGGCATGTAGATAGAAAGCTGCGTTCTGCCGCGAGTGTCCGTGCGGACGGATACACGAAAGCGGTGAGTGGAGGCTCGCTCCCCTAAGGCGTTTTTTCTTTTTTTGTGAGCGCTTCGAAGATCTCCTTCGCCTTTTTTTCTCCGATCCCCTCGATTTTTTTCAGCTGATCCACAGTGACATTTTCTCCAAGCCGCAGTTCTGAGGCGAGAATTCTTCGAACGAGCGCATCTCCGACGCCGGGAACCTGGGTGAGCCGGGAGACGACGGCATCCTTTGAACGAATGCTCACGTGATAACTGTTGGCGAAGCGGTGAGCCTCGTTTCTGATAGCCATGAGCAGGCGGAGGGCGTCGCTTCTGCGCTCGAGCAGAATCGGGTATGTTCGACCCTTAGTGAATATCTCCTCCTCCTTCTTTGCGAGGCCGATGACCGGAACCCGGGAAATATTCAGAGAGTCAAGGATGTGGCTCGCAGCATTGAGCTGGGGCTTTCCGCCGTCAACGAGAATGAGGTCGGGCAACGGTGTGGACTCGTTGAGAAGGCGCTGGTAGCGCCTGGCAACCGCCTCCTTCATCATCGCCACGTCGTTTTGCTCCGAGACGTAGCGAATTTTAAACCGCCTGTATCCGCTCTTGTCCGGAACCCCGTTTCGAAAGCGGACCATTGACGCGACGGAGAAGTTGCCCAGAATCGTTGCAATGTCGAATGCCTCGATCACTGAAGGCACGGATTCGAGGCCGAGCACATCCCTGAGAGCGCCGAGCGCGTTTTGCGGGGTGTACTGATAGATTTCTTCCTTGAGCTTTTCGTGGGCATTTTTCGTTGCCAGGTCGACGAGCCGTTTTTTCATGCCCTTTTTGGGCACGGTGATTGTGACGTTTCTGCCGGACTTGTGGGTGAGGTAGTGCTTCAGCGTGCCCATTTCGTCGACTGCAAAGGGCAGGATCACGGTACGCGGAGGGTCCGCGTTTTCCTCATAGTAGAGATCGAGAAACTCCCCGAGGACATCCTCTCTGGTCGACTGGTTTTGGACCGAAAAATCGGTTTTTCCGATGAGCTTCCCGTCCCGTTTGATCAGAAGCGTCACATTGAAAAAATCGCCCGACTGCGCAATCCCGAATATGTCCTCGTTATCCGCCGTCCCGGTGTTGATCTTCTGGTCTGAGAGCACGTTTTTTACCGCCACGTAGCGGTCGCGGAACTGGATCGCCTTTTCAAACCTGCGGTTTTTCGCCTCGTTTTCCATCTCACTTTTCAGAGAAGACAGAAGCGTTCTGTTCTGCCCTTTGAGGAAGAGCACGGCCTGCCGGACGAGCGTTTGGTATTCTTCCGTGCCGCCCTCTATGAGGAGGGGGCATGAGCACTTGCCGAGGTAGAAGTTCATGCAGGGAGTGGATGGTTTTTTCCCGTCGGAGCTGTACTTACAGCGCCTGAGGGGAAAGATATCGGTGATCGTTTTAATGGTCCGGTTGATGTACTTTACGTTCGGGTACGGGCCGAAGTAGAGCGCGCCGTCGTCTTTTTTGATCCGGGTCTTCGTGATGCGCGGTATTCGCTCGTTCGTGATCTTTATGTATGGGTACTTCTGGTTGTCCTTCAGCTCTATATTGAACCGCGGGCGGTGCGTCTTGATAAGGTTGCTCTCGAGGATCAGCGCCTCGATTTCGTTGTCAGTCAGTATCGTCTCAACAGATTCCACCGTGGAGACGAGCGCTGCAGTTTTCCTTTCGGAGGGTTTTTTCTGAAAGTATGACGCCACACGCTTGTTGAGGTCCTTTGCTTTTCCGATGTAGATGATTCTGTCCGCGCGGTCCTTCATGATGTAGACGCCGGATTTGTGCGGGAACCGTTTTATCTTCTCTCTCAGCTCCATGTCCGCTCACACTCCGCCTGTGTGAAAGATGCACGCGTGAAAAAACACTATTTCAGCGCGCGTATTTGAGGCGGGATATTCGTCTTGACTCTATGGAGGAAATTGTGTAATTTTTCCCCTCATAGAAAATATAATATCAGCCCACAGCATATTATACAGGGTTTTTTAAGGAGGGAGTATTGGCTGAGCACTTGTCGGTAGAAAAAAGGGCGCGGCAAAACGAAAAAGCACGAAAGAGAAATCGCGGGTGGAAATCGAGGCTCAAGACAGTACAAAACAGGCTCAAGCGCTCGCTCGAGAGCAAAGACGGTGACTCCGCTGCAGCGCAGTATCAGGAATACGTTTCCCTCGTTGACAAGGCTGTTTCAAAAGGCGTCATTCACAAAAAAAACGCGGCACGGAAAAAAACGAGGATGGCGCAAAAGATCAACAGCCTAAAATCTGCACAGTAGTCCCCGATTTCTGATTCTATAGGGTAAATGTCGAATTTCATGCATCGTACTGAAAATGTAACATTAATATATAAAAAAACTCGAAGTTTGACTTATATAAAAAAAATAGTGAAAATAGACGAAAATTCGTATTGATATTTATGTAAAGTTATGTATAATTTCAGTTACTCGTCGTGGCAAGGAGTGTTCTTCTTCACACGATCCATTCTTCAGACTTCAGCTCGAACGAAATGCATAATGTGAGAGAGAGGCTTATGGGAGAATAATTCCGGGTATAAAGGAGGGCATTTTGACAAAAGCTGAAATTGTTGAGGTGATCAGTGAAAAGTTGGGGTTGACAAAAAAGGATATTGCCCGGGTAATCGATCTCTTTTTTGAAATCATAAAAGAGGGTCTGAGAACAGAGGAGCATATCGAGCTCCGAGGGTTCGGCACCTTTGAAGTAAAGACGAGAGAGGAGAGAGAAGCACGCAATCCGAAGACAGGCGAGTCCGTCACAGTTCCCAAACGGAAGGTTCCCTATTTTCGGCCCGGCAAGGAGCTGAAGGCAATATCCAAGACGAAGGTGAATTGATTTTTGCTGCTCCATCCATCACATGGCTAACTCTGATCACCGTTTTCTCGAACAATTCTCTCGTCTGCATCCATCACTGCACGGCGCATCGTGGATTGGCCTTTCCCTCGTTTCGGCGCTTCTGCTGAACTGCGCCTTTCCGTTCCCCGGCTATTCGTTCTGCGCGTGGTTTGCCTTTGCGCCTTTCTTCATTATAATAATGTCGCAAACCTTCAAGAAGGTCCTTTTTTCGTCACTTCTGACCGGCGTGGGGTTCAACCTCGTCTACCTTTTCTGGATGAAGGAATACAAGCATCCGGCAACGCTTTCGGGCGGTGTTTTCGCAGAGCTGCTCTTCTTTTATTTCGCAGTACTGCTCACGTGGTTCATCTACCGGCACCTCGAGCTGAGGCGTCATCGGTGGCTGAAGGAGGTTTTTTTCGCTGCAGGATGGGTGGTGATCGATTACGTCAAAACGATCGGGTTTTTAGCCTTCCCCTGGGGCATTGTTGCCTACTCGCAGTGGGAAAATCTCCTTCTCATGCAGACTGCGAGCATTTTCGGGATCTGGGGCATAGATTTTCTTCTTATCTACTGCAACGCGTCTCTTGCAGGGCTGAGCGTTTCGTATCTATTGCACGGCACTGGGCAGAAGAAATGGATAAACCTCCTGGCTGTCTCAGCGCTGATTGCGGCCTCCGCACTGTTCGGCATCCATTCACTCGCGGAGGAGAAAAAAGCTACGCCCGATACGGTTCGCGCGGCACTGATACAGGGAAATCTCGACCCGTGGGCGCCCCGGGTCGAACAAAATCTCGACACTCAGGTCTCTCTGACGAAGCAGGCGCTCAGAGAGCGCCCCGACCTGGTCGTGTGGAGCGAATCATCGGTTCCCTTTCCCTATGAATTCTATCTCGAGCTCGGGAACAGATCCGCGCTCAGGGTGCACGAGTTTGCGCGTTCCATTCAGAAGCCCTTTCTCTTCGGAAGCCTCGAGTTCGACGGCGAGATCGTGGACAACGAGTTTCAGGGCGATTTCTACAACGTTGCAGTCTACTACACGGGAGGGAGGCGCGAAAGAGTGTACCGCAAGGTACACCTGGTGCCGTTCGGCGAATGGTTTCCCTATGACAGGATCTTTCCCTTTGTGCGGCTGATCCTGGACGATGCGGGCGCGGGCGGGTTCACGCCGGGTACTGAGCACACGGTGCTTCACACGGACCGTTTCGGATTCAGTGTGCTGATCTGTTTCGAGGACGTGCTCGGAAACCTTCCCAGAAAGTTCATGCCCGGAGGGCCTCAGCTCTTTATCAACGTCACCAATGACGCGTGGACCGGAAGCAGAAAAGCGGAGATGCAGCACTATTCCATATCGGTGTTCAGGGCTGTGGAGACGCGAAAAAGCCTGATCAGAGCGGCAAACGGCGGCGTGACGGCGTGCGTGAATCCATACGGCAGAACTATCGGCTCCCTCGAGCTCTTTACCGAGGCCTATCTCGTCTGTGATGTGCCGCTCGGTCAAAAGGGCGCGACAACCTTTTACTCGCTCTTTGGTGATGTGCTTCCGCTGTTCTTTTCAGCGCTCACTTTCGCGCTCATCTGTTTTGTGCCGGGAAAAAAAATGTTTGACAGAATGAACAGAAAAAATAAGATGTAACTATGGATAAATTGATTGATGTGAGCGGGAAGATCCTTGTTGCCGACGACGAAAAAACCACTGTTGGTTTCTTTCAGGTCATGCTCACAAAGCTCGGGTTTCGTGTGGAGATCGCCTACGACGGTGAGGAGACACTCCAGAAGGTGCACAAGTTTTTGCCCGATCTCATCTTGCTCGACCTTCTCATGCCGAAGCTGAGCGGGTACCATGTGATCGAAATACTGAAAAATGACGAGGAGACGAAGCACATCCCGATCATCGTGCTCACCGCGGTCAATGATATAAAGAACAAGGTCGACATGATTGAACTTGGAATCGAGGACTATATCACGAAACCGTTCAATTTCGTTGAGATTCTCGCGCGGATACGAAGCAATCTCAGATCGAAATTTCTCAGAGAGGAAATCATCAAAAAGGAGCAGAAGCTCCTCGCTGTAGAGAAGCTCGAGGAGTCGGTAAAATACTTTCTTGAGCAAACGGAAGAGTGCACGCAGACTATCAGCGGTTCGTTCGACTCCCTAGGGTTACGGTCCGCGGACGCTGAAAACCAAGTAAAAGTGGCGGAGATCAAAGATCATTGCAGGAAACTCTTAAAAAACGTGCACGACCTGAGAGAAGCATATGAGGTGTTCAGCAAAAAACCATAAAAGGGGCGCTTATGCTGAGTGAAAGCAAAAAACAGATGCTCGAGCACTACACCGAAGGATTACGGCTCTACAAGGAGATGAAGTTCAAGGAAGCCTTGAAGGCGTTCAAGCAGGCGCTCGAGAACGAGCCGGAAGACGGGCCGACAAAGCTCTATATTGCACGATGTATAGAGCTCAGCAAAAACCCGCCCCCTCCGGACTGGGACGGGGTGTTCACGATGACGACAAAATAAACCGGGAGATCCCTATGGGTAAAAAATCCGAGTATTCCGATATAAAAGAAGGCGAAAGAGTCGAAACCGTACTAAGCAATACGACTTCGTTCAACGGTGTGTTGAAGTTCAGTTCTTCACTGAAGATAGAGGGAAACTACAAGGGGACAATTGCCTCAGGCGGCCATCTCATTGTCGGAGAAAATGCAAAGGTCCGCGCTAACATAAAGGCGCAGTCGATCATCATCGCAGGTGAGGTAAAAGGGGATGTTGAAGCTTCGGAGCGCCTCGAAATGCTCCCGACAGGAAAGCTCTACGGAAACATCAAGACGAAAAAGCTCAAAATGGCGGACGGCGTTATTTTCGAGGGAAAGTGCGAGATGCTGCGGCACGTTCCCGGCGAAAAAACGCCGGTTCCTTCCTCAGCAGAGGATACATACTTCGAATCCGGATCCGAGGGCGATAAACTCGCGAAGCCCTCATAGCTGGAGCGCCGCCCGCACGGGCGGAAAAAAATCATTTGCTTTCACCGAGTGTTGTTTATATATTGACAGGACGGGATTTTTATCTGTGCGTGCCCGGCCTGGTTCTGCTCCCCTGTGAAGGGGCAATACGCCGGAGTGTGCCCACATAGCTCAGTCGGTAGAGCACGTCATTGGTAATGACGAGGTCACCGGTTCAATTCCGGTTGTGGGCTAATTCGTACAGGATTTTTTTGCCGGTACAAGGGGAAACGACAATGAGAGAACTGATCGCTTTGGCGTGTGAGGTATGCAAGAGCAAGAATTACACGACAGACAAAAACAAGAAGAACACCCCGTCCAAGCTCCAGTTCAAGAAGTACTGTCCGCGCTGCGGAAAACATACACTGCACAAGGAAACAAACATCAAATAAGAACCAAACGGCTGATGGAAATTTCGTCCGGGTAAAGCGAGTTCAGTTGATCAGTTTGTGTTTTTTCGTTATATTACGAAAAGAGTGCAACGAAGGCCAGTAGCTCCAACTGGTAGAGCGCCGGTCTCCAAAACCGGATGTTGCGGGTTCGAATCCTGCCTGGCCTGCATTTTTATTTTTGCTCCACCCGCTGACTATCCAATAATCCGACAGAGAGGAGTGAGAGTGTGAAGAAGATATTCACCTTTCTCAAGGAATCAAAAGCAGAGCTGAAAAAGGTAAACTGGCCTTCGAGAGAAGAGGTGCTCACATCAACGCGTGTCGTCATCATATCCATTCTTATCATTGCGGCGGCCATCGCGGTGATGGACTACCTGATCAAGACAGTAGTGTTCACCATAATGGGTGGTTGATTATGGCCAAAAACTGGTATGTGCTCCATACGTACTCGGGATACGAAAACAAGGTGGAAAAGGGCATCAGGCACCTGATCGACAACAATGACCTCACCAATTACATCTTTCAGGTAAAGGTTCCGTCTGAAGATGTTGCCGAAATTCGCGAGGGGAAAAAACGGGTCACAAAGAAGAAGTACTTTCCCGGCTACATACTCATCGAGATGAACATCCCCGATGAGCCGGAATACGAGTGGAAGAGGCTTTTGTCGCTCATCACGAAGATACCGGGTGTGACCGGGTTCGTGGGTTCCGGAAGAAACAAGAAACCCGTTCCTCTTTCCAACGCCGATGTAAAGAACGTGCTGCAGAGAATGGGCGAGATAAAGGGAGAAAAGATGCCGCAGCCCCGGTTTCTCTATTCAGAGGGAGAAATGGTTCGTGTGGTTGACGGCCCGTTCAAGTCTTTTACAGGTACGGTTGAAGAGATCAACAACGAAAAGGGAAAGATCCGGGTGAGAGTGGAGATTTTCGGGCGCTCTACACCTGTGGAGCTGGATTTCCTCCAGGTTGAAAAGGTGTAGCTGTTTGAAAAGGTGGATCTGAACGGTCCAGAGGCGCGGAGAATTCCTTGCTATAAAAAATGCTTCACAATAAACAGTGAAAAATATTTGACCGCACGAGTATAAATCGTTATATTTTCGGACTGAAATATGTAAAAGGAAGAATTTGCGCATATAGGCAAATAGGATGTATCGATGGCAAAGCAGATATCCGGAACAATAAAACTTCAGATTCCAGCAGGCGGGGCAAACCCCGCACCTCCTGTCGGGCCGGCGCTCGGACAGCAGGGGGTGAACATCATGGAGTTCTGTAAAGCATTCAATGCAAAGACGGAGCAGCAGAAGGGGACGATTATTCCGGTGATCATCACGGTATACGAAGACAAGTCTTTCACTTTTGTGACCAAGACTCCTCCTGCCGCGACCCTCATCAAGAAGGCATTGAAGCTGGAAAAGGGCTCCGGGGAGCCGAACAAGGTAAAGGTCGGGGTCATCACACAGCAGCAGCTCGAGGAAATTGCCAGGATGAAAATGCCTGACCTGAACGCCAATGACATCGAAGCCGCAAAGAAAATCATTGAAGGTACCGCACGAAACATGGGTGTGGACACTGTGAGTTGATCGAGGAGCCGAGAGGTGAAGAAGGGGAAAAAACTCAGAGAGTCAGAGAAAAAGGTCGATCCGGGCAGGATGTATCCCCTCGAGGATGCGGTGAAGCTGCTCAAGGAGGCCTCCTATGCACGGTTCGATGAAAGCGTCGAGATCGCCATAAATCTGAATATACTTCAGAAACACACAGTCCGGGACACCACGGTGCTGCCCCATGGAACGGGAAAATCGGTGAGGGTGCTTGTCTTTGCGAAGGCAGACAAGGCGAAAGAGGCCCAGGAAGCGGGGGCTGACTACGCCGGCGACGCAGAGCTGATCGAAAAGATCAAAGGCGGATGGTTCGACTTCGATGTGGCGGTTGCCACGCCTGACATGATGAAGGAAGTGGGGAAGCTCGGCCAGGTTTTAGGGAAGAGAGGGCTCATGCCCAACCCCAAGACGAGAACGGTGACCAACGACATCAAGCAGGCGGTCGAGGAGCTGAAAAAGGGGAGAACGGAGTTTAGGGCCGACAAGACGCGGATCATACACCTGGGGATCGGAAAAGTGTCGATGGGGGACGAAAAGATCATCGAAAACTGCAGGGCACTGTATGAGAGCGTTCTTCAGAAACGGCCCCCTGACCTCAAGGGCGAGTACATCAGGTCGGTCTACCTGTGTTCAACAATGGGGCCGGGCATAAAAATCGATCACAAACAGATAGCCTGACGGTTTTTGCAATTTTTTGTACGCAGAGCCGCATTCAGAACAGGGAGTTTTCTCTATGGCCCAGAAATGGAAAGTTGAAAAAGTCGACAAGCTGAAGAACGAGATCAAGGATTTCAGCAGTTTTGTTTTCACAAATTACCGGGGGCTGAACGTCCAGCAGATCAACAGCCTGAGAAACGACCTGCGCGGGAAGGGCGCGGAATTTCACGTGGTGAAAAACAGGATGGTAAAGAGAGTTTTCGACGACATGGGGCTGAACGAAATGGGCCAGTTTCTTGTCGACCCGACCGCGCTTGCCTATTTCAACACCGACATCTCAGAAATACTCAAAATACTCGTGCAGACAGCAAAGGACACATCGCTTGAATTGAAGGGCGGCTACACAGACGGCACCGTGCTGTCTGCAGAAGAGATCGAGAAAATCTCCACACTTCCGTCACGGGAGACTCTCATCGGGCAGACAGTCGGTCTGCTGAACTCTCCGATAGCGGGACTGGTTTTTGTTCTCGGAGGGGTTGTGTCGAAGTTCGTGCGGACTTTGAAAGCGGTAGAGGAATCAAAAAGGGCAAATTAAAGGGCAGATGTCTTCAGATACTCTTGCCTGCATCTGTCCTATCCATAGAAGAAGGAGAAGATAATATGGCAAAAGAAGCACTCAAAAAGGAAGATTTTATCGCGGCGATCGAACAGATGACGGTTATCGAGCTCGCCGATCTGGTGAAAGCACTCGAGGAGAAATTCGGCGTATCTCCCTCTGCGCCCGCGGTCGTTGCCGCGGCAGGGGCACCTGCTGCAGGAGGCGGTGAGGCGGCTGCAGAAGAGGAAAAGACGGAGTTTTCCGTGTTCATCACTGCGATCGGTGAAAAGAAAATTCAGGTCATAAAGGAAGTGCGCGCTGCGACGAGTCTCGGGCTGAAAGAAGCAAAGGAGCTCGTTGAGGGGATGTCGAAACCGGTCGTCGAGAATGTGGATAAAAAGGCGGCAGAAGCGCTCAAGGCGAAGCTGGAAGAGGCGGGAGCAACGGTCGAGCTCAAGTAAGAAACACCGCTCGGAATCTTGAAAACGTATAAATATTTCTCCTTGTTTTTCCGACACTTTAGAGAGGCTGGGGAGTAAAGCGCGCGCGGAGAAAAGCGTTAACTCTTTTCGTGTAATATAGTATATTACGCATATCTGTCCGTTCCGACTTCTATGGCAAAAGGAACACAAAATAACCTGGTACAGTACACGCAATACCGATTCTTCAGAGGGAATGCATAAGGGAAAAAACGGATTTGTAAGAGGAATCCGTTTTTTTTAATGTGTTTTATCTAACTCTTCTTTCTGGTAAGGAAAGAAAGGATACGATTCGTTACCTGCCTGATGGAGAAAGACTATAATCGCGAACAAAGAGGGAATGTATGAGTACACAGAGGGAAAGAACGCTTATAGGGAAACCTTCAAAAGACATCCTCGATATTCCTCATCTGATTTCGATTCAGCTCGATTCCTACGAAAGTTTTCTGCAGAAGCACAGGATCGATGAGGAAAAATCCCTCTCCAACGAGGGGCTTCAGTCCGTTTTTGAGTCCACGTTTCCCATCGAGAGCCCAAACGGCGACATGATACTGCAGTTCGAGAGCTACACCTTTGACGAACCCAAATACGGGGAAATGGAGTGCAAGGAAAAGGGGTTGACCTATGCGCTGCCGCTGAAGGCGACGATAGATCTCATCTTTACTGAAACAGGGGAAATCAGACGAAAGGTCCTCTATATGGGGGATACTCCCCTGATGACAACGAGGGGTACGTTCATCATCAACGGGGCGGAACGCGTGGTGGTGAGCCAGATCCACAGGTCTCCAGGTGTCATCTTCGGTTACGATGCCAAGGAGCAGATGCACACAGCCCGGATCATCCCCGACAGGGGGTCGTGGCTCGAGTTCGAGCTGGAGAACAAAAAAGAGCTTCTCTACATCAGAATCGACAGAAAACGCCGTATACTGGCAACTACCCTTCTCAGAGCGATCGGATACCAAACACGGGAAGAGATCATCGGGCTTTTCTACTCAAAAAAGAAGGTTGCGCTCAATGAGAAGGTGATCGCGGAAGGCACGCTGAACAATAAGTACAGCGCGCGGGTGTACCGCAGTCCGAGCGGCCAGGAAAAGCTCGTCAGGGCGGGGGAGCGGCTCATTCCGACGACACTCGACTCCCTTCTCCACTCGGGAATCAAAGAGGTGGAGATCATCGATTTCGAGTCCGCAGGAAGCCTGAACTCAACGGTCATCATTAACTGTCTCGACAAGGAGGACTTCACCAAGGACCCCGGCGACCTTCTCAAGGATGAGCCTTCCAGAGAGGATGCGGTGACACGGATATACTCCGTTATTCATCCAGGGGAGCCCACGACTCTTGAAAACGCGGAAAGAGACATCACCACGCTCTTCTTCGAGCCCCGCAGGTATGATCTCGGTGATGTGGGCAGGTACAAGCTCAACAAAAGGTTCGATTACCCTGAAGATGTGGATGACAGAGTGCTTCGAAACGAAGATATCGTCAACACGATGAAGTATCTCATCGAGGTCTACATCGGAGAGGGTGTGGTCGACAACATAGACCACCTGGGAAACAGGCGCGTCAGGTCCGTCGGTGAGCTGCTCATGAACCAGCTGAAGATCGGGTTCGCGCGCATGGAGCGCATCGCCAAGGAGAGGATGTCGATAAAGGAGGCGGACACGATCAGGCCGCAGGACCTGATCAGCATAAAGCCGATCACCGCTGCGGTAAAGGAGTTCTTCGGCTCGAGCCAGCTTTCACAGTTCATGGACCAGGTCAACCCGCTTTCAGAGCTCACCCACAAGCGAAGGCTCAATGCGCTCGGGCCCGGGGGGCTTTCAAGGGAGCGCGCGGGATTCGAGGTGCGCGATGTCCATTACAGCCACTACGGGCGGATGTGCCCGATAGAAACTCCGGAAGGCCCGAATATCGGACTTATTGTTTCTCTGGCGATATACTCGCGGGTGAACAAGTATGGATTTCTCGAGACCCCCTACCGGAAGGTCGACAGGGGCAGAGTGACCGATGAGATCGTTTATCTCACCGCAATGGATGAGGAAAAATACAACATTGCGCAGACGAATGTAAGCATTGACGAAAAAGGGAAGATCACCGACCAGTACGTTGCAGCGCGGCACAGAGGGGAATTTCTCAATGTCGTTCCCGAGGAAATACACTACATCGATGTCTCCCCAATGCAGATCATCAGTGTTTCCACCTCTCTCATTCCTTTTCTGGAGCATGACGACGCGAACAGGGCGCTGATGGGGTCAAACATGCAGAGGCAGGCGGTCCCGCTTCTCAGGCCCGAAGCCCCGCTCATCGGAACGGGTATGGAGCACAGGGCGGCTCTGGACTCAGGCGTCATGGTTACCGTGCAGAACCGGGGGAAAGTGCTGGACGTAACCTCGACTGAGATACACATCCAGCCGGAAAAGGGAGGGGACCCCGACGTATACACGCTAATCAAGTACAAAAGGACCAATCAGGACACCTGTTTCAACCAGCTGCCTGTGGTCAGTGCGGGAGACCGGGTGAAAAAGGGCCAGGTGATCGCTGACGGCCCGGCAACCGAAATGGGAGAGCTTGCCCTGGGTAAGAACGTCCTCGTTGCCTTCATGCCGTGGATGGGGTACAACTATGAGGACGCAATTCTCATCAGTGAACGGGTGGTTCAGGATGACCTTTTTACCTCCATTCATATAGAAGAGTTCGACATCGAGGTGAGAGAAACCAAGCTCGGTATGGAGAACATCACGCGGGATATTCCCAACGTGAGCGAGGAGTCCTTTGTCGACCTCGATGAGGACGGAATCGTGAGGATCGGCGCCATGGTGCGGTCCGGCTCGATCCTTGTCGGAAAAGTCACCCCGAAGGGTGAAACAGACATCACTCCGGAATACAAACTGCTCAACTCGATCTTCGGCGAGAAGGCCAAAAACGTGAAGGATACGTCTTTGCGCGTTCCTCACGGGACAGAAGGCACCGTGATCGACATACGGAGGCTGAGAAGAGAGGATGGAGACGAGCTCGCCCCGGGTGTCGAAGAGGTGGTGAAGATCTTTATCGCGAAAAAGCGCAAACTGCAGGAAGGAGACAAACTTGCGGGCCGTCACGGAAACAAGGGTGTTGTCTCGCGGGTCCTGCCCCAGGAGGATATGCCCTTCCTTCCGGACGGGACTCCTGTGGATGTTGTGCTCAATCCTCTCGGCGTTCCGTCGAGAATGAACCTCGGGCAGATTCTTGAGACGAGCTTCGGTTGGGCGGCGAAGGAGCTGGGGATGTACATCAGCACACCGGTTTTCAACAGCGCCTCCGTGCAGCAGGTAAGCGAGCTTTTGAAGAAGGCCGGCCTGCCAGGGCACGGGAAGACAGTGCTCTACGACGGGCTGAACGGCGAGCCGTTTAAAAACGAGGTTACTGTGGGAATCATCTACATGCTCAAGCTCGCCCACCTCGTTGATGACAAGATTCACGCGCGCTCCACTGGCCCGTATTCTCTGGTGACACAGCAGCCTCTTGGAGGCAAGGCGCAGTTCGGCGGCCAGAGACTGGGAGAGATGGAAGTCTGGGCACTGGAGGCGTACGGAGCTGCTAACAATCTCCAGGAGCTTTTGACGGTGAAGTCCGACGACATGACCGGGCGGGCAAAGATATATGAGGCAATCGTCAAGGGGGAGAATGTCGCCATGTCTGGCATCCCCGAGTCCTTCAACGTTTTGGTTCAGGAACTGCGGGGCCTTGGGCTCGATATTACGGTGTTCGATGAAGACGACACTCAGATTCCCCTCACGGAAAAGGATGAAGAGATCATTGCAAACAGGAATGTGAAAATCCTGGATTCCGGTATGTAGTTCAGAAACTCTTTTTGAGGGTAACCCATGAAACACTTAACTGAATTTGCAAAGATCAAGATAAAGCTCACTTCGCCGGAGCTGATCAGGAAGTGGTCGTACGGCGAAGTCAAAAAGCCTGAAACCATCAATTACAGAACGCTGCGGCCCGAGAGGGACGGGCTGTTCTGCGAACGCATTTTCGGGACGACGAAGGAGTACGAGTGTTACTGCGGAAAGTTCAAGAGCATACGCTACAAGGGAGTTGTCTGCGACCGGTGCGGCGTTGAGGTCACCCACTTCAAGGTGAGGCGGGAAAGGATGGGGCACATAGAGCTCGCCGCCCCTGTCAGCCACATATGGTTTTACCGGAGTGTTCCTTCACGCATGGGGCTGCTCCTTGACCTCTCGATGACCGAATTACGGAGCGTGCTGTATTTTGAAAAGTATATCGTGATCGATCCGGGCGACACAGACCTCAAGCCGAGGCAACTTCTCACCGAGGACGAGTACGGTGAATACAGAGAACGCTATGGAGTGAGTTTTACAGCGGGTATCGGTGCAGATGCTATAAAGATGCTTCTCGAAAACCTCGATCTTGATGCACTCTCCGCAGACCTTCGTGAAACGATGATGCTGAAGGGCCCCAAAACAGACAAGCGGCTTCTCAAGCGTCTCGAGATCGTCGAAGACTTCAGGGACTCGGGAAATAAGCCTGAATGGATGATACTGGACGCGATTCCAGTTATACCGCCCGAGCTCAGACCGATGGTCCAGCTCGACGGCGGGAGATTTGCCACCTCGGACCTCAACGATCTGTACAGGAGGGTGATCAACAGAAACAACCGCCTCAAGAGGCTCATCGCACTGAACGCGCCCGAGATTATCGTGAGAAACGAGAAACGGATGCTCCAGGAAGCGGTGGACGCGCTTTTCGACAACAGCAGGAAAAAGCGTGTAGTCCGCGGCCCGGGCAACCGGCCGCTGAAGTCTCTGGCAGACATGCTCAAGGGAAAACAGGGGCGGTTCAGGCAGAACCTTCTCGGGAAACGGGTTGATTACTCCGGACGTTCGGTGATCGTCGTAGGGCCGAAGTTAAAGATGCACCAGTGCGGCCTTCCAAGCCTGATGGCGATGGAGCTGTTCAAGCCTTTCATCATGAAGAAGCTCGTCGACAAGGGAGTGGTCTACAATATCAAGCGCGCCAAAACCATGGTGGAAGCGAGAGCACCCGAGGTATGGTCTGTGCTGGAGGAGGTTGTCGCAGAGCACCCGGTTATACTCAACCGCGCGCCGACACTGCACCGCGTCGGAATTCAGGCCTTCGAGCCTATTCTCGTCGAGGGAAAGGCGATCAGGCTGCACCCGCTGGTGTGCCATGCATTTAACGCGGATTTCGACGGGGATCAGATGGCAGTGCACGTGCCCCTGAGCCTCGAGGCCCAGATCGAATCCTGGATTCTGATGCTCTCAGCAAAAAACCTTCTCAATCCGGCAAACGGTCTTCCCATCGTTGGCCCAACCCAGGATATGGTTTTGGGGATATACTACCTGACAAAAGATGATCCCGGCAGAGAACAGCAGGCGAAACACTTCTTCGGATCCATTGAGGAGGTCCATATTGCACTGGAGAACAAGACCATCGATCATCACGCCCGCATCCTCCTCAGGATGGACGGGCAGAAGATGGAAACGACTCCGGGGAGAGTGGTTTTCAATTCCATACTTCCTCCAGAGATCGGGTTCCTCAATTACACCCTCGGAGAAAAGGAGCTGAACTCTCTTGTCTCGGACTGCTACGACAAGTTTGGGGCCGCGGTTACCGCAAAAATGCTCGACGCGGTAAAGGAAGTGGGGTTCAAATATGCAACATACTTCGGCATCACCATAGGGATGGCAGACATCAAGATCCCGCCGGAAAAGAAGACAATGCTCGAGCGTGCCGAGAAGGAAGTCACGGAGGTCTACGATCAGTACAGGAACGGGCTCATCACAAATGAGGAGAGATACAACAAGATCATCGACATCTGGACCGGTGTAAACGAGAAGATCGCCGAAGTCATGATGGAGAACCTGAAAAAAGATAAGAACGGGTTCAACTCCGTGTACATGATGGCGCACTCCGGTGCGCGCGGCTCGAAGACGCAGATCCGGCAGCTCGCAGGAATGCGCGGTCTCATGGCAAAACCGTCCGGTGAGATCATCGAGCTGCCGATTACTTCGAATTTCAAAGAGGGGCTGACCGTTCTCGATTATTTCAACTCAACACACGGGGCGCGAAAAGGGCTCGCAGACACGGCGCTGAAAACCGCCGATGCCGGGTACCTCACCCGGAGGCTCGTGGATATTGCCCAGGACGTGGTCATCACAGAAGAGGACTGCGGAACCATCAACGGAATAGAGATGAGCGCGCTCATGGAAGAGGACAACATCATCGAGTCCCTCTACGACAGGATCGTCGGCCGTTTTACCGTGGACAGGGTGCGGGACCCGCGTTCAAAAGAGATCATCATCGAGGCGAACGAGGAAATTTCAGAAGAAGTCGCACGCCGCATTGAGAACGCCGGCATCCGCTCAGTGAAGGTTCGTACGGTGCTGACCTGCGAGTCGGGCCACGGCGTGTGCGTGAAGTGCTACGGGAGAAACCTCGCAACAAAGAAGGTTGTGAACATCGGAGAGGCGGTCGGAATCATTGCAGCGGAGTCCATAGGGCAGCCCGGGACCCAGCTGACCATGCGCACCTTCCACATAGGCGGAACTGCTGCACGGAAAGCGGAGGAGAACGCGATACAGCTCAACTACCCGGTGTATGTATCGAATATAAATGCCCGGGTCATCGCGAGGAAGGACAAGAAGAGGGTGATTCCGAGAAAGGGAACCGTCACGGTAAACCGTGTATACAGCAGGTATCTCCTCGTCGATATCAAGCCGGAGGTAAAGGATGGAGAAAATATAGAGCCGGGCACACTCATCGCGAAGACGAAGAAGGACCAGCTCGAGATTGTCGCACAGCAGCGGGCGCGGGTAATGATAAAGGGTAAGGAGCTGTTTTTGCTGGGCGATTCCTATGAAATAACGATGAAGATCGGCTCCGAGCTCCTGGTAGAAAAGGATGATTTTCTGCCTGCGAAGCAGGCGATCACGAAGTTCGATCCATTCTCCGAGTCGATCCTCACCGAGCATTCCGGCGAGGTCCAGCTCATATCGATTATTTCGGGCACCACGATGAAACGGGAGGTCGACGAGGTCACGGGCGTCATCAACAACATCATTCTTGACTTCCAGGATGAGCAGTGGCAGCCGAAAATCGTCATTATCGACAAGGACGGAAACGAGCTCGAGACGTACAACATACCCGGAGGCGCGTACCTTACCGTTGAGGACAACCAGAAAGTCAATGCGGGAGATGTGATCGCGAAGATACCGAGAGGGCAGGCCAAGACAAAGGACATCACCGGCGGGCTTCCCCGTGTCGCGGACATATTCGAGGCGAGAAAACCGAAGGACGCGGCCGTTCTTGCACAAGTTGACGGCACAGTGAGTTTCGGAGCAATCACAAAGGGGAAACGCACCATCGTTGTGGTGGACGAAAACGGCACAGAGTACAAACATCTTATCCCCCTGGGAAAGCATTTCACCGTCCGCGACAACGACGCCGCGAAGGCGGGCGATCCGTTGTGCGAGGGAATGCACAATTCGCACGACATCCTCCAGATACAGGGTGAGCATGCGCTGCAGAGATGGCTCGTCAACGAGATCCAGGAAGTGTACAGGCTTCAGGGGGTCAACATCAACGACAAGCACATCGGTGTGATCGTGCGGCAGATGCTGAGAAAGGTAGAGATCGTCGACGTGGGCGACACGAATTTCATCATCGGCCAGCAGATCGACAAGTTCAAGTTCAAAACGGAAAACGAAAAGGTTATCAAGCTGGGCGGGAGCCCCGCCAGCGGGCGGCCGGTGCTGCTCGGAATCACCAGAGCGTCACTGAACATCGAAAGTTTCATTTCAGCAGCGAGTTTTCAGGAAACGTCCAGAGTCCTCACCAATGCGTCCATAAAGGGAAAGGTCGACATGCTGAAGGGACTGAAGGAAAATGTCATCATCGGCCACAGGATACCTGCGGGAACGGGAATCAAGACCTACAAGAATGTGGAGCTCTACAAGGAGGAGCCCGGAGACATGGAGCTCCCCGTTGAGATAAAGGAAAAAGTAGAGGGCATGAGCGTGATCGCCCGCGAAGAGGTCGGAGGCGCCGTGTTTTAAGTGCCTGTACGTCTGTTTGTTTTCGTATTCCACGGCACAGATGTGAAATAAAACATTGACTATATATTAAAGAAACAGTACATTCGCACTACTTTGTAGGCGGAGAACTGCGTATGCCGACTGTAAATCAGCTTATCAGAAAAGGAAGGAAAAAGCTGCAGAACAAGACTTCCGCGCCTGCGCTGCAACAGTGTCCGCAGCGGAGGGGAGTGTGCACACGTGTCATGACATTTACTCCGAAAAAGCCGAATTCCGCGCTGAGAAAGGTGGCACGGGTACGGCTTACGAACGGGATCGAGGTGACCGCATACATTCCCGGGATCGGACACAATCTGCAGGAGCACTCAGTGGTCATGATCAGAGGGGGGCGGGTGAAAGACCTGCCGGGCGTTCGGTATCATATCGTGCGGGGTGTTCTCGACACCCTGGGAGTTGAAAACCGGAAGAAAGCGAGATCAAAGTACGGAGTAAAGAGGCCGAAGGCATAGGGGTACAGCCTTCGTTGTCATAATGTACGTGCAGCAAACAGGAAGAAACCACCGGCAGAGGTCGGAAAGGTCTCTTGTTGAGAGGCCGGTTTGTGCATGAAACCGGCTACTTTTTTGCATGGAGTAAACAAAGTGCCACGAAGACATTTTCAGAAGAGACAGGAAATTCTTCCGGATCCAAAGTATCACTCAGCGCTGGTATCGCAGTTCATCAACAACCTTATGCTCGAGGGGAAAAAGAGCCTCGCCCAGCATGTGCTGTACGAGGCGTTCGCGCTGATAGAGGAAAAGATTCACAAGCCTCCACTCGAAGTCTTCAGCAAGGCAATTGATAACGTCAAGCCGGAGCTCGAGGTGAAGTCGCGCAGAGTTGGGGGCGCAACATACCAGGTCCCGGTGGAAGTGCGGCACGACAGGAAAATCGCGCTCGCGCTTCGATGGATCATCGGGTACGCGCGCGGAAGGCAGGGAAAATCGATGAGTGAAAAGCTCGCGGCCGAGTTCATCGACGCGTACAACAACACAGGGGCTGCAGTAAAGAAAATGGAGGACACGCGCAAAATGGCGGAAGCCAACAAGGCGTTTGCGCACTACAAGTGGTAATATGTCACGAATATTCGATATACAGAAAAACAGAAACATCGGAATAATGGCCCACATCGACGCCGGAAAAACGACCCTCACCGAACGTATGCTCTATTACACGGGCAAAAAGCACAAGATGGGAGAGGTGCATGAGGGTGAGGCGGAGATGGACTGGATGGAGCAGGAAAAAGAGCGGGGAATCACCATTACCAGTGCATCCACAACCTTTTACTGGAAAGATCACCGGATCAACATCATCGACACCCCGGGACACGTGGACTTCACCGTTGAAGTGGAGCGCTCACTCAGGGTGCTCGATGGAGCGGTGGTTGTGTTCTGTGCGGTTGCGGGTGTCGAACCGCAGAGCGAGACGGTCTGGATTCAGGCGAACAAATACCGCATTCCGCGCATTATCTTTGTCAACAAGATGGACAGAAAGGGGGCCGACTTCAGGAACGTGCTCGAAATGATCCGCAAGCGTCTCGGGGCACGTGCGGTTCCGATCCAGTTACCCTACGGCAGGGAGGAAGGTTTCCGCGGCGTCATTGATCTGATCAGCATGAAGGCATACGTGTGGCAGGACGAGGATTTGGGTTCCGCATATGAGGAAGAGGAAATTCCTGAAAGACTGACAGAGGAGGCGAGGGCCGCCCGTGAGCAACTTCTGGAGATACTCTCAGACTTTGATGACGGCCTGCTCGAAGACTATCTGGCCGGAAACCATATCGGCAGGGAGCGCATAGTGTCCGTGCTGAGAAAGGCAACGATAGAAAGCCGTGTGTTTCCCGTGCTCACCGGGTCCGCGTTCAGGAACAAGGGAGTGCAAAAACTCCTTGATGCAGTGGTCGATCTCCTTCCCTCTCCGGTGGATGTTCTTCCTGTGGAAGGGTTGCTGCTCAAAACCGGAGAGAAGACGATCAGAAGGGCTGACGACAACGAGCCCTTTTCTGCGCTCGTTTTCAAGATAATGACCGATCCCTATGTGGGAAAGCTCGCCTTTTTCAGGGTGTACTCCGGTCAGATAAAAGTGGGAGACACCGTTTACAATTCGGGCAAGGACAGAAAAGAGCGGATCGGCCGGATCGTGCAGATGCACGCAAACAAGAAGCAGGACAGAAAGGACGTGTTCGCAGGGGACATCGTTGCCGCGATCGGCCTGAAAACGGTGACTACGGGCGACACACTCTGCGACATCCACAATCCGGTGATTCTCGAAGAGATAGACTTCCCCGAACCGGTCATCTCCATCGCAATCGAGCCCAAGTCGAACAGAGACCAGGACAAGCTGTCTTTGTCCCTGACGAAGCTTTCGGAAGAGGACCCGACCTTCAGGGTAAGAACAGACGAAGAAACGGGGCAGACGATCATATCAGGAATGGGAGAGCTTCACCTCGAGATCATCATCGACAGGTTGCTTCGTGAGTTCAAGGTCGAAGCGCTTATCGGAGAGCCCGAGGTGTCCTACAGGGAAACGATTCGTCAGAGCTCCCGGGTGGAGGGAAAACACATACGGCAGTCAGGCGGGCACGGACAGTACGGTCACGTGGTGATGGAGTTCGAACCTCTCGATCCGGGTGCAGGCTTCGTGTTTGAGAACAGAGTGGTCCAGGGAAGGGTGCCCAGGGACTACATCCCTGCGGTTGAGGAGGGGATCAGGGGCGCATGCGAAAACGGTGTGCTTTCCGGATACCCGGTCATCGATTTCAAGGCAACGCTCGTCGACGGCTCATATCATGAGGTGGATTCCTCCGAGCTTGCGTTCAAGATCGCGGCGATGAATGCGTTTCGCGAAGGGATCAGGCGCGCGGGCCCGGTTCTGCTCGAACCGATAATGTCGGTTGAGATCGTCACACCTGATGAATATATGGGAGAGATTATCAAGGAACTCTCATCGAGGAGAGCGAAGATTGTGGGGATGGAGGACCGTCTGCACGGAAAGGTCGTTTCCGCGGAATGTCCGCTCAAGGAAATGTTCGGGTACGCAACGCGGCTCAGATCCTCAAGCCAGGGAAGGGCAAACTACTCGATGAAGTTTTCACACTACGCGCAGGTCCTCCCGCAGTCCGTTTCAGAGGACATCGTGGCGGGCGTGAAAAGCAGGTCCAGGAGCTTTTTTTAATGAAGGGAATTGAAAATACAAATAAATATTGCTATTTTCCAATATTTTTATTACGTTCGTGTCCGCACAAAAACACACAGGGTCTCATGATCCGATAGGAGGATTAAATGGCAAAAGAGAAGTATGAGAGGACGAAACCGCACGTCAATATCGGGACGATCGGTCACGTTGATCACGGGAAGACCACTCTCACCTCTGCAATAACGTTTTTTCTTGCAAAAAAAGGCTGGGCGCAGGAAAAGAAATTCGAGGAGATCGACAATGCACCTGAAGAAAGGGAAAGAGGCATAACCATTGCAACGCAGCATGTCGAGTATGAGACAGCCAATCGGCACTATGCACACGTCGACTGTCCTGGACATGCCGACTACGTCAAGAACATGATCACCGGGGCTGCACAGATGGACGGCGCCATACTTGTTGTTGCTGCAGATGACGGGCCGATGGCTCAGACCCGTGAGCACATTCTTCTCGCACGCCAGGTCGGCGTACCGGCGATGGTCGTCTACCTCAACAAGATCGACAGAGTCGATGATCCTGAGCTCATTGAACTGGTTGAGATGGAAGTTCGTGACCTCCTGACAGAGTACGAATTTCCGGGGGATGAAATTCCCGTGATCAAGGGGAGCGCTCTCAATGCGATGAACAACCCCAACGACGAGGAAGCGACAAAGAGCGTTCAAGAACTGTTGGACGCAGTGGATGCGTATATTCCCGAACCGAAGAGAGAGGTGGACAAGCCGTTTCTCATGCCCATTGAGGATGTGTTCACTATCTCGGGAAGAGGAACGGTTGTGACTGGAAGAGTCGACCGCGGAAAGATCCATGTGAACGAGGAAGTTGAAATCATCGGGATTAGACCGACTGCGAAGACCGTGTGCACCGGAGTCGAGATGTTCAGAAAGATACTCGACGAAGGGCAGGCGGGAGACAACATCGGCGTGCTTCTCAGAGGGATCAAGCGCGAAGAGGTCGAGCGCGGTCAGGTCGTTGCCAAACCGGGAACCATCACTCCGCACAACAAGTTCAAGGCTCAGGTGTATGTGCTGACCAAGGAGGAAGGCGGAAGGCATACGCCGTTTTTCAGCGGGTACAGGCCGCAGATTTACGTTCGAACAACGGATGTGACCGGTGTGATCAAGCTTCCTGAAGGGGTGGAAATGGTCATGCCCGGTGACAACGTGAACATGGAGGTCGAACTGATCACCACGGTGGCGATGGAAAAAGGAATGAGGTTTGCAATCAGGGAAGGTGGACGGACTGTCGGCGCTGGTGCGGTCACCGATATCATTGAATAGGTTTGAAAATGGACGTACAAAAAATTCGGGTTCGTTTGAGAGCGTTTGATGCAGAACTGATCGATCAATCGGCAAAGTCCATCGTGAACGCGGTGACCCGTGCAGGTGCGAAAGTATCGGGGCCGGTGCCGCTGCCGACGAAGATAAACAAGTATACGGTTCTCAGATCTCCCCATGTAAACAAGAAGTCAAGGGAGCAATTCGAGATGAGAACACACAAGAGGCTGATTGACATAATAAATCCCACCGGCGAAACGATAAACGCCCTCATGAAGCTGGAGCTGCCTGCCGGTGTTGATGTTGAGATCAAGCAGTAACTCAGATTTGTTGTCCAGAGCCCTGAGCGGGCTTCGTTTCAACAAAATAGTTTCCTGCCATGTGCAGCAGGAGAGATTATTTCTGAAAGTATGAGTGATGCCAATGGACGTGACTGTATACGATATTCAGGGGAAAGAAAAGGGAAAGACGACCCTCAAGGATGAGGTGTTCAACATCACTCCCAATAAGTCTGCCATATACTACAGTCTCAGGGCCGAGCTTTCCAATGCGCGGCAGGGAACTGCATCGACCAAGGGAAGGGCTGAAGTGAGAGGGAGCGGGGCGAAGCTCTATAAGCAGAAGGGGACCGGAAAGGCGCGCGCGGGCTCACGAAGGAGCCCCATACGAGTGGGAGGAGGGATCGCTTTCGGGCCGAAACCTCGTTCCTACAGTGAGCGTGTATCCAGAAAGCTGAAACGGCTCGGCGTTGTTTCCGTGCTTTCTCACAAGATGAATGAGAAGCTCATCAAGGTCATCGAGGACTTCAGCGTTGATTCGGGGAAAACAAAGGATTTTTCACTCATCGCTTCCGCTCTTGCCGGGAGTGAGAATAAGAGAAAACGGGTGCTGATTCTTGACAAAGAGCCGAAACCGATGAACAAACGGGCGGGGCGGAATATTCCGTGGGTCACGTACCATGATGCGAATCTGATCAGCATAAAGGAACTTCTCTATGCGAATCAGCTTCTCATCACCGAAAGCGCCGCGCAGCTTCTGAATCAAAAATATTCGTAATGTGAGATCATGATGAAAAAAGGCGAGATTATACTCCATCCAATCATCACGGAAAAGAGCACGGCACTTCAGGAAAAGGGACGCTACGCATTCAAAGTGAATAAAAAGGCGAACAAAAAGGACGTCATACGCGCGGTAAGGGAGATATTCGGAGTTGAGCCTGTGTCCTGCAACGTGATGAATGTGCGGGGAAAGCAAAAGAGGGTGCGGTACAAGCTGGGATATACATCATCATGGAAAAAGGCGATTGTCAGGTTGAAGGAAGGGGATAAAATCGAGCTGTTCGAAGGCGTCTAATCTTTCACGCGTCCAGAGTTCAGCGGAATTTCGTATAGATTGAGAGTGAGAGCATGGCAATAAAAAAATACAAACCAACGACGCCGTCGCGAAGGTTCTTTTCGGTTGTGTCAGGTGAGGATCTGACCGAAAAAAAACCGTACAAATCGCTGACAGAGGGGAAAAAGAGGATCAGCGGAAGAAATAATAAAGGAAGGATTACCCTCAGGAGGAGAGGGGGCGGCGCAAAGAAGCTGTACAGGAAAATCGACTTCAAGCGCGACAAGCGGGAGATCGAAGCAACTGTTGAAACCATAGAATATGACCCGAACAGGAGCGCGCGCATCGCCCTTTTGTGCTACAGGGACGGTGAAAGAAGGTACATTCTCGCTCCCGACAAGCTGCACGTGGGCGATGTGGTTTCTGCGGGTGAAAATGTGAAGGTTGCGGTGGGAAACGCTATGCCGATCAGCAGGCTTCCTATGGGAACAGTCGTGCATAACGTGGAGCTCACTCCCGGAAAAGGGGGGCAGATGGCGCGATCCGCCGGTTCCTTTATCCAGTTTGTGGGGCAAGAAGGAAAAAACTGTTTCATCAAGCTGCCTTCAGGTGAAACCAGGATCATCAACGAGCAGTGCTACGTAACCATCGGTCAGATAGGCAATCAGGACCATCTCAACGTTTCTCTTGGAAAAGCGGGGCGGTCACGGTGGATGGGAAAGAGACCGAAAGTCAGGGGTGTAGCAATGAATCCCCATGACCACCCGCACGGCGGCGGTGAGGGAAGAACCTCTGGCGGCAGGCATCCTGTTTCTCCGTGGGGGCAGCCGACAAAGGGGTATAAAACCAGGAAGAAGAACAAACCTTCGGATAAGTACATCATAAGCAAGAAAAGGTGATCGAGGAGGTCGTAAACTTTGTCACGATCCATAAAAAAGGGCCCTTATATCGACAAAAAGCTTTATAAAAAAGTCGTTGAGCTCAACAAGACCAATGACAAAAAGATTATCAAGACATGGTCGAGAAGGTCGACGATTTTTCCGGAAATGGTAGGGCACACGTTCAACGTGTACAACGGCAAGAAATTCTTCCCAGTATATGTGACGGAGAACATGGTCGGGCACAAGCTTGGCGAGTTTTCGCCCACACGGCTGTTCAAGGGGCACGCGGGATCTGAAAAATCATCAAGGGTCAAGTAGAGGTGATTCGGTATGGAAGCACGGGCAATTGCAAAGTACATCAGGATATCGGACAGGAAGGTGGGAAAGTACGGAAGGGCTGTGAAGGATCTTCCGTACAGGGAGGCGGTGGCAGCCCTGAAAATTCACACCGCACACGGAGCTCGTGTTCTTCACGGAGTGATTCAGTCTGCAGTGTCGAATCTCATGGCGAAGAGCAAGAATATAGATGAAGAAACCATACGGATCGACGAGATAAAGGTCAACCAGGGACCAACGCTCAAACGGTGGAAGCCGAGGGCACGCGGTAGGGCGGATCGCATTAACAAGCGAACGTGCCATATTTCTGTTGTCGTTTCCGGAGAGGAAATACAAAAATAATCGGAGGAAATGATGGGGCAAAAAGTAAATCCCGTCGGAATGCGGCTGGGGATAAATCGCACATGGGATTCGCGCTGGTATTCGAAAAAGAGCTACGCAAAAAGCCTTCATGAAGACCTTGCCATACGGAGACACCTGAAAAGACGGCTCGCAAACGGAGAGGTTTCGAAGATCGAAATCATCAGGTATCCGGAAAAAGTGAACGTCATCATACATACCGCCCGACCGGGAATCGTCATTGGAAGAAAGGGAGCGGAAGTTGAGAACATCAGCAGGGAGCTGTCACGGTTTACGGACAAGAACATACAGATAAAGATAAAAGAGATCAAAGCTCCTCAGCTTGACGCCGAGCTTATCGCACAGGGAATCGCCAGGCAGCTTGTGGGAAGAGTTGCGTTTCGAAGGGCGATGAAAAAGGCGATCACGAACACCATTCAGGCAGGGGCCCAGGGAATAAAGATTACCTGTTCTGGCAGGCTCGGCGGCGCGGAGATGGCGAGAACAGAATCCTACAAAGAGGGAATGATCCCGCTCCACACATTCAGGGCTGACATTGATTACGGTTTTATCGAGGCCCACACTACATTCGGATCAATCGGGGTGAAGGTCTGGGTGTACAAAGGAGAGATATACGGGAAGGACGCGAAACAGGACGCAGGTATTCTGCTGAAAAAACGAAAAACAGCACTGGGAAAGTAAGATGCTACAGCCAAATAAATTCAAGTACAGAAAGAAACAGCGCGGACGAATGGGAGGCAAGGCCATAAAGGGGGGCCTGGTTACCTTTGGGGAGTACGGGCTTTCGGCACTGGAGCCCGGATGGGTGACGAACAGGCAGATCGAAGCCGCGAGAGTGGCGCTGACCCGTCATATCAAGAGAGGTGGAAAAGTGTGGATCAGAATATTTCCGGACATGCCGTATACGAAGAAACCCGCAGAGACGCGGATGGGAAAGGGAAAGGGTATGCCCGAGGGCTGGGTTGCGGTCATCAAACCGGGAAGGGTGATGTTCGAGATTGCGGGAATTAAAGAGGACCTCGCCCGTGAAGCACTCCGTCTGGCTTCACACAAGCTGCCGATCAAGACCAAATTCGTGACACGGTATATGGTGTAGCGTACCGGTACACGGAGGTGCGAAGATGAGAGAAAACGTGAACGAAATGAGCATTGACGAACTCAGGGAACTTGCGGAAAAGCTTCACAAAGATTACCGGGTGTTTCGCTTCAACAAGTTGATGGGACAGATGGAGAATACTCTGAAAATACGGGAAACGAGAAGAAAAATAGCGTGCGTGAAAACCATGCTGCACGAGTATGAGCTCGGTATAAGAAAAAAACATGCGACGAACGGAGTTGAGAAGTGATGACGGAAGGGCAAAAAAGGGCAAAAAAGATACGAGTCGGTTCTGTAGTGAGCGACAGAATGGATAAAACGGTTGTTGTGCTCGTCGAAGATAAAAAGAAGCATCCGATGTACAAGAAATACATAAAACGCTCCAAACGCTACCAGGTTCATGATGAAAAAAACGAATGTGGTGTCGGGGATATAGTCCGGTTTGTAGAGACAAGACCGATCAGCAAAAACAAGAGCTGGAAGCTGTTGGACATTATCAAAAAGGCGAAGTAAAGGGAAAACGATGATACAGACGGAGTCATATCTCAATGTTGCCGACAACAGCGGGGCAAAAAAATTGCTCTGCATAAAGGTCCTCGGCGGAGCCATGCGGCGGTACGCGTCTGTGGGCGACGTGATCGTCTGCTCGGTGAAAAATGCCATGCCGAACGCTCCGATCAGGAAGGGAGACAAGGTCAAGGCCATCGTGGTACGAACTACAAAGGAGATCAGGCGGCCGGACGGGAGCTACATAAAGTTCGATGAAAACGCGGCTGTGGTAATCGATAACCAGATGAATCCTCGGGGGACTCGAATATTCGGACCGGTTGCGAGGGAGCTTCGCGAAAAGAATTTCATGAAAATTGTCTCGCTTGCTCCAGAGGTCCTGTAGGGGGTGGATGATGGGACTGAATGTAAAGAAAAACGATAAAGTGCGGATTATCACGGGAAAAGACAGGGGAAAGGGCGGAAGGGTTCTGTTCGTTGACAAGAAAAAAGGGAGGCTGATCATCGAAGGACTCAATGTGGTGAAAAAGACGAAAAGGCCCGACCAGCAGAACCAGAAGGGTGGAATCATCGACATTGAAGCGCCCGTACACCTCTCGAACGTAATGGTTGTCTGCCCCAAGTGCAGCAAGCCGACTCGGGTAAAAAAGAAAGCACTCGGGGACGGAAGGCATGTGAGGATCTGCGGAAAGTGTGAAGAAATTCTCGATAAGGTGTAATTGCAATGGGTGAGTACATACCAAGGCTGAAAAAGAAGTATCACGAGGAAATCATCGGGCAGTTGTACAAGGAGTTCAATTATACAAACTTGATGCAGGTTCCAAGGCTTGAAAAGATTGTGCTCAACATGGGGTTGGGAGAGGCGATCGAAAACAAGAAGTTGCTCGAAACAGCGCTCGATGAGATGGCGCTCATCAGCGGGCAAAAGGCAGTGAGGACAAAGGCGAGAAAGTCCATAGCCTCTTTCAAGTTAAGAAAGGGAATGGAAATCGGATGCAGCGTGACTCTTCGCGGAGACAGAATGTATGAGTTTCTCGACCGTTTCATCAATATCGCTCTTCCCCGGGTTCGTGACTTCAGAGGTGTGTCCCAGAATTCATTCGACGGCCGCGGGAATTTTGCAGTCGGAATAAAAGAGCAGATTATATTTCCTGAAATCGACTACGACAAGGTGGAAAAAATACACGGCATGGACGTGGTGATATGCACGACCGCAAGAAAAGACGAAGATGCACGAAAGCTTCTCGAATTCTTTGGTATGCCGTATAGAAAATAAAGCGGTAATTTTATTTACAAGGGGGAAATGTGGCGAAAAAATCCATGATCGCGAAAGCGAAAAGGTCCCAGAAATATAAAACCCGCTCCTATAACAGGTGTCCGATCTGCGGCAGGTCGAGAGGATACCTTCGAAGATTCGATATGTGCAGAATCTGTTTTCGAAATCTGGCAAATGAGGGGATGATACCCGGGGTTACAAAATCCAGCTGGTAACCTCACCAGGATTAACAATTTTCAAAGAAGAGGTGACGTTGTGAGCCTATCAGATCCAATTGCAAATATGGTAACGGTTATCAGAAACGCAAACCGTGGAAAAAAAGAAAAAGTGGATATTCCATCCAGTAAGCTGAAGATGGAGATCATTAAAATATTTAAGAATGAGGGGTACATCAAGAACTTCAAGCTCATAGAGGAAAACAAAAAGTCTTACATACGGGTGTATCTCAAGTACACCACTGAAGGTGATTGCGTAATCCATAATCTGCAGAGAGTCTCGAAACCGGGGCTCCGTGTGTACAGAAAAAATCATGAGCTGCCGAGGATTCTGAACGGATTCGGAACCTCGATAATTTCAACCTCAAAGGGTGTGCTCACCGACAAGAAGGCACGCGAAAACAGCGTGGGAGGAGAGGTACTCTGTTATATTTGGTAAAAACTACAAATAACCGGGAAATACGATGTCGAGAATAGGAATCTTACCAATAAAATTACCGGAAAATGTCACGTTTTCCTGCAAGGATTCAAAAGTCACGGTCGAGGGGCCGAAGGGAAGGCTCGAATCAGTAATCAATTTTCGAGGAAAGATCGTGAACGAGAACAACACGCTCAAGCTGGTCTCTGAGAGCGCTGACAAACAGAACAAGGCGCTCCACGGGCTCGCGCGTTCTCTCATCAACAACATGGTTCTGGGGGTTACCAGCGGGTTCAGCAAAACACTCAAGATTGTCGGTGTCGGATACAAGGCGCAGCTACAGGGGCAATCCTTCACCCTGAATCTCGGATATTCTCATCCCATCGTGTTTCCGGTTCCCGAGGGTATAACCGTCGAGGTGCCCGATCCCAACACGGTGGTCGTCTCGGGCATTGATAAGCATCTCGTCGGTCAGGTCGCAGCAAATATTCGAAAGTTCAGGCCTCCAGAGCCGTACAAGGGGAAAGGCGTTTTGTATTCTGATGAAAGTATCAAAAGAAAGGCCGGAAAAGCATCGGTGAAGTAATTATTTTGATGGAGTTGCACAAATGATCGACAAGATAAAGCGGCGGATTCGCAGGAAAAAAGGGATAAGAAAGAAAATCAGCGGAAACAGCGCGAAGCCGCGGATAACCGTGTTCAAGAGCAACCGGCATCTCTATGTGCAGGCTGTTGACGACATTACCGGAAACACCCTCTGTGCGTGCTCGGATTTACGCACGGGCGTCAAAAGAAACAAGGAAGGAGCGTCGCAGGTCGGTCTCGAGATCGCCAAAGACCTTCAGAAAAAGAAGATTGCCGAAGGGGTATTCGACAGAAACGGCTACATCTATCACGGGCTCGTGCAGGCGGTTGCAGACGGGATCAGAAAAGGCGGCATAAAACTGTAAAAACCTTCGAAAGGAGTGTATTTTGGGGGACATCAAGGTAACCGGAGAGGCCGAAGATCAGTTCACCGAGAAGCTCGTGAAGCTCAACCGGGTGGCAAAGGTTGTGAAAGGCGGAAGACGTTTCAGTTTCAGTGCGCTGGTCGTCGTGGGTGATAAAAAGGGACACGTGGGAATCGGATACGGAAAGGCGAATGAGGTGTCCGAAGCAATCAGAAAGGGTGTGGAGAAAGCGAAAAAAAACGTGGTGGAGATCAATCTCAAGGGGAACACGATTCCCCACGCTGTTGTCGGGCGGTTCAAGAGCGGGAAAGTGATTCTGAAGCCTGCATCGCCCGGAACGGGAATCATTGCGGGGGGGCCCGTGCGTGCGGTCGTTGAGCAGGCGGGCATCCGCGATATCCTGACAAAATCGCTTGGAACGAGCAACGCACTCAACATCGTGAAAGCAACAATGAACGGACTGCAGGACCTCTTGGGCCTCGACCATGTTCTCGAGGTACGGGGAAAAACTTTCAAGGAACTTTTAGGGTAATCCAGTCATGGCAAAACAAGAGCTTGTAAAGATTCGTCTTGTAAAAAGTACAATCGGAGTTCCCGAAAAACAGCGAAAAATTGTTCGTGCACTGGGGCTGAGAAAGCTCAACTCCTCGGTTGTGCAGAAGAACACCCCGCAGATTCAGGGGATGATTTCGAAAGTTCAGCATCTGATAAAGGCCGAAAGGGTGGAACAATGAAGCTTCATGCACCGGTTGGAGCAACAAAGAAGAGAAAGGTAGTGGGAAGAGGCCAGGGAGGCGGGCGCGGATGCACGTCTGGACGGGGGTCTAACGGGCAAAAATCCAGATCAGGGTACAGCAGGCAAATCGGCTTCGAAGGAGGGCAGATGCCTCTCGCCCGGAGGCTGCCGAAGCGTGGATTCAACAACGAGCAGTTCGAGCACATGTTTCAGATTGTGAACATCGGAGATCTGGAGCGCTTCGGCGAAGGAGAGAGAGTGGATTACGATGTGATGCTCAAACGTCGTCTGGTAAACAAAAAAGGACGCTACGTGAAGCTCCTCGGCAAGGGGGAGCTGACGAAAAAGCTGACCGTCGTGGTGCACAAAGCATCGAAAAAGGCGCTTGAAGGGGTGCAGAAGGCCGGCGGCAATGTGGAGATCGTCGAGAAGAATGGAGGTTGAACAGTCTCGGGACAGAGAGGCGCACATCCGATGAAGGCGGGGTAAGAGTATGGCTGGAACAGGAAACATCGCGATAAACATTTTCAGGATCCCTGAGCTGAGAAGAAGGGTTCTGTTTACGCTTCTCATGGTGCTGATCGTGAGGATAGGAGCGTACATACCGGTTCCCGGAATAGATGCGGTTGCTCTTGAAAGGCTGTTCACGCAGTCGGCAGGGGGGCTTTTGGGGTTTTTAGACCTCTTTGCGGGTGGCGCGCTGAGCAGGTTTACCGTATTTGCGCTCGGAATCATGCCCTACATATCCGCTTCGATAATTCTCCAGCTGCTCACGGTTGTCATCCCGGTACTGGAGCGGCTCTCGAAAGAGGGGGAGGTCGGCCGTAAAAAGATACAGCAGATAACGCGGTTTTCCACTGTGGGGATTTCGGGCATCCAGTCCTACGCGCTCACCGTGTTCATGAAGTCCAGGCCTGAGGTTATCGTGAATCCGGGGCTCGGGTTTACGATCAACGCGGTGGTCGCGATAACCACCGGCACCCTTTTTCTGATGTGGATCGGGGAGCAGATAACTGAAAGGGGAATAGGAAACGGGATTTCACTCATCATCTTCATCGGGATCGTTGCGCGGATTCCAACAGCATTCACACAGGTGTACGACCAGCTGAAGGTCGGAGAGCTGAATCCGATCGTCCTTATCGCATCATTCGGCATCTTTGTCGCAATCATCGCGTTCGTCATCATGGAGCAGCAGGGACAGAGGAGGATTCCGATTCAGCACGCGAAAAAGGTGGTGGGGAGAAAGATCTATTCCGCTCAGGCAACGCACCTGCCGCTCAAGATAAATCCTTCGGGTGTGATTCCCATAATCTTTGCGTCTTCGGTCCTGCTGTTTCCCGCACAGATCGCGAAATCACTCGGGGCGAGGGTTCCCGCACTGGACAGGTTTGCGGTCTTGCTGAGCCCGGGGAACGTGCTGTATCTCACGCTGTACGCGCTTTTAATCATATTTTTTACCTATTTTTACACACAGATTCAGCTCAACCCCATTGATATTGCGGACAATTTGAAAAAGGTGGGAGGGTACATTCCGGGTATCAGGCCGGGTGTGAACACCTCCACATACCTTCAAAAGGTTTTGAACAGGATCGTTTTGCCAGGGTCGATTTTTCTTGCGATGATCGCCCTCGTTCCGACGCTCATTCAGCGCTGGCTCGGGCTGCCTCCGGAGATGGCGCAGCTCATGGGGGGAACATCCCTGCTCATTATGGTCGGTGTTGATCTGGACACCATGAAGCAGATCGAGTCACACCTGCTCATGCGCCATTACGACGGTTTCATGAAGCGGGGAGGGAAGATTCGAGGGAGGAATTTGTAGTTGAGCCGGACCTGTGCTCATGGAAGGCAGCGCTGTTTCAGGAGCAGAAGTTTCCGGTTCAGGTTTCAGAGAGGGTGCGTTGACGATTGCGGCGAAAAAAAGTACCTTCTTTTCAGCGGATGCTGAGCTACTCTGAGTCAAGGAGGATGAATGTCAAAAGAGGAAGCAATCATCGTAAACGGTGTAGTAAGAGAACCGCTTCCGAATGCGATGTTCAAGGTTGAGCTTGAAAACGGTCACATCGTCCTGGCTCATATATCGGGAAAGATGAGAATGCACAATATACGTATTCTTCCGGGTGACAAGGTCACCGTGGAGCTGTCACCCTATGACCTGAACAGGGGAAGAATCACATACAGGTTTAAATAGATACGGAGAAACACATGAAAGTACGAGCCTCGGTGAAACCAATCTGTGATAAATGTCGTATCATCAGGAGAAAAGGAATCGTTCGAGTGATCTGTGAAAATCCGAAGCACAAGCAGAGACAGAAATAAATCGTTAGAGGAGTACGGGCTGTATGGCACGAATCGCAGGTGTTGATTTACCCAACAACAAGAGGGTTGTTGTTGCACTCACTTACATATACGGGATCGGAAAGACCCATGCGCGGAACATCATCGAGAAATCGGGAATAGACCCCGATATGCGAGTCGCAAAGCTTTCCGATGAAGAGATTGCGAGGCTGAGAAACATCATCGAAAAAGAATACAAGATCGAGGGTGAGCTCAGAACCGAAGTCTCCATGAACATCAAGCGGCTCATCGATACGAGTGCATACAGGGGGATCCGCCACAGGCGGGGCCTTCCTGTCAGGGGTCAGCGGACACGCACAAACGCGCGTACGAGGAAGGGCAAGAAGAAGACTGTTGCAGGAAAGAAAAAATAGAGGAGTAGAGAATTGGCCAAAGCAACCAAGGCAAAGGGAAGAAAAAAGGAAAAGAAAAATATCGCCAGCGGTATTGTTCACATTCAAGCAACCTTTAACAATACGATCGTAACAATATCGGATAAAAAGGGAAACACAATCTCGTGGTCGAGCGCCGGAAGCCTGAACTTCAGGGGTGCGAAAAAGAGCACTCCCTTCGCGGCACAGATCACAGCTGAAGACGCCGCCCGCAAGGCAATTGACCACGGTTTGCGCGAGGTCGACGTGTATGTAAAGGGCCCGGGAGGCGGGAGGGAGTCGGCGATACGGACCCTGCAGGTTGTGGGGCTGAAAATCAACGTGATCAAAGACGTGACTCCAATCCCGCACAACGGGTGCAGACCACGAAAAAGAAGAAGGGTGTAGATTACGAAAAGTCCGACGGAGGAATAAATGGCACGATATCTGGGACCTTCATGCAGGCAGTGCAGACGGGAAGGGACAAAGCTTATGCTCAAGGGAGAACGGTGCCTTTCGAGCAAGTGCCCGATCGTGAAAAAACGGCTTCCCCCGGGAGTAATGCCGAAGCGAAGAATAAAAGTGTCTGAGTACGGGGTGCAGCTGAGAGAGAAGCAGAAGATAAAGAGGTATTACGGTTTGCTCGAGAGGCAATTCAAGAGATACTTCGAGATCGCATCGAGAAAAAAGGGAATCACAGGCGAGCTGCTTTTAGTGCTTCTCGAGCAGAGGCTCGACAACGTGGTGTACCGCATGCACTTTGCATGCTCCAGAAAGATGGCACGGCAGATCCTTCGCCACGGCCACATTATGGTGAACGGGCGCAAGGTGGACATCCCTTCATACTTCGTCAAGGAAGGCGATGAGGTCGAGGTGATGGAAAAGAGCAAGAAAATGATTCCCATTCTCGAAAGCATGAAAGACATATCACGCATCGGCACGGTTCCATGGATTGAAGTCGATCCAGACAGCCTCAAGGGCAAATTTGTCTATCTTCCGAAACGTGAAGAGATCGACCTGCCGGTCAATGAACAGTTGATCGTTGAATACTATTCGAAATAATCGAGGAGCAGTAACGCGATGGCACACAAGAATCTCCTAAAAGGGATGAAGCGCCCACGATCCATATCGATCGAATATGAGGGGGGGAAGAAAGAATACGGGAAGATCATTGCTGCACCTCTCGAGCGCGGATACGGCACGACTCTCGGGAACTCGATCAGAAGGACGCTTCTTTCCGCTCTCCAGGGATACGCAATCGTTGCGATACACATCGAGGCTTTCGACAAGGAAAAGCAGACGATGCGGCTCATTACAAGTGAATTCGATACGATACCGGGATTGGTAGAGGACACCATAGATTTCATTCTCAATCTGAAAAACATACGGTTGGCACTGAACGACGAGGCTGAAACGAGGATGGTCACGATCGAGAAGGAAGGCCCAGCAGAGCTCAAGGCCTCGGATATTGCGGTCGACGACAATATATCGGTGCTTAACCCGGACCTTCACCTCGCGACCCTGAATGAGGAGTGCAGGATTATTCTCGACGTGCAGATCAATCTCGGCCGCGGATACGTCTCGGCCGAATCCAATGTCGAAAACATAGAAACCATCGGCACGATACCGATTGATGCGCTGTTTTCCCCGATAAAGAAATGTAACTTCAAGGTCGAAAACACCCGGGTGGGCCAGAGGGGGGATTACGACAAGCTCGTGTTGGAGGTATGGACGGACGGGAGCATACTTCCTGAAGATGCGGTCGCGGACGCTGCAAAGATTTTGAAGGATTATCTCGTCCACTTCATCAATTTTAATGAGGAGTTCGAAGACGAAGAAAGTGAGATAGACGAGGAAATCGAACGCCTCCAGTCGATAATCGACACACCGGTGGAAGAGCTCGAACTCTCGGTCCGGAGCTCGAACTGCCTGCGAAACATCAACGTGAAAACGATCGGTGACCTCTCGCGGCTGACGGAGGATGAGATCTCGAAGACGAAGAATTTCGGTAAGAAATCTCTTCAGGAAATCAAGGAAAAACTCCAGGAATACGGGCTCACCCTGGGCCTGAAGGATTACCTTGACCAGAAAATGGTAAAAACGGAAGTGGAGAAGTAGCATGAGACATCTCAAGGGAGTGAAGAAGTTCAGCAGAACACATGCACACAAAAAATCCATGTTTTCGAACATGATGGTTTCTTTTTTCGAGAACGAGAGGATACAAACAACCGCGGCGAAGGCAAAGGAACTGCGGAGATTGAGTGAAAAGGCCATAACACGAGCGAAAGAAAATACTCTCCACAACAAGAGGATCCTTTTCACCCGCATCGGTGACCGGGATATCGTGGCAAAGCTCTTCGATGACATCGCTCCCCGCTACAAAGACGTCAACGGCGGGTATACGAGGATCATAAAGCTCGGCAACAGAAAGGGAGACGGCGCAGAACTGTCGATTTTGGAGCTCGTCGAAATCAAACAGAAGCCTCAGACGAAACAAAAAGCGAAAAAGAAAGAACAAGCGAAGGAAGAATAATAGGCATTACCCCGTTTTCGCAACTTTTCAATATACTTATCTTTATATCTGTCGCATTATCGACAAAAGAGTTTACCGCACTCATCGTACAGGCTGTTCTCATCTGTGTATCCTTTTTCCTCACAAAAGGAATGAAACAGATTCGTTTCCGTGAAATCATGCCTCTTTTCCCCCTCCTCCTGTTCGTGTTCGGGCTCAACGCTGTTCGGGGGGGAGGAGAAGTGATTATCCACTACGGGCCGCTGATTGTCCTAAGACAGGGGCTCGCCAGGGGAGTATTTTTCACCGGAGTGATAGTGGAAATGTTTCTCACGAGCAAGATCCTCACAGCCGGATTTTCACCGGAAGAGCTTTTTTCCGCTCTCTACACGCTCGACAGTTCTCTCTCATCGGTAAATTATTTGTTCAAAAGGAAGGATGCGAGGAGGGGGAAAAACAGTTTGCGGAAAAATTTTTTTCTCATTCTCTACCATGTACTTCAAATTTTCAAATACCTCTACGCCGAGATTCCGCGATTTTTCCGGCCGAAACACGTGAGCCTGAAGAAGCGGACGGTGCAGTTCATTCACAGCGTGTACGATCGGTCGTACGGCGAATATGAACGCATAGAACAAAATCAGTTCGTGACAATGAAGATTTCCTCGCGCGACTATCTATACATTGGTTCACAGATTCTGCTGTACTGTTCTATATTCATCCTGAAGATGGGTTTTGACTGAGCATGCTGAAAAAAGAGCTTTTAAGAAAAACGCAAAATGAGATTCAGAAGATCTGCCGCTTCTGGGGAGTGAGTGAACACTCCACGGTCGACGAGCTCATCCGCCACATGACGAAGAGAGATATTCTTGCACCCTCGTGCTCATCGCTCACAGGGCAGGAACGCGCCCTGCTCTATGCCCTCCTGTGCAGCCGAGGCCTCCTCTACAAGGGAGACCTTCACAAGATGTATGAAAGTGACGTTGAGCTTGACGCAAGCATCGAAGGCCTCGCACAGAAGGGTTTCGTGTACCTGAGAAAGGACAGGAGGCTTTTGAACGACCGGCTTGACAAGGTGTACCTGTTTCCCGAAATACTGGAGCAGCTGGGAACATACAGAATGTACAAACCCGGCGAAGTCATAAATGCTCTCTCACGCATTGTTGACGACCGGTTTCTTCTTCCGAAAGGAAGCTCCCATGCCTTGAGGGAAATCGTCATGCACGGAGGGGTGGTTCCCGCGCGCAGGGAACGAAGCGCTGAATTCATGCCCCTGTACGAAGAAAGACAGGTGGATATCGCGCTTTTTGCCGACAAAGGGACGTTTATCCCGATATGGGCGCTCAGTGAGAACGTCGGAAAAAAAAGCACGGGTTCGAAAAACCGCACTCCGTTTTTCGGACAGAGCCTCTACCTGCACGACATTGTAAAAAGTATCGATTGTATGCTGTACCTGTCCCTCAAAAAAACGCATGCACAAAAGACCTTTTCCACGTGCCTGAAATTTTTTCCCGGAAGCGAAGCAGATAAGAGCCGCTATGTTCGCGACCTCGAGCTTCTGGGCGTTTTGAGGGAAGAGAATGGAAGATACATGATCGACGAATCCTTTGCAAAAAAGGGATATGCGGACAAGATAACTCAATTGAAAACGGTCCTCTCGGAAGACGAACGGCGGATTCTTGCGGTGCTGAAAAAGAAAAAAACCTGTACTAGCGAATCGCTTTTCTCCCTGCTGATGCGGGAGCACGTGATGAAGGAGATTATACGCGCTCCCTTTTCGAAAGAAAAGCGTTCAGAACGGCTCGCTCAGTATTCCGCATCGCTCGATGGCCTCGTGTTCAGAGGGTTCGTGCTCTGCGATACATCAGGCGTATGGGTAAAGGCAAACACTTTTCAGAAAAACATTCAGAGCGGAGAAGGGTCCGTGGTCGTGAACACAAACCGTGAGCTCATGGTGTTCGCCGACAGGATTTCGCATTTTCATCTCTATGTGCTTGCAGGTTTTTCCGACATCGTTCAGCGGGGTGAGGTGATGAGGCTGAGCATCGACCGCGATTCCATCAGCCGCGGGATCGAGTACATCGGCGATGCCGAGGTTTTCAGCGAGGTGCTGAGGTGGACAGCGGGAACAACCGTGAATGAAGGAATTCTTGATTCGATCAAACTCTGGTCCTCGTCGAAGATCGACGTGCAGATCAGCCGAAGCTGGGTGCTTCATATTGACTCGGAAAAAACGAGGCTCAAACTCTTACAGAACAGATATATCCAGACACACATCGAGCGGGCATTCGACACCCTTGTTGTCTTGAAAGCACATACCGACGTGCAGCGGTTGAAACGGGAGCTGCGGAAAGAGAACATCTTCATCAGGGTCGCCTCACAGTAGAACCTGCAGCCTATTCCCAGAATTTCGATGTGCTTTTTGTCTGAATCTTTCCGTCTGCATCGGAGTAGATGAGAAACCCCTCCAGTCCGTTTTCCACGAGAAACGCGTATCCCTCGGTTTTTCCCATGCTGAAGACCGCGGTTGCAACAGCGTCGGCAAAGGCGGTATTGTCAGAAATCACGGTGACGCTGTGCATTTCATTCAGGGGGTATCCTGTTTTCGGGTTGAACAGGTGAGAGTACTTTACTCCGTTCTCAAAGAAGAACTGCTCATAGTCTCCGGAGGTTACAACCGCTGTGTTGGTTTTTTCAATGATACCGCTGTACTCGTTCTCACGCACCGGGTCCTGTATGGCAATCCGCCACTTTTTCCTTTCACTGTTCAGCCCGTTTACATAGATGTCTCCCCCCGCGTTCACTAAAAAATTTTCATGCCCCTCTGTGATAAGGGCCTCTTTTATCAGGTCAACAATTCTTCCTTTCGCAACTCCGCTGAGATCGAACTTCACCCAGACGGGTTTTTTTATCACACTGTCTGAAACCGTGACTTTTTCATACCCGACGTATCCGAGCGCTTCGGTGATTTGTTCTGGTGCGGGGAGACGCGGGGCCCCTCTGTTGAACCCCCAGAGATCGACAATTGGAAGAATGGTGGGATCAAAATACCCGCCGGTGAACCGTGCGTATTCCAGAGAAGATTCGATGAGGGAAAAGAGGGCTGAGTCATCGTTTTTCTGCATCTGCTCGGACCGGTTGAATTTGTTGAGCGTACCGCCTTCATATCTGTAGTCAAAACGGGCATCGAGGTCGTCGATACACGCGTACACGTCCTGAAGGGTGCTTTCCGCCTGTTTCTCGCTCCCTCTCTGGATGACGAGGGTCAGCTGGACATAGGTTCCGAGCGCGATGCTCGTGTCTGAGATTGATGTTAGTTTCGCCGTGCACGATATGCAGAGAAACACACAGAACACCAGACCCCCAGCTTTGAGAAGGTATTTCCTGATCATTGTGTAAAGAACCACTTCTCGACGAGCATTTCAAGGGAGCCGTCTTTTTTCATCTTCTCTATTCCGGAGTTTATCTTGTTCAGAAGGATATTGTGTCCGGACTTCACTGCAATGACGTACTGTTTTCTTGTCACCGGCTCCGGCTGGATCTTTAATATGCGGTTGTACTCATCACTGAAATGCACGGTCTGCACAGCATTGGGAAGGTCGGCGCTGAGCGCATCGATTTTTCCGAGAGCTATGTCCTCGTATGCATTTTTAATCTCCGTGTATTCCCTGATCGCGATGCCTTTCTGCCTGCCGAGAACCCTTTTCGAGTCTGAGCCTTTTTCGATGCCGACTTTTTTGTTTGTGAGGTCATCGAGCCCGCTGTACTCTCCAAAATCTTCAGAGAGAACGATGACTTCTCCGATCTCGAGGTAGGGGTCGGAGTAGTTGATTTCCGGGTTCTCCGCCTCTGATGCCTCGGCAGGGAGGATGATGGAGGCAATTGCGATGTCGTAGGTTTCATCGATCAGCCCGTAGAGAAGATTGGTCTGTAAAACGGGGATGATCTTGATGTTCATGTCCATGCGGAGTGCGATCTGATTGATGACATCAATATCGAAGCCGATGATGTCCTTATCAGCATCCAGCATGACGAACGGCGGAGTGCGGGGCGAGGTTGCAACAATATACCTGCCCTTCTTGAGGATACGGGCACAGCTGTTCGTCACTACACCAATCATGAGAATTACTGCAAAAAGCAGGCAGATTTTTCTGTATTTCGTCATAATGTCGCTTCTTTCTTCTCCGGAGTGCGGGCTCTCAGCCGGGTGCTGGTTTCAATTCTGGAAACGGCGGCATCCTTCTTTTAAACTCCGACTTCTTCATCAGCACGATGACCCTTTCCACGTCCTCACGCTTAAACCCGATATCCGTGATCTTCTCAGGAGTCAGGTTTTTCTCGACGAGCAACGAGAGTATCCTATCCGTGGTATCGTAGGTAATGCCGAGCTCACCCTCGTCGGTCTGGCCCTCCCACAGATCTGCGGTCGGAGGTTCTGCAATGATTTCTTCAGGAATTCCCACCAGTCTTGCCATTTCCCATACCTCCGACTTGTAGAGGTCTCCGATTGGTTCGAACGCGCAGGCTCCGTCGCCGAAAAGTGTGAAGTACCCCAGAAGAATTTCGGTTTTGTTCCCCGTTCCCATCACGAGCCCTTCCGATTCCGCCGCGATGTCAAAAAGCGCGGTCATCCGCACCCGTGCCATGATGTTTCCGATTCTTCGCCTGTTCGCGGTGCCGGAAAGCTTCTGAAAACTGTTCACCGTCTCTGTGATGTCGAAATAACGGAGATGCCCTCCCTTCATCGCAACGATTCTCTGTGCCCTGTCGGTAAAGATGGGGGATGAGCCCGCATGCGGGAGCAGTGCGCCGACTGTGTGTTCTGCCCCGAGAGCTTCGCACGTGAGGAAGAAAACGAGCGACGAGTCGACCCCTCCGGAGACGCCCACCACACCGGTCCGGTGCCCCGAGCCATTGAGATAATCCCGAATAAAGGAAACGATTTTTTTCCTGCACTGTTCGATATTCATCATTGAGTGCCTGCGGCTGAAAGGTCTTCTCTTGTGTAGGCATCCTTTAACGGAATCCCTTCACCGGTAATATATCGCTTTGTTTCTCCCTCGATGAGGATCGTTAGCTTGTTTACCTGATCAAAGGTAAATGCGGTGAACAGAATCTGTGCGAGCTCGAGCATGATCGCCTCTCTTCCCGTGTAGTTTTCCTCAAAACTGCTGTTGAAATCGAGCGTGAGATGTCCAGAGGATATGTGAGCCGATAAAAGCCTCGTATCCTTCGGAATGAAGCTCGTGATACCCTTCTGCCTTTCCGCAGACGTCGGTCCCGCGATAAGGGACTCGATTGTCCTTGTGATCGGGGAGTCTTTATATTCAATTGTTCTCGGAACCGAAACCGGCTGAACCGACGCCCCGTCATCACTGATTTTCACGAAGTACAGTGAGGAGTTCAGCTTTTTCGTGCGAAGCGTGCCTCTCTCAGAAGAGGGTTGTTTTTCAGCGGTGCGGGTTTCTTTTTTCGGTTCCTCTACGGTCGCCCGCGCGCTCATGTCAGGAGGGGACGCGCTGTCTGAAGCCGGTTTCTCTTCAGTCTCCCTGAGAGGTTCGGGCTGGAATGTTTTCTTTTCTTTTTCAGCCCCCCTATCAGCGGGTGATTTTTCTTCAGGGAGTGTTTCAATAATTGTTTTTTCGCTGCGCGTCTTTTCTACTTCCTGTTTTGCCTCCTTTTGTTTCAGAAAAGAAAATGTTTCCTTCAAATTTCCTTTCCCTCTGTAGACAAAAATTACGATAATTATGAGGAGGATAAACAACCAGAATAGACAGCCTGTTTTTCCAATTCTCGGACTGCGTCTTTTCGAAGCCATTTTTAGCAATATAGATTTCTCAGCTGTAATTGTCAAGGCAAACCGTTTTCCTGTTTCTATTCAGTGTAATTGTTTATATTTTTTTAGATAGCTTAAATTTTGGAGGCAGGGTCAATGTGCGGTCATATCGTGAACACGAAGATGAGAAGATTCATGCGCATGGTGAGTCTTGCCGCGTTGTTATTTCTTGTGATTTCCGTTTCTGCTTCCTGCCACCTCAGGAGAATGAAGAAGGCCACGCTGAGCATCAACGGCAGGCCCCTCACTGTTGAGATTGCGCGGACAAACAAGCAGAGGGCAAAGGGACTGATGTTCAGAGATGAGCTGGAATGGAACGAGGGAATGCTGTTCGTTTTCAGGAAGGAAAAGGTTCTATCATTCTGGATGAAGAACACCAAAATTCCGCTTTCGATTGCGTTTATCGATAAGGCCGGCATGGTGACTGATATTTTCACTATGACGCCATATTCACTCGTGCCTGTTACCTCGAGCGCAAAGTGCGGATACGCGCTCGAAGTGAACAGGGGGTTCTTCGAAGCATCGGACCTCGAAGCCGGCGACAGAATAGATCTGGATTTCTGAGGCCCGTACGCTGTGGTTCTTTCCGTCAAATCTCCTAGAGCGCAAAAATCCGTAAAAATGATATGTTTTTTCCATATGATATTGTGGTTTTTGCACTATACTAATAAATAGGGAACCTCTTAACTGACGGTAATTGAATGAATTATGCCATGAAATGGGTTTTATATCTCTTCTTTGCGGGCTTTTTTCTCCTCTCGGCAGGCGCGCCGTACGCGAAAGCCGGGGAAAAAGTCCTCGTGTACTACTTCAGAGACATAACCGGAGATGAACGATACACTGAACTGATGTACAGTATTCCTCAATATATATATTCGCAGCTCAACAGGTCATCGGACAAGAACAGCTATGTTCTGATCGACAGAGGGGGGCTCGATATCATACGCGAGAATAACGGCGCGGATCTCTGGAGCAGAAATGTGCTGATCAACGTCGGAAAAAAAGGAAACATCGACAAGATACTGTTCGGCTCTTTTTATATACAAAACAAAAAACCCGTGCTGATCGTAAAGGCATTTTACTTCAAAAGCGGCGTAATACTCGATGTCAATGATGACGAAGAGCTGGGGAAGATATTCGATTCGGTGGAGCGCATGGATGTGGGGCTTTTGTCTGCGCGTGAGTTGCAGAAGGGAGAAAAGGTATACGACCCTCCGCTGATCCGTTACATAAATGGAGTCGAGGTGCGCTCGGCGACGGTGCTCCACACGTGCGGGGGAACCTTTTATCCTCTCGGAAAATGGTCCGAGCTCTACCCACCGGGAATACTTGGAGAAATATCGATAGCCTTTTTTCCGCAAATAAACGTTTTCCCCATAGGGCTCGGGTTTGATTCGAATTACATAATCATGAGAAGAAGAACAGATACGGGCTTCATCGAGTCGGACGTGACCGTAGTGACTGTGGGAGCAACGATTCACTATTTCATAAAAATGAGAAGACTTGTCGACGGGATCTTTCTGCACGTGAGTTTCGGCGCGGGTTACTCAAGCCTTTTCATCAACAGTGAGAGCTGGTCGTCGGTTGATCCATATATAAAGGCGGGTGTGTACACGGCATTACCCTTTCTGAAAACGGGGCGTCTCACCTTCAGGTGCGGGCTTTTTTCCATCGACTACAAGGAGAGACCCATTGATGCTTTGTACACCGCGCTTGGAATCATGATTTATTAATTCTCTTCGGGATTGAGTATGAAAAAGGCACTTGTCGCGGGAATTTTTTTCTGTTTCACATGGGGTATCTGCTCAGCATATTCGGATGACCAGAGGAGACGGGAAATTTTTATCAACACCGACCCCATCCATGCAGAGGTCTACATCGACGGAGACAGAGTGGGGCTCACACCGCTGCGGATACACGGGAGCGAGGAGTCCTACAAGGTGCGCATAGAAAAAGAGGGGTACGAAACCCTCAAAAAGCAGATACGCACATCCGAAGAAAGAAGAAATCACTTGTTCATGGCGTTGCAGCCACTGAACCTTGACGTCGTGTTCACCCAAAAGAACCAGAAAGTGTGGATCAATAACCGGAGTGTGGGGAATACACCGATCGAGATAAAAAACCTCCCTGCAGGCTCCTATCAGATGGAGAAAGGAAAAGAGGGAATATCTTTATCGAACAGGGGGTCGAGAGACGCCAGAAGGCTCGTGGTGATCGAAACGCTGTTTTCATCGGGTTTCTTCGGGCTCTCCATCACAGGGAGAATCTACTTCGACAGCCGGGGCGACAAAGAGGCTTCGCAGGCGATGAACACCGCAACCTTCATTTTTGGAGGCCTGCTCGCATACAACCTTCTCAAGCTGCAGAAGATAAACAGAAAGGTCAAACAGGACCTGCGGGACCTCACTATAATTGAGGTTGAGGAATTCAGGGCGGACAGCGCGAGAAATTACTTCACCTCGGGTATGGAGCTTGTGGGAAGGGAGCAGTGGGAGGATGCAATTCTCAAGTTCAATTTCGTGCTCAACATGTTTCCGGACTCGAGCTACAATCCCATTACCGTGTTCGAGATTGGATACTGTTATTATCAGCTCGAAAATTACAAAAAAGCGTCGGAATACTTTCGACTTTTTGTGCATCAGTACCCCATATACGAGCTGTTTCCCTACGGGGTGTTTTATCTTCTTGATTCAGAGCTTTCACTTGGAATGGCGCATGAGGCGTATACAGAATTAAGTTCTTTAAGGCCCGTGTACTTCGACGATGAAAGCGGACAGCTGTTCAAGGACTTTTACCGTATTTACGTGCAGCTCTATGAGGAGACAGGAAGAGAGGACCGGGCGATTATCGAAGAATTGCGGGATGAAATCGATCTTTTCCTGGAAGCAGAGGAAGAGTCGTCAGTGTATCCTGAGGTCCTCCTCCTGAAGGGGAAACTTTTATACAACTATCTCGATCGTGAAGGAGGGGAGCGTATTCTCTCTGAAATGAGGAAAAAGTACGGGTACGATAAAGATCTCATGAAAGAACTGGAAGCTGCGTACAATGGCTGAGAAACTGCTGTGCTTCAATTTGAGCGGGTATCCGCTCGCAGTGGAGCAAAATCAGGTCGAAAAGATACTCATAAACAAACATCCAAACCGGGATACGTTCGTCCTGGAGACTGGGGTCGAGGTGAAAAGCCTCAGGTCGTATATACCTTTGCCCGAGAGGGCGGATGCGAGCTCGGGAAATATATTCTTCCTCAAGGAGCAAAAAGATTTCTTCGGTTTTACCGTGGACCGTGTCGTCGGCTCCCTCACGCTCACTGGAGCGGAAAAAATACAGCAGAGAAAAAATCGGTCCCCCATCAAGTATTTCGTTCGAAACGAGGGGCGCCTCATCCCCGTGCTGGACCTCCAGTTTATCACCAACAATGCAGGCAGCATCGCAAATGAGGATATCGCGGAGATCACCAATATATCGATGGGTTCGAAGGATATTGTCGAAGGGGAGGAATTGGTCGAAGAAGTCTTTCAGGAGATAAGCGAGGAGGATGTGTACAGGTCCATCGATGAGGAGCTGCAGAAACGCAAGAGGGAGCATCGCTGGGATATGCTCATCCGCAGCGAAAAAAAAGGCCTTGTGCTTCCGCTGATCGTCAATCTTGTTATTATCGCTATTGTTTCGATGGGACTCGTGTACTACCTCGTTATAAACAAGGGAAAGGTGCGTGAACAGTCTGTTGAAGACCGGATATCAGGGGTTGAAGAGGAGCTCATACGGGAGATACGCAGGCGATCCGAGGCAGAGATCGCCGAGCAGAAAAGAAAACTCGAAGATGCGAGAAAACGGCTTGAGGCATTGCAGAACGAGCGGGAATTTTTTCTGTCAAACCAGGATAGTCTCCTGCAGGAGAAAGAAGAGGAGCTGCAAGAATCCTTCCGGCTGCAGCTCGACGAGGCGAGGAAACGAATCGTTTCCAGCGGTGTGTCGAACGTGGATTCCGCAGTTGAAGAGGAGAGGGAGCGGCTCTACTCTGAGTACCTCGCAATGAAGGACATTGTGCGGGAGGAACTGGATGAGGAAAGGCAGAGATTCGAGGAAAATTTAAGCCGGAGAGAAGCGGGAATAAAACAGGAGGTCAACGAGTACACGCAGAAGATCAGTGAGGTGGAACAGCAGCTTCGTGAAGAGCAGGCGAAGCTGAAAGAGGCAGAGCAGAGGGTGCAGAACATCGAGGTTGAGCAGCAGGAGTACCTGGCATTCCGGCGTCAGATTAACACAGTCTACAACGAGGCGCTCGGGTATTTTGCCAGACGGGATTATGCACAAGGCATCAGTAAGCTTGAAACAATTTTGCCGGTGATACATGGTGCAAAGGAAAAAGGGATCGGAGAGTCCTTTGAAATGGATGTCGAGGAGAATCTGGTAAAGAATGTGCTCTATCTGGCGGAAAGAGAGCAGAACAGGTCGGGGCTCGATCAGATCGGAAAGAAAACCTATGAAGCGGCGCTCGTTCTCGAGCAGGAGGGAAAAAACGAGGAGGCGCTTAGCCGTTACTACACGGTGTATACTGTTTCCAATGACGACAGATACAAGCAGACCGCGCTCGAGCGGGCGGAAAACATCATGGACAAGATCTACAGCGACAGGTCCACGCGTGAAACAAAACAACTGGAAAAACAGGCGGATGCGCTTTTTAACCAGGCTATGGCTCACAAGAACAGAGGAGAATATGAGGATGCCCTCGGAAGCCTCGAGGAAATCATCACAAAAATAGGGGTGCCATCCAGGAGCAAGAGCACACTCGATGAGATAAATAAAATCAACGAGCTGCTGGCGCAGAAAAAGGAGAACGAAGAGCTCGCGCGGCTCGATCAAAAGGCTGCTGTTGTCATGAGAGAGGCCCGGCGTTCATACGACGACGGATATTACGCTGACGCGCTCGACAAGTATGAGGATGTGGTGCGCAGCTACCGCAACACACAGAGCTCTGAAACAGCGCTTTCCGAGATCATCCGCATCAATGAGGAGATGCGTGGAATGAAGGTGACCCCTCCACGGTATTTCAAGGCAGGAGCAGCCGACTCCGGTGTAATCATTCAGGCGCTCCCCGGGGGCACGATCCTTTTCAATTTGGGGAGCGACCAGGAGGTTACGGTTGGAGACGTTCTCCAGGTATACAGAAACGAAAACGACCAGTTCACCTTTATCGGAAGCGTAAAAGTGTTTGACGTCTACCCGCGGCTGTCAAGAGGAAAGGTCGCATACTCAGAAAAAGCGTTTAAAATCGGGGATGTGATTGCGTACTAGTGATAGTTCTTCGCTACGGGATAAAGGGGACCGGAAAACGCACCTTTATAATATGCATATACCCGCTCTGTACCTGGTCGAGAAAGATGACCCCGTAGCTTATTCTCAGCTTGAGATTTGTGGTGCCCCAGATCCGGTATTTCACTTCCAGGCCGGTTTCCGCCATGTAGAAGAACTGCCAGTGTGGCCTTTCATCGTACTCAATGCGGATCAGGTCGAACCCCCCTCCGACAAAGGGAAACAGCCCGGTCCTTTCCGAAAGCCCTATCCTGTATGCGAGATCATAGGTGAAGGGAAATGAAATCAGGGTGCTATCCTCGTTGCCCAGCGGGTTCAACGCGCACCCGAATTCGTACATGGAATACACGTTTTTTAAGTTGAAGAAAAATGAAAGGAGACGGTTTTTGTTGCTCATGTACCCTCCGAAATAGACCCCTGTTTTGATATCCGGCAAATCGTCGCCTATGGACTCGTGATATTTGATGTCGCTCTCGTTGAAGATGTAGCTGTATGAGGAGAGGCACACATCGATGTCAATGTCGTAGTTGGTGACAGAATCCGGGGCTGCAGTGAGAGGAAACACTGCGGGCAGTATCAAAAAAACAATGGAAGACAAAAATATAACGACTTTACTTCGTTGTTGCCGTGTACACACCATCCCAGTCCTCTCCCGGCGGTGCAATGATGTACTCATCACAGCGGTCGATATACAGCGAGCTCGGCGTATCGGCCTTGAGCAGCTCCCTGCTGCGGTAGAAAAGCCTCTTCGCATCCTCAAACCTTTTTGCCCTGTACAGATTGATCGCTTCATTAAAGTAATTGTACCCGTCACTCACGCTCCGCGGGACATGCAGATAGGGTTCATATATCTTTACCGGTTTCGCCTTCCCCTTTACGCGTACGGAATCGATCTCCCGGGCCATGATCTCGCTCTTCGATTCGTTGTACGTATACTCGCTGATGATGATGGGAGTTTGGTAGAGCTTCGTCAGTCCCTCGAGCCGGGAAGCGAGGTTTACCATATCGCCGATGCAGGTGTAGTCGAGTTTTTGCTGTGAACCAATGTTTCCGATCACCACTTCCCCTGTGTTGAGGCCGATCCCTATCTTGAAGGGCGGCTTTCCCGCAAGCGTCTGCTTTCTGTTGAAGCTCTTGAGAGACTCGAGCATTGAGAGTGCGGTGAGAACTGCCTGAAGCGGGTCGTCATCGTGTAAAACAGGCGCACCGAATATCGCCATGATCGCATCTCCGATGAATTTGTCGATGATTCCACGGTGCTCGATAATGATGCTGACCATGATATTGAAGTAGGTGTTGAGAGACGTAACGAGTTCATCTGCAGAGAGCTTCTCCGATATGGAAGTAAAGCTCCGGATGTCGGAAAAGAGAATGGTTGCGATCTGCTTCTTTCCGACCAGCAGCTTCTCCCCCTTGGTTTTCAGCACCTCGTCGATGATTTCCGGAGGCACGTATTTCTGAAAGATGTGGCGGACACGTTCTTCGCTGTTCTTCGCAAGCACGCTCTTGTACGCGTACTCCTTGATCTGGTTTGAAGCAATTTCAAGGTCCTCGATCATCCTGTTGAACCAGGTGGCAAGATAGCCGATCTCATCGTCGTATTCGACGCGCACCCGTTTCGAGAGGTCGTCATGTGTGATGATATCCTGCATGGTGCGAACCACGTTCCCAATGGGCTGGGTGAGCTTTTTAATAAAGAACATGATAAGGCCGATCGCACAGATGAGTGTCATCCCCATGGTGTATGCAACCTGATTCTTTATGTTGTCCGCGTCTCTGTAGAATACGTTCTGGTGCTCGCTGAGAAGAATGTACCAGTCCCAGGGCTCAAAATAGATATAATAACCGACTCGATCGATTGATTTAAAGCTGAACGTGACCATTCCCCGCTTTTTCTCCATCATGGGTCCGAAGAAGTCCTGCTCCTTCACGGATTCTCCTTCTTCCTTCGGGAAAACGATGGTTCCCTCAGAGTCGAACACGAGAAAATATCCCGTATCAGAAAGCTTGATCACGTCCGCGTAATCCCTCGCTGATTTCTGAGCGATCGTTCGGTACCCCTCGATGTCGCCGAGCCCCGTTTCGCTGATGATGTCCTCCTGCCTGCCGCAGAACTTGTAGAACTCGGCTGCCTTGTAGCTGAGAAATTCCTTCGCAACCTTGGTGATGCCGTTCCTCGCTGATAAAAAGGAGGTGACCCCTACGAGCAGCATCGGAAACACGAGCAGGGGAAGAACGACCAGGAGTACCTTTATGCGTATCTTCATGACGCATCCGTTTTCTTGAGTTCGCTGTGGTAAAAAGACGTCTCTCTATAAGGGTAACTCAAAATGCGGTTGAATTCTAATTTTTCGAACGTGGAGAGAGAATTTTTTTGACGGCAAGTGGAAAAAACGGCGGGTTACTCTTCATCGAGTCCCTGAAAAAGTTCGAGCACGTCTTCATCCTTTTCACCCTTTTTCAGGATCTCGATTCTTCTTTCCACATGCGCGAGCTTTTGTGCGCATAGTTTCGCGAGGCGCATTCCCTCTTCGAACAGGGTAAGCGCTTTCTCAATTTCGATGTCGCCATTCTCGAGCTCCTTCACGATCTCCTCGAGCCTCTTTATCGAATCCTCAAATGAAAGTGTCTGAGCCATTGTCCTTAATCTCCGTGCGGGTCGTTTTTTCCTTTCTGTGAACGGTGCTGAGTAGCTCGCCGTCGCGCAGGCGGGTTTTTGTCTCATCTCCGATGTCCACATTCTCGATAGAGAAGAGCGGCACGTCTTCCGGGAGTTTTCTCACCAGCGCATACCCGCGAGCCAGGGTCTTGAGGGGGCTCAGCGCATCGAGCTGCCCCGCAATACGCTCGAACCGCGCCTTTTTACCGTTTTGTACGCTTTCCATGCTGTTCAGCATTGTCTTCGTCACGTCATCGAGGGCAAAGTTCTTTTCGTTCAGAATGGTCTGCATCATTCGGAACAGAACATCCGATGTATGGTACGATGCCAGCTGTTTTTTCTGAGCCAGGACCCTCTGGGTGGAGTTTCCAAGCCTGAGGAAGAGATCTCTGAGCCACCGCAGCAGCTCCTGTCTGTTTTTCACCACAAGCTCCGCAGCGGCAGAGGGAGTCGGGGCTCTGAGGTCTGCTGCATAATCACTGATGGTAAAATCGATTTCATGACCGACTGCGCTGATCACGGGAATTCGGGATTCGTATATTGCTCGCGCGACCTTCTCTTCGTTGAAGGGCCACAGATCCTCAATTGAGCCTCCTCCCCGCCCCACGATGAGCACGTCGGTTTCGTCGCGCATGTTCGCCTTTCGTATCGCAGCGGCTATTTCCTCTGCCGCCCCTTCCCCCTGCACCAGCACCGGATAGATGATGATATGCACCCCACGGTACCTTCTCCCCATCACGTTCATGATATCCCTCAATGCGGCCCCGGTCGGCGAGGTGATGACACCGACTGTGTCCGGAAAGGAGGGGATGGTTTTTTTGTGCGCGTCGTCGAAAAGCCCTTCTTTACTGAGCTTTTCCTTCAGCTGCTCAAAGGCGAGCTGGAGGGCACCGATGCCCTCTGGTTCCAGGAAATCGATGATGATCTGATACTCTCCGCGCTTGTCGAACACATCTACACCGCCGTGCACGATCACATTCATCCCATCTTCGAGTTCAAACCTAACCCCCTGCTGGTGACCTCTGAATAAAACCGCCCGAATCACCGCTTTTTCGTCCTTGAGGGTGAAGTAGATGTGCCCGGATGACGCCCTTCTGTAGTTGGATATTTCACCTCTCACCCAGATATCGGGGTACTGCTCCTGAACGAGGGTTTTTATGTTTCTCGTGATCTCGCTTACAGAATAGATGGTTCTCTGATCTGCGACTTTTTCGATGGACATAGGGTTAGGGTAAGGAATAATGCGGATGTTGTCAATCACCTTTTATAAATTGACAGGTGTGGGGTTTTGATGTAGTTTAAGCCTATGAAAACGGCGATCGTGGTCAATGCACTTCTGGGCGGAGCGCGTTGGATAGAACCGCTTGCAGGACAGGACCCTCTCGACGGACTGCTGAAAAAACTTTTCGGGATCGTGAAAAGAGAGGACATGTTTTTCCTGGCAGACGACGAGTCGCTTGCAAAAATCGGCACGCGTATAAAGGGTCTGCGCACGATCGGGGTCAGCGACAGGAATGCGAAGCACGTGTTCCGGGCGCTCTTTGATGCGCTCGGCTCCTATGAGGATGTCGTGTACCTCTTCGCAGACACCCCTCTCATCGATACGGGCCTCACCTCCGAGGTGCTCCGGGTTCACAGGGAGGAGTATGCGGAGTACACGTACGGTGAAGGATTCCCGTACGGAGTGACTCCGGAGGTGCTCAAGCGGGAGCTATTTCCCAAAATCGTGTCGCTCATCGGTGACGAGCACGAACAAATTGAAAAAGACTCGATCTTTGCCGCGCTGTCGAAGGAGATAAACTCATTCGACATCGAGAGCGTGTTTTCCCCGGAAGACCTGAAGATCAGGAGAATCGATCTTTCCACGTCTCTCAAGCGAAATGCGCTCATCGTTGAACGTGTCGTGCAGAGAAAGGGCCTGTCCTGCTGTTATGATGATTTCAGGGAGCTCATCAGGGAGGAGCCTGGAATTCTCAGAACTGTGCCGGCGTACGCGGAAATGGAGATCACCAATCGGGTGAGTTCTCCCTGTATCTACTCACCGCTTCCCGTCCTGAAGAGAAAAACCGGCTCCATGAAGTACGAGGATTTCACGGCGATCATCGATGCACTTGCCGATTTCTCGGAGAGAATAACTGTCGAGTTTTCCCTTTCAGGGGAGCCTCTCCTTCATCCTGCTATTCGGAAGATCGTGGAGTACGCTCTTGCGAAAGAAAATGTACACCTCATTGTTCCCACGGACGGTCTGGTGTTCGATCCGCCGTTTTCAGACTACGTGTGCGGGCTCGGAGCGGATAATCTCTCGGTTATTTTCACGCTCGATGCAACGGAAGAAAAAACATACAGCATGATCCGCGGAGGCGAGCTGAAAAAGGCGGAACGAAACGCGCGCTACCTGATTTCAAAAAGAGGGAAAAATGTGTATGTGCAGTTTGTCCGCATGAATGAAAACGAGCACGAGATGCTGCAGTTTTTCGAGGTGTGGGAAAAAGAAGGGGCAAAAGTTATCATACAAAAGTACAACTCATATGCGGGGCTCCTTCCGCAGCGCTCGAAATACGACCTTCGGCCGCTTGAGCGCAACAGCTGCTGGCATCTTCTCAGGGATATTGTGGTTTTTCACAACGGAGACGTTCCGCGGTGCAAACAGGATGTCAACGGGATATTCCATTTCGGCAACCTCTTAAACGACGATATAACGGCCGTATGGGGCTTGGGCCTTCCTCACTACCTCCGGCACTGTGAAAAACAATACGATGAATACTGCAGCAGGTGTGACGAGTATTTCACGTTCAATTTTTAATACTATATGAAGAGAAAGTGAATAGGCAGAAGGATTGTGTTGTACTGCAGGTACGGATTTCCTCGACAAGGCTCCCCGGCAAGCTCCTTTTTCCCCTGAAAGGAATGTCGATTTTTGAGCACATTCTCCTTCGGCTGAAGGAGGTGAGAGGCTCCGACGGCATCATCGTTGCCACGACCGCCGATACCGAGCCGCTCATCAGGGAAACAGCAAGGGCGCACGGTGCGGAGGTGCTTGTGGGGAGCGAAAACGACGTGCTCTCACGCTATGCACAGGCGGTCAACACCTACGGCCTGCGCAGTGTAATCAGGGCGACCGGCGACAACCCGCTTGTGGATATAGAGTATGCGCAAAGAGCGCTTTCTCTCCACAAAAAAGAGAAAGCTGACCTCACAACATTTCCGGCCCTGCCCTACGGAACCGGAATTGAGGTGATACGTGGAACAACGCTCCTCCGGGTCGATGCGCGTGCGGCAGACCCTTTTGAGAGAGAGCATATAACGCAGTACATCTACAGACATGAGGATTCCTTTTTCGTTCTCAGGGCAGACCCCGACCCCCCGCTGGCGCGGCCTGACGTGCGGCTTACCGTTGATACGGAAGAGGACTACCGTAAAATGAGTGAAATATATGAAAACCTCTACAACGGCACGCCGATAAAACTAACAGACGTACTCGTTTTTCTGGACAATAAAGGAAAATAGCATCTCATGTCGAAGCCACGGATTGTTTTCTGCACGGCAGCGGGGGCACACTACGGGATGGGCCACCTGAAGCGGTGCGCGTCGCTCGCAGGAGGAGCTGATGGCCTTTTTTCGAGCACCCTGGCGCTGAAAAAGAGACGCTGCTCGTCTGCTGCAGACTCACGTAGATTCGAACACTTGAGCTTCGCAGAGGACATTCGAACCACCGCACAGGCCGATCTCATCGTCACAGACATGCGCGACACGAGTGTTGGTGTGATGAGACGTCTGACACGCACGGCCCCGGTCGTTTCCATAGATGACGGTAAGGCGGGAATAAAATATGCGCACATTACTGTTTCCCCGCTTCCCGCGCTCGAGGACGTGTGTACGAATTTCCGCGGTCCCGAGTACATGATTTTTGATAACAGAATATTCGCGGTTCCGCGCGTTCCCTATCAGGAAAAAAAGGGGACGGTGGTGAGCTTCGGAGGGAGTGACCCGCATAACCTCACGGGCGCGGTTGTATCGTGCCTCAATGAGCTCGGTATTGCACCCGATATCGTCAGAGGCCCTTTTTTCGAGCACTCTCTCGTGGGGCTTCGCGGCAACGTCATCGACAGCCCCATGCACCTGCACGAGATCATCAGCAACGCCAGGGTGCTGATAACTTCCTTCGGGATCACGATGTACGAGGCGTTTTTTTTGGGAACTCCGGTGGTGCTGTTCAACCATTCCTCCTACCATTTCCTGCTTGCGAACCACGTCTCCGCGATAAACCTCGGATACCGGGGTAATATCAGAAGAGAAGATCTCGTCCGGAGGCTGTCCGAAACACTCTGCGATGAGCACGTACTCAGGGAGTACGCAGAAAGAAACAAAACCCTTGTTGACGGAAAGGGGACAGAACGTGTGGTGTCGATCATGAAGAGGGCGCTGCACGGCGCGCGAAGGAACTGTCTGCTTCACCACTCCGGTGCCGTGGCGCTGAAGAGAACGGACGAATACACCCTCTTTCGTTGCAGGAAGTGCGGCGATCTTTTCCTCTATGATATCAGTGAGGGAAAACCGGATTACGAAGACAACTACTTTTTGAAAGAGTACAGGGCACAGTACGGAAAGACCTATATAGAGGACAGAGCAAACATCGTCCGAAACGGGACGCGGAGGATGGAATGCATAGAGCGCCTTTATGCGAAACGCGGAGGGCTCCTCGATATCGGGTGCGCCCTGGGATTTTTCGTGGAGTGCGCGTTGAAGCGGGGGTGGAATGCGCGCGGTGTGGAAGTATCCCTTTTTGCGGGCACGTGGGGGAAGCAAAACCTGGGTGTAGATATCATTCACGGTTCGTTTCTCGATGCTAAAATCGCGTCGGATTCATACGATGCGGTCACGTTTTTCTACGTGGTCGAACACTTCAAAAACGCGGAGGAAGTCTTCGAGAAAGCGCACAGGATACTGAAACAGGGCGGAATAATCGCGATTGCGCTCCCGAACAGGGCGGGCATCAGCTACAGGGTGAACAGAAAACAGTATATCCAAAATCACCCGAAAGACCACTATTTCGATACTACACCCCGCAACCTCACAAGGGTGTTGAAGCGCTTCGGATTTCAAAAGCGGAAGATATACGTGAGCGGTATTCATCCGGAGAGGTTTTTCAGCGTGCTCGGCCTGAATGCACAAAAAAAAGTCTTACGAGCAGTGTACACGATGTGCGCAAAGATATTTCGATTAGGTGATACATTTGAATATTATGGACGGAAAAAATAAACAGTTTCTTTTTCTCGCATTGATTTTCGCACTCCTCGCTTCGGCTGCATACGGCGTATATGCCGCAGGCTTGCCTCAGGAGCCGCAGAGGCCCGACTATGTCCCTTTCGACGTGGTCGTCGAACAATTCGAGCTTGATTTCTCTTTCGATGCGGCAACCGGAATGGTGACGCTCGGGAAAGATGGAAAACAGGCGCGTCTCGTGCCTGGTACAAACGAGGTGTTCATACAAAAAGATATCCTTCATCTCCCGTCGCCTGTGCGCATTGCTGAAGGCATGGTGCTCATCCCCGCACAGGGGGTTGATGTCATCCTCAGGAGGATTTTGGGAAGGGCAGTGAGGTGGTCATACACCGACGGGCGGTTTGCCGTGGGACCGGATGCTGTGGTATCTCAAAGCGTGTCCAGGGGCACTCAGCAAAAACGGAGAACGCCTGAAGCCGGCAACGCGTTCGATATACAGACTATTATTATCGATCCCGGGCACGGTGGAAAGGACCCCGGCGGAGTGGGGCACAGCGGAATCAAGGAAAAGGACATCGTTTTGGGCGTCTCGCTCGCGCTCTACGAAGAGCTGCGAAGGAAGTTCAGGGATAAAAAAATCCTCATAACGCGGGAAAAGGACGTGTTTCTCAGCCTCGAAGAGCGCGGACGGTTTGCGAACACTATCGGCCCCGATGAGAATGCGCTCTTCATCAGCATCCACGCCAACGCGAGCTTTAATACAGGATCACAGGGATTTGAAACCTACTATCTTTCTCTCAGCCCGCTCGACGAAGAGGCGAGAAAGGTCGCATCCATGGAAAACTCGGTCCTCACGTTCGAATATGAGAATTATGACGATTACCTCGTTGAAATCATCAACAGGATCGTTGATGTGGAGTACAGGAGGGAGAGCATGCGGCTCGCGTCCTATATTCAGAAACAGCTTAGGACCGCTATCGGAAAAGAGAGCGTCGACCGGGGGGTCAAGAACGCATTTTTTTACGTGCTCAAGTCTTCGAAAATGCCGGGAGCGCTTGTGGAAATCGGTTTCGTAACGAACAGAGAAGAGTCGATGAAGATGCTTCAGGGGGAGTACCAGAAAAAAATCGCACGGGGCATTACCGACGGGATCAGCGATTTTATTTCCGAGTTCAGAAGAACAGAAGGATTTACAAAACCATCATTTTGATTTATAATTGATGTACACAGGAGGGGGACATGGAAAGAAAAAGGATCAGACTCTACTACATCATGGCGGTTGCTCTTTTTTTCATCTTTTCCTGTGTGATGAGTCTGATCAGCACCAGGAATATGGTAACCGTAAAACTCCTTCTCAAGGAGAGGAAGAGTGAAAACCTTGTCGTTCAGAAGTCCTCAATCCCGCAGACCAGTTCCCTGAACGACAGGATCTACTGGATCCTGAAAGAACTGATTTCCGGTCCCATACAGAACAACTATGAGCGCATTTTCGATCCAAATATCGAGGTAAAGGAAATTATTGTAAAAAGAAATACCGCATACATTTCCTTTGACTGGACCTTTATTGACAGCCTCTACAAAAACCCTTCACTGGCAATCGATTCAATCGTTGACTCTATCCTCATGAATGTCCATGAACTGAAAGAGGTGAAGATCCTTATTGAGGGGATCGAACCGGTGAGCACATTCTGCAATTTATCACTTCAGAGAGCCTTTCAATAAACCCGAAACCCGCGAAACAAGGGTAAAGTTATCCTCATTTTCTACCGATAAAAAAAAAGAACTTATTTACATTGTTGTAAGAGATAAAATATTTTTGACAGCATGAAAATTGTGCATATAATTATATTTAGATCAATCTGATGAAAAGGAGTTCAGGTCATGAAGAAACTTATATTCTTTGCAATTTTTGTATTCCTGGTTTTCTGTGTGGTGACTCTTTATGCCCAGCAGGACATTTCCGGCGGACCTCAGGTGCTGATCGATTTTGCAAACCTCGAGAATACTGACGTCGATTTTTCAAAATTTCCCGGTGCAATGGCGGAAGGCATTGAAGAGCTGAAGGTCGATCTGGATATTCAGAACTGGTCCGTGAAGCTCGCTCCTTCATCCGCCTCTCCCGAGAACAGGGTGCTCTCATACTGCAAAGGTGTGGAAAGCGGAAAAATGAACGGAGAAGTTCTCGGCATGAGAATCCACTTTCCCACCGCACCGTTCAACTCCTGGGCAAGCCTTATCCCGCCCTTTGAGATTCCTTTTTACGAAGACGGCGGGACCAGCGACGGGCAGGGAACGAAGTTTGTCAACAAGGGAGTGCTGAGCAATGTGGGGACGATCAAGTCGATATCGGTACGGGTGACGGGGAGAAACTTTCCTCACGGATTTTCAATTTCTCTCAAAGACACCAACGATACGGTGAGGGAAATGTTTCTCGGCTATCTCGACTTCGATGGGTGGAAAACGCTCACATGGGAGAACCCCAACTATGTCACTGACGTGAAACAGCGGGATCTCGTGAGAAAACCACTGTATCCTGAAAACATGCCCTCCATTAAACTGGATGGTTTTACCGTGTACCGCCACGGCAGCCAGATCGGAGGAGACTTCGTGGTCTATATAAAGGATGTTCTGATGGTCTACGACCTTGCAATACTCGAAACTGAACGTGACATCAACGATGAGGAGGCATGGGGCATTCTGAAAGCGAGAAGAGATGCAAAGAGGGCCGCGGAGGTCAGAAGGCTCGGCCTCCTTCAGGTTCTCAGAAGAAAAGAACAGATAAAAATGCAGCACGCTGTCACCGAAGCACAGTAGTTTTCGCCTGAATATCAATATAGATAATAAAAGCCCCTTCGTGGAAAGGGGCTTTTGTTATCTACAGCGGAGCTCAGGGAGGGAGAAAAAACAGTTTACTCTTTGACGTAATTATGGTACATTTTTGCAACATTGAAATGCCGAGATAGCTCAGTCGGTAGAGCAGTGGACTGAAAATCCGCGTGTCGACGGTTCGATTCCGCCTCTCGGCATAATCTTGCCACCCTAGCTCAGCCGGTAGAGCAACGCATTCGTAATGCGTAGGTTATCGGTTCGAATCCGATGGGTGGCTTTTTTTGTGTGCCGGGCGGCTTTCCCGAAGTCAAGAAAAATCTTGATTTTGAAATTACGAATTATTATCTTTCCATCAAATAAAATTCGTAGAAAGGAAAGGGAGTTAAAATGGCAAAACAACTATTATTTGACGAAGAATCACGAAGGACCCTTCTCAAAGGGGTCGATCAGCTTGCCAATGCTGTGAAAGTGACTCTTGGGCCTAAAGGAAGAAATGTTGTTTTGGATAAGAAGTTTGGCGCGCCTACTGTAACCAATGATGGAGTAACGATTGCAAAAGAGATTGAAATCGAGGATCCTTTTGAAAATATGGGTGCGCAGCTCGTGAAGGAGGTGGCCACAAAAACAAACGATGTCGCAGGAGACGGGACCACAACTGCCACACTCCTTGCACAGCGTATCATTCGGGAAGGCCTGAGAAACGTCACGGCAGGGGCAAATCCGATGGGAATCAAGCGCGGAATCGAGAAGGTCGTAAAAGTGGTTGTGGAAGAAATCAAAAAAATGTCAAAGAAGATCGAGACTGCAGAGCAGATCTCCAGTATTGCGGCGATTTCGGCAAATAATGATCCTGAGATCGGAAAACTGATTGCAGATGCAATGGACAAGGTCGGAAAAGACGGAGTTATCACGGTTGAAGAAGCCAAGTCCATGGAAACGCACCTCGAGGTCGTCGAAGGAATGCAGTTTGACAGAGGATATCTGTCGCCCTATTTCGTAACGAATGCGGAAAACATGACCGCAGTCATTGAGGATACGATGATCCTCATACACGATAAGAAAATCAGCGCAATGAAGGATCTGCTTCCCATCCTTGAAAAAGTCGCGCAGATGGGAAAACCGTTACTTATCATTGCGGAAGATGTAGAGGGAGAGGCGCTTGCGACCCTCGTCGTGAACAAGATACGGGGAACGCTGAACGTTGTTGCAGTCAAGGCGCCCGGTTTTGGCGACAGAAGAAAGGCGATGCTCGAAGATATCGCGATCCTTACCGGAGGAAAGGTGGTTTCCGAAGAGATGGGCATGAAACTCGAGAACGTAACCGTCAAGGATCTCGGAAAGGCAAAAAGAGTGAGCGTTGACAAGGAAAATACCACCATCATAGAAGGCTCAGGTGAATCCAGCGCGATCAAGGGAAGAATCGGTCAGATCAAAAACCAGATCGAGGATACCACATCTGATTATGACCGTGAAAAACTGCAGGAACGCCTTGCAAAGCTTGCCGGCGGTGTTGCTGTCATAAACGTCGGTGCAGCCACAGAGATCGAGCTCAAAGAGAAAAAGCACAGGGTAGAGGACGCGCTTTCGGCCACAAGGGCAGCGGTTGAAGAGGGAATCGTCGCAGGCGGCGGAATCACCCTTTTGAGAACGATTCCTATTGTTGAAAAGCTCGAGCTTACCGGCGACGAGAAAATCGGGAAGAATATTATCCTCAGGGCTCTGGAGGAGCCGTTGAGGCAGATTGCCGCCAATGCGGGTGTCGACGGATCGATCATCGTGGAAAAGGCAAAGCTCGAAAAGGGGAGTGCAGGGTTTGATGCAAACGAACTCAAGTGGGTCGACATGTTCAAGGAAGGAATCATCGATCCTGCGAAGGTCGTGAGGTCTGAGCTTCAGAACGCGGCCAGTGTTGCCGCGCTGCTTCTCACCACTGAGACGATCATCACTGACATACCGGAAAAGAAGGATAACATGCCGCCGATGCCGCCCGGAGGCGGTGGTATGGGAGGTATGTATTAATCACGCTTACTGGGAATATTTTACGGAGGAGAGGACGTTGTTCTCTCCTCTTTTTTTTACGATTTATAGAAATAGAATTGACCTCAAATGATTGTGCAATAATTCCAATACTGTCCTGTTCCGTGATTTGGGATGCTTCATCTAATCAACACATGTACCAGCCCCCATTGATATTGATTGTCTGGCCCGTGATGTAACCATTGCGCGCAAGCATTACAACGGCGTCAGCAACCTCTTCGACAGTACCAAAGCGTCCAACGGGAATCAGATCCGGCCGTGCGTTTGGATTCCGTGTGACCATTTCAGTGGCAATCAGGGCGGGAGCGATGGTGTTTACAGTTATTCCTTCTTTTGACAGCAGGGATGCATATGAATGTGTCAAGCCTATTAATCCTGCCTTCGATGCCGCATAGTGTGGGCCGACAACACCCCCGATTTGCGCGGCAACGGATGACATATTGACTATTCGACCCCAGCCTTTTGTACGCATTTCGGGAAGCACTGCCTGTGTCACGAGGAATGCGGACTTAAGATTAGTCTCGATTATTTCATCCCAATCCTTTTCACTGATTTCCTGGAGAGATTGCGGTCTTGCTATTCCTGCGTTGTTTATAAGAATTTGTACCACGCCAAGTTTGTTCACAATCATTTCCATCATACGAGCAACATCACTGCTCTTTGATACGTCTGCACATACGGTTATGCACCGCGAACCGAAGCCTTCCACTTCAGCTTGAACCTTGTTCGCTTCATTTTCGTTTATGAGGTAGTTCACCGCGATATCAGCACCCGCGCGGGCAAGAGCAAGTGCAGTCTGCCGTCCAATTCCACGGCTTCCGCCTGTAATCAAAGCAACCTTTCCTTGCAAGTCTTTGTCTTTAAACATATTATCAACTCTCCTTATGTTTGGCTAATACTGTAACCTGCTGGAATGTTTCTTTTTAAAGAATATGATGTTTATGATCTGGGAATTCGACTTATGAGTTTTAGTACAAAAACCATACATAATTTGCTGCCGTCTATGGCTATCGATTCTGCTCCAAAAAGACCACATCTCTTGCACAAAAGGATAAACTCTCGGCATAAGCATCAATCAAGAGAACCGGATTATCCTCATCAATGCAATCTTCACTATCTTCTGGAAAGAGTAAGATCCGATATCGATTCATTCCTTTGATTTAGCCGATAAAACCTCCTGCATTTTGATTGATTTTCCTTCATTGCCTGCTGCCGAATCTACTTGCCGAACAGTCATTGACGGTAAACGAGTATCCATTATCAACGCAGTGCTGCATCACCTCGTATGTCATTCTTCTGCTTCCGTAGAGGAAAAACTTTTTCAAAAACAGAAAGCCCGATTGATATCCTTCTCCCTCGAGACGGTGTACGTTGGCATCTGTCACCAGAAGTTCCTGCAAATTCAATTGATCTATCCCTATGCGTTCCAGCTCTTCAAGACATCCCATCAGTTCATCTTTCTGCTTCGGATACGACGGTACTTCCACAACAACATACTCGAACATCCCTCTTGCCCGCTCGAGGTTCTCCAGTATCTTGCTGCTGTAGTTCACCGCCGCGAGGTTGAACCGGATTTCCCCGATTCCGAGATCCTGGAGAACACCGAGGCGCTCATCATCAGCAAGGATGCCGTTGGTGTATACCCAGAAGTGCAATCCGGGCCTGTATCTCCGCATTTCGGATACGCTCGCTTCCAGTTCAGGGAGGTGCAAAAGAGGCTCACCGCCGGTCAGAGAGACACCCTCTAATTCGTCCTTGCGCCGGTGGAACTCTTTCAGAAGTGCCTGCCGGTTGTACTTCTCATCCTCGTCGGGTGTGTCTGCCTGGTATGTGTGAAGAAAACAGAAGGGGCAATCAGCGTTGCAGCGAAAACCAAGCTGAAAGGACATGTGCTTCATGCGCGTGCATATTTCACATCCTGGCACGAGGGGCCCTGTGCTTGTGGCCTGGTAAGTATCATGTAAATGTAAGCCGGGGATGCGGTCTTGTAACGGTTTTATCTCTGCAACGACATCCGCTTCTTTGCGGTTGAATTCCATGGGAAACACCTCGAACATTATTTTTTTGGAGTTCAATGTCCATCGAAACAAGCCGCCTCAAATCCGATATCGGTGACGGAACTGTTCGGCTCTCACTTACCCTTAAGCGTGTTGTCACGGGGCTTTATCAGTAATCGATAATGGTTTTTGTCGCCTCAGTTGCGTATCCATTGTTCCAATATTACTTGTTTTGCTCGAAATGTTCCACACCTTTTAAAGTACGGTGGTACATAATGACAGGGTACAGAAAAATCGCATATTACACGTTAGCTTTTTTTAGGTTGAACTTCGAGTTTTTCAATATATTTGGGAAAAGCACTTATTTTGGTGAAAAACATTGAATCCACTAACGTCTCCTATCCGAAGTTCTCAAAATTTTCGTGCAATGTATGTGTGAATGTTTCATTTTCATACCGGTGTATGAAATTCTACATTCACCCTTTTATTCCATTTGACAAACGATTCATCATGAACATACTTCTAAATAGACGGGGTACTCATGGATAAAAACATGCAGAAGAAACAGTTTGTGAAAGGGCATCAAAGCTACGATATACAGGCCATCGAGGATCAGGTCGTCGATATAATGAAAAATGCGTACGTTCCCGACCTCGAGCACATTGACGTGAATGAAGCGGTAAAAAAACGTCTCGATACGACCGATTTTTCAGAACTCGAGAATCTCGAAACAGAGCTCGGGCTGGAAGACATTTTGACAACAAGAGATTCAGACGCCGCAGCGGACATTCCAGTTGAGTACAGGTTTGTCGATGCGGAAGATGAGGAAACGGCACATCTTGCAGAAATTGAAACGGGGAATGACGCACAGCGGACAGAACAGAAAGAGAGTGTGGACGGATCCTTTGAATTGCATGTGACAGAGGACAAGATGAGTCTCCTTCTTGACCTTCACCCCTCATCTGGAGGCGGAAAAGCACTTCGGGCTGATACGGTGATGGCAAAGATCTGCGCAATGAAGATAGTGTACGGTGTGAACAGCGAACTGATTGAGCGACTGGTGGCGAGTGTTGAGCAGACAAAGGATGAAAAAACAGGGGTCATTGTTGCACAGGGGAAGCAGCCTGAAGAGGGAAAGGACGGGTCGATTGAGTACCGATTCAATGAAAGCGATGAAACGCTCAGAGGCGGCGTTGAGGAATAGAGCGGGAAAATAATGAAGCTCAGAATACGTTCTCAGAAAAAGAATAAAAAAGAGAAACCGAAACCTCCCGTAACCAAGAAACCCGGAAAAATAGGCGCGAAGGAAGAAGCACGAAAAAAAGAGATCGCGCGCACCGGTTATGCGAAAAAGGGTGATCTTGTGGCGGTGGTGAAACCTGCAACTACCGGAAAAGACGGGAAAAACATATACGGTGAAAGCGTTCCCTACACGCGGGTGTATGAGCCCCGGCTCATCTCTGGAGAGAACATCAGGGTAGACCGCGGAGCCTGCTACTACATGAACACGGATGGAATTGTAGAGGTGCTGCAGGATGAGTCCGGAGCACAGTATATCCTCGGCCATACCTACAGGTTCGGGCAGTTCAAGGTGCGTGTTTCTGATCATGAAATGCACGTGTTTATGAATGTGGTTCCCCCGATCGGAGGCGCGGATCCGGTCTCTGTGGAAGATGTCCTTACCGAATGCCAAAGGCAGGGAGTCGTATTCGGCGTGAAAAAAGAAGAAATCCGCAGGGCGATCGAGAAAGCGGAAGCGGACCGCATGGCCATGAACGATGTGCTCATTGCGGAAGGCGAGGAAGCTGTTGACGGAAAAGACGCGCAGATCGAGTTAAAGGTGAAGATCGCTTCCGGGAATAAGTTCATGATCTGTGAGGACGGGTCAGTCAATTACAACGAGCAGGATTTGATTACAAACGTGGAGAAAGGGCAGCTGATCGCAGTGGTGACCAGAGCGACCGAGGGACAAAAGCACGGCCACACCGTAAAGGGTGAAATCATACTCGCAAAGCGCGGGCATGACGTGGAGATTTCCGTCGGCGACAACATCAGAGAGGAAAAACTGGAGGACTCGACCCGGTATTACTCTCTTATCAACGGACAGCTTCTGACCGAGGGGAAAAGACTGTCTGTAGAACCGATCCTGACAATCAATGGAGACGTTGGGCCGCAGACCGGGAACATAAACTTCGACGGTATCGTGCTGGTCAGGGGAGATGTAAAGGATAACTACCATATCAAAGCAAAGAAGAGTATCACCGTGCACGGGAATGTGGGAAGCGCACTGTTGAGCTCTGATGAGGATGTAACCGTTATGAACGGTGTTGTGGGAAAAGGCAGAGGGAGATTGAGCGCACGGGGCAATATTTCAGTGAAGTTTGCGGAAAATACCGTGCTCCGGGCAGGCGGAGACGTCAATATTCGCCGGGCCGCCCTGAACTGTAAAATTATCGCAGGGAACAGGATAGTATGCACGAAGGAAAAGGGGCAGATCATCGGGGGGGAACTCAAGGCCCGGCACGGAATAGACGTGAAAATACTCGGTAATGATTCAGAACACAAGATGGAGGTATTTGCCGGGTCTGATTTTTTTATGGAACATAAGCTCAGAGAGCTCAGTCAGGAAAGACGAAAATATGCGGACGGCTACAAGAAAATCGTGCTCCTTCTGGAAAAACTGGAGAAAGTGCGGGCCGCGTGGGGAAACTTTCCGGAGAAACACAGAAAAATATTCATCGATGCACGGAAGAAAAAGACACTTCTGGGGATTGCCATCGGAAAACTAAATGAAAAGGAACAGGAGTATCTGGTGAAATTCAACCAGATCTATGATTCGGAAGTCAATGTATTTGAAACGCTTTACCCGGGAGTGAGAATCTATTTTGGAAGAAATTTTTACGAACCGGAGCAGACGAAATCCCGGATGAGAATATACTACAACCCGGAATACGAAAAGGTCATGTACTCGAAAATCTAGGATTTCGATATCATTTTTTGTCTTTTTCTGTCAAGAATATCCATCTTTTTATAGAAATCAACCTGTTTGGCGAGTTCTTCGAGGTCTGTGACTGCGATTTTCCCATCCTGCAGGATGAACTTCTTGTTTTCGAACAGTTTCTGTATCAGAAGGCCTCCCTTGTCCTGAGGAAATCCGACCATGTTCACCAGTTCTTCGGGACCGAAGTCAAAGGAGTAGCGCGCATTGTGAGAAATGGGAACCTTGTGCTCTTCCACCACGGTGAGAAGCATATCGAACATCCTTCCCAGTGGATCGCTGATGAGAATGTTTGCAAGCTGCCGGTACGCCTTCCAGATCCGCTCTGAGAGCAGGGTTATGAGTTTTGTGCCGAGCTGGGGATTGGCTTTTACCATGATCTCGAAGTTATTCTTGCTCACCGACAGAAGCTCACCCTCTCCGTATGATATGGCTGTTGCATTGCGCGGCTTGTTCTCCAGGATTGCCATTTCACCGAAGATGTCTCCTGGTTTGAGAACCGCAAGGAGCACCTCGTTGTTATTGACGATTTTTGTGATCTTGATTTTCCCCTTCTGAATTATATAGAGCTCCTCACCAGGCTCGTGCTCTGAGCAAATAATTTCATTGTCCCTGAAGTGTCTGTTGAATCCCTGCTGTGACCGTGTGAACATCTCCTCGTTCACATTGGGCTGAATCTTCACCATGAGCTGCTTGGCCTGCTGCACATGCTCCCCGTTCGGAGAGTACTGCAGGTATTTTTTCAGCGCATAGAACGCGTGGTTGTACTGCTTCTTTTTCAGATAGTAATCACCGATGTTGTAGAGGTATATGGGATTTTCTTCGACGTTCCCCTTGAAAGAGAGTCGAGTAATCGCGGAATCGAAATACCGCAGCTTGTGGCTGAATGAGGTGATGATCTTCATGGCCACTGGAGAATGTTTCTGTATCAAGAGCCCGAACTGTTCTCTGTACACACAGACGACAGAAATGTCTTTCAGGGCTTTTGCTGTTTCTATGCTCGGGTGGTTGCTCATACAGGATACGACACCAAAGAAGTCTCCCGGATAAAGGATGTTCCCGGTATCCTCCTCGACAATCTCCGCTTCTTTGGAGATCTGTACCTGCCCCTCTTTCAGAATGTAGAACCTGCCTGCATCCTGTTTTCCCTCAACATTCACATAGGAGTTTTTCTTGAAACGCATTATTGAGAGCTGTACTTGGTCTTGATTTGCCATACAACATGCCCCTAAGTTAATGAGAATAGTGAGCTGTACTCTCTGCCGTCCAATTAAAAAGTTCCGAAAAGTCTGTCACCGGCATCACCGAGACCCGGCATAATGAACCCCCTGTGATTCAGCTCTCGGTCCACGGATGCGGTGAAGAGACGTATGTCTTCCTCCTCTTTCTTTAAATTATCGATTGCTTCGGGCGTAGTGATTAACGTAATAACGATAAAATTTCGAGCCCCCTGCGCGCTCAAACAATGAATCGTATGAACCATTGAACCGCCCGTTGCCAGCATCGGATCGATCACGATGTTCACGGTATCCGGGTCTATCCGGGGCAACTGCGCATAATACTCTTCCGGTTTGAGGCTGGTTTCGTCTCTTTTCACTCCGACGAACTCGACCCTGATATCCGGGATGAGCGCGAGAATCGGATTGAGCATTCCCAGGCCAGCCCGCAGAATCGGAACAACGATTATCTTGTTTTTCAGCAAATATGATTCTGTGCTCTCCAACGGTGTTTTTATTTGAACCTTTGTCAAAGAGAGCTCTTCTGTTGCTTTCGTAAAAAGGATATAGGTGACTTCCTCGAGAATTCTCCTGAATTCCCACGGGCTCGTTTCTTCCTTTCTCAAAAGTGTAAGTTTATGTTGTGCGAGCGGGTGGTCAACCACCTCAACCTTTACCAATCGCTCTTCCCGTCAGTAGCATTTTTGATTTACTTTATTTAAGTATACACCTATCTGAATATATTTTCAACGAATTGATATATGAATATCGGCGCTAATTACCTTGACTGAAGGGAGTGTTGAAGGTACATTGTGTAAAATTTCGTAAGATTCGGAGGACGCGTGTTTTCAGCCAAGGGATGCTGCGAGTTTCGTGTTCCCTGACATGGAGGAATGGACAGACTTATCCTTGCTTCTCAATCTCCACGGAGGAGACAAATCCTTGATCAGCTGAGGATTCCCTTTCTCGTCTTCTCCGAAGAGATGGATGAAAACAGGTTTTCCGGTCAGAGGCGCAGAGTCCGTTCTCTTGTAATGCTGATCTCGAGGCGTAAAGCGCAGGCTGCAGCGACTCATTTTTCAAGCGGTCTTGTGCTCGGCGCTGATACCGTTGTCTGCTTCAACAGGAGAGTACTCGGGCAGCCCAAAAACGCGGACGACGCGGGTAAGTATCTGAGAATGCTGAGCGGAAACACGCACCAGGTGTTCTCCGGTATCACTGTCTTGAATGCGGCTGACGGTGCTTCATATTCCTCCTTTTCGTGTACCAGCGTTCGCTTCCGTCGACTGAGCGAAAAGCAGATCAGCTCCTATATCGAAGGGAAGGAGTGGTCGGGAAAAGCGGGAGCGTACGCGATTCAGGGAGAAGCGGCACTCTTTGTGGAGGGCATTGTCGGCTCATTCTATAATGTGATGGGGCTCCCCGTTGAAGAGTTGTACCGTCTGCTCAGCAGGTACGATTATTTTTCCAGTGATGGGAAGTATTTTCCCATCAGACGCGTGTAACCCGGTCTATCAGGTTTACACGCAATCTTCCGGCAGCGGCGGGCTGTTTGAGAAAGAGCACGAACACGTGCAGAAATGAACGAAGTGCGTCATACGGCCCTCCAATTCCCGGTAGAAATCACAAAAATTCAATAACAAGGGGGTAAAAATTGGGAATTGTCACTATGAAAGAGCTTCTTGAAGCTGGGGTGCACTTCGGGCATCAGACCCGCCGGTGGGACCCTCACATGAAGCCATACATCTTCACTGAGAGAAACGGAATCCACATCATCGATCTTCAGAGAACTATTGCTCAGCTCAAGATCACCTACAACGCGATAAAAGAGGCTGCAAAGAACAACGGCATTATCCTCTTTGTCGGTACAAAAAAGCAGGCCCAGACTGCCGTTGTCGAAGAAGCGACGCGCTGCAACATGCCGTACGTTTCTAACAGGTGGCTTGGGGGGATGATCACGAACTTTGCAACCATCAGGAACAGTATCAACCGCCTCAAGCGAATCGAACGAATGGAAGTCGACGGCTCATTTGATTTCATGACGAAAAAGGAAGTGATCAAGCTTCAGCGTGAAAAAGATAAACTTTTAAAAAACATTGGCGGTATAAAGGATATCGAATCACTTCCGGACATGATATTCATCATCGATCCCAAGAAAGAAGCAATCGCAGTTGCTGAAGCGATGCGCGCGAAGATTCCGATCGTCGCCATTGTAGATACCAACTGCAACCCGGTGGGGATAGACTATCCGATTCCCGGCAATGATGACGCGATCCGGGCGATCAACCTCTTTGCATCGATTGTCTCCTCCGCTGTAATCGAGGGGCAGAACGAGGCAGGCAGAATAGAAATTACCGAAGAGACAAAGATCATCTCGCTGACCGAAGAGGAAAAGAAAGCCGAAGCCGTTGAAACCGAGGAGATAGTGGAAGATGGGTACCTCTCCGATGAAATCGTGAAAGAGCCGAAAACGGATGAAGAGGGTTCGGAGGAGGCAACCGGAGCAAGGCAGGAAGAAAAGGCGGCTTCCGAAACAACGGCTGAGGAGGCGGCTTCCG
>CAZOWM010000010.1:0-79416 GCA_964583615.1 uncultured Spirochaetota bacterium | reverse complement strand
ATATTTTTATTACAATTATGAGATTAATTCCCGGACGAAAACCCCTACACATTCACGGTCAAGGGATACGGGGAGCCCGCCCTTCTCCTGAAATAGTTATCATGCAAGGAGTACAGGGGGAGCACATATTACGCGGACGGGTCAACCTTTTATTTTGGGACAGTGTTGTTCAGCGAGTCCAAAACATTTACCATCAAGAACACAGGAAACGATGAACTCCTCATCAACAACATCCTGCTCATGGAAGGTGACGCGGATCGAAGGGAATTATTGAAAAGGTGAAGTGCATGCTCACCGCACGATATATTTAGTGTAAGGCCAGTTTGCAAGCCCGCCCTCAATCGTGTAAACGCGCGAAAATCCCTTCGCGAGCAGGAAACGCACCGCATCAAAACCGTCGGTCCCGTCTCCGCTTACTATGTACAGCTCTTTGTCCCTCGGGAACTGTTCGCTGTGCTCCTGAAATCTCCCCGATTCCCATGGGAAGTTTTTTGCACCTGTAATATGTGATATATTGAAATCTTTTTCACCGCGGATGTCGTAAAGCACAAAATCTTTTTCTTCTCCCATGAGCTTGTACAGCAGTATTTCAGGCATGACCACGTATTCGGTGAACTCGAGCTCGTCTGCAAAGTCGTACTTCGACCAGTTCTGGCTGTACAGAGTCGGGCACGCGCACAAAAACACGGCAATGAACAGAGTGCTGGATAAATTTCTTTTTGTCATGAATAAAGGAAACTACACGTCATATCGTCTCGCAAAGAACTTCGAGTACCGTCGGATCCATTCCTTTGCCACGGATGCGAAGTCGAGACTCACATTGTATCTGCGTTCGAGGCGGTTCTTAAACAGTTCTATCCGAACGACCTGTTCCATCATCCGGGCTTTCAGGAGATCGCTCGGTTCGTGAAATGCCACCGCAATGCTGAAGTATTCGCTATCGCTCTTCTCCAAGCAGCGAACAACGTTTCCGTCGATTTGAAAATTTTTTCCCTCCACGTGAAGCTCGATTTCCACTTCAGACCCGGGGGCTATCGGGCTCTCACTGAAGAAAAGCAATCCGCCCGCTCCGATGTTCTGGGACTCGCCCAACACCTCTTTCAGGCCGGTTTTGGAGCGATTCACCGTCGTTTTGAGAGGGTAGCTCAGAGGGTGACGGATAAATTTTCTCCTCTCTTCCCCCATCTCTTTCCTCCGGATTCCGGCGCTTTTTTTCCTCAATGCTTCATAGCGCCCGTTACTTTTCGGGCAGAAGATATGTGTAATTTTTTCCCGCGGCAAGCTCCCGAAACTGCCCGGTGAGCTCCTGAATGTCCAGGACTCTTCTGAATGTTCCACCGGTGATCGCCGCAATTTTCTTCAGCAGCAGTTCGTCGTATCCCATGAGATCAAATGGCGAACCCACCCCAACCGTGTCGATGACGATGTGCTTTGCAGCAGCGGTTTTTGCGAGTGCGATAATCGCCATTTTCCCGGTAGTGGTCGGCACTCCGTCTGTGAGCATGACAATCCGTTTCGCACCCTCTGAGAATGAAAGGACATCGATGGCAAGGCTCATGCCCTCATGCATTGCAGTTGCGCCGTTCGGCATAAGGACGCTTGATCTGTTTTCGAGATGCTCGTAATTCATCGTCGGACGCTCAACGATGTTTGCAAACTGGCCGAAACTGACGATTCCGATTTTGTCGCCTTCGGACATGAGAAACTTGCTTCTGATAAACTCGCGAACCGCATTCCTTGTCGCATCCATCTTCATGATTCCGGTCACAAAGTCACCCATGCTCCCTGAGGTGTCGATGAGGAGGAGGAGCGTCTCCGGAGGAATGATTTCAATTTCCGCGCCGACGTTAACCTGCAGGAGGTCCCTCGCAGCCCGGTTGAGCCTGCAGATGTGCTCCTCTCCGTCCGACGCGCTCGATACTTCGACCCTTGCTTTTACCAGCTTGTCATCCTTTTTCACAACAACGGTATCACCTGCATTCAGGCCGAACCGATCCCTCATATATTTGGCCAAACGAATGATCGGTTCAGGAATCTCTTTATCCGATTTGAACCCTTCCAGAACCTTCAAACCTGGATTGAGAACTATATCCGTAGGAAGGTTCCTCGAGTCTTCGGAATCCCGGTCTTCGTCCTTTTTTTTGAAAATTCCCATTAGTCGTCCTTTCTGTTTGAAACGGCAATCGAAGATAATGAAAATGGGCATTCATTCTTGTGCTCTCTTTTCATACGACCGGCACCGCCAAGCTTGAATCAAGCAGTTCCGGATGATGTTCTATCGATCTTTTAAAGAGCACATTTTCGTACGAGTCGTCCTTTCTGTTTGAAACGGCAATCGAAGATAATGAAAATGGGCATTCATTCATGTTCATACGAGACAATTCCCCGACGAGATAAATACAGACACTTATGTTGAAGATGCTCCGTTCAGAGGTTTTTTCTTCCGAAAAGATCAAGGAACCGATCCTCGTACTCCTGAAAGATCCCCCAGCGATCGAGTTCCTTTTTCAGCTCGCCCGCCTTTGAGAGGTCGCCTTCGGCGCGCTGAAACATGTACTCAATTCTATCAAGTACATCCTGAGGGATTTTCTCCCCTTTCTGTTCTCCCTCTTTTTTTTCTTCCTGAACCTCTTTCGCCTCGCTGACAGAGTCCTCTTCGAACACCGCCTGACTGGTGCTCTTGCTCACCCGGTCTATCTCCTCTTCAACGAACTTCGCCATTTGCAGGAGACTGCTGAAATCAAACCCAATGCCGGTATACTTGCTGAAAATCCGCAGAACAGCGAGAGATGACTTCGGATTCTCAATTTTCGCCGTGTAAAACGGAATCTCACCCAGAAAACAGGTTCCCCCGATCCCTGACTCGCTTCCAACTCCCAAAAGAAGCCCGTTCAGGCCCCCGATGTGCCCCGCGTTCATCACCTTGATTCCATACTGCTTCATCGTGTTCAAAGTCTCACTGTGAGTAGAAACGCAGAGTACCCCCGGATCCGCATGATGGGTGATATTTACCGGTGTTGCGGCAAATGTGATAATTTCTCTTACCCTGTAATACGCGGTGAGTTCCACAATACGCAGTGCGAGCTCGTACTCCTTTTCCATTACAGGCTGGGATTCCCCGATAAAAAGGAGAAGATCTCTCGGCCCGTGGGAATTTTTATAGAAATAAAACTCGCTCTTCGGCAGCCCCGGTATTTCAACGATTCCGTCTACTACCTGAATACCCGTTCTGTAAAAAAAGTTTTCCGGCATGATCTCCGCGAACTTCGACGCCTGCAGGTTTTCCTTCAGGTACATTGCCGCTCCGTAGGCAACGTTTCCCATTCCGGGCCATGCGGCGACAAGTATCGGGTCTCTCGGCTCTATCTGCTGAAGGATCCTGACGGATTCATCCATTTCATTCTCCGAAAAGGAAGTAAAACAGAGTTGATTGAAATTGTTGTTCTTAATATATTTCTAATTTAATGAATTTCATCTATTCATTCAATGACTTTTACCGGGGCCGCCTCAGTGGTGCCGTGACAGGAGGATCATCTCATGGATATTCTTGTGCTGAACAGCGGAAGTTCATCGATGAAATACATTCTGTATAGATGGGAAAAACGCGCTGCAATTGCAAAAGGAATCGTGGAAAGGGTGGGAATGGATGGTTCCGCCATCTCCCATGAGGTGATAGGACAGGACGCCCTGAAAGTCAGCAGAACCTGTCTGAACCACAGGAAGGCAGTGGACTTCATCATTGAAGTGCTCACGGGTTCGGACAATCCGGTCATACAGGACATCGAGCAGATCAGTGCGGTCGGCCACAGAGTCGTGCACGGTGGCGAGAAGTTCAACAAGTCTGTAATTATCGACAAAAGCGCGCTCGAAACTTTCAAGGAGCTTTCGAATCTTGCCCCCCTTCACAACCCTCCAAACATCACCGGTATCGAAGCCGCAAGAGAGGTGCTCCCCCGTATCCCCCACATCGCAATCATGGATACTGCATGGCATCAGACGATGCCCGATTACGGGTACATCTACGCACTGCCCTACAGCTGGTATAGGAATCACGCCATCCGCCGTTACGGATTTCACGGAACTTCCTTTCTCTACACAGCAAAACGAGCGTCCGTACTCCTCGGGAAAGATCCTTTCAAAACGAATCTCGTGATCGCCCATATAGGAAACGGGGTGAGCTTCAATGCAGTGAAAAACGGAATCTCAGTTGACACGAGTATGGGGTTCACACCCCTGGAGGGGGCTGTGATGGGCACGAGGGCAGGTGATCATGACGCCGCAATCGACCTCTATATGATGGATACGCTCGGCGTGTCAACCGACGAGATGAACACTATTCTCAACAAAAAGAGCGGACTTCTGGGCATCACGGAGAAGTACATAGACAGGCGGGATATTTTGAAAGCGGCAAGAGAGGGAGATAAAAGGGCACAGCTTGCAGTCGAGGTGGAAACCTACAGAGGGAAAAAATATATCGGTGCCTATGCTGCGGCACTCGGGAATGTCGATGCCTTGGTATTCACCGCCGGAGTCGGTGAGATGAGCCCGCAGATACGGGCGAAGATGACCGCAAATCTCGACATGCTCGGGATCAGGGTCGATGAAGAAAAAAACCTCATCTCGAGATCCAGAAATATCGAAACGGACATTACCGCCCCGGACGCAAAGATAAAAGTCTTTGTCATACCAACAGACGAGGAACTCGTGATGGTGGAAGACAGCGTGGCGCTTCTCGAGGGAACCTATGATATCCACACACACTTTACCTACTCTTTTCAGAGCCCTGATTACACGAATCCTCTGAGAGAAGAAGCGTTTGAGCGGGAAGCGGATGCTCACCCTGAACTGAAGAGCATACGGGCGCAGACTCCCGGTCACTGAAAATAGTTCGCTTTACAGGTACTAAAACCGGGCAGTACCGTCTCAAAGCAGTGATTCGTCATTCACTCTGCGGAGGAAGGAATGAAGCTTTCGAATATGATGTTGTCGACGTGCGGTTTGACGGAAAGGTATTCTTCCTGTGAACGGACCGTCCAGCCAAGCACCGGGAAGCCGCGGCGCCTGTTCCTGTTCACCGCCCAGAAAGGAAGGCAGCGCACATCATAGCTGAGAAAGTGCGGGTCGCTCTTCCAGTTCATGAAGAGGTTTTTGAGTATGAATTTCTTGAGAAAAAACAGATCTTCGTCTCGGAAATCTCCGGAGAGCTGTCCTCGGACAATCTCAGGAGCGTTGTCTTTGAACCATTCCAGGGGAAACGGGTTGAAGGACTGAACAGCGAATTTTCCGGTGTAGAAGGAAAGATCCTGAAACACAGTCTCCTCGAGCGCCCCCGGCTTCCCGTCGTTTTTTATTTCCACAAGCAGCGGAACACTTCCTTTCACGAGATCGAGCACTTCTTTCAGAAGGGGAATCGTCTGCTCGGAACCAAGAAGACGTATGCGGCCGAGTTCCGCAGCAGTACACGCCGACACGTGCTTTTCGACTCCAGTCATTCTCTTCAGGGTCTGATCGTGAAACACAACCGCCTTACTGTCTGCGGAAAGAAGAACATCCAGCTCGATACCGTACCCGGCAGCGACCGCAGAAGCAAATGCCTTCAACGAGTTCTCCGGTCTTTCACTGTCTCCCGTATGAAATCCACGATGACTGATAAATCCATCGAGAAGCCAGCCGATTTCACTGCCCTTCCGATTCACGCGCGCTTTCCTGTTCCCGAAAGGTGCATATTTTGTTTATAATATACATCGTTGGAGGCCATACCCCGTTTTCCGATGATACATCCTGAGTTGAAGAGGCAGGGAATGACCAGATTTGCATTATAGAGACTGCTCTTCGAGCCGTTCTTCATATTCTTCTGATAGAGATATTCCAGTTCCGCCCTGTAGTAGGAGATATCCGTTTCGATCTTTTTCTTATTCCTTTCGTCAGCACCGGTATAAAGCCTGCACAGCTGCTCGATCTTGAATTTGATGGAGTCGATTTTCGTATGTTTCCCTTCCCTCCCAGACTCATAAGCAGGATTTTTTCCCCTTTTCGAGCCCAAGAGCCGGATCATCTCCTCCACAGCTCTTTCTCCTTTTGCCCTGTGAGCGCGCTCTCATTGATCGTGATAATCCCCTGCTCTGCGAAATTGCGAAAAGGAAATGTCGCGCGTTCGTGGCCGAGGCCCATGGATACCGTTACAACCCAGGCCAGTGGCTTTTCTCCATTTGTTCTCATCACGCAGATGAATGTAAAACACAATCACACATTTTTCAAGGAAACAGTGCCCTTATTCGGCACCCTTCTGCGGGAGCCACAGGTAGTAAAATCCGGGCTGTAGGTGCGCAGTGGAGGCGGGAAGATCGATGTTCACCACGGAGAAACCCCTTCCCATCATGTTCGATGCCGCCGTGTTGTAGAGGTTATCGTCAGGGTATTTGACCCTGCGGTAGACCACTACCTTCGCGCTTGGAGGAAGTTTTGCGCGCTTCTTCGCCTCTTTGAGCGCATCCTCTATGTAGCCGGTTTCATCAATCAGACCGAACTTCAGGGCTTCATCCGCGAGATACACACGCGCGCTCGCGATGTCCTCGAGCTGTGCGGCCGTCACGTCTCTGTGCCCTGCAACGAGGTCAACGAACCGTTTTCCGAGACTGTCCGTGAGGTTTTGCATGATATTTTTCTCTTCTTCCGACGCATCGCGGAATGGAGATCCCATGTCCTTTTTCTCTCCTGACTTGCTCACGTTCACGTCGATACCAATCTTCTCCATGAGGCCGGTGAAATTCGGCTGAACGAATATCACTCCCACAGAGCCGGTAATCGTCGTGGGGTGGGCGAATATATAATCTGCGGGGAGCGATATGTAGTAACCGCCCGATGCTGCGACATTCATCATGGATACTATGAGCGCAGCGCCTGTCCGCTCCTTGAAGGACAGTATCTCGTGATACAGCACGTCGCTTGCCGTAACGGTCCCCCCGGGAGAATCGACCTTGAGCACCACCGCCTTCACGTGTCTGTCGTTTTCGGCCTTTCTGAGCTGGGAGACGATCTCCTGCACCATGCTGGGCTCACTTCTCAAAAACCTTTCCTGCCTCTCGTCAGAAATGAACCCCTTGATCGGAATAAGAAGCACCTTCTCCCTCGATGTCCCCTGGAGAGTGTACTCCTTCAGAGGCACAGTTTCACCGCCCATGAATCCGATACGCGGGCTCACGCATCCGGATAACGCACAAACAAAAAATACTATCCCAATCATAACAGACGCTCGCTTTTTCATAGAAACGCCTCCTCCGGCAGGCTCCTCTCTCGTTAATAGAATTATATGCGCCTTCAGGGGATTTTGGTAGAAAATTCGGCCCTGCTTTCTGCTCCCCTGTGTACGCACACGTATCTTCGAAAGATGCGCAAAAAAAACACCGGAATCTACTGGCTTTCCTGAAAATACGTTATACTTTATGTGGGTATGAAGCTGGGTGGTTCACATTTCGATGCACTGATCCGTGAAAGGATCACGCAGGCCATAGAAGCAGGAGTGTTTCCGGGGTGTGTTGTCGGGATTGTCTCACCAGGAGAAAGACGGGCCGTATATCCCTTCGGTCGTTTCACCTATGATAAGCATTCACCCCCTGTCGAAGGAGACACAATCTATGATGTCGCTTCCATCACTAAATCCATACCAACCGCCTCACTTGCGCTGCAACTCGTGGATGAGGGATCGCTTGATATTGACGACAAACTCCTGCGCTACATTCCCGAGATCTCACACAGCTACAGGGAAAATATAAGGATATACCACCTCCTCACCCACACCCTTCATTTTTCCTTTCCCCTCTCCTCTCTGAAAGAACGAACCCCCCGCGAAATACTTGAAACCATCTACAGAAAGGAGTTGCGGAGCCCGCCCGGATCACAGTTTTTCTACTCCAATGCAACAAGCATTCTGCTGGGTATCGTGGTAGAACGGGTCAGCACCCGCCCCCTGGACGCACTCGCTCAGGCTCGGTTCTTTTCCCCTCTTTCGATGCACCGGACTTCCTTCTCACCGAAGGATATCGTAAGAAAGCAGGAAATCGTTCCGACAGAGTTCGACCCATGGCGAAACCGGATGGTTCAGGGAGAAGTACACGACGAGAGTGCGCACACTCTCAGCACGATTATGAAACCCGGATCTGCGGGTCTTTTCTCGACAGCTCCGGACCTTCTCACGTTTTGTGAAATGCTTTTGCAAGGAGGAATAATGAGGGGAAAACGATATTTTTCGAAACAGATGGTGAATCGAATCAGTACGAACCAGCTTGCGGAAAACACGGAAAAAACAGGTCTGGGGTGGGAGATCTATCAGCCTCGATTCATGGGTTCCGGGTGTTCGAGCAGGGCATTCGGAAAAACAGGCTTTACAGGCTGTTCGATCGTGTGCGACCCTGAAAGGGATATCGGTATCGTGCTTCTTTCAAACTGGACCTACCCGAGTCGAAAGCAGGACAGGGAACAGATGGATCAGGTGCGTGCTTCAATCGCGGACACCGTGTACGGATGCGGTATTTAGAAATTGTCAACCGTTTCCTCGATCTCCTCGTTTTCCAGCGCTTCAACCTCTTTCACGTAATAATCCCGGTAATCCGTGTCCCGCTGCACGTGCTTGAAGGTCACATACGCGGAACCGGAGGAACTCTGCCGCGGTCTCACCACGAGCTCATAGGTGTTCTCGTAGAGCTTGAAATATGCGTAGGCCTCGTTTTCACTGGGACCGTACTTGTCGGTGAGTTTTTCGCTGATCGAGCCGACAAGCTTGTCGAGGACGGTTCTCGGCTGGTTTTCGTTGATCGTGAAGAGCACGGTAAAGGATATGAGCCCTTTTTGTTCGTTGAAAAACAGATATATATTTTCCGTATAATAGGTGAGCGGTTTTTCAAGGAAAATATGGTACTTACCGTAGCGCGAGGTGATTTCTTCTTCCTTCAGATGATACCCTTCCCTCCTCGCAGATCCGATGATGCTGCTGTACGTCGTCTCAAAAGATACGAACGAATAGGTGGGGACAGTCTGAGCGTGGAGCACACGTGCGTTCCACACCGTTCCGAAGAGGAAAAGCCCGAGAAAAGTGAGAATAATCATGAAAGGAGCGTTTTTCGATGCCATTTTTCGCCGCCTGAATTTGTGGATGGTATTCATGTTTATTTATCGGTCGATTCAAAAAGGATATTAATCAGGAGAAATTTCCCTACATAACAGTAGGTGCACACATTATATTTTACAGTACTTTCGTGTTGCGATCTCATCAGAGGAGTCGGTTTTGAAAATAGGAGTACACATCACCCACGAAGCGGTACAGAAAATCGGCGGAATCGGGTCGGTAATCACCGGCCTCTGCACCGCAGACAGCTACAAAGGATTCTTTGAAAAAACCCTGCTCTTCGGTCCGCTGTTCTCATACAGCGGTGACGTTTTTTCACGGCTCGGCAAGGGCGGAGAGGTACTGTACTCAAACCTGGATAACTACGACTCGGCAGACTATCACGACATCTTCATGGAGCTCATTTCGAAGTATCACATCGATATCGTGTACGGAAAGCGGACTCTTGTCAGTGAATTCAACATCAACAAGAAAAACACCGTTGACACACTCCTCATAGGCATAAACAGGATGAACACGAAAGAAGTGAATCTTTTCAAGCACAGGATCTGGGAAGTGTGCGGAATTGAATCCGACCAGTATTCTGACTGGGACTACGAACAGTACCTCCGAATCGCGATCCCCTATCCCGCGCTGTTGCGCCTTCTCTACCCGGACCAGAGCACGGTGTTCCACTTTTCCCATGAGTACATGGGTATCCCTTCGATCCTCTCGCTTCTTTTAGAGGACACGGGCAAAGTGATTCACAGGACGGTGCTCTACGCGCATGAGATTTCGCCCTGCAGAAACATGGTTGAAACCATTGCGGGCCACGATATCGCTTTCTACTCTACCATGCGGAAAAATATGAGAAAAGGAAGGTCTTTTGAAGACGAATACGGAGCCCAGAAAAGCTACCGTTCGGCACTCGTGAAGCGGAGCAAAGGGTTTGACTACATATTCGCGGTGAGCGACATCATCAAGGAAGAATACCGGTACCTCATACCGGATGTTGATGAAAATAAGCTGAAAGTAGTGTATAATGGGATACCGCTGCGTTACATTTCTCACGAAGAAAAGCTTCGAAGCAGGGAACAGCTACGAAACTATATCGGAAATCTCTTCAACTTCGATCCGGATATTATATTTACCCATGTGACGCGGCTCGTCATGAGCAAGGGGGTATGGAGAGACATAACGTTTCTCTACATTCTTGATGAAATATTTCACCGCTACAAGATCAAAGGGGGGTACATCCTGCTGTCCACGCTGATCGGTACGGGGAGAAATTCATCTGAAATAGCGGTTATGGAAAGAGAGTACGGATGGCCGGTCATTCACCGGGAGGGATGGCCTGATCTTGTGGGCGCGGAAAAGGACATATATGCGTACCTGTCACTGTTCAACGCGCGCTCCAGAAACATCAAGGGGATATTTCTTAACCAGTTCGGATTCGACCGGAGATCCTGTGGGGAAAGAGTACCTGAAAAAGCCGAATTCTCCGACCTTCGCATCGGTTCCGACGCGGAGTTCGGGTTTTCGATATACGAACCATTCGGCATCGCTCAGCTGGAGACGCTCCCCTTTGGAGGAATTGCAGCGCTCTCGTCATCATGCGGGTGCGCTTCATTTGTACAGAAATGTCTCAGTTCTCTCTCGAAATCGCCTTACACTGTCTTCGATTTCATCAGCGATGAACAGTACGAAAGAGAGGACTTTTCTCACATCTCGACCGATCAGAGATTTCAGCTGGAAAAAGAGCATCTTCAGAAAAATGCAGAAATGTTTTTCAGTATCCTTCCAAAAAATGATACCGAGAGACTTCGACTGCTCGATGAAATACAGGAAAATCTCGAATGTCTCGGATGGGAGAATATTGCAGGGACGATTGATTTTTCAAAGCTGTAAAAGGTAAGTTCCGTACCGGCGGCAGCCCGAGAAGACCTTTTCAGAAAAAATCACTGCGAGGGAGAGTGACATCCTGCCGGGACTGGCGCTTTCAGTCGCATCCTGACAGAGAAGAAAACAGGAGAACGGATGAAACTTACTTTTCTCTCCAACTTCGGATCATACCGGAAAAGCGAACCACCTGATGGTGTGCAGGATGCGATCAAACAGGAAATCGTCACCGCTTTCTCGGAGTTTCGATGTTTCCCACTTTATCCTGACAACGATATTGTCAACCGGGTTAAAAACGGCACCTCCCCTCAGTATTTGCTGTCAGACCTCGTACAGATCAAAAACCAGATATTCGACAATGCCGCGCTGTACAACTTCACCGTAAAGAAAAACCTTCTCGGCAATACCCGTCTTTCTTCGCGCATCATGCATGCGGTGCTGACGCTCCATCAGGCGCTTGCAGAAATCGGGAACGAACGCCTGATCGGACGTCGGTTTGTTCTTATCAAGGAACGTCCTGGTATTCCATCACTTTATTATGAGTCGGACGAATGCTTCGTGCTCACCCACGTCGGTCAGGGGCCGCGGTGGTCAGAAGTGCCGACGATCTACCTCGGACTTTATCTTTTTGACATTCTCGCTCACGAGAAAGATCGGGGGCTTTCCGCTTTTTACGAAGCATTCAAGACGCTTCTCGAGGTGGAGGAGCGGGCGATCGAAACCGGTTACTCCCATGTCGAGCCTATCCCTCCAGATTCCTCACGGAGGCTCGAGACACTCGTTTTTGCGATCATCAGCGCGGCACAGATCAGGGAAGTAAGATACAGGGAAATTCCCGCTGTGAGGAAGATAAAAGGCCTCAGTGTACAGCAGCGTCAGTCGATCCTCCAGTTTCTGGACGCGCGCCGGCCCGAAGACGAAATGGCATTCGATTACGACAAAAATATGAAGGCGGTCTCGCTCCTCGCACAGCTCGCGCGGAGATACAAAAAGGGATATGACCTCGCCTCCATCTACGAGATCGTCCGCCTTCTCGTTGCGGCATCCGGGCACGACATTCACGAAGTGCGAAACCAGGCGAACATCATTCTCGAGCGGCTGTTTTCACCAAAGGAGTTTGACGTTCCCCTCGCCACCCGCTTCATTACCGTGCGTAAAGGGAGCTCTCACATTTTTACATTTGATCTCCCGAAACGAAAGACGGGGTATTTCATCCGTTTTTATGAATACAGCTCGAAACACGAGCTCACTCATGAGGTGGACCTCGAATATGTCGACATCACCCTCTGTTTCGATACTGAATCAGGCCGCTACAGGGCAGAAAAGTCATTCAACACCCTCGGGGCATACGAGTATGTGGTATTCAAGAAGTTGAAAAATAAAAGTTCGTGGATTCACGAGAGCGGTTTCAGCGGAAGAGTCAATGTAATCCCCGACATGAGAGGAGAAATCATACTCGAGATTTTTCCAGACATACACGGCCACACCCGGGTGTACTGGGATGACCCTGAACACCCCGGCCTCGTGTACAACGAAAACGGTGAGGTGATCCGCCTGGGGAATTTTTCGGATATTGCCGCACATCTGGAGGACCTGAAGAAACGTTACTTTGTCACCGCACTCTATCTACTTGGAGTGCAGAAAAGGGGAAGCAACAGGGAGGATTGGGCCCCTGAAGCGACCTCACCCTCACCTTTCTCCCCCATGGATCTCACGGTCATAGAGCCTTCTCTTGGCGGTGAAGAAGAGTTCATAGATCTCGTGCAGAAAGCGCACGCTCTCGGTATAAAAATTATCGTGGACATTGTTCCACATATAAACCGCAGGAGTCTTGCCCTTCCGGATCAGTTCGATGTACGTTGCTACAACGATGCGGGCGAGCTTGTTGTGCGCGCTGCAACAGACGGCCGATACAGCAGCTGGAACGACGGAAAGCTGCTCAATTACCGAAAATTCGAGGTGTGGGAGTTCATCGCGCGCTCCATCGTCACAATGATTGAGAAATACGACATAGACGGAATACGGTTCGACTCCGCGCACGCAGTCCCCATAATGATGAAGAAAAACAACTATCCTCACGTGTATGGAAAGAAGCGAACCCACGAGGACATGGTGGAGGGGACCATCATCGTCAACGACAGAGAAGACGATCACTTCGTCACCACCGGGTATTACGATTCCGCATGCAGGGATATCATCGCAAGCCCTTTTCACTACTATCTCACACTCGCGATTGAACGCAAGCTGAAGGAGATGGGAAAGACGTTCTTTATCAACATTGCAGAATGTTACTGGGGGAGAGAGAGGGTTTTGACCCGGTCAGGTTTTATTCCTTACAACTCCGCGCTTTTCAAGATCTGTGAAAACATTATTCACGGAAAGGTGGATGTAAGGGAGGTGTACCACCTGTACGACACATACTATCCGTCTGCGCTGCCACCCGGCACAGAGCTTCTCGGCATACTCGGAAATCACGATGAGCGGCGTGCAGTGAACACCTTCGGGCTGCAGGGGCTGAAGGCCGCAACTACGCTCACTTCATTCATGAGCAACATGCTGATGGATTATGAGGGAAGCGCGGAGGGAGAGGGATGGAAAGTCTTTCTCGATAACATCTATGTAAACTGGAACCAGTTCGAAACAGCCTCAACCAGGGCGATCGAGCGGTTTTACACATGGCTCTACGCGTTCCACAGGGAAAACACCGGGAAAGGATATCTGCTGTGGACGAACAACACTCTCGTCGCAGGAGCGATGAAGTGCACTAAAAAAAAGTTTATCATCGGCGCGTTCAATTTTTCGGAGACCAACCAGTCCGTACTGCTCCAATTCGACAACCCGCGTCTTCCGCTCGAAGACAACACCCACTACAGCATAGAAGATCCGATTTATTCTCATGTAACGGGGAAAAAAAGCTATTATACCGGCAGAGAGCTTCGGGTCTCGAAACTGCAGACGGTAGTATCGTACACCGACAGGGTAAAGATCCTGAATATGTTCCTGGTAACAGAGCCCGGACCTCTGTACAGGGATTTTCTCAGAGATTCATTTCTCAGGCTCTGCTCTATCGAAAAGATTGCTCATTTTCCCAGTAATTTCGCGTTTCTGCAGTTCGCAGAACATGCCGGCACATTCGATTCATTCCACGGATTTATTGAAGAACATCTCATTCCGCTCTTCTGGAACGGGCAGAGACACTTTCTCGAACTGGGACTCATGCGCACTTTCTATTACCTGTTTCACAACAGGATCAAATCAGGCACAGATCTTCTCGGCTTTATCGACAAATGTGCGAAAAGCTCTAATGAACACATTCGAGAGCTCGGAATCAGCCTCAAAGAGCACAACAGGAGGGGATCGCTTGTATTCATTTCCGCTGAAGCGGAACCGTTTTCGAAAATTGGGGGACTCGCCAACGTGGTGTACGAGCTCCCGCGTGAGCTCGTGGCAATGGGAGAAGAGGTGTATGTGATCACACCTCTGTACCGGCACGGTGAAAGGCAACAGATTGACAAGCTCAGGTCCGCGGTAAAGAGGTACAGGATCTCCTACACCGGGATCAATGTCAGGTTCAAAATCATGGACTCCGAATACGAGGTGGGCGTTCACAGCGGGATTGTCGACGGAGTGACCTATTACCTTGTTGACCATCATGAGTTCTTTGACGGGCTTTACTGGGGATACACTGCGGAAGAGAAGCTGAGACGCAGGATCGCCTTTTCACGTGCCTGCGCAGAGGTGATCACCACCTTCGGGCTGCATCCGCTGTTTACCTTCACGAACGATGCTTTCGCAGGGATTTTCAACGGAATCGTAAGAGGAGATCCGTTTTACTCAAGAAATGACAACTTCCGCAGGACTTCATTTGTGCACATTCTTCACAATGTCGGGTGGCAGTATTTCGACTCCTACAACCGTTTTGAAAGAGGGTTCGATCACTTCACGCTCTTCAATCTTCCCTCCCACCTGGCCGATGAGTTCACCGATCCGGTGTTCAATACACGGATAAACTGCATGGCGGCAGGAATACGGCTGGCGGACCGCATCATCACGGTAAGCCCTTCTTACGCAAAACAGATCGAGATTGCGAGCGACGGCCTCGAAACAATCCTGTTCAACGTGAAGGGAATCAACAACGCCATAGGTAGGGACTTCGTCGGAAGGGTAAAAAAACGTCTTAGGGATTCGGGATTCGTCAAAACCTTTTATCCGCTTCTCATTAAAGAAATCAGAAAAAACGAATCCCTGCAAAATAAAATCGAGTCCCGCTTCCCGGAAATCCTGAAAAGCCCTGATTTTTGCACCACGATCAAGCAGAAAACACGCAGAGAGCTCGTCACACGGATGCGGAACAAGCTCCTTCTTCAAACGAAACACAACTTTACGATTGATCCAGATCGCGTGCTGTTCTCGATGATCCATCGGATCGTTGATCAGAAAGGATTTCAGCTTCTCCTTGAAGCATCGCAGGGAATTTTCAAAACCTTGAAGTGTCAGGGGATCATAGGAGGACCGCTGCCATCGGGAGATCAAAGAGGGGAAGAGATCGCAGGCGGGCTCATCAAACTGTCGAACTACTATCCCGAGAGCGTATCCGTAAGCATTGGGTTTGTCGATGTGGCGGAGGCTTTGTTGGGTTCCGACATATTTCTCATGCCGTCCTTGTACGAACCAGGCGGCATCTCTCAGCTCGAGGCCTTTGCATGCGGCTGTCTCGTGGTGGCGCGTGCGACGGGCGGGCTTCGCGACACGGTTCACCCGATCGTGGTAAGAGGAAAGAGAATCGATGGAAACGGGTTCCTCTTCGCCGACTACACTGCAGGCTCGTTTTACGACGCAATGCAGAGGTGCGCCGTCTTTTTTGAGGCATCTGACGATGAAACGATCCAGAGGGCACGCCGAAAAGCCGAGAGGTCCGTATATTACTGGGACAGCTCAGCACGGGAATACATCGAGGATGCCTACGGGATCAAGGAGATCATCAGGGTCCTGTGACAGGTATAAAAATTCTTACCGGCTGAGAACAAAGATCGCCAAATCCGCATTCCTGTTCTGGTCCTCAAATACCTCTGTGCCTGCTTCCGTGTCGATGGCAATCTTTTTGTGAATATGGATGTCCAGCTCTGTACAGAAGTCTTCGAAATCATCGATGGAAAAAAAGCGTATGTTCGGTGTGTCGTACCATTTGTAGCGCAGAATACCATTGCTTTCCGGCGAACGTCCCAAATCGAAGAGATCCATAGCTAGAGAAAGGGCGAGATAACTGTTCGCGTCAAACCGCTCCACAAATCGATCCCCCTGGTAACCGAGATAGGAACCAACGGAAAACCGTTTTTCGAACTCCGTTGGAATATCTCTTGGGTGATTTCTGTCGGCGTCGAATTTTATCCGCATCGACTCCCTGGAAAGATAGGTTATATGGCCGATCATCCGCGCAATGGCCAGTCCCTTGTCTGGTCCCTTTTTTTTTCCGTAATACCGGCCCTTGTGGTAATTGTGGTCGTGAAGGATTGCGTTCCTGCCGACGATATCGAACGCAAGGCTCTGGCTCGGCAGACTTGACGCGGTGGCGATGGGTACATATCCGCAGGATCTGTCCGGATACCTGTGAGCCCAGTAGAGCACCTGCTGTCCTCCCAGAGAGCCTCCCACAACAGCGCGCAGTTTTCCGATCCCGAGGTGATCAACCAGCCGTTTCTGAACCGCCACGATGTCCCCGATCGTAATCGTCGGGATTTCGCGCCCGTACCTCCTGCCGGTCTGAGGATTTATTGTATTCGGACCTGTCGTTCCCCGGCACCCTCCAAGCACGTTGGGGCAGATGACATACAATTGTTCCGTATCGATCGGTTTTTTGGGGCCCACGACAATATCCCACCACCCGGGGTCATCGTTTCGATCGTGGCGAGCTACGTGAGAATCTCCGCTCAATGCATGACAAATCAACACTGCATTGCCGCCATCGGGGTCGAGGTTCCCGTAGGTTTCGAAGCACACTGTCACATTCTCGAGGGTTACTCCGAGCTGCAGGTGAAGAGGTTCGGGGAAAGTAACATACTTCGCGTACGTGAGTGGTTTGGCGGAACGTCCGCTGTCGCTGCTCCCAGGCACATTTTCTGACATTTGTATGCCCCGTTTTTTCCCTGTCCTGCTGGGAATTATCCCGACACCTTTTTCAGCGCCTGATCAATATCTTCCTTTATGTCCTCAGCATCTTCAAGACCGACAGAAAGGCGGATGTAATCAGGCGTCACACCAGTGGCCTTTTGTTCTTCGGATGAAAGCTGCTGATGAGTCGTTGAGGCGGGGTGGATCACCAGGCTTTTTGCATCGCTTGGGAAATGTGTGGTGAAAAAGCTCGTAGGTGCCGCCATAGAGGTTGTTTGCTGACACGATTTCATCTCCCAGCCTGGTGATTGCGAGCAGCGCGAGTGATGTCGCAGCCTGACCTGAGGATACAGCGAGGGATCCGCTGCCACCCTCTACTGCAGCCATCATCATTTCGAAAACGTCAACCGTCGGATTCATGATCCTGCTGTAAATATTTCCAAACTCTTTCAATGCAAAGAGATTGGCAGCGTGCTCCGTACTTTTGAACACAAAGGATGTGCTCTAAGAGATCGGAACGGCTCGTGAACCGGTGTCAGTATCCGGTACTTCCTGCCCCGTGTGGATTACTGAATTGCTGATTCGATGCTTTGTCATGGCAAACCCTCATTCAGATAGTGTATTTTTCCTTTACAAACCAATACTATTATTATAATATTAGTACTTGAATATAATAAAAAAAATTCTCCCCATGTCAATTAATGCAGTTATTGTTTACGAAAAGGAGCGTTCAGCAATGGAATCTTCACTCATAAAAAATACAGATTTTGACTTCTCCTCTGTTGTCGAAAAACTCTGTGCTCCGGAGTTTGGTCCTGATCTGCTGAAGAAGCTCAGCACAACACATCGGCACCTCCCCTCCCGGAATACAATCGTGGACATCATGGAGAAAGTCCGGCTCGTCTTGTTTCCCGGGTATTTCGGGAATTCCGAGCTGAGTGCGCAAAGCATTCGCTACCATGTTGGTGCGTCACTCGACCAAATCCACAGGGAACTTCGTGAGCAGGTCAGAAGGGGGTTTTGCTTCGAATGCGGTCACTTCGGCATCGGGTGTCCCGAGTGTGAAGAAAGGGCGAAAAAGATCACCCTCGGGTTCCTGAGCGCCCTCCCTCAGGTTCAGAGCAGGCTTGCCTGGGACATCCAGGCTGCATACGAGGGGGATCCCGCGGCAACGAGCAGAGATGAGGTGCTCTTCTGCTATCCCGGAGTTCACGCCATAACCTATTACCGTATTGCGCATCTGCTTCACGAGCTGAAAGTGCCGATCATCCCGCGGATCATCACGGAGCAGGCCCACAGCATGACCGGCATCGACATCCACCCGGGCGCCCGAATCGGTGATTATTTCTTCATAGACCACGGAACGGGTGTGGTAATCGGAGAGACCTGTGTTATAGGGAACAGGGTGAGAATCTACCAGGGTGTAACACTCGGCGCAAAGAGTTTCCCTCTCGATATTCACGGCAACCCGGTGAAGGGCATTGACAGGCATCCGGTCGTCGGGGACGACGTCATCATCTATTCCGGCGCCACCATTCTCGGAAACATCAAAATCGGCAGAGGCTCAGTGATCGGGGGAAACGTTTGGATTACACGCGACGTGCCCGAAGGAAGCATAATCTCGCAGAGAACCGCCAAGCATGAAAAGTTTGAGCAAGGTTCGGGAATCTGAAGACTCAGTTCCTGGAGAGCAGAAAACTACTTTATCAAACGCTTCTTCATCCCATAGAGTGCAATGGGGAAAAATACACCGGAGAACAAAACAAGGTAGAGCAGATTGTACAGAAGCGGCGCGTTCATATGGCCCAGCCCGAGCGCCCTGCACATTTTCACGAGATGGGTGAGGGGGAACACAAATGCTGCTTTCTGCGCCCAGAGGGGGAGGTTTTCGAGCGGGAAAAAAGTGCCGCTGAACAAAAACATCGGGGTAATGAAGAGAAAAATCGGGAGGTTGAAGGAGTCGATGCTCGGCATGATCGCCGTAAAAAACATCCCTACCGAACTGAATGCCATCCCTCCGACAAACGCAAGAGGAAGTAAAAGCAATGCGTGCGGCAAATGGATGATTCCGAAAAAACTGATCACAATGAGCATTATAGCCGTTGCGATGGAAGATTTTGTTGCGCCCCACACTATCTCTCCTGTGATGATCTCCTCCAAGGAAAGCGGTGTTGCGAGCATTGCATCAAAGGTCTTCTGGTAGTACATCCGGACAAAGGAGGCGTAGGTGTTTTCGAAAAAGGAGTTGTACATCATGTTGACTGCAATCAACGCCGGTGCGATATAGCCGATGTAGGAGACGGCGTTTCCCTCATAGACGATGCTCCCCACAAGCGCGCCGAGCCCTGCCCCAAATGCGAAAAGGTAGAACAGCGGCTCGAGGATGGGAGGGAGGAAGTTTATCTTCCACACCTTTTTGTAGACCGTCATGTTCCTCTGCCACACTCTCAGAAACCGTGTTGATATGCCGGCACTTCTCATTCCCGTAAATCTCTCCCTGTGAGCTTTAGAAACACGTCTTCGAGGGTTGCAAGTCGCAGATCGCACCCGCCCGTGCAGTAGTTCGCGGTGATAGCATGAAACAAATCTTCTCCTCCCTTGCTGTAGATGATCAGGCGGTGTCCGAGATTCTCGTGATCGAAGTTTCGCTCAGCGACCCACCGTATGAGCTCACTGTCAGGCTCTGCGACTTCAATCACCTCTTTCCCCACGTGTATGCGTATCAGTTCAGCCGGTTTTCCCTCCACGAGTATCTTTCCATGGTCGACGATCACGATGCGGTCACAGAGTCTTGCGGCTTCCTCCATGTAGTGGGTGGTGAGGAGGATCGTGAGCCCGCGGGCTTTGAGCTGCTCCAGCCGCTCCCAGACCTGGTGCCGAGACTGCGGATCCAGACCTGTGGTCGGCTCGTCGAGAATAATGAGGTCAGGATTGTTTATGAGCGCGCGTGCGAGAACGAGCCGCCGCATGAGCCCGCCGGAAAGTGAGGTGACCTTTTCACCTTTGCGGTGCTCCATTGCGATGAACCGCAACAGAGACTCAGTTATCCCTCTCGCCTCTTTCTGCGGTATATCGAAGTAGCGGGCAAACACCTCTAGGTTCTGCCTGACCGTGAGATCGGGGTCGAGACTGTTTTCCTGCTGGCACACCCCGATCCGCGCTTTGATTTCCCGGCTCTGTTTCGTAATGTCGAGCCCGAACACCCTGAGATCTCCCGCGCTCATCGGCGAAAATCCGTAGATCATCCGTATGGTGGTGGTTTTCCCCGCTCCGTTCGGGCCCAGAAGCCCGAAGCTCTCACCCCTGTACACGGTGAACGATATCCCGTTTACCGCAGTAAGCTTTCCATACTTTTTGGCCAGATCGCGCGCCTCGATTATGGGTTCCATATTTCTTCCTTTTACGATTATATCTCTTTCCACTGCACGAGTTCGGGATAAAGGACGCGGATATCTTCATCAGCGGGTAAAAGCCTTGCCCTGATGCTCTGCATTCCGGGCTCATCAAGCGTGAAACTTCCTTCGTACTTCGCGGACTTATCCTGGTATTTTTCGACGAACCGAAGAGGAATGGTGGTTGTTTTCTGCTGTTTTTCCACTATAGAGAAGAGCTCTACGCTGATCAATGAGGGGTCCACCTCATCAAGATACACATAGCACTCTAAGTGAATGGTGTCGTTAATGAAGAGCACTTCCCGACCGTCGATGTCGGCGAATACTTCTTTTATGTACACCTTGCTCCAGCACTTTTTGACCTGTTCCGCCTTTTGTACGGTGTCCTTGAGGCCTGTTCCGTCGTTTGCGAGCATTCGCTCCCGTGACTGCAATGCGGGGACATAGAATTTGTCGCAGTACTCGGAGATCATTCGGTTGAGATTAAAATCCTTGTACACAGTGTACATTGATTCCTTCATTATTTTTACCCATTTCACCGGAATGTCGCGCTCATCGCGGGTATAGTACAGAGGCGCGATCTCCTCTTCGAGCAGGTCGTAAATCTGGTTTGCTTCCGCGGAATCCCTGAGCTCCGGTTCGGTGTATATATCACCCGCCGTGATCGCCCACCCGTTCTTACCGTTGTAGCACTCGGGCCACCATCCGTCGAGTATGCTGAGGTTCAGTACTCCGTTAATTCCCGCTTTCATACCTGAGGTGCCGGAGGCCTCAAGCAGCTTGATCGGTGTGTTCAGCCAGATATCGACTCCCTGAACGAGGTGCATTGCGATCTCTCTGGAGTAGTTCTCGATGAATATCACCCTGTCTTCCAGACCGAACTCTCGTGCGAAGTCCAGCACCTCTTTAATCATGTTCTTGCCGGAAAAATCAGCCGGATGAGCCTTCCCAGCAAAAATAATCTGTACAGGCCTCTCATTGCTTGTAAGTATTTTTTTCAGCCGCTCCCGGTCCCTGATGAGAAGTGTCGGACGCTTGTAAGTGGCAAACCTCCGTGCGAACCCGATCGTCAAATGGCTGAAGTTGAGCATTTCCTTGGCCTTTTTTATCTTCACGAGGGAGAAGCCTTTCTGCGTGTACTGCTCTTCTGTGACGCGCCGTAAAAAGATGATCATCTCTCGTTTTCTTTTTATATGCGCATCCCATATCTCCTCATTGGGAATGTCCATTATCCTCTGCATGCCTGCATCGTTCAGCGTCTCATAGTGGTAATCTGGGGATACGTAGCTCGAGAACAGCTCCCGCATATCATCCGCAAGCCACGAGTAGTGCACACCGTTTGTAATGTTGATGATCGGTATCTCGCGGACATCCTTCTGAGCAAAGAGATCGCGCCACATATTTCTCGAGACTTCGCTGTGAAGCCGTGAAACACCGTTGACGTACCGGGAAAACCTGATTGCGAAGGCAGGCAGCCAGAACGTGTTCCCATCGTGAAGAAATCCGTACTTGATGAACGTATCAAACGAGAGGCCGATTGTTTTCACGGCCTTTTCCAGGTACTTTTTAATCATGTCGACGGGGTAGTTTTCGTTTCCCGCCTCAACAGGCGTGTGCGTGGTGAACACGGTGCTGTTTTTGATGAGCGCGGATGCCTCTTCAAATGAGTATTTCTTTTTTTTCATGAGGTCTATGAGGCGCTCGACGATGAGAAACGCGGAATGTCCCTCGTTGAGGTGAAAGATGTCGGGTTCTATTCCAATCGCCTCAAGCGTTCTCATTCCACCGCAACCGAGAACAATTTCCTGCATAAAACGGGTGTCCTTATTGGCGTCGTAAAGATGATTGGTAATCGTGCGGAACTGGGGCGGATTTTCCTCGAGGTTGGTGTCCAGCAGGAGCAGTATTGCCTTTCCCACATTGACGTACCACACCTTCACCTTCACCTCTGTGCCGAGAATTTCGACTGACACCGTAAGCGGTTTACCGTCTGAAGCCTTGTACTCCTTTACCGGCATGTAGTAGACGCTTGAAGTTCTGTACACCTCCTCCTGCATACCGTTAAGGTTGATACGCTGGTTGAAATACCCATAGGTGTAAAATAGCCCCACACCGGTGAGGGGGACCCCAAGGTCGGATGCCCCTTTCAGATGATCTCCTGCAAGTATTCCGAGACCTCCCGCGTAGTTCGATATGGAGTGGTGCAGGCCGTACTCCATGGAAAAGTACGCGATGCTCTTTTGCGCGAACAGCTCGCCGTATCGTGTGCTGCGTCCCACATAGGTCCTGTACTTTTCCCAGATTCTTTCGAGATCTGTGAGAAATGCCCTGTCCCGTGACAATTCCTCGAGTCTCTTTTCGGGAACGGCGTGAAGGAAGGCAATCGGATTCTGGTTCACGGAACGGAAAAGATTGGGATCGATCCGTAAATAGATCTTCACCGCGTCAAGGTCCCACAGAGACCACAGGTTGTAGGAAAGGTCGATCAACTTCATCAGTTCTTCGGGATATTTCGGGTATACGAAAATGTTTTTCAAGGCCATAAGATACTCCTCAGAGCGTTTCCTCGATACGCGCGAGAGTTGTTAAAAACATGGAATACGCCTCTTCAGGCGAACACTGACCGAAGGTGCTTTTGCCTGCCGTTCGGCAGGGGCCGGAACGCGGAGCCATGGAAAGAAGATGTTCCACTGAAGTGAGCCTCCGAACTGTGGAAAGAATGTCGCACGCCCCGTCTTCCCGTATTTTCCGGATAATGGAATAGAGCGTCTCGGAGGCGCTTCGCTGAAGATCATTCAGAAGCGAAGAGATTTCCCGGGTATTCCCGACAGGCTTTCCTGTTTCGAACACGGGAAGATCAGCCTTCCTGCCCTCGGCCTCTCTCAGGATTTCAGAGGGCAGCACAAAAGAGACGTCCCTGCACTTACTCAAATGCATTGATGCGTTCTCCACCACGCGCTCCCACACCGTGCCTGGGGTGAACGCGCTTTCCAGAAACAGATAGAAATACAGATCTTCTTCCCGGTCTTCCGGTGAGAAGAAACGACGGAGCAGGGAAAATACATCATCCCCGGGAGTTTGTCCATATCCGCAAGGATTAATATAATACGAAAAGTTCCATGAATTGAGAAATATAATGGTTTCATTTTCTCCCGCCCTGTACAGTGCAAACGGGGCGGGAACAAAACTCTTTTTTCCGCTCTCCGTGAAAATGGCCCTGAACTGCCGAAAGCACTGCAGAGCATCCCTTGACTCCTCATCGTAGGAGAACAGGGCATTTCGGAAAACAGAAGGTTCGGCTCCGAACACCCGGCGGATCAGCTCTGCGTGCATGAAGACCTGCTCTCTGAATTCAGCGATGTCGAAAAGGGAAGAAGCGGAGTGGTAATAGGTCTCACCTGTGAATTCCGCACAACAGGAATCAGAAATTATTTCAAGCAGCTGCAGAATGTCCGGGCAGTAACGCTTGAAGCTCTCGAGCGCACACCCCGATACCGAGACAACAACTTTGAACTCCTTCGCGTGGTCCCTGCACAGGTGAACGAGTTTTCTGCAGACAGGCCTGTATCTGTATGCGGCTTCAGTCTCAACCCGGGACCGCATCTCCGTTTCGTCAAAAAGTGAAAGAAAAGTAAAGGGGTCGAACACATTCACCGGTCTGTAAGGGTACGGCTCGTGGAAAAACACATTGAGCATTACTTTCAGCATCCAAGTTCTCCGTAGATATCCACGACCGCCTCCGCTGCAGTATTCCATGTAAGCGCGCTCGCTTCCTGCGCCCCGGCACGGGCCATGGACCGCCGTTTTCCATGATCCTCGGCCAGGCCGACCACTGCGCTCACCATGCCATCAATGTCGCCGGGGTCCACCTTTATCACGTGTTCGACAATCTCCGACACACCGGCGCGGGCCGAGACAACAGGTACCACCCCGAAGCTCATTGCCTCGAGCACTGAAAGCCCGAACGGCTCGGCCACAGAGGGTGCAAGGAGTATGTCCGCTGCAGAAAGGACACGCTGCAGTTCTTTTGTTTGAAGGTGCCCCAGAGGTAGAAACCGTGTCCCAAACCCCATTGACGCTGATTGGTGAACGATTCTGCAGAAGAGGTCGCCTGAACCTGCCATCAGAAACCGTATGGCAGGCAACCGTGCCGCGACACGCTCTGCAACTTTGAGAAAGGTTTCGGGCCCCTTCTGTTGTGTGACCCGTCCCGAAAAGATCACGACCGGGTCTTTGAATATTCGCGCCGTCCGTTTCGCCGTATTATCTTTTCCGCACGCATTGTACACCACACGGATCTTGGAAAAATCGATACCGTAGCGGTCCCGGATCACAGATGCCGTGTAGTTTGAGACTGCAATTGCTCTCTCGCACACGGAAAGACCCGCCCGCTCCACCGCGTGTATACGCTCCTCCCCCTTGCCCGGGGATCTGTCGCACTCCGTTGAGTGGATGTGACAGACAAGAGGTTTTCCGGTCAAGCTTCTGAGCTGCAGAGCCGCAGGAAATGTGGCCCAGTCGTGGGCGTGAATGAGATCAAATTCCCCGATAGAGATGCATGCCGCCGGCATGGAAAACCTAAATGAGCCACTGAGAAGCAGATCCGCGCCGGCCGCGTAGTAATCTTTTGTGTACTCCCCCCTGCAATGCCCTTCCCATGTTTTTTGATACATACTCTCAGAATGAACAAAAGGCTCAAAGTGCTCCGAAAGCGTGTTCGCATGCCCGGGCTCTTTCAGCACATACACTCCCGCTGTTCCCTCACAGGGGATGAGGAGCTGTACCTGAACACCTTTCTCGAGGAGCCCGCTCACCAGGCCGTAGCATGCCTTTCCAAGCCCCCCCCGCCCATAGGGGGGAAACTCCCATGTCAGCATTAGAACTCTAATTTGAAAATACGCTCCTTGAAAGATCGATAGAACATCATCCGGAACTGCTCTTGGACGACTAATATGTGCCGTCCTTCTCTTGTTTTATGTCCAGCCGCTCTATCATTTCTTCGATACAGAAGAGAGCTGCGACCGACCACGCCTGGGCGGGAGCGCCTTTCGGAACATCCTGTGTGTCACCGTCCCATACCTCTGCGATCGACGCGAGAGCGCCCTGCATGACACGCTCCCGTATTCCGCGAGCGATCTCTTCCAGCTCAATTTTCAGACGTGCCTTCCGCCCTACGGTTTTGCGAACGAGTTTCGCATAGGGAAGCAAAAGCCACGTCCACGCGGTTCCCTGGTGATACGCCCTGTCACGCTTGTCCTGATCTCCTTCATACACGCCTCTGTAGTTCACGTCTTCCGGCGAAAGCGACCTGAGGCCGAACCCTGTAAGAAGATGTGTTCGTGCGGTAGCTACTGCAGACGACAGCCCTGCCGAGTCGGCGAAGTCAAAGGGCAGGGAGCAGGCAATCACGAAATTGGGCCTGATTTCGCACACCGGCGTTCCCTTTTCGATCCTGTCGCACCAGATACCGCAGTGATAAAATCGCTTCATCATCCGCCCTGCCGTGTCTGCACAGCTTTTCAGCTCATCCATCTCCATTTTGTATGATCCGAATAAAAGCTCTTCTCTGTTCATTTCACCGGCCATGCGTTTTACCGCCTCGAGTACATTGTACCAGAGTCCGTTTATTTCGACCGGTTTTCCGTACCTGGGAGTGACGGGAATACCGCCGATTTTTGCATCCATCCACGTCAGTGCGGAACCGATCCCGTCCCGAATCGAGAGGAGCGAGTCGGCGGGGTCGAAGTAAAATAGCAGGTCGCCGTTGAAGCGGTAATTGAGCACGACCTGTTCGCAGAATCCGAGCAGTATCTCCTTTTCTTCAGTATCGAGGCTTGCGAAAAGCTCAAAAACCCTCAGCACAAACCAGAGCGAAGCGTCGATGGTGTCGTAGTTCCCACCCCTGCCTGCCTCACCGAGTACATTGGGAACGATTCCGCTCATCATCCTTTCTCCGTACGTTCTTAGTACCTTGAATGTGTACCCGGTATTGCCTTCCTGTTTCATGTACGCTTCGAGCGCGATCATCGTGTCCCTCCCCCAGGGCGAAAACCAGGGAAAACCTGCGATGATGTCGTTTTCCGTCCGGAAATCATCGAGCATCAGCTCGAGAAGACACCGGTACTGCTCGATACTCATACGGGATCGCGCGCGTCTCTTTTTTACCACCCCCGTGTGCCCCGGGCCATCCCATGGCATTTGCGCCGGATGCCCCTCAGGCACGGTGTATGCGGAATAGCGGCTTTTTATTTCATCATACAGAACGCGCGGGTCAAGATTCTTCAGGTCGTTTCTCTCGTGGTCGCAGAACACCGTAATCAGCGACCGGCCGTTCTCGAGCGTCCCCCGGTGTATAAAGGGCGACACAAGATCCTCCCGAAAATCGTACCCCCGCATTCGCTCAACACTGTACACGATGTTCCGGAAGACAAGCATTTCACGACCGAGCTCACCGGCGGAGGTGTAGATGAAGGCCTCCGCGCCGTTGTCAGGCCTCAGCACCTTTCCTTCACGAAATTTTCCGCGGTTCTCGACTTCAAAGAACACCGAGAGCGCGTCAAACGTACCGGGATTGTTGACATGATGGTGGTCTCGCATGCTGAACTGGTAACGGAACGCGAAATCAAGCGACGCAGTGCCCATATTGGTGTACCGCACGAGGGTGAGGTTGGAGGTTTCCGCCATGAGGATTTCCTTTCCCACACGCACTTCACGCCCCATGAGCCGGAAGGAATACACAAATCCCGGATAGGGCCTGAGTGCGGCACTAATGAGGTGCAGATGTCCGTGCGGATACACGAGATCGTGGTAACTGTGCGCGTCAAGAAAGGCGTGCTCACTTTCTGTTCCGATCCTCTCCTCAACAGTGGATACGAGATGGACCCTGCCCGCACCCTCGACATACGCCACGAGAAGTCCGTGGTACTTTCGCCTGTTGATGAGATCCGCGGTCCCGAGGGCATATCCTCCACGCCTGTTTGCAAGGATCCATTCCCCCTCGGGCCTTCTCAATGCGCCGTTCTTTTTTTGCCCGTATTCCATAACATGTAATCCAATACCCTTCAACTATACAGCACAGACATGTGCACAAACAAGTAATTTTCATGCATATGAGAATTAACAAGATTTATTTGAAAAGAGATTGCAAATACACTAAAATTTAAATAGCCCTGATTTTCGTCAGAAGGCTAAAGAATTGCTCTACTGTCTGACGATATAACAAATAGGGAGAATGATAAATGAAAAAATACTCATTTCTGTGTATTGCACTCATACTATGCGGATTAATGATATCCTGTGCCTCTTCCCCTGAGAAAAAGGATCTGAAGGATGGGAAAAAAGCGTCCACCCCTCCCTCGGAAGAATACGCGGAGGCGAAACTGCTGAGGGAGAAAATTCGGAATCACAACCTCGACCAGTATGCGCCGGAAGAATACAAAAACGGGGAAAAAGAGTACGCAGAGGGAGAGCAGTACTACACCAAGAATAACAGCAAATCAAAGAAGGCATTCGAAGAGGCGACACGGTTTTTCGATGCGGTAATCAAAAAAGGGTATCCCGCGTACGCAAAGGGGCTCGGAAATGAAGTAGCCGCAATAAAAAAGGAAGCGGATGAAAACAAGGCATCGGTTGCAATGAAGCAAGAGTATGCCGAGGCGCTCGAAACCTACGAACAGGGTTTGAGAGAACAGGAGGCGGGAAACCATGAGAAAGCGGTTTCTCTTCTCGAGAAAGCAAAATCGCTTTTCGAGGAAGTCAGAAAGCAGACACTTGTGAAAAAACAGAGGGCGGAACAATCGATCGAGAGATCGAAAAGCGAGCTTCAGCAGGTGGAACAAAAGGTCGAAGCAGCGGGACTGTAGCAGCCCGATGTCTTCTGCGCCCTGTCAATCGGGGCGAATATCATAGATAAGACGAAGGACTTTCACATGGAAAGGAAAACACTGATTATTATCACGGTTATTATGTGTACGGTCCTCTGCGCAATCGCAGCAGTAGGGCAGTCGCTTTTCGATAATCCCGACTATCGGAAGGCAAAAGAGTTGAACAGAAAGGCGGAGAAAGCCTACGAAGAAGGAAAGTACGATTCGGCCTATGAGTATGCTGAAAAGGCGAGAGAACATATAAAAAAAGCCGACACCTACGCGACCATGCTCGTGCAGAGACATAAGGCAAACACGCTCATGCAGCGTGCCTCTGGCAGGCTCGATCATGCACGTGCAGAGGGGATTGAGAATGATCATCCCGGGGAGTTCAGCCAGGCAGCGGCTGATTTCGCAATCGCGAAACAATCCTACGGTGCGGAGCAGTATGAAAGAAGCATCGATTACTCAAACCGTGTTCTCAATGTACTCAAAGATCTCGTTCCGGCAGAGCCGCTTCCAAAATATTACAAGGTCCGCCTCATCCCGAGACGGCGCGACTGCTTCTGGCGAATAGCGGAGTACGAATTCATCTACAACGACCCCTGGAAGTGGAAAATCATCTATGAGGCAAACAGGGAGAAACTCAAAAATCCCCACAATCCTCACCTCATCTTGCCCGGACAGGTTTTCACGATCCCCAGCATAAACGGCGAGGCCCGTGAAGGAATGTACGATCCGACCAGGACGTACGAAAATTGAAGCACATTTCCAGCAGAGGCTGTCATCTCGGACTGATGATGTAGGTGATCGTCCCGGTTACCAGGCCGCTTCCGGGGAGTGGATTGAATTTCATTTTCCGAACCGCATCGAGGATCTTTGAATCAACATCCGAATAACCTGAAGACACCCTTACCTTCACTCCCGTTGTGTGTCCCTCCGCGGTAACCGCAAATGAAATCGCTGCTCTCAGCTCGAGCCCTTCATTATTTACCCAGAGAGGAATTTCCGGAAAAGGGCCTCTGTACGTGAACGCTCTTTCCTGTGAGGTGTCGTCCCACACGATGAGCGGCATTTGTGCAGCTTCGATCTTACCGGTGTCCGATGCCGGACCCCGCGCGGTTCCCTCATTCGAAACAGACACGGCTTCATTCTCGAGTGCCGCATCGAGTTTCCCTACGTCGAATGTGAGGCTCTCGCGCGCGATCTCAGACTTCGACTGAAAGGGAACAGCCTCGTCTTTCTTTTCTTCCCTGTATTCCCGGGTCGTGATGGGCGGAAGCCCCTCTTCTTCATCCAGGGGCGCGGGAATCGACTCCCAGAATTTCTCCATCTCTATGAGCTCGACATTCTGGTCATGAACCGCCGGACCTGAGGTGTCTGGGACGATTCCCCTTTCCTGAACAGAAGGCACTGAGCTTGTTTGTTTCTTTTTGCTTTCCCTGCGCAGAGGGGGGCTTTCTTTTTTCACTTCAGGTCTGTTCGGCACGTCCTCCTTTTTCACCGCAGGCTTTTTCTTCACCACCTCGACCGGCTGGGGGGGACGCTCCCGTTCTATGGTCACGAGCAGAGGGCCCTGGTACTCCTCGATCTTTCCGATATCCTCAGGAAGAATAAACTGCCCCCCGGTAAAAACCGCTGCGTGAAACAGGAACGCGATGATTAAGCTGATGAACATGCGCTTTCTGTTCTGGTGTGCCGTGTACATTTTTAGCTTGTTTCCTTTTCTTCGCGTGTTTTCAGGTTTACTCCCTTGAATCCGCTCAACCGGAGAACATCCAGCACTTCCACCATGAGATTGTAGGAGACGGCGCTGTCGCCTTCGATGATTACCGTCTTTATTGCGTTTTTCTCCTCCTCGCTGAGCTCTGCGAGTTTATTGCTCAACCCTTCGAGTGTGTAGCGGTCCTTGTTGAGATACAGCTCGTCGCTGGAAACAATGGAGACCACCATTCTGGTCATCGCAACCGGCTCTGACGACTGCGAGGCCGGAAGCACGATGTTTATCCCCGGGGTGAGGATAAACGTGGTGGAAACCATGAAGAACACCACGAGCTGAAATACCACGTCGATCAACGGCACAAGTTCCACATTTGTCCGTGTGGTGAGCCTTCTCCGAAATTTCATATCAGTCCCCCTCCGTCGAGTGGGCGCATGCCCCCATCCGGGGGTTGAGACGGAGAAGAAATATCCTCCCCCGGTTTTATTATCTCCTCTCTGTGTGTTTCCAGCAGGAGCACGAGCTCGTTCACCCGGTTTTCCAGACGGATAATCATGTGATTGACCTTGTTGACGAGATAGTTGTAAAATATTATTGCGGGAATTGCCACGATGAGTCCCGCTGCAGTTGTGAGAAGCGCCTCCGATATACCCTTGGCGAGAAGTGCGGGGTCTCCGACAGACCCGAGCTTTCCCAGTACCCCGAACGCCGAGATATTTCCGGTCACCGTTCCCAGAAGGCCGAGCAGAGGTGCAATGTGTGTGACTGTCCCGAGTGCGGGGAGGTGCTTTTCCATCTGCGGTATCTCGAGATTCGCCGCATCGAGGATCGTTTCCTTTATGGTATCCGGGGCATGGTGGCGGTTTTCGATACCGACCCTCATTAGATTCGTGATCGGGGAAGGGTTGTTCTCACATATCGAAATCGCCTCGTCAAAATGCTGCTTGCGAAGCGTCGACTTCAGCCGGTTGATCATCTTTTCCTCATCGATCCGAATCTTCCTGAAATAAAGAAGTCTCTCGATGATGATGATCGCGGCAACGATCGACAGAAAAAGAATAATCCACATGATTATCCCGCCCCTCTGCATTATATCAAGCATGTTCCTCTCCTTAAAAATTTATGTGTACCTTTGCTTTCAATAGAAAACCGGGGTCTACATACGGCTCCCAGCTGTACCTGGAATCTTCGAGAAATACGGAGAGCACGTCGTCTGCTTCAATCATGAACCGGACGTACTGATTGAGCCGGAAAAATCCGTTCAGGTCAAGGACCGGCAGCTGATTCGAGTCGTTGACTCCGGTTATGAGATCGAGCGAAGCCCCTGCCCCGTACTTCCCCTGCGGCTGCACGAGATCCATGTCAATCGTCAGCCTCCTCTCCGGGGAGAACTCAGGCCGTTCTCCAATCTCTATCTCCATCCCTGCTCGTGCCGAGAAAAGCTCGGAAATGATCCACCGTATGCCTGCGTCAACACTGAGCTGCTGCGCCTCACCCTGTGTGAAGGGGAAAAGCCCGGTTGCGGCATCGACCGTTCTCCCGAAAGTCGGCATACTGCTGTTGTGAAAGTAGAGCGCTCCCGCATCAACGATCCACCCCTGAGAGGGAATCCAGTTTGTGCGGACATCACCGTACCATCCGTGGTTGTCCTCGAGAGCAGCAGGAACATCTGAGAGCTGATACTCTCTGAACACATCTCTGAGCTGATACTCGATGATTCTGTACCCACCGCCGATCCTGAACGACAGAAAGTCTCCGAGCGCCGCGGTGAGTGTGAGATCAAAGGGAAACAGGTTCGCAGTCTCCTCGCTCCAGAACCACCCGGCACCGCCGTCGAGATGAAGGTAATCCGTGACGTCCGCCCCGAAATACCCCCTGACCTGCATCCTCCCGGCTGAAAGATCCGATATGTCCGGAATGCTCCTGTAGCTCGCGCGCGGCTCAATTCCGAAGTACCACCTCTGGAAACTGAACTCAGCCGCGACTGAGGGCAGAATGTGGTATTCGACAATTCGCTCAGCAGGGGATGGTCCGTCGGTGAGCACCTGGTTTGCCGCTGATCCGGACATCGACCCCTTCAAGGAAAACCAGTCGTTGAACCGGTGCGCGGAGCTTACACCGAGGTCGACGAACCGGTTGATCTTTGAAAAATACACCCCATTCTCCTGAAGCCCTCTCTCGAGCTCAGAAAACGAGCCTTCGAAGCTGAACTCGCCGTTTTTCAGATCAAAGTCTATGTATCCATCCAGCGTGTCTTCGCGTGTGTTGTAGCCCGTGCCCGGTGATTCCGATGAAAATCCGTCGATCGTCTCGTGCTGGAAGAGGATCTTTCCTTCCGGTCTTTCCCCAAGAAAAAAGAGCGATATTTTACTGTAGAATTCGTTTGCCGTTCCTGTCCCCAATATCGCCTCTGCAGAGAGATACTTCCCCTCCTTTATCTCAAATACTGAAGGCCCTGTAGGAGGGAGTGTGAGGTCGAGCTGTGGCTCTCGCACCTCGAGCTCCTCTGCTTCTGGGAGCGGAAGCGGTGGTTCCGAAGGCAAAAGCTCCTCCTCCTCTGGCAGAGCCTCCGTCATACGCTCAACGCTCAGATCCTCGATTTCGAGCACAACGGAGGGAAGAATGATCTCAGGCTCTTCCGGTTCGAGCTCCTGAGAGATTCCGGCACCCGTTCCTGCTGTAAAAAACAATACTACCACGCATGATGTGAAAATCCACCTGACCATTACTCTTCCTCCAGGAGCTTTTTTCCTTTCTGTGTCCACTCGGACTGCGGATAATTTTTTTCAAGCCTGCTCACGAGTTCCTGTATTTCTCTCGACTTTCCCACCTGTTTCATCGACAGCGCTGCTCTGTAAATGGAATAAGCCCGAAAATCCGCGCCTTCCGTATCCTTGAGCGACGCTTTGAAAAACTCCTTTCCGGCTTCTGTGTACTCACCTTTCTTCTCATAATATTCACCCAAAAGAAACTGCGCTTGGGCCGCTGTGACAGGGTCTTGCTTGTATTCCACTACCTGACTGAGCATCTGAAACGCGCGTTCGATCTTGTCTTCATCCTCGAATATGTAGAACCGCGAGAGCTCAACCATTGCTTCTCTGCCTTTCCGGGTTTGCACCCCTCCCTGTGTACTTATTCGGGCAGTCAGCTCCGCCTCTACGGGCGACATACCGTGGATGAGATACCGCACCTGCTCTGCCGTGAGGTTCGCATTCACCCGTGCAGAGTACTCCGGATACTCCTGCAGGAGCGCGTTGACGCTTTCGAGTGCATTCCGATAATCACCGTTTTCGATTCTTGCGTCTGTGATTTTCATGAGCGCGTCAGGCCTGAACGGACTTGCCGTATGGGATTCGATGAGGGTCTCCCACAGTCGTAAAGCCTCCGCGCTGTCTCCGTCGTTGTAGGCGGAAAGGCCCTCCCAGTAGAGGGCGGCGTCAATGAGCGTGCCCTTTGGATAGTGCACGCGGTATTCTCGAAAGGAGCTTCTGGCCCGGTCGAATTTCCCGTTGTTGAAATAGAGCTCGCCCCTCCTGTAGAGCGCTTCATCCGCGAGCGGACTCGCCGCATACCTGCTGTGGAGCTCGAGGTATTTTTCCGCAGCTTCTTCAATAGCGCCCTTCTCTCCGAGCAGATTTGCATGCTCATAGAGCGCGTCATCTGCAAAAGGCGAATCCGGACTCTCTTTGTAGAGGTTTTTAAAGAGTATTTCCGATTCCGAACTCATTTTCAGGCTCTCCAGGCTCTTTGCCCGCAGAAAACGCGCCTTTTCCCCGTACGGACCTGATTCATCATCCGCGAGACGGGCGAAGAGTTTGTTGGACTCTTCGTAGTTTCCGAGGCTGTACGCGCACCACGCAGACATGAAAAGAGCCTGCGCGAAAAGCTCGTGGTCTCTGAAGGAACGCACAAACCGTTTGAAAACATCGTTGGCACTCTCTACGTCGTTCAATCTGTAAAGTATCCATCCGCGGTAGTACTCAATATAGGGAAAAATCTCTTCGAGCCCCGCATCCTGTACCCTGCCGGCCGTGATTTCCTGGAATGCTGTATGCGCTTCGGCGTAGGACTTCAGGCGAATCTGCGACAGCCCCTGAATGTATTTGAGGAGAAGATATGAGCTTATTTCCGTCTGCTGCATGGAGGGCCGGCTTTGCAGGACTCCGTCCGCGTGGCTGATCGCATCCTTGTATTTCCCGGAAGAAAAAAGCAGTTTCGTCAAATCAACCTGTGCAGAGAGGTCCAGGGGGTAGAATACAAGATACACTTCCAGGGTCCGCGCCGCATCCTCGATTTTTCTCAGTCTCCTGTAATTCAGTGCGGTGAGCCGCAGTATCCCGGGTTTCAGATGAGTCTCGATGTTTTTTCTCTCCGTCAATTCGAGGCAAAGTGCAAGTGACTCCGTGTATTCCCCCTTTCTATAATGCGCATAAGCCAGCAGATACCGCGCCTTTTGCGCATGAACGGTGCCCGGATACAGCGCGTCGACGCGGGAAAACATCTCCGAAGCTCTTTCAAACTCCCCTCCGTACATATAAATGTTTCCCAGCCGAAGCAAAACGACAGCCGGCTCGCGTTTGTATATTTCGATGTACTCTTCAAGAACACGCTTCGCTGACTCCACCTCGCCTTCGAGGAGATGGATTTCTGCAAGGTACACGGGAACGGCTTCAGAAACTTCCTGCTGTTCTCTCATTATCCAGATCTTGTTCAAAAAGTAGCGCGCAAGATCCGCCTCCCCGCGGTTGAAACTCTCGATTCCGATGCCGAGCCAGAGGTCCACCAGCGTCTCCGGGGAACCGCTGAACTTTTCTTCCGCCTGTAATATGATTTCTTCCATACGCTCAATATCATTATTCTGCTGTGCAATCAAATAAAGCCGCCGAAATGCACTGGCAGATACGTCGGGATGGGCGTCCGTAAGCGAGCGGTACACTTCCTCCGCACGTTTCTCCTCTTGGAGGTTCCACAGCGCTTCCCCTTTGTAGAGGCGCATTCTCTCGTTCCAGGCCTCGGAAAACTCCGTATAATCGATGCCGTCCTGAAATGCGATGAGCTCGCTGTAGGCGTTTTTTTTCAAAAGTATGTGGCTGAGAACGAGCGCTTCATAGGGTGAGAGTGTATCCGGACGCTTTGCGTCTTCCAGACGTTTCATCGTTTCATATGCATCAGCAAACTTGTCCTGAGAGAGCTCGCTGATTGCCAGATGGAGCATCGCCTGAAGTTTCAGGTCCTTGTCTTTCGTTTCCTGCACGAAAGCTTCCAAAAGCTCTTCCGCATTTCCATAATCCGCCTGATGAAAATAGATGAGCCCTTTCCAGAACGGAACGTACGTAATGTACTTCGTTGCCCTGTACCGCTTTTCGACTGTGCTGAACAGCAACATCGCCCGCTCGAGATCCCCCAGCCTGTACAGACAGACCGCCTTTCTGTACTGTACATCGGGGACGAGGTCCGAGAGCGGAAATTTCTTCAGGAACTCGTCGTACATTTCGAGGGCGATCACATAACTCTTTCCGTAATACCTGCTCTCTGCGTCTGAAAACAGCTCCATTTCCCTTGTCATCGCCGAAAGGGAAAGGGGGGTGATCGCGAAAATCATGTACAGGAACACAATCTTTACAATGTTCGTGAATTTTTCTTTTTTCATGGTCGGTCTTTTTTGATTTATGTTAGAAATGGTGCCGGAAAAGTGCCGATGGTGAAAAATACATTTTTTCAAATACTTATGAACAATATAGCGCAGGAAAACACCCATTTCAATAATTTTTTGTAGTATTTTATTCAGACGCAGTAATAAAGGAATTGAGGAACTCCTCTGCAAGTTTCGAAAGAAGAGCTCCTTTTTTCGTGATCGAATAGTAGCTTCTGTACGCTTTGAAGTTCTTCACCGTGATAATCTTCAGCTCCCTCTTATTTATCTCCCGTTCGAGTACAATAGACGGGATGAAGGCGCACCCTGCTCCATGGAGCACAACACTCGCGAGCGCGTCGGGAAGACCGATTTCTGAGATGATGTTTAAATCGGAAAACAGTATGTTATAATCTTCTAGTTTTTTTTCGAGATATTTTCTAACACCCGACTGCTTCTGATTAATGATCAGCGGAATATCCTTCAGTGCGGAAAGCGATATCTCGGAGGGCACGTCAAAATCCTTATTCGCAACGAGTTTCAGCTCGTCCCCTGAAAAACTTCTGTACTGAAGGTTGTTGTTTGTGATTGCTCCCACAAAACCGAGGTCGAGCAACTCGTTTTCGACCATGTATGAGATGCTCTCGGTGTCGCTGAGCTCATAGATGATGTAGACATGGGGATGGGCTTTCTTGAAGTCAGCGATCTTCTGATAGAGAAATTCCGAGGTGGGGATATGACTGGAACCGATGCGAAGATAGCTTTCATCACGCTGATCGATGATTCTCATCTCCTTTTCAAGGTTGTCAACCATCGTCAGCATATTTTTTGCGAACTTGTAGAAGAGTTTTCCTTTTTTGGTGAGCTCGATCTTCTTGTGCCTTCTGCGGAAAAGAACTGAGCCCATTTCCTTTTCGAGCCTGATAATCTGCTGAGTAACCGCAGGCTGGGTGAGCGCCTCGAGCTCCGCTGTTTTTGAAAAGCTCTTGATGTCTGCAATGAGCATGAAGAGTTTCAGCTGTTTCGTATTCATGCCTCAATGGTACATTAAAAGATTGTTCTTGGCAACCTGGAAAAACAAGTAACGGTGTTTTCCCGTGTGGGTACTGTGTTAAAAGCTGAAGAAAAAGAGGAAAACCGTGATTTCATACATTATACTTATTAGATCAAACAAAGAAGGAGCAAAAAATGCCCGGTTATCTTGAGACAGCGAAAGACACAGGATGGATTTACGGATTGGTATGGTATGCTGTTTATGCAATTTCACTGTTTATGGCAGGGAAAAAGGCGAACATCAAAAACGTGTGGGTGGCATTCATTCCGTTCGTTCAGCTGGTCGCCCTGCTCCATATCATCGATAAGAGCGGATGGAACATATTTCTCCTGTTTATTCCGATTGTGAACATCATCTTCGCCATCATCTGGATCGTGAAGTTCTATCTCGCCTTTTCCGTACACCCGGCTCTTATTGTAGTCAGCATCATTATTCCCATTGTCGGAATTGTAATGATGCTGGTCATTGCATTTTCAAGCTCTTACGAGTACTCCGGTTCCACACGCTTTACCGATTAGGTGAGCGCCTGGCCACTGTTCGCGCATACCGTGAAACAAAAGAGGTGCCTGAAACGGCACCTCTTTAAATATACCCTCACGCAAAGGATGCGCGCCACACATGCGAATTGCCGGAACATTTCAATCGCTTTCGCTGATTTCCATAAGGACCGAACGCGCTCTTTCTCCCTGATCCTTTTCCGCTTCGGACACCAGAACGTCCGCCCCGCTCTCGGGAGGAAGCCAGTTGTCGATATCTGCATACCAGTCGAGCACTTTGAGAAACTGTTTGTTTTGTTCCTCCAGAGCGGTACACTTCTGCTGGAGCACGTAATTTTCGTCGCACACTTCTTTCGAGTATCTATTGCATTCTTTGAATCTCACCCATTCCCCGTTGGGATCGAGAATTTTTCCAATATTGAGATTTCTTTGTTTATCTAAATACGAGTAAATTTTATACCGGTGCACCATTTCAGTTACCCCCATCTCTTAACGATTCGCCTGTCAGCAAAAAGAATATATTTGACACAGGATGTAAAAGGTATACAATAATATGCGTTCCGTGCGAGAAAAGAGAGTTTTTCTCCATGAAAATATGTGTAGTAAGCGGGTCTCTATTTCACATTTTCATCAAGACACGGCATAAAGAAATACACTTCTACTGTTACACATTCTTCTTGTCACCTCAATACTACACATAATCCACTATAAATCTACCATAAAGGAGAAGGAAATGGCAAAAAAAATGAAACTGCTCGCAATTTCAACGCTAGTTGTGCTTGCGCTCGTGTGTATCTTCGTTGCACAGCACCACGATGCGCGGTTGGCTGCTTCATCAAGAAGGAAAGCGCCTGAGAAAATTACAATCGGCTGGACCCCGCCCGACATCACCGGTGTATTTAAAACAGCAACAGATTACTTCGAGAAAAGCGCCGAAGACGCGCGGGAGAACGGGATCGAAGTGGAGGTCATTTCTCAGTCACCCGCAACGCATGTCGCATTCGCCGACCAAGTCGCAATCATCGAAGATTATGTTCAGAGAAAAGTCGACGTCATCGCGATCTCTCCAATCGAAGTCGAGGTGATAAAACCCACGATCAAAAAGGCAAACGAACAGGGAATTCCTGTGATCATTGTCAATCTTCTTGAGCCCATTCCCGGTGTTGATGTTGCATCCTACATCGGTTTTGACAACACGGATGCGGGAAGAATCTCCGCATATGCACTTCTCGATTACTTCGGAGGGCCGGGTGTGCTGGGCAAGGGACCCAATGTGGACGTAGACGGCGATACCTATCTCGATCTTGCCTGGTGGAAGGACCTGTATGAGGACGTTTACCCCGCGAATTCCAATATCAAAGCACGGGTGGCAATTATCGAGGGAATTGCTGGAGGGTTTTTCTCTACGGCCAGGCTCAACGGGTTTCACGAGGTTGTCGACCCCTTTCCAGGGATAGAAATCGTCGGCACTCTTCCCGCGGACTGGAACCGGGAGAAGGGAATACAGGCTGCGGAAGATTTTCTCACCGCCAACCCTCCAGGCACACTCGATGCGATATGGGCTGCCTCCAATGAAATGGGTCTTGGAGCGATGCTCGCATGCGAAGGGAAAGGCCGGCTCGAGATCGCGGGCATGGGCGATATCGGTGACAAGTATGTTGCGATTTTCACCAATGATGTAACGCCTGAGTCCGCTGACCGTGTCGCTGAAGGAAAGATGATAGCCGAAACTCACCATGGTTTTCCGGAATGGGGGTGGTACGGAACGGAGTTTGCAGTGACACTCGCGCTCGGCGGTGAAGTTCCCTATATATTCGACATACGGCCAAGAACGATGTACAAGGACAACGCTCGGCTCTTCTATCCGAATCCCGCTTTGGAGCCCATAGAGTGGGATATAATCAAGGAAGGCGGTTCACCGCGGAAGTAGTGAAAAACGGTGGGGGTGGATGGCGGCTTCGAGCATCCATCCCCATCCGTGCGAACGGGGAGAAAAGATGAAACTTGCGCACAAGAGCGCTATTATCACCGGATCGGGATCAGGAATTGGAAAAACAACAGCGCTGCTTTTTGCAGACGAGGGTGCGCATGTGGTGGCTGCCGATATCGATACTAAAGCGGGAAATGACACCGTGGAGCGTATCCGGAGCAAAGGCGGGGACGCAGCCTTTGTCCGCACCGACGTATCAAAGACCGCGGATGTACAGAACATGGTGCGTTTTGCGGTTTCCGCGTATTCTCGAATCGACATTCTCGTGAATGTTGCGGGAATTTTTACAACCGGAACCGCTGTTGACACGAGCGAGCAGGAGTGGGACAGAATTCTGAGCGTGAATCTCGTTGGCGTGTTTCTCTGCACGAAGTACTGTATTCCGGAGATGGTGAAAACCGGAGGGGGGAGTATCGTGAACATCGCTTCCGAAGCAGGGCTCGTTGCAATACGTAATCAGGTGGCGTACAATGTTTCAAAAAGCGGAGTCGTTGCATTCACAAAGAGCTCGGCTGTGGATTTTGCCGATAAGAATATCAGGGTCAACTGTGTGTGTCCGGGAAGAGTATTTACTCCTCTCGTGGAAAAGGTCATCAACAGCTCTGAAGACCCCGAGACCACACTGAGGGAGCTTTCCGAGGACAGGCCTTTGAAGCGAATGGGAAAACCTGAAGAGATCGCGGCGGGTATTTTATTTCTCGCATCCGATGAAGCGAAGTACACGATCGGTACGGCTCTGAGCATTGACGGCGGTTACACCGCGTTGTGACCATCCATCACAGGAGCAAGGGTATGAAAGTGGAGGACTATCTCCTGAAAGCTGAAGCCATCGACAAAAAGTTCCCCGGGGTTCACGCGCTGGAAGATGTTGACTTCGACCTCAAGGCAGGAGAAGTGCATGTGCTCCTCGGTGAAAATGGAGCGGGGAAATCGACCCTTATGAAAATATTCAGTGGAACCCTGCCCAAGGACGGCGGAAAAATATTCCTGGAAGAAGAAGAAGTTGAGATAGAAAATCCCCACCACGCGCGGGAGCTGGGAATCGGAATGGTGTACCAGGAGCTGAGCCTGGTGACGAGTATCAGCGTTGCGGAAAATATCTATCTGGGAAGGCTCCCGAAGCATTCGACAGGTACCGTGCACTGGACACGGTTGTATGAGGAAACGCAAAGCCTTTTCAGAGACTTCGACGTGCACGTGGATCCGAAACAGAGAGTCAGGACTCTTGGAATGGCAGAGAGGCAGCTTGTTGAGATTGCGAAGGCGCTTTCGATTAATGTGCGCATACTCCTCCTCGATGAACCCACCTCAGCCCTTTCCGCGGAGGAACGTGAGAGGCTGTTCGACATTATCAGACGTCTGCGGAAAAGAGGCGTCGGAATCGTGTATGTGTCTCACCGCCTCGATGAAGTCCCGCATATCGGTCAGCGTGTAACAGTACTCAGGGACGGAAAAAAAATGGGCACCCTGAACGTTCAAGAATCGGATGAGGGCACGCTGATAAAGATGATGGTCGGCCGCGAGCTCAAAGAACAGTTCCCAAAGGAAACAGTAGAAATAGGGAAGGAAATCCTGAGGATAGAGAACCTCAACGCCGAAGGAAAGCTGTATAATATAAATCTGAGCCTGCATGAGGGAGAGATACTGGGCATCTCCGGCCTGATGGGGGCGGGCCGGACGGAGTTCGCACGCGCTCTCTTCGGGATCGATAAAATCGACAGCGGGAGTATCTACATCGACGGGAGAGAGGTAAGCATTTCATCCCCCTGGGACGCGATCGAACTCGGGCTCGGATACCTCACGGAGAATAGAAAAAACGGCCTGGTTCCCAGGCTCCATGTATCGGCGAACATCACGCTCGCAAGCCTCGGCCGGCTTCGGCGCTTCGGATTTCTCCAAAGGCGAAACGAAAGAAGCTTGTCGGAAAGATTCATAAGAGAGCTCAATATCCACACTTCCGGGGTGCATCAGAAAGTCGAGTTCCTCAGCGGCGGAAACCAGCAGAAGGTCGCGCTCGCGAAGTGGATCTGCAGCAATTCCAGAATCATGATCTTCGACGAACCCACGAGGGGGATAGACGTCGGTTCAAAAACGGAAGTGTTCAGGCTGATGAGTCAGCTCGTAAAACAAGGAGTCGGAATCATCATGATCTCCTCTGAACTTCCCGAAGTGATGGCGATCGCGGATCGAATTCTCGTCATGTGCCGCGGGAGCATAACAGCGGAGCTTAAAAGAGGAGAAGCCACTCAGGAGGATATTCTAAGATACGCAGTTATTGGAGGAGAATGAGAATGCGCCAATCTTCGAAGGAAGAAAGAAACCCCGGTGAAAGCGTATCTGTTTTGACGCGTATGATACGAAGTATGGGCCTGAGTAAGTTCAGCTGGGCAACGCTTCTACAGGGCGGTCCGATAATCGCTCTCCTTCTGCTTGTAGTGTACTTCTCTATCGCTTCACCGCACTTTGCATCCATCGACAACCTGAAGAACATTGGGCAGCAGAACGCCTATCTCATCATACTTGCAGTAGGCCAGACCATGGTGATCATCGGCGCGGGAATCGACCTCTCTGTAGGCGCGATAATGGCAGTGTCTGCATCAATCATGGCAGTTCTTGCCACACAGGAAATTACGTTCATTGGAACAACCTTCGGTCCCATCAATGTGTGGCTTGCGGTGTTTGCCGGCTTTCTCGTCGGTACAATCGCCGGTACCATCAACGGCCTTGTAATCGCAAAAGGACGAATCCCCGACTTCGTTGCAACACTCGGAATGATGGAAGCTGCGCGGGGAGTGGCTCTTCTGGTAACCGGAGGGCTCCCCATCCCCTCGCACTTGACCGCAACCGAGCTGAAAGGGTATCTTCCGGAACCCATCATCTGGATGGGGGGAAAGGAGGTTGCTGGTATTCCCACAGGCCCCCTGATCGCGTTCATTATGGTCGGCATCGGTTGGCTTATCCTCAGTCAGACGGTACTGGGAAGATCGATACTTGCCATCGGCGGCAACAAGGAAGCGTCGAGAGTTTCCGGACTCAAGGTAGACCGGATAAAAATCGCCACCTATACCATCATGGGGATGATGGGGGCTGTTGCGGGCATCGTGCTGACAGGCCGTATGAATTCCGCAAACGCTCTTATGGCAACCGGTGTGGAACTAAAATGCATCGCAGCTGTGGTTATCGGCGGCACAAACCTCTTTGGCGGTGAAGGGAGCATTATCGGAAGCCTGATCGGCGCAATTATCATGGGAGTTCTGGGAAACGGGCTGAACCTGCTCAATGTCTCTGCTTTCTGGCAGCGCGTGGTCATGGGGATCGTCATCGTTGCAGTTGTCATTTTTGACCAGTGGCGAAGGCGGAAGTTCGGTATGTAGGTATCAAGAAAAGGCGGCCTTCACGGCCGCCTTCACACACACGGGGTGTGCACCCCCTTTTTTCTGCAGTACAGCTTACAGCATTCCGGAGAAGTTCAGGAGAAATATCAGCACGAGAGTAAAGAGACCCACTCCCAGTTCGGTGGTGATTCCTACCGCGAAAGGTTTGAATCCCGTTCCTTTCATGTCCCTGATGCTCGTCGAAAGCCCGACACCTGCAAAGGTGAGCATGAACGCCCACTTGTAGAGGTTCTTCAGCGCACCGATCTGCTCCTTCGTGAGGAGCACGTACCCGTTCTCGAACCGGATGGAAGCCAGTATCGTGAAAAGGATGAATCCGATCACGAACTTGGGAAATTTCTCCCAGAGGAACTTTCCCTTGTGCTGAATGTCCTTGGCGAGCCCTTTTCTGGCATAATAGACAGCAAATCCGAGAATGGTGATACCCATGAGCGCATTCCTCATGAGCTTTGTCATAGTGGCGTACTTCCCTGCGGTCTCGGAGTAGATGTGCCCTGTTGCCACGGCTTCTGCTGTGTTGTCCACCGCAAGCCCCGCCCACATGCCGAAACTCTTGTCGGTCATGTCGAGGAGCTTACCTATGGCAGGATACAGCACGAGTGCCATCGCTCCGAATATAAGAATGATTGCAATCGCATAGCTGGAATCCTTTTCTTCCGCATCGATTGCGGGAGCGCACCCCACAATCGCCGACACGCCGCAGATCCCGACGCCGATGGAAATGAGGCTGGAGAGCTTCTCAGAGAGCCGGAATCTTCTCGATACCAGCCGTACGATGAGGATCGAGGCAATGATTTCGAGCACAACAAGCACTATCCCGAGGCTTCCGAGAAGGAAGAGCTCCTGGATCGCCAGCTTCGCGCCGATGAGCACAACCCCGAATTTCAGCCAGAACTCGTACGTGGCAATTCCCTTCCTGAATATTGAAGGCATTTTTACGAGGTTTCCGACGATGATTCCAATGATGATGGCAAAAAGAATATACATGTCACTTGAAACAACACGGGCAGAATCACTGAGCACTGAGGCAACCACACGTTCCAAGTACTTGCCGCAGAGTCCGATGACCGCGAGCATGGCAATACCTGGAACATACTCCAGCGCATTTCGTACAAATTTGTTACGTTCTCTCATGGATGAACCCTCTTTTTTACCACGGAATTTTCTGCACGATGCCCAGTTTTACCACCAAAAGGGCAACGATGGCACAGATGACCGCCCACCAGTCAACTCCGACCTTTTTCCTCTTTATTCTTCTTTTTTCGTGTACACGTTCAGGCATACAAACCTCCTTTTCATTGAGATGCACACAATGATGATATTTGTGATAAAATAAATCAAATAAATAAAAATTATTATTATTAATGATTCATAATGAAATTTTATCTGAGAGAAGCGCCACAAAAGGTGTCAATTCATTTACCCGCTTTTTTTGTGTCTGGGTTGGCGAGCTGTGCTTTCCGGCTTCAACGGGTCACACATCAGTATGTAACAAGAATGTCCTGAAGCATTTCTTCGATTCCGTCACAATGTATCTCCTCATCGGTAAATGTAACCAGAGGCTCGAGAAAGTGAATCTGGAGTTCATCTTTTACCCGATCTTCTCCTCCGCCTGTCACGTTCAGCGCAATGTAATCGTGGCTCCGTATGAGTTTTTGTTCTTTCGCCTGTATGAGTGAACCGAGTGCAACGCCGGCTGCAGGGTGAATATCGATTTTCTCATAATGGGCGAAGAGCTCCTGCGCCTTGATCACTTCTTCGTTCGTCACGGAGTACATTCGCCCCGAAGAGTCCGACATTACGTCAAACACTCCGCCCTTAATCGAGTATGGTGGTTTTCTGTTGCTGAGAACGTGCGCCTTTATCCGCCGTATATCTTCCTTGGCACGTTTTTCATCCAGCTCCGGAAATGACCTCTGCCCTCCGTTCCATGCATCCGTGATCGGTGTAAAGGGAGCATTCTGAGACAGGTGAAGCGTCATCTTTCCATCACCGTAGCTTCCGTCTTCACGGAGCCGCACGTAGGACTCCCATGCAGCAATGCCCCCTGTTCCTGAACCAACCGCCTGAAAGTAATGGTCCGGGATTTTTTTCATTCTGTGGGCCGCATCGAGGACAGTGGTTGCCATCCCATCTCTGCGCGCAACGTTTTTTGCCCCGCCTTCCGGGAAAAATCCCTTCAATCCGGTCATCTTGCCTGCGAGCATGATTGCATCTGTATAGTCGCTGTTGCCGCCCGCACACACAAGCCTGACGTTCGAGTTGTACGGCTCTGTGGACCAGATTTCATCTTTGTTTTCCTCCGGTACGACGAGCACGAGAGGAATATGGTTTCGGGAACAGACATATGCGAATGCCCGGCCGGTATTTCCTGCAGATGCCACCACGATGGTGTCTGTACAGTTTTCCGGTATTCTGCCCAGCACGGAGGGCGCCTCGAGCTCCTTGAAGGAAGCGGTCTCCATATACGCACCCTTCTCCGGCCAGTAGCCGTTGAAAATAATGAAAAGATTCTCTAGTCCGAGGTACTTCGCAAGCTGCTCGCTTCTGTACGTCACAGGAGCGCCTTTTACGTCGAGCGTGCGGCTTACAGGCAGAAAGTCTTCGAATTTGAACATACCCGGCCTGTCTTCCTTTACATTGATTTTATCCTTTTCATACTCCGTTCTGAGAAGGGAGGGAACATGCCGATTGTCACATTCGAGCCTGAAGAAGTCGTCTTCGTATTCCTTTTCACACGCAAGGCATTTCAACGTATATTTCCCCATCTTTACCTCCTTGTGAAGAACGAAATCTATGATGAAATATTCTAAGACTGGGGAGGGGAAAAGGACAACATTTTCAGCGCGGAGTTCGATAAATTGTACTTATACAAATGATGTATATATAAACATCTTTTTATTGTTCACGCGGCATCGTTTTGATATACACATCCTGCTGCGGAAAGGGAATGGTAATGCCGTACTCTTTGAAAATTTCAACGATGGTAAAGCGGATGCTGCTCTCTGTAATGAATCTGAGTGCGGGATTTTCTATCCACGCAAGAAGCTCGAAATTCAACGACGAGTCCCCGAAATCTCTGAACAGTACCGTGGGTTCCGGATTGTTCATGACGTTCTCCGTTTTTTCCGCAGCCTCGATGAGCGCTTTCTGCACAACAAAAGGATCGGTCCCATAGGAAACACCGACTTTCACGCTGAGCCTGAGACGGATGTCACCCCAGGACATGTTCTCCACAACACCGTTGATGAAATCTGAATTCGGTACAATCAGGTGCTCGTTGTATATCGTTCTGATGATCGAGGATCTCAGATTGATCTTGAGAACCTCCCCGATGGTATTGCTCAACCTGATCATGTCCCCCTCCTTAATGGGCCGCTCAAAAAGAATGACGATCCCTGAGACGATATTCGCGGTGATGCTCTGCATGCCGAACCCGATTCCAACGCCGAGGACTCCTGCAAAGACTGCGAGCGCGGAGAGCTTGACGCCGAGACCCTGGAGCGCGATGATCACTCCGATCGCAATGACAAGGTATCCTGCGAATTTCGAAAGAGAAAAACGGAGCCCTTCCTCGATGTTGAAACGTGGAAAAATGGACTTGTCGAAATAATTTCGGACGACCTTCGAGAGTTTTGCAGAAACATATACGACAACGACCATGACGATGATCGTCAGGAGGCTGATGTGGGTATTTGCGATGGTAAAAAGCTTGAAGTTCAGCACTGCATAGATGAAGTCGAAGATGTTCTCGATCTTCACACCGATGACGCTCATGACACCGATAAATGCGAGAAAGTGAAGAACCCACCTGAATACTTTTGCAAGCGCCTTCACAAACGGTTTTTCGAGGAGCCTGCGTTTCTTCAGCAGTCTGTTCACTGCCCTGAAGATGGTAAAATCAACGAAAATAATGGGAACGATGATCAAGATATCGAGAATACTGACACCGTATGTGCCGAACTCAATGATATCATTCAGTAAAAATTGTTTTAATACTTCAGGCATCTCCACTCCTTGCCAAATCAACGTTGCCTGCTTGTGTATATGAGACCCCTTCATCAGACATTATCGGCAGTTTTTTATACGAGTTGTGTGATCAAATCTGTTTTAAATACCTTGACTCTATCTTGAAGAAGTTGACAAGTATAATAACACACCACAAAAAAAAATATACTCACTTGTCACGAATTGCGATCGTTGCTGCCTATTTTGGCACACTTCAACCCAGCCTGTGAGTTGTGGAAGAGAAAAAAATCACATGCCTCTTCGGGGACTTTCAACGTTTTGGTTGGAAAATCACAAATAAACCATCCCAGAAAGGGAGAGTCCGGTATGCTGTTTATCTGAAATACTGAAGCGTATACAGCCGCTTGTAAATCGCATTTTTTTCGAGAAGCTGCTCGTGCGTGCCCTGGGCATTGATCTGCCCGTCTTCGATGACAAGAATGCGGTTTGCGTGGGTGATCGTTGACAATCTGTGGGCGATGACCACGGAAGTTTTTCCTTCCATGAGCTCGTTGAGCGCCATCTGAATGTAGTGCTCCGACTCCGAGTCAAGGGAGGATGTCGCCTCATCGAGTATCAATATCTGGGGGTTTGTCAGCACGGCACGCGCAATCGCGATCCTCTGTTTCTCACCGCCTGAAAGCCTAGTTCCCCTCTCCCCGACTATGGTGTCGAATTGCTCTGGGAGCCTGGAGATGAACTCATAGGCATGGGCCTTTTTTGACGCCTCGATAACCTCTTCTTTTGATGCATCCTGATTCGAGTAGCATATGTTCTCGAATATAGTGTCATTGAAAAGTACGATGTTCTGGGAGACGATCCCGATCTGTGAGCGGAGGGACTTGATGCTGTATTTTTTCACGTCTATATCATCGACCGCAACCGCACCGCTGACAGGATCGTAAAAACGCAGGATTAGATTCACTATCGAAGTTTTTCCCGCTCCCGAGGAACCGACAAGCGCGAGGATGTCACCCTTTTCTACAGTGAAGTTGATGCCGTTCAATACCGTCTCGCTGTCGTATGCAAAATACACGTTTTGAAACTGTATTTTCCCTTCAATGTCTTTTTCAACCGGATGTGGCGGGTCGGTAATCGTGCTAACGGTTTTCACGACATTGTACACCCTGTCGACCGATGCGCTCACAATCTTGAAATTCGCGATTGTCTTCGGGATGTTGTCCAGTGGCGTGAAAAGGATAGCGAGAAGCATGAGATACTCGCTCAGACCCTTGACCGTCCACTCGCCCCGTACGATGAAAAGCCCCGCAATGCCGATCAGGATGAAACCGAAAAAATAGAAGATGAAGTGGTTGAGCGGCTTGAACGCGCTGTTGAGCACCTTGAGTTTAAGAGAAGTCTTTCTGTAATCCTCCGAGGTACGGGAAAATTTCTCTTTTTCGTAATCTTCCTTTGCAAACGCCTTCACCACATCCACGCCGGTGATCGTTTCGTGAAGGTTTGAGGAGAGATTCGACACGTTCTGCTGAAGTTTTTTACTCGTTCGGCGCATTTTCTTACCGAGAACCCTGATCAGAACGTACACTGCAGGAAATGCCACAAAACTGATGAAAGTCAATTTGTAATTCAAAAGTAAGAGCTTCGTTAAAACAATAATCGCATATATGGACTGGGATATGATCCTCACAATGCCTTCATACAGGTCCGCTCGGATTTTGCTCATATCATCGATCATAATGGTGATGAAATTCCCCGTTTTGTTCTTTTTGAAGTAGTGGAGAGGGAGATTGATGAGGTGCGTGAAAAAATTTACCCTCAGTTTGTTGACCGCATTTTCAGAGTATACAGCCAGAGAGTAAGTGGTGATGTACCCGAGCACCCCTCTGACAATGATGATCCCCAAAGCGACAAAAAAATACTTGTATATCTCGTGAAAATTTTCCGGTGTGAAAAGCTCGAAAATGAAGTTGGTGCTCACCCTTGGGAGCATGGTAAAGGCGTAGTTTTGGACGAACTGAAGCACAATGACACCGGCCATAGCCCAGATAAATTTTTTTACGAACGAAAGGACATATTTCATCCTGGTATCAAACAGTGTCATGTTACCCTTCCCTGATCACAGCGTCCCGGTTTTTCACCGTGTGTTTTTTCTAACCTAATACTAGTGACACGCAAATTCCAACATAATCCTGTGCTGCATTTCTTTCGGATAAAAGGTTTCGCCCCCCGTTGAATACATCCTTCGTGGAATCGGTTACACCACTCAACTGCTGAAAAAGCAGCCGCCTGTACACGTTGATGTGGATAACCGCTTCGTTTTATGGTGCAGAGCACTGCATAGGGGATTATTTCAGAAACCCTCGTATGTTGAAAGTATGATGTTTTCAGGAATTCCGGAGTGAAGTGATACTCTCCTGAGCGAAAATAAAAATGCATTCCAATTTATTCGATGAGGTCGTTTATCTGTCTTTCCGTCTTTGCGAGCTCCTCTTCTATGTCCGCTTCATTCAGTATGAGCCGCTGCAGCATGTCGCGTATCAGTTTGTTCATCTTGTAGTATTCGACGTGCGCAGGAAGGGGCCGTGCGTACTCGACCCCCTCGATCGAAACGGCGAAATTCGGATTCTCCCTGAGAAAGGCTTTCAGCTCGAGAGAGTCGAGGGCGGATTTTCGAACCGGTATGTACCCTATCTTCTCGTGCAGCCGTATCGTGTTCTCCTTGCTCACACACCAGAAGATGAAATCGTTGACTGCCCTGCTTTTCTTCTTGTTCGAGCTAAAGTTCGTCAGTGCCGATCCACCGAGCACTGTGTAGCGTTTTCCGTTTATTGCAGGCAGGGGAGCTATCTTCAATGTCCACGGAAGATTCTGCTCTCCATAGCTAATTGCCGCGCCCGTGAACGAACCCATTGCGAGGTCACCGGTGAGAAATGCCTGTCCTCCCTCCCAGTCAGTCCAGTTCCGCGGCATGATCCTGTACTTGAAGATCAAATCCATCAGCATTCTGATTGTACGAACCATTTCATCTGAGGTGAGAACTACCTTTCCGTCCGGTGAAAAGAACTCACCGCCGTTTGCCCAGAAAATGGGCATGATGCCGTAAAACCCGTCGGCCCAGAACATCATCGCATATTTATCATACTTCCCGTCTCCGTCCGTATCTCGTGTAAGCTTTTTTCCCATCCGAATCATCTCTTCCCACGTACGCGGGGGGTTCTCAGGATCCAATCCCGCTTCCTTGTAAATATCCGCATTGTAAAAAAACACCGTCGTGCTTATACAGAATGGAACCGCGTAAATATGCCCATCCCGGGAAACGACGCCCCAAAATTTGTCGAGAATGTCCTCACGGAGGTCAGAAGGGATTTCGTCGTCGATGGGGTCAAGTATTCCGTTTTCCACATATGGATCGAGGTACTCTATCTGGACCTGCGCAACATCAGGAAGCTGCCGGGTGACCGCTGCCGCGAGCATCTTTACCTGCATTTCTTCGTAGAGTCCCTGGAATACAGGGTTGACCTTGACTTTCGGATGATCCGTGTTGTACTCTTCAGCCATTTGTTCGATGAGTTCCTTCACGTGAAACCCGAGGCTGTGCCAGAAACTTATTTCTATCTTCTTCGCATACATATTTGACGCAGCAAGAACAAATAAAAATACAAGTATGACCTTTTTCATCGAAAAACCCTTGCGCATAAAGATAAAATAATGTTGTATATCAAAAATTTACCACTATAATATATTACCAACCAGGTGAAAAAACATCGTTTTTACGCACTTTTCGGAGCGGCCAGATGAAAATTATACGGTATTCACAGGAACAGGAAAATGATAACCGCTATGGAGTTTTGAAAAACGGACGTGTGCATATGATAAAAGGCGATATATTCTCAGTTTTCCGTACGCAGGAAGAAGAATCGGTCCGCCTTGAAAAGCTCAAGGTCCTTGCACCGGTAACACCTACAAAGATCATTGCCGTCGGAATCAACTATCGTGACCACGCACAGGAGTTCGACCATCACATACCCGAAGAGCCTGTGCTCTTTATAAAGCCGGCCACCGCGGTGATCGGCCCCGGAGACGCTATTGTGCTGCCATCATCATCGAAAAGAGTTGACTATGAGGCTGAACTGGCCGCAGTGGTGAAAAAAGAGGCGTATAAAATACCTCAGGATGACGCAGAAGACTACATTCTCGGATATACCTGTCTGAACGATGTCACGGCGCGCGACCTGCAGCGAACAGACGGTCAGTGGACGCGGTCAAAGTCATTCAACACGTTCTGTCCGATCGGTCCCGTCATAGAAACAGAACTCGACCCCAACAATGTGAATGTACGATCGAGGCTGAACGGGGGTGAAAAACAGTTTTCCAACACATGTAATTTCATTTTTCCCATGTTTTTTCTGTTTTCCTTTGTCTCCTTCATCATGAAGCTCAATCCTGGTGACATCATCTCCACCGGAACACCGTCCGGAGTCGGTCCAATGAAGGATGGAGATACCGTCGAGATCGAGGTTGAGGGAATCGGCGTGTTGAGAAACCCCGTTCGTTCAGGCGAATAGAAAAAGCGGCTGAAAAAATGAAATTTCTCTTTATTTCGAACGGGTACGGAGAAGACAATGTATCCGCGCACATCGCGCGTGTATTCCCCCAATACTTTCCCGGCTGCACGGTGAATGGGTTTCCTACAGTTGGGGGAGGAAAATTCTACACAGATTCAGGAATTGAGCTCGCAGGCAGGGGGCCTAATTTTCCAAGCGAAGGGTTTGTCCGAAGCTTCAGGGACCTGTTCAACGATATCCTGAACGGGTTTTTTCATAAAACTCTCAAACTCGGAATGTCTTTGAGAAAGGCCTCCTCACACTCCGATTACCTCGTTCTTACAGGAGATCCCTACCTCCTCCTCCTCAACGGTATATACACAAAAAAGCCAAAAGCGAACCGCATCTTTGTCGGTGTTCAGCAATCAGAATGGTACGGATCCAAAAAGGCGTTCAAACAGCATTACAGCACGGTTGAGAGGCAGTGGCTGAAAAGATTTGCAGGGCTCGTTTTTGTGAGGGACCAAAAAACCGCACGCTACCTCGCCTCAAAAGGGCTCGAAAACGTGAAATGCACGGGAAACCCGATGATGGACTGCTTCTCGCTTTCCGAGGGCCCGCGGTTTCCAGTTAAGAGGACACTAGTGGGAATACTTCCGGGAAGCAAAAAGGAAGCGTACGGCAACCTTCAGGTCGCGTTCCATATTGTGCGAAAACTTGCTGAAAAAGACCTGCTGTTGCTGTTCGCTGTCGCGCTGTCTCCAAATCTTGACCGGGAAAAAGTGGTGCATGGTTTCCACCTTCGACAGGTCCCGAAAACAGAAGAAATACTCATCCGGGACGCGCTTCAGTACGAGCTGCCCCGGAGCACGGCGGAAATTGTGATTTCCCAGACCTCGTTCGGGGACATCATCAATGAATCGAGGGCCGTTATCGGACTGTCCGGGACAGGCAACGAGCAGGCGGCCGGACTGGGAAAGCCCGTCTTCGCATTCTGGGGAAAAGGCCCCCAGATGACGGAAAAATTCCTGGTCGCGCAAAAACGCCTTCTCGGCCTTTCGCTTCAGATCGGACCGCCGGACCCAGAGCGTATCGCGTGGAGCATACTTGATACTCTCAAAGACGGTTTCCTGTTAAAAAAAATCGAGGAAAATGGTAAAATAAGAATGGCGGGAAGGGGGAGCATAAAGCTCATGGCAGAAGAGATCAGGCGCTACGTGGAACAAAATACCCGACGAATCGCGGAGAGGGTTTTATGAATATATTCTCTCTCATATTTTTGTGTTTCATTCTCAGCTGCGGTACGCTTTGCTGTGAATCAAGGAAAACACCGACGGATTCCGTCAATTCCCTCATCACACATGACGGGTTGAAAACCATGTCCCTTGCACTCGAACTCTACAAACGGGAGTTCGGCGAATACCCGGATACCCTCGAAGAACTTTTCAAAAATAAAAACATACAGGACACCGGCATCCTGAAAGATGCATGGGGAAGACCCTACTATTACGAGAAACTCAGCGGCCACTACGTGCTTTTTTCTGCGGGAAAAGATGGTAAACCCTTCACGGTAGACGACATTCTTCCTCCGGAAGAGAAGTGAGCGCATGAGAAGCAACCGCGCAGTGTGAAAACGCGGCCGGCACCAGCCCGGTATTTATCACTCTGAGCCTTTTGCCTCCGGTGTGCCGCACACCTCACATTCAGGGTTTTTCTCCACGTGAATCTCCTCAAAGCTCGACCCGTCGCCATCCCAGATGAGGAGCCTGTTCTTGAGAAGCCTTCCTTTGCCGATAAGGTACTTCAACGCTTCCTGCGCCTCGACACACCCGAGTATTCCGGCGGCAGTGCCAACCACGGGCAAGGCCGCAGGCTGCGGTGTCTCCGGGAATATGCATTTCAAGCAGGGGGTTTCAGGTGAGTGTATGAAGGTAGCCTGTCCGGAAAAACCGTACACTCCCGCGTGAATCAACGGGAGCCGCATACCGACCGCATATTCGTTGAGAATACAGCGGGCGGGAAAATTATCGAGGCAGTCGATGATGATTTTCGCTTCACCGACAAGAGACGAAATAGTGCCCGGTTCGATGCTTCCAAAAAGAGGCTCGATCTGCACGTGAGGATTCAGCTGCGAAACCGCACGAACCGCGAAATCCGCCTTTTTTTCTCCCACAGCATCGCCGGTATAAAGAATTTGGCGGTTCAGATTGGAATGTTCGACTTTTCCCGAATCGCAGATTCTGATGCTCCCGATACCAGCAGCAGCAAGGTACAGAGCGGCAGCGCTGCCCAGCCCTCCGGCACCCGCAATGAAGACTTCTGTTGTTCTGAGCTTTCGCTGTCCCTCTTCTCCCCACCCCGGAAGGATCATCTGCCGGTTGTAACGTTCTTTCTCGGCCTGCGTTAGAAACGGTATTTTTTCTTCCATATGGGCCCCCTCATACAAGCGTCACGGTGCACTCTATCAGGCGTATGTGTCCTTTCTGCTTCACCCCCCTGCGATGGGTGGAAGAAGGCAGATCGTGTTTCCGGACTGCAACGGCGTGGAGAACTTTATGGGGAGCTGTTTCCATCCTCTCCCGTCTACAATGAGGAGTATTTGAGGGTCGGGCAGAGAAATCCCGTACTTTTCTCCGAGCAGGACCAGGACATCCATGAGGGTACTCCCCTGAGGAAAATATGCGCTCTCCTCCCTGCACCCGGTCCGGTCTCTGATTGATGCAAGATACTTCAGTGTGACGCAAACCTCAGACCGTGCTTCATCTACACGCATCGTGCCCATACAATATCTCATCCTCTTCGAAGTTCGGTCCGGTTGCCCGAATCGAGCGGTGCGGCTCAGGAAATAATCTCTTTGAGCCCCAGTTTTTCAATCGTTTCCTCTGTGGGGACCCCTTCACTGTCCCACCCGCGGACCTCATAATACTCGTCGAGCATCTCATTGTACATTTCAGGGGTGAGGCGCTGCCCTTTAATCGGCCCGGAAGGGACAGCCTCTTTCATGATTCTCTCAGGCATCATGTCGTCTTTTCTTCTGATGCCCTCCCTGTTGAGGATCAGCCGTTCGAGGGTGTAGATGCGCTCTCCGATAGCCAGAAGCTCAGGAGTAAAATCGTACCCTGTGACCGCCTCCATGACCCCGCCTTCCGGGCTGTCCGAAAAATTCATGGAGCCTCTCACCACCGTGCAGATCCCGAGACTGTCAACATAGGCTCTGTTGTCCTGGATGGTCTTTACCAGGAGGCCCTTGCCCGTGAGAGCGTACCTGTCGTATTTTCCACTCGTCAGCTCCGCACGGATCGTCCATCCGCCGACGTTGTGGCACGCACCCCTGCTTGATGTGCCGTAGGTGAGGGAGTTTCCGTAAAACCCGCGCGGATCATATGCTGCAAAAGGCAGACCCTTGACCTGCATGATATAGGGGCTCCATTCGGGATGCGCCGCAAGCACACCTGACATTCCTTCGGCAAGCAGATCACCTATACCCTTCCGCTCGGCGATCAGCCTGAGGATCCCGATCAGCGCGTCCCCGGAACCGAAGCGGGCTTCGATACCGTCTGTGTCCTCTTTTGTAATAAGCCCTTTTTCATAGAGCTCCATGGTAAGCGCAACAGCATTACCGCCTGACATCGTGTCGATTCCGAGTTCGTCACACACTTCGTTTCCCTTCACGATTGCGCCGAAGTCGTCTACTCCGCAATCAGGGCCGAGAAGGGCAATCGTTTCATACTCAGTGCGGGCCTGCGCCCCCTTGTACGGCCCCTCTTTCACAATGCACACCTTTCCACACGCAACAGGGCACATGTAGCAGGCGTAGTTCCTATCGAGATACTGGTCGTACATCACGTGCGCGTCGACTTTGCTTACGCCTTCGAAATAGGTGGTCTGAAAGTTTCTCGTGGGCATGCAGCCGAGCTCATTTATCACTTCGATGTACTGAGGTGTTCCGTATTTTGTGTGATTGGCGCGTGTTTCCCTGAGATTTTGTATCGCCGCCTTCCTGAATTCATCGATCTTTGACTGATTTGCAACAGGAATCTTGCCCGAACCTTTCACGACAATGCCCTTCAGCTTTTTCGATCCCAGCACCGCTCCTGCGCCGCCGCGTCCGAACGCCCGCGTGTCCACGCAGATGCAGGAGATGCGCACGAGTTTTTCGGCTGCCGGGCCGATCGAGAGCGCAGCCGCACGTGAGTCTCCGATTGCCTCTTTGAGGGCCTTGAGAGTCTGGCCCGTAGTCATTCCCTCCATGGGTCTCGCATCACCGAAGGTCACCTCCCCGTTAATAAGCATCAAATAGGTCCAGTCGTCCGCCCTTCCTTCGATGATCATTCCGTCCAGCCCGCTTTTCTTGAGATAGGGGCCGAAATCACCGCCGCAGTTGGAGCACAGGTACATGTTGGTTTCCGCGCCTTTTGTCGCGAGCTGAAATTTCGTCGTCGAAGGAAGCCGTACTCCTGTAAGCGGACCGGTGACGAAGATTACCTTGTTCTCCGGGTCAAGGGGTTTGACCTCCGGCCCGATCTCGTCGTAGTATAACTTCGCTGCGAGGCCCCGCCCTCCAAGCAGCTTGGCGACCTCGTTCTCTTTGAGCTGCTGAATGCTCGTCCGCTTCGTGCTGAGATTCACCCGTAACATCTTTCCAAGATACGCACCTTTATATTTCATACAGTTACCCTCCTCGCACCTTTTCGTGTTTACGCCTTCATGCGCCCGTAGCGCGGGTTTTCGATCACTTCCGGTTTCCCGTTTTTCTCAACGACCACGTGCTTGAACCCGCTCGTCTCTATCGACCCGTAATCGTGCCCCGCATCTCCAGGATACACTGCGAGCGAAATGAGTGTCTCGTCTCCCACATTGATCGAGCGGTGTGCATAATTTCCGGGCACGTACACGGTCTTTCCCGGCAGGAGCTCACCGATTTCGTATTCTCCGTTTTCCAGCTCCATGAGCATATACCCCTTTCCCCGCAGGCAGTAGTAAATCTCCGCGGTGTCGCGGCGGGCGTGAAAATGCCCCTTTGTCATAAAGTACTCTGCTCCGATTTTTCCCGGGTGGGTGATGCTCGAGCAAAACTGAATCTCTCCGTCTCTCTGGGGAATCGTTTTCTCATACACTTCGTAGAGCAGTACATCTCCGTGTTCTTTCAAAAAGCGCTCTGCCGCATCCGCATCGTAAAACATATTCGTGAGCGTGCTGAGAAAGCGCTCAACATGATTGTCCGGATCGTCCATTATCCCGTCATTCGGGTCCCATCCCACAGTAAATGGCTTCAACACCATGTTGTCCTTGATAACCGGTTTCATTGTATCCTCCAAAACCTTCACATGTGATTAATAGTCCGCACCGTTCAGAAGCGCTCCCCGCGAATCCTGGAAACGGTCTCAACCACTGCAGCGGCATTTTTTTCGATCAAATCCCACTGATGTTGTGAGATCATGTCCTTTTTCGCGATCCACGTCCCCCCTGCCGTTATGACCTGAGGAAGCGCCAGGTAGTCTGTGAGGTTGTTTTGATTGACCCCTCCTGTGGGGATGAACCGCACCCCGAGGTGGCTGTACGGGGCAGACACCGCCTTGAGCATTGACACGCCGCCGCTTGCTTCGGCAGGGAAAAACTTGAGCACCTTTATTCCGAACGACAGCCCTTGCTCTATTTCAGAAGGCGTCATCACCCCCGGAAACAGAGGGAATCCGATATCCACAGCTTTCTTTACCACCTCGGGGTTCAGGCCCGGGGTGACTCCGAACACCGCGCCGCATTCCTTTGCGCTCAGCAGCTGGTCCACGGTGAGGATCGTTCCTGCTCCCAGGAAAATGTCCGGCCGCTCCTTTTTCAGAATGCTGATCGCCTCTGCAGCCGCTTTTGTCCGAAAAGTAATTTCTGCAACAGGGAGCCCTCCCTTGATGAGCGCATCCGCAAGGGGAACCGCCAGATCCGGCGATTCTATGGCGATGACTGGAACCACACCGCATTCTTCCATTTTTTCATACAGTTCTGTCTTTTCCATGGCCCTTTCCTTTGATTCGTGTTATTGAATGAAAACGGTACCCTTCACGCTGACTGTAAAGCTGCCAGCCGGGCCGTTTTTATTTTGCTTTCAGCGTGTTGATGATGTTTTCCACCGCTGCCGTTGTCGCGCGGTCAACGCTCTCATCTGTATAGCCGCCGAGATGAGGGGTGGCGATCACGCGTTCGTGATGCACGAGACTGTAATCATCCGGAGGCTCTTTGTCATATACATCGGTTGCAAAACCAGCGATATGCCCGTCGTCAAGAGCCTTGAGCACAGAGGCATCCTCGAGGAGGCTTGCCCTGGAGGTATTGATGAGGTACACGCCTTTTTTCATTTTTAAAATGGCTCCCTCATCGATCACGGGCTTTCCTGAAGGAGAAGCAGGCCTGTGCAGGCTGATCATGTCGGACTTTTCGATCACCTCGTCGAATGACCCCCAGCTGAACGAATCGGACGGCGCGAACGACAGGTCGGGGTGTCGTCTGAACGCAGCCACCTTCATGCCGACCCCCAGCGCCCGGAGGGCCACTTCTTTTCCGATCTGCCCGCACCCGAGGAGCCCGAGCGTGCAGCCTTCGAGCTCTATACCCTTTTTTCTCTCCCACCTCTCGCTTTTCATCGTCCTGTCGTGAAGCGGGATAAGCCGTACGAGTGCAAACATCAGGCCGACCGTAAGCTCCGCCACTCCTTTTGCGTTGGCACCCTCTGTCTTGCAGATCGTGATGCCGAGCCTTTCCGCGGCTTCGAGATCGATGTTGTCAATGCCCGAGCCGTTTCTCGAGATGACCTTGAGGCCCTTTGCCGCATCGAGCGCCTTTGCCGTGATCTTTTCCACTCCGGCCAAAAACCCGACGCAGCCCGGAAGAAGCCGTATAAGCTCTTCCTCAGTCGGCTGTTTTCCCGGAGTGCAGAACACGACCTCGTACCCCGCCTCTCTCAAAAGATCGAGCGAGGGGTGCCCGTCCCGCGTCAATGAACGGGGTGAAATCAGTACCTTACTCATATGAGTGCTCCTTTCTTATCGTTTTTTCAGAAGTTCGAAGGTAAACCTGTTCCTGTCCCCTCGATAGTAGGCTTTTGAGAACTCAATCGGTTTTCCCCCCGCGAGATAAGTGACGGTTTCTATGTACTGAACCGGCGCGCCCATTTTGATCTTGAGAAGCCCCGACACATATTCACCGGCACCGATGGACTCAAGGGTCCTCACCGCTCTTTCGACCGTGAGGCGGTAATCGCGTTCGATGATCGTGTAGAGTGACCCGTTCACAAAGTCCTCCGAAAGAAGACCGGGAAGGTCTTCAGAAGGCAGATAGGTCAAAACAACCACGATCGGTTCCTCGTTTGCAAACCGCAGCCGGCTGAGCTTTATGACCTCGCTTCCTTTTTTGACTTCCAGCACCTCGCTCACCTGCCTGTTGCAGCGTTCCCGTTTGAACTCGAGAACCTGCGTTGAGGGCACAAGACCCTTTCGCATCATCTCGCTGTTGAACGATTCGAGATAGACGAGAAAGTCCTGTTTGATCTTGGACCGCGCAATAAACGTCCCCTTTCCCTTCACCCGCTGAAGATAGCCTTCCACGACGAGCTCGTTTACCGCCTGCCGTACCGTGGGCCTTGAGATGTTGAACTGTTCGCACAGCTCCATCTCCGTTGGTATGGGGTCGCCCTGTCGCGCCTGCCTGATGTGCTCAATGAGTATCTCCTTGAGCTGATAGTACAGGGGTACGGGTATTTCCTTGTTGAGCGTGGAGCTTTTGAGGTCCATGATATGTAATTCTGTATTGTTGTTATTACATTATTACATAAAGTATCAACGCGGCCGCCGCGTGTCAAGAGGAAATACAGCGCACAATACCCTGATGAGAACCTCATGCACTGCGGAAAACCGCCTCTTGCGCTCTGAGTGTTTCCAGCATCGCTTTTGTATTTTCAAGCGGTATGTCGTGCGGCATGTCGTGTGAGGGTGAAAGAATGAGCCCTCCGTATTTCTGCGCGAGCATGAGTCTGTGACTTACTTCTTCTCTCACATCTTTCCGTGTGCCGAAAGGAAGCGTGCGCTGTATGCTGATGCTCCCGTAGTAGGCGAGCCTGCCGCTGTACTTCTCCATCAGCTTTTCGATGTCCATCACCTCAGGCTGGAATGGGTTGAACACGTTGAGCCCGATCTCGATAAGGTCATCCAGCAACGCGGATATGTTTCCGCAGCTGTGAATAAACACATCATACCCCTGGCTGTGGGCCTGCGCGTACATCTGTTTCAGACAGGGTTTTATGAATGTGCGCCAGGTATCGGGGCTTATCAGAAGACCGCGCTGCCCTCCCCAATCATCACCGAAATACACAGCGTCGATAGGATAATGCTCACAGTGCCTCAACAGTTTCAGGTTGAACTCCGTAATGACGGAAAAGAGGTCGTGCACAAACGACGGGTTCTGTATGAAATCGATCATCAGATTCTGCATCCCCCGTATCGCCCACGCCCGTTCGAAAAGGCTGTAGGAAAACTTTGCGATGATATACCTGCCCTCGTGTGCTCTGATCAGCGGGTCGAAATGCTCGAACCGGCGCGGGTCGAGAGGGTCCGGCACCTCGAGGGCTGAGAGGTTCATGCCGTCGAGAAGTCCGCAGATGGGATTTCCGATATCCTTGTCGATTCTTCTGTCCCACACCACCCCCCATTCGTCTTTGAAAAAACCCGGCCTGATCTCCCGAACGCTGTCAACGGCGCGGTTTCTAAGGAATGCCAGATGGTTTCCGAAGTAATCGTCGAGAGCGGTGAACCTGTACACATTTTTCCCGCGAACGGTACACGACCTCTCTTCAAGGCCCAGACTGCGCATATAGCGCTCGGCGAGCTCGGAAGTGCAGTTGATCTGCCAGGGGACGAAGTCTGTTTTCTCAAACCTTATGAACCTTTTCACCCGTTCTTTTTCATTCATTGTTCTTTTTCCTCAAAGCTTTGTGAAACAAAGCGCTTTTGCAGGATTTTTCACCGTCATCTGCGCACCCTCTGTTTTTTTCTATATCTATCCTTCTGTCCATGTGGCTTATGATGATGCGCACAGGGTCCACTCCCCTCTCGATCAGGTATTCAGCCTGCTGTCTTCCGAAGCTGGAGAGCTCGGTGTGCGTGATGATTGGTGCAGCGGTTTTTCTGTGTGCATGCAGGCTTTCCTTTTTACAGAATGTAATCCCTGGTTTACGCAATCTTCACGACTTTCCCGGATTTCGCAGACTCGATCCCCGCTTCGATTACCTGCATGCCCTTCATTCCGTCGTAAAAGTTGGGCTCGATTGCGGTATCTTTGTCGATCGCATTGAGGAAATCCACAACCGCGTGCACGAACTCATGCTCGTATCCGATGATGTGCCCCTCGGGCCACCAGTGTGCGATGTATTCGTGTGATGGGTCAGTGGCAATGATGGTCCTGAACCCCCGAGCGTATTCCGGGTCCTCTGCGGAGTAAAACTGGAGCTCATTCATGCGCTCAAAGTTGAAAATCAGGCTTCCCCTGTCTCCATAGATTTCAAAGTGGTTGTAATTTTTCCTCCCCGTGGCAAACCGTGTGGTATTGAAACAGCCGAGTGCGCCGTTTGCAAACTCGGCAATCACGAATGCCGCGTCCTCGACCCCGACCTTTCCCATCTCTCCTTTCTTCACCGCAGCCTTGAATGTGCCTGCTGCGACCTCATCGGGCAAGGGCCGCTCTGAAATGAACTGCTTCGTCATACACGAGATGCTGCTTACCTCACCCACGAGATACCGTGCCATATCGATCATGTGGGAATTGAGGTCTATGTGGGGTCCGTACCCGGCGGTTTCCTTTCTCAGGTGCCAGGTGAGGGGGAAGTTCGGGTCCACAATCCATGACTGGAGGTACTCTCCGAGCCAGTGAAAGATCCTCCCGATCCTTCCCTCGTCGATGAGCTTTTTCGCGAGCCTGACCGCAGGGCACCGCCTGTAGTTGTGATTGAGGTAGTGCTTCACCCCCGCCTTTTCGGCTGCTTCGTACATCTCCTTTGCCTGGGCGTAGCTCATTGCCTGAGGTTTTTCACAGAAGATGTGCTTTCCCGCCTTTGCCGCTGCCACGGCGATGTCATGGTGAAGATTCTGGGGCGCCGCAACATCCACGATGTCGATGTCGTCCCGCGCGATCAGCTCCTTCCAGTCCGTGCATGTCTGCTCCCATCCCCACCGCCGGGCAAATTCAGCGAGAGGCTCCGCATGCCGTCCGCACGCAACCTTCATTACCGGCTGAATATCGAGGTCGAAAAAACGCGGCGCCTTTATCCACGCATTGCTGTGGGCCTTGCCCATGAACTTGTAACCGATAATACCGACATTGAGCGTTTTCATTTTGGCTTTCCTTTCATTGTTTTGGTTATCAGAGAAAACAAAACTGCTTGTCACCCTGCTTCTGCAAGGAGTTTTTTATATTTTTCAATGTATACGGCATAGTCTCTCACATTGTCTGCATTCGGCCTGATCTCATCCACTTTCCTGATTATTTTTCCTGCCGCAGCGCTCAGATCATCCACGTGCCCCACTGCGGCTGCTGCAATCATCGCCTGGCCGAGTATTCCGATATCTTCCCTGTTTATCGTGCAGTAGCTGCAGCCGAGAATATCGGCTTTGATCCTGTTCCATATCCCGCTCTTTGCGCCTCCGCCCACGCCGCGAACGCTGTACGAGAGCTCGCCTCCCAGCATTCCGAGTATCTTTTCTTTGTACAGAGAATACTCATACGCAATCCCTTCCAGGATCGACCGGTAAAAGTGCGCGCGTGTGTGGTTTCTGGTGAACCCCTTCCAGTGCCCCCTCATGTCGGGTTCGTAGGGGTACCCGCGCCCCTCGAGATGGGGAATGAAAATCAGGCCGTCGGACCCCGGGGAAATGTCTTCGATCGCGCTGTTCATCTCCTCAAAGGTGGTATCCTGCGCGAAGGTGTCCTTGAACCACTCGAGGTTGAGCCCCCCGCCGTTGATGTAGGACATCGAGTACCACAGGTCCTTTATCACCGAACGGGAGCAGTACACCAGCCCGGATCTGTCGGTGATGAAACTGTCCGTGGTGAGCGCGAACACGGACGCGGTTCCCGCAACATCCACTGCGATTCCCTTTTTTACCGCCCCGGTGCCGAGAAAACAGGAGGCCGTGTCACCGCACCCCGCAGCCACAGGGGTCCCCTCCAAAACACCGAAAAGCGCTGCCTCATCTTTTTGCGCCTTTCCGACTACGTGGAGCGGTGAGACGATCTGCGGGAGCTTTTCTGGAGCCACATCGAACATCCCGAGAAGCTCCTCGTCCCAGCCCAGGCCCTGATTCCCCGCAAATCCGGAGAAGTGAAGGTACGTCCAGTCGATGAACGCCTCCGACGCGTTCAGACCGCAGAGCCTCCCCGCGACATAGGCACCAGGCTGAATGAAGCGCGCGATGCGCTCAAACAGCTCAGGCTCCATCTGTTTCCACCAGAGTATTTTGGGGCCGTGGTTGTAACTCGGAATGTTTCCCGTGCGTTCGATCACCAGATCGTAGGCTTTCTTTTTTATTTCCGAAACCTGACCCGAGCAGCGGGTGTCGAGCCACGAGTCATAGGGCGTGAGCGCGTTCCAGTTGTTGTCGATCCCGATGATTCCCGCCATCTGGCCGGCGAACGACAGCGCTGACACCGCACTCCCGCGAACCCCCGTGCTCTCGAGCGCAGTTTTCACCGCTGCTGCGGTTTCCGCGTACATTTCGTCCGTGTCCTGGTATATTTCCCCCTTCGGCCCTCTTCTGATAATCGACTTCCCCTCCCCGGTGCCGAGCAGGGAAAAATCCTCTCCGTACACTCCCGCACGCACACCTGTTGTACCGATATCCACTCCGATAAACATATTCATCTTTTGATCTCCACCGGCAACCCGTTTCTTATCGATTCATTCGCCGCGACAACCGCCTCAACCGCAGCAAGCCCGTCATTCCCTGTGACCTTCGTCTGCGTGTCGTTTTGTACCGCATCGATAAAGCTCCTCATCTCACCAAGATACGCGTCTTTAAACCTGTTGCGCCAGCTGCGCCAGGCATTTTGGTTGATCACGCCGCTGACACCGCAGCTCATGTACGCCTCCCCTCGGATCTCACCGATGCAAATCAGACCCTTTGTCAGCACGATCTCCGTTCGCGCATCATAGCCGTAATCCGCAGGGCATGTTCCGTCTATCGTGCCGATCACTTCGTTGTCGAACCGCACGGTGCACACGACATTGTCATAAAAATCCGGATACTCGTCCCTGAGTTTCGGCACTTTTCTGTTCACCGCTTCCGCGTATATTCTGCGGTACTCTCCCCCCGCAATCCAACGTGTGGAGTCGAAATCGTGGGAATTCACTTCACCCAGCAGGCCGTTACTCTCAGAAACGTTGTACGACCACGGGGGCGGAAGCCCGGGGCCTCTTCCGATTGACTTGACGATCATTACCTCGCCAAGCTCTCCGGAGTCGACAACCTCCCGCGCGTGAACGAAGGGCGGATCGAACCTCCGCATAAACGCAATCTGCAGCTTCACTCCGTTTTTTTGTGCCGCATCGATCATGTCACTCGCTTCTTCAACACGCACACACATCGGCTTCTCACAGAACACGTGCTTGTTTGCCTGTGCAGCCTTTACGGCAATGTCTCTGTGTGTGAATGTGGGGGTGACAATGACCACCGCGTCGAAAAGCGATGAGCCCAGCGCGTCGTCGAGCTCCCGGAACAGATTCTTCACGCCGAGCTCATGCCCTCTCTGCTCCAGGACAGAGGGTTCCTTGTCGACAATTGCAGTGAGCTCTGCGTTCTTCAGATTGAATGCAATATTTTTCGCATGTACCATACCCGCCCTTCCCGCACCAATGAGACAAAATTTCAGCGTTTGCATGTTCTCCTTCCTTAAGATTATTAAAAAAATATTTTCCAGTTATGATGCATGCATTACATACAGAGGTGAATCTTATGAGCATCAACACGAATCTTATCGAAACCCGGAACCTTCTCCAATTTCCTGAAGATCACGTTCAGCACCGCGGAAAATACAGCAAAAAACGCGTTCGTGGCCGTTAAAGTCGCGAGCGCAAACTCACTCGACAGTATACAAGAGAAGATAATTTTTATCAACTGCGAAGCGTTTCAGTGCACACGAAATGCATTCGATGAAGTAAAAAAGCAATCGACTCAATAGGCAGTGATTGAAGCATCGATACCCTGAACAAAGTGCGCAGGGTCTGTCTTCACGTGCCGGAAGAGGCAGTTTCACCACCTGTCCTTGCTCCAGAGATACTGGTCAGGATGCGCCCGCATGACCTTTTCGAAAAAACCCGTTACCTTTTTGATGTCTGTTTCGAGATCGTCTCCGTTCAAATAGAACGGCTGTTCGAAATGGACAGCGATTTTGTCGCGCCGGTCTCTGAGACTGTACATCGGTAAAAAGAGCTTTTTCGCGCGCTGTCCGAGAATATACGGCCCGCCGTACTGCCGCAGCATCTTCCCAAAGAGCTCTCCCATGAAGTCGCCTCCGGTTCCTCTCTGGTCTGCCACGAGAAAGATGATCTCCCCCCGTTTGAGAAGCCGGATCATCTCGGCAAGTGCGCGGGCGGCGTTTTTCGCACCGGGCCGTACCTCGATGAGATTGCAGTTGTGGCCCTCACGTGCCCAGTTCATGATCCTGCTCCCCTTCGTGTCGCTCACGGAAACGGGTGTGTAAATGGGCCGGTATATCATCCCGATATAGGCAGCTGCGTATTCGAAGTTCCCTTCGTGCAGTGTGAGAACGGTAAATCCATCGCCTGATTCGAGCAGCCTCTCCAGGTACTGCCTTCCTTCCGCAATATAAATTTTTCTGATAACCGCACGCTTCGTTTTTGAAGTCCGCGCCTTCAGCATTTCAAGGGCAAGTTTCATGTAGTGGAGGGAGTTTTGTTTGATGATCCGCTCCTGCCACTCGCGCCCGCGGTCAGGAAAGAGTTTTGGAATCACCTGCGTTGTTTTTACGAATTTCAATTTTCCCCTGGTGAGCTTTCTATAAAACACACACTTGAGCATACGCGCAAGAATCATTGCCGCCCGATCGGGAACAAGAGCACATGAGAGAAATAAAACCTTTAAAAAAAACATAACTGCACTGCCTTCGGTCAGCGAATGTCTGTTCACATAGAATATACAGTGAAATTAATTGGGCATCATGTGTTATCGAAAAAAAGCGCGGCCGGCACGCCGCGGGTCGCTGCTATTGGTTTTTCTAGGTTACTTTTTCTTTGTTCCGGGGAGGAATTGAGGTGGTTCTCTTTCTCTGTTGTGTCTGGTCTGCCCGTTCACCGAATATGTTGTAGACATAGAGGAGAATATTGTTCGTCGATACAGGGCTGATCTTTAAAAACATGATGTGATACTGTCTCACCCTCTCATCGCCCGTTTTCGACGCGCTAACGATCAGTCCAAGGGCGATTATTCTTTTTTCCTTTGTGATGTGAAAATCAATCTTCAGCCTGTCGTTTTTCTTCAGCGTAGTTCCCGCGAGCATGCAGCAGCCGGTTTCGGACAGGTCGATGATTTTCGCCGCGTAGACCCTTTTCGACACGAACGCCTTGTTCACCCCTCCCACCTTGGAGTATGAGACGGGGTTGAATCGGGCGGGAAAATTTGTCTCCACTCTGACGCTTTTTCTTTTTTGCATTCTTCTCAGATTATTGGAGTGGGTGAGATAGAGCAGGGGGTATTCGTCATGGGTGATTTGTTCAACGACTTTCGTCTCGAACGTATAGCCTGCGTCATCCTGCCGCCAGAAGTATATCTCCAGCTTTTTTCCGCTCCAATTGAGAGACTGCCACCCTTTCTGCCCCGAAGGCATAGTAACGACGAGATATTTCCTGTTTATTTCCACGATCCAGCTCACGAATGACCCGTATGTCTGTTCCCGGACCGCGAGCCGCTGCCGCGGAAGAAGCGCGGTTGTATCTCTGATTCGTTTCTTGTACTTGGGAAGATTTAACTCGGCCTTTTTCCTCAGCTGCAGGAGCTTGTGAATGATTGCGGCTTTTTCCACAGGTTCCATTCCATCATCGGCATTGATTTTCTGTATTGCGGGCTTCAGGCACCGGTCGAGCTGCCGCGTCGACCAGAAGATTGACTGCGGTTTTTCGAGCCTGTTCTGAACTGCAATCTCCTTTAAGAACTTGATCTCTTTGAAAGAGAAACCCTCTTTACGCCCCCTGCTGTAAAACTCGTACCATGGAAACCGCTTTTTTCCTCCCCGAAAACGGATAACAACGAAGACAATAATAACAAAAATGATGGAGAAAATTAATACTACTCGCACTGTTTCCTCAGAGATAAGATTCTATTTATTTATTATTCGACACTTATCTCGATAAATTTAACGAAAATGGCGCACGGCAACCGTGGCGTGGGTGTTAGCATGAAGGAGGAAAAAGGACTCCCGATGCCCTTGCCGTGCGCGGAAGATTCATAAGAGGTTTTTCAAGAAAAAGAACTGCGAAAGCGAACACTTTTATTCACTGAGAGATTTCAGGGCTTTGTCCGCCTCACGAGCCACAATGGCGGGATAGCCCGCATATTTCGACCGCAGAAGCTCTTCGTACCCCACCCTGCTCTGCACGCTGCCCAGTGCCTTGATGGTTGCGAGCACCACCCTGTTGTCTCCGATGCTCACCCCAGACTGCTGCCTGTCGTTCTGATACCCGAGGAACCTCGCGAGCGCTCCGGCCGCCTCTTCTCCCGATATGGAACGCAGAGCCTCGATGGCAAAAACCTTCTCACTCTCGTCGTTGTTGAGATAGAGAACATCTTCAAGCAGTGGTATGGTCCGGTTTTCTGCATTTCCGAGGTCGATTATCATCTGCATAGCCAGACGCCTGAGCTCTCTGAGAACCGTTTCCTCATCCTTATCGGCGGATTTGTTGATCAGACCCTCGTTCAGCGCAATGGTGGCGACCGCAGTCTTTTTTTCCGACGGTGCATTGGAACGGTTTTCAGCCTTCAATCCCTCGAGCTTCATGTCGAATGACGACTCGTTTTTCACGAGCCCGGCGAGAATTTCGGAAGGATCGTCCGTCATGGTGACGAGCGCCCTCTCCGCCTCGTCCTTGATCTTTCGAGAAAATCCTGCAGTGGTGGTAAAGAACGCGGGCAGATATCCGATCGGGTCCTTCAGTTTTGCCAGGGCCAGAACACATCCGTATGCCACCGCCTCATCCGCACGCACGTCCTCCCCGCGGCAGAGGGTGAGGTTTCTCAAGATCAGTGATATGTCTCGCGCATACTCTGCAGCCCCGATTTCTCCAAGTGCGATGAGCGCCTCGCTCTTGAGCTGCGGGTCGTCCGCTTCGATCACCACGGTAAATATGTATTCCGCGGCATTCGCCGCCCTGAGGTCGCCGAGCTTCTTCACGACCATAATCTTGAGATCATTGAGAATGGCCTTTTCCTTTCTGTCGAGATAGAGGCTCTGCTGGATAAGCTCATCGAGCGCATCGATCAGCAGGGGACTGATGTCCCTGTCGTGCATTTCGACAATGTTCTGCATGATCTCATACTTCTGCTTCAGCGTGTCGGCCTGCTTGTAGAGCCGCGCCCACATTTCTGTTACTTCATCTGAGGGAGCGAGTGCCGGAAGAACGCAGTAAATCAGGGCACACACGAGAAAAACGACGAATAATTTATACTGTTTCATGGTTTGACTCCGAAAAATCGATAAAATCGTGCAAAACCAGAGAGAGGAAAACGCTCCCCTCGACTTATATACTGAGCATAGCACGTTGCGATAAAAATTCCATTTCCCGCAGCCAAATTGTGCGCTGAGGTATGACGGATGCCTGTTTCGCTTTCTACCCTTTCGGTTCCGGGGTTATGGTGCATACGCTGTATGTTTTCTTTTTTGTCTCCTCGATTCTCCCCCTCGCATCGAGATAGGGTGCCGTCCGGGAGGTAAAAACCTTCCCGTATTTTTCATTCGGCACTTTTTTTACGGTGTACTCTCTTTCAAAGTGTAAGAGAAAAAAAAAGGATATTCAATTTTTTCACGCATCAGGCTATACTATCGGATGGGGGAAAAATGGACCTTGGTTTGAAAGGAAAAATTGTTCTCGTGACCGGTGCTGCAAGCGGAATCGGTGCGGCCGTGGCCCGTGCTTTCTGCGAAGAAGGAACGCACACGATATTTGCGGATATCGACGAAAAGGGGCTTTCGGATGCAGTACGGGGGCACGAAAAAAACGTGGCACGCATGGTTTGTGACGTATCAAACACGCAAGACGTGAGCGCGCTGTTTCACGAGATCAGACGTCTTTTCGGCACCCTGCACGTGCTTGTGAACGCGGCCGCGGTGAATACCGCAGATTATATAGAAAACATTTCAGAAAAAGATCTGAGAAAAGTGTTGGACATCAATGTGAGGGGATATGTGTACACAACGAGAGAGGCGATTCCACTCATGAAGGATGCGGGCTACGGAAGGCTGATCTATATCAACTCCGGCTCCGGGCTGAAAGCATCGGCCGGCCTCTCGCTGTACTCAGCCTCGAAGTATTTCAACCGGGGGTTTGCGATCTCCGCAGCTCTCGAAGCGGGAAAATACCACATCACCTCGAACTCGATCTGCCCTTCCGACGTCTACCCGGGGAGCACCGGGGGCGAATACGGTATCGACGCGAAGAGCTGGAAAAATGAACAGCTTGTTCGAATATCCCTCGAAAAGGAAGCAGTGGACAATCTTGAGGCGCTGATGAAAAAACGAATCGAAAAAAACCCGATGAAGAGGTCGTGCACGACAGGAGATATAGCGAACCTCGCGCTCTTTCTGGCAAGCGAGAAAGCCGGATTCATCAACGGACAGAGCATCGGAGTGAACGGAGGCGCCCTTCCCTATTGAAGCGTGCAAAATTTCTTTTCCAATTGAACCCTTTGTGCTATTATGTAGGCATGTTGAATACACCTGTTCTTACTCTCAACTCGGGGATGATTCCGATTCACATCTGCAACGTGAAGCAGGCGGTCACCCTTCAGGTACTGAACAAAGCCACAGCAATAAAGGTCGACGAAAGCTCCACAATCCACTCACAGTACCTCACGATTCCGATCCCGAGAGTCATCATGCTCTTCAACTTCCACAAAATCCCGAAAAAACAGGTCGTTCACACCCGCCTCAACGTCATCTACAGGGATGACATGCACTGCCAGTACTGCGGCAGACAGTACCCGATGTACGAGCTCACGGTTGACCACGTCATCCCGATCAGCAGATGGGATGAAATCCCTCCAGAAAAAAAACCGCTGGCATCGAACTCGTGGGAAAACCAAGTGTGCGCGTGTAAACGGTGCAATACCCTGAAAGGCAATAAACTGATCGAAGAGAGCAGTCTCACCCTCATTCGAAAACCGAGCGAGCCGAAGTACATGCCCTACCTCATCATCACAAAAGAGAAGGCCGACAAGTACGGCTGGCTCGAATTCCTCAACTATAATGTCCGGGTCGTGGAGGCGATCCAGACTCATTGAGTGCTCTGCTGAATACGCATCTTCTTTGTTCATGAGGAGGAGGCGTTATGGAACTGAAAATCGGAAACACAGTGCTGAACACCATCACAGCGGACATTACCACTCTTTCGAAGGACGCGATCGTCAATGCCGCAAACTCAAGCCTCATGGGAGGAGGCGGTGTGGACGGTGCGATCCACAGGGCGGGCGGTCCTCAGATCCTCGAGGAGTGCAGGAGAATCGTGGCAAAAATCGGAAGGCTCCCCACGGGTGAAGCGGTCATCACCACTGCCGGGAATATGCCCGCACGATACGTGATTCACACAGTCGGCCCGGTGTGGCATGGAGGGCGGCGGGATGAGGAGCAGCTGCTGAGGAATGCCTACGCAAACAGCCTCAGGGTTGCAAAGGAAAACGGGGTGAAAACCGTTGCGTTTCCGTCGATCAGCACCGGAGTGTACGGATATCCCGTGGACCTCGCTTCAAATGAGGCGGTATCTGCGGTACTGGAGTTCGTGAAGGAAAACCCTGATTCGCTGGATGAGATCACCTTCTGCGGGTTTGACTCCTCAACCGAGAATTCCTATGCGCGCGCGCTCAAACAGCTGGGAGGCGGAGCGTAACAAAACCTTTTTCACCTTTTGATGAAAAGATTTCGATGAAAAGACCGGAAGGGTTCAAATATCGATTTTTTCCTTTATGACGCTCCCGGGGAGGTAGCGTTCGGCGACGTTTTCCAGGGCGCGAAGCGCATTTACCCCTGCGCGTCTGTTGTGCCGCTCGATTTCATTGACCATCCTCTTGAACATCTCCCTCTTCGTCTCCTTCTCATAGGGGCATTTGCAGGTGACCGCGGGAAGCGCATACAGTCTCGAAAACTTCCGGGTGTCCGACTCGGGAATGTTGTACAGCGGCCTGATGATCGTAAGCTTCCCTTCGAAGAGTTCCTGCACCGGAAGCATGGTCGAGAGCTCTGCGTGGTAGAACACATTGAGGAAAAAGGTTTCGATCACGTCGTTTCTGTGGTGCCCGAGCGCAATCTTGTTGTACCCGAGCCTGTTCGCGGTGTCAAAAAGCACCCGTCTCCTGTTTCGCGAGCACCAGTACGCGCTTAATCCCTTTTCGCCCGGCTGAATGTTCGTCTTAACAATTCTGTAGGGGTAGCCGTTTGCAATGAAATGCTGTTCGAGGACTCCGGGGTCGATCACGCCCTCGCAGGGAAGGTTTGCTGCGACATGGAGCGCGCAGTACTCGTAGCGGTTTGGATAAAAGCCCTTTCTGTCGTGGAGGACCTTGAGCAGAGTGAGGCTGTCCTTGCCTCCTGACACGCCCACGAGGATTCTATCGCCGTCCTCGATCATGCCGTATTTTTTTATCGTCTTTCCCACTTTTTTCAGAAGGTAGTACTCGAAGGTGTCCTTCTGCTTCATCTTCTTGTTTACTCGGGGTCTGTCCGCGTTACTCCTGCTCATGTTTGGCCTTTTCCCAGAGAAGATCGAGCTCGCCCAGGGTGTGGTTCTCGATGGACTTTTTTCCGTTTTTTTCGATTTTCTCTTCGATGAACCGAAAACGCGCCATGAACTTGTTGATCGTCTTTCGTAGGGCGTCTTCAGCGTCAACATCGAGAAATCGCGATACGTTGACTATGGAAAAAAGCAGGTCGCCCAGTTCTTCCGCCACTGTGCCTTTTTTCCCCTCTGCGATCGCTTTTCTCAGCTCGTTTACCTCCTCGGCGACTTTTTCAAACGCGCCCTGCGCGTTGTCCCAGTCGAACCCGACCCGCTTCGCCTTTTCCTGCACGCGCCGTGCCTTGAGAAGCGCGGGCAGCGTCGGAGGAACCCCGTCGAGCGCCGATTTCTTCCCTTCATCTTTCTTGATCTTTTCCCAGTTCCGAAGCACCTCTTCAGAGCCGTTTACTTTGACCTCACTGAACACATGCGGGTGCCGCCTGATGAGCTTTTTCACGATGCTTTCCGCAACGTCGTCGATAGAAAACCTGTTCTCTTCGTCCGCGAGCTGCGCATGAAACACGATCTGCAGCAGCAAATCGCCCAGCTCTTCCTTGATCTCCTCGTCATCCTGCATGTCGATCGCGCTGAGGACCTCGTAGGCCTCCTCCAGAAGATAGGGTTTCAGAGATTCATGTGTCTGCTCCCTGTCCCACGGGCATCCGCCCGGGCTCCGCAGCCGCTTCATCACGTCAACGAGTCTGTACAGTTCGTTCACCCTTCCTCCTTGCCGGCAGTCCGGCCGGACACTTTCACTGTTCTGTACTCTAAATAACATACTCAGCAGGTGAAAGTAAAACCTTTTTCCATGGGGCGGAAGAATTTTATTGTATTTATCATCATCTATATTAGAATTAAGGTAACCTTAAAGGAAAGATGCGATGAAAAAGCTCATTACTATATTCATACTTCTCATCATTGCCGCGGGAGTGGCCTTTTATTTCGGGTGGGTGAGGGTTGAGCCCGGGACCTTCGCGGTTGCGCATTCAACGATTACCGGGACGCTCGACTATCCCCTCGAAACGGGAAGGCTCCACTGGATCTGGCAGAAGCTCATCCCCAAAACGTTTTACCTCTACGAAATACAAAAAGAGCCCTTCACCGCGGAGATCGAATCCTCAACAGCGCTCCCCAGAAGCGAAAACCTCACCGACTTCGGAACATTTCATCTTACGATGAATGTAAAGCTTCAGTACCGTATCGACTTCGATTCAGCGCTGACGATCCTCAATGAAGGAAGCATCGAGAACTTCCACGCCCCCTACAAGGACGAGGTCTCTACCCTCGTGAATGAGACGGCGTCTACCTTTGTTGTGGAAGGCATGACGCGGTACACCTACAACGTGAGAACATTCGATTACACGGTGCTTGACTCTCTGAAAACGGAACTCGAGCACTCCATCCTCAGGCACTCCGGGAAATACAAACTGGCGGACGTATCCGTTTCGATCATCTTCACCGAAATCCCACAGCTCGACGTGTACGCCGAGGCGCTGAAAAAATATTACCAATTTCTCGAAAGCCTCTACGCGCTCAAAGAAGAAGAGCTCAAGGATGAATCAGCGTACAAGGAAAAGCAGCGTGAAGAGGACATCGAGTTCTACCGCCTGAAAAAGTACGGAGAGCTCATCGAAGAGTACCCGGACCTGCTGAAATACTTCTACATACAGAAGTTCGGGGAAAAAGCGGAGGTCATAGTACTGCCCCAGGACGAGGCAACCGGGTTCCCGAAGATGCTCGAGACTGAAAAAGCGCCTCCTAAAAAGCCCGCGCCCGAAGAAAAAAAGCCGCAGCCTGAAGACACCCGGAAGCCCGAAACCGCTCCGGAGCAGGAACCTGAAGGAGCGGAAAGAGCGGTTGAACAAAAAGAGCCACAACCCGTGGAGCCCATAAAGTGGTACGAATCCCTCATGTTCTGGAAATACTTAAAAGAAGAAAAACAGGGCGACGATAATCAACAAAAAAAAGAAGAATAACCGAACGCGCTTTGTCCGCCTGAAAAGGCTTCATTCATCTTCAGAGGAGACGAAAGGTAGAACATGCCCCTTGAATACCGCAACCTCTTTTCCATAAACAAGCTGAAATACATCAAAGCGAGGAAACCGAAAAACCGCTGTGTTCTCTGCTCCATCGCATGCGGCGACGAGAACATCGGCACACTCTTCGTGGCGCAGGGAACACTCACCGCAGTGTGCGTGAACAAATACCCCTACAACTCCGGGCACATTCTTCTGTTCCCCAAACGGCACATTACCGACTACAGGGAGCTTGAAAAGAGCGAGGAGGACGAATTAAGCCGGATGCTCAAGGAGAGCTTGAATATTCTCGACGCCCTCTACTCTCCTTCCGGATACAACATCGGATACAACATCGGCCGGTTCGCGGGCGCGAGTATCTCACACCTCCACATACATGTGGTGCCCAGGTTCCAAAACGAGCTGGGGTGTATCGACATCATCGGCGGGGCGAAGATCATCATAGAGGACCCGGTGAAATCGATGCAGGCACTGAAAAAGTCGTTCAAGGAGCGCGGCTACAACACAGACCGCTAGGCCTCAGCGCTTCAGCGCCTTTCTGCGGAGAGATTCACAACCACAACGAGGGTTCCACTGCCTTTCTTTATGTGTGCATCCTCATCGACGATCCTGTTTGAAAGCCCTCTGCTCGAGGGCAGAAGCACCTCGTGTGACAACAGGTACTGAAACCCTCGCATCTCATCTATCTCACAGGAGTCGGAAAAGGTGAGAAGCGAGCAGACTTCCCCTGCCCTCCCCCGGAGGCGAAGAGCGCCTGTCACATTGTAGATCTCAACGTCCTGTTCGCAGAACACCAGAGGCGCTGGGGCATGTGCGAGTACGAGCACGTTTATCAGCTCGTGGTCCTTTCTCCCACCGAGCGCGCCGTATACGAAAACCTGCTCAGGCCTGAGCTCGAGCGCCTTTTTCAATGAAAGCTCGAAATCGGAGAAATCCTTGTCTCTCGGGAAGCGAATGACCGTCGGCGTCTGAAAAGCAGAAAGGCCGGGCCTGTTTTCTGAAGTAGCGTCTCCTCCATGCTCTGAGCCGAGGCCGCTTTTTTGTTTTGCGCCCCCTCCCCCGGACGTGCCGGTATCTTCAAGATCTTCGCGGGAGAGGGAATCCAGGTCACCGATCACGTAGTCCGGCCTGATACCGAGGGATTTGGCAAGCGCATACCCTCCGTTCGCGCACACCACCACGTCACCTTCACTTTTCGTTTTGGAAAAGTGCCGGAGATAGAACCGTTTATTCGAATACCCGCCCCGAAGAAAAAGAAAGACGCGCATCTTTTCCCCGCCCTCTCTTCGATGAGGTGTCTCAGCTCAGCATACCACGAGGCCCGCTCAATGTCCATCAGATTAGCTCTTTCACGCGCTCTCTCGCTGCTTGATCGAGAGCGCCCGTATACAGGATGCTCGCCCGGATAAACACGCCTCCGGGTATGGAAAAAAACACCTAAAGGAAAAATCTAATCATCCGAAACAGTCAATAGGACAGGGAAGTCTAAAATTTACGATTCAAGGAGGATAGGGATGGTTATCAACCATAACCTGAGTGCCATCTTTGCAAACAGGCAGCTCAAATTTACAGGCTGGGACGTAAACAAAGATATCGAGAAGCTTTCTTCCGGTATGAAGATCAACAGAGCTGGTGATGATGCGTCCGGCCTCGCTGTTTCAGAGAAGATGCGCTCGCAGATTCGGGGGCTCAGAAGGGCTGAACGAAACGCTGAAGACGGGATCTCCTTCATCCAGACTACTGAAGGATACCTGGAAGAGACCCACGCGATTTTACAGCGTCTTCGGGAGCTCGCTGTTCAGGCTTCGAATGGTGTGTATTCGGCAGAGGACAGGGTACTGATCCAGGTCGAGATCTCTCAGCTGGTTGACGAGATCGACAGGATCGCGTCCCATGCGCAGTTCAACAGCATGAACATCCTCACAGGACGGTTTGCGCGTGAGACCGGAGAAAACACCATTACGGCCAGCATGTGGTTCCATATCGGCGCGAATATGGACCAGAGAGAACGTGTGTTCATCGGAACGATGACGTCCCAGGGGCTCGGGCTCAAGAACCCAATCGGGCCCGCACACGGCGCAACATTCATCAGTATCAGCTCGCCTGCAAAGGCCAACCGTGCCATCGGCGCAGTCGATCAGGCGCTTCTCAAGGTGACAAAGCAGCGTGCCGATCTCGGCGCCTACCAGAACAGGCTCGAACATGCGGCAAAAGGCCTGCTCACCGGTTTCGAGAACATGCAGGCTTCGGAGTCACGAATCCGTGACACCGACATGGCGGAGCAGATGGTGGACTTCGTGAAGAATCAGATTCTCATTCAGTCCGGTACAGCAATGCTTGCACAGGCAAACACGACACCGCAATCTGTTCTCCAGTTACTACGGTAATACCCCGAGTTACATGATCTACCCCCGAAAAAGGCAGCGTGAGCGCTGCCTTTTTTTATCGGTATAAATGATTGACTGTAAAAACCCAAACGCGTACCTTTAGACCATGAATGTTCCCTCACATGTAATGAACATTGCGCGAACGCTCCACACGCACGGCTTTCAGGCCTGGGTGGTGGGCGGTTCGGTCCGCGACATCCTGATCGGCAGGCCGGCCTACGATCACGACATCGCAACAGATGCCCGGCCCGAGCAGGTGATGGCGATCATGCGCAGGACCGTCCCCACCGGGCTCAAACACGGCACAGTGACAGTGCTCACCGAGAAAGACGCCGTCGAGGTAACGACCTTCCGGAGCGACGGAAAGTACACGGACGGGCGAAGGCCCGACAGTGTGCGCTACGCGAAAACCATCTTTGACGACCTCTCCAGAAGAGACTTCACCATGAACGGGATCGCCTACAACCCCATAACCGGTGAGCTCGTCGACCCCTTTGGCGGGCAAAAGGACATCGTCTCGAAGATCATCCGCACCATCGGCAACCCGGCCGCGCGTTTTTCGGAAGACGGGCTTCGCCCCTTTCGGGCGTGCAGGCTGGCCGTGCAGCTCGGGTTCAGCATCGAAAAACGCACATTCGAGGCGATAAGCGCGTCCCTCGAGACCGCGGAGCAGGTCTCTGTTGAACGTATACGGGATGAGTTTGTAAAGATCATCATGGCGAACGCGCCGTCTGTCGGAATGGAGCTCTTGCGAAAATCAGGGCTTCTCAAGCTCGTATTGCCTGAGCTGCTCGAAGGCTACAACATCGAGCAGAACATATACCACCGCTACGACATCTACCACCACAACCTCTACACGTGCGACGCTGCGGTGAAAGACCTCCACATTCGGCTTGCGGCCCTTTTCCACGACATCGGAAAGTACTATGCAAAACGGGAGATCGTCTCGGACAGCGACGGGAAAAAGGCGGTGTTCTACAACCACGAGGTCATCGGTGCCGCGGTCACCCGGAAAATCATGCGCCGGTTGAAGTTCAGCAACAGCGATGTGAATACCGTGACTCACCTCATAAGAAACCACATGTTTCACTACACCAGCGAATGGACGGACGGCGCGGTGCGTCGGTTCATCCGAAAAGTCGGGCTCGAAAACCTCGAGCCGCTGTTCGAGCTCAGAAAGGCCGACCGGATTGGAAACGGGATGAAGCGGGGCGATTCCGCCGCGGTGCGGAGGCTCAGGCAACGCATCGGGAAAGTGATCGAGGAGGAAAACGCCATCACCGTGAAAGACCTCGCAATAAACGGAAACCACCTGATGGCGGAGTTTGACCTGAAACCCGGGCCCATCATCGGGAAGATCTTAGGCGCGCTTCTCGAAGAGATACTCGACGACCCCTCCAAAAACGAACATGATACGCTTCTTGCGATCGCAGAAGACATGCTTCGGCACGAGCGTTCAAGCCTCGAGACAGTTGAGCATTAGACGGGAAAAAAATGAGCGGCCGATGGGAATCGAACCCACGACTTCAGCTTGGAAGGCTGAGGTAATACCACTTTACGACGGCCGCTTGAGAAACAGACGTAGAAGAACATAATAATTTTTTTCGTGATGTGCAACTATTTCTTTGCGCTCTTGTTCATGCCTCAGTAGCCGCGGATGTCGTTGAGACGGAAGTCTTCGATCATACGCTGAAGCCTCTTTCTGTACGACGTAAGCTCTTCGACAGCGTCTTTTTCCGAAACCCTGTTTCCTTCCGAATTGATTCCGTCGTTTATGAGCCTGAGGCAGTTGTTGAGCAGTATTCCCCCGTACTTGAGAAAGTTCACCGACGCTTTTTCACTGTCTTTGGGGGTTTTTTTCGACAGGATGAACAGATAGTCATCCACCGCGCGTGAGTAGGTGCTTCTGATGGGAACGACAAAATAGGAAAAGTCATTTTCCAGCTTGCCTGAGGCCTCCGCGAACCCCAGAGGCTTGAGGATCGCGCTTGCCTTTCCCCACACGTCGTAGTAAAAGTCTGTGACCGCGCCCAGGAGGTGCTTCGTCTCCTCCTCCGCGTCGGGGTGAAAGTCGATGAGCCGGTACCGCCTTATCCGCTCGAGGTTCTCCTCGATGATCCTGTCAGCAATGTCGCTGTAGGTGGGCCCGGTCTTCTCCTCAGGGCCCTTTTCGACTCTTTTTTTCAGCTCTTCGAATACGGTGATTTCCGCGTGGAGGAATGCGGCGAGGTTGAGCTTTTGTACGAGCGCGTCACGGTAGCGGTCTTCAAACCCCCGGAGGTTGAACTGTTTTTCCCCGTATTTTTCGGCGTACTCACTGTAGAGTGACTTCAGCTTCCGAACCGCCGCATCAACGTCCAGGTTCCTGTCCTGTTTGGGCTTCCAGAAGGGAAGAGGCATTACTTTCCACCAAGCTTTTCGTAGGCGTCCTGAATTTCTCTTGTCTTCTCTTCGAACATCTCCCGGTACTCAGGGCCGAGCTTGAGGCTCGAGATGATGTCGGGGTGATACTTCTTGAGCTTGTCCCTGTAGGCTTTTTTTATCTCGTCCATCGAAGCCCCTTTTGTGACTCCAAGCACGGAATAGGGGTCTTTCACTGCCGTTCCCGGGCCGGGCGGCTGCTGAAAACCCGCGCCCCACCCTCTGAACCTGTTGTAAAACGAGCTCGAGCTCTGGGAGCCTGCGCTTCCTGCGCCTGCGCCTGCGCCGTATGCACCCTGGGAGGCGCCGGCTCCTGCAGACGACTGGTACTTTTTATACTGCTGCTGGTAGTAATTCTTCGTCATGAGCCTGCGGAGCAAAAGGCCCGTGATCGCGATTGCGGGAAGAACAATCTCCTCTCCAGGTATCCCGTCGGGAACAATCCAGCTGATCGCGGTAAGACCTAAAATTATCCAAATCCATATAGGTATTCGCATTATAACATCCTAAAAATAATATAATGAGGTGGGAAAATTTTTGCAAGAAAATGTTGGACCTGCACGTGAAAGTACACGGGTAAAAGAAAATACACTACCTGATCAGCCCCGCTCTTCACTGCGGTCCGAGATTTTTTGTCCTTGAACGGGAGAACAAAGCGGATATGAAGCGCCCTGTTTCTCATAGGAAAAAACAGCTTCACTTCATATCCGCTCGTGTGTACCCGTTATTTTTGCATAAAGTAGTAGCGCAACCCGATTCCTGCGTCGAACCCGAAATCCGTGTCGGGCGTGAGTTCAATGACTGGAACGAGCTCCAGAAATACATCAAACTGGGAGTTCTTTATATTATGAAGCACCCCTACGGGGATTCTTATACCGATGATGAAATCGTCGGCAAACACGAACTTCGCCCCCCCGCCGAAATAAAACCCCAGAGGAAAATTGAATGCTTTCGTCAGAAGCGAAAAGTTGTGCAGGAGAAAATCTCCGTGCACCTGGATTGCGTCCTCAGAGAAGTTGTACCCTGCTGCAGCGTCCACACCGAAGTTCTGCCCCAAGTAATACTTTAATGACCCGCCCGTGGGCCACCCAATTATCGGCCCAACGCCCAGCTTGTTCTGCGCCGCCATCGAAATGCTGAACCCGAACACAAAAAACAACAAAACCAACACAATCTTCTTCCACATGATTTACTCCTTCAGTGAGATTGTTTATGAATAGAACACGAAACGTGCCTGCTTCTGCTGCGTTTAGTCTATGTAAGGTACTCTCAACTACTTTGAAAAGTCAATCACACATTTCGTGCAGCATTTCGCGCATCACACTTTACATGCGCTCTGTAATTGAAACGTAAAAGCTTTGCCCCTCCCGCAGGCGGA
>CAZOWM010000009.1:0-82797 GCA_964583615.1 uncultured Spirochaetota bacterium | reverse complement strand
TCCGGTACTCATGGGTATTCTCCTTGATAATATAAGGATAACCCCATGATAGTATTACCCTAATAATAAATTAAGCTATTTATGAGACAAAACACTAGTATTGATGTCTACAAAGAAACAATGGATGTATGGGAAGGTGCCGAAGCGATCGGGGGATCGGGTAAGACGTACCGCCGTGATGCGAGGGATCTTGCGCAGCAGTTACGGGCAGAGACGCTGGAGGCGATACATATCCCGAGCAGGGAAGATGAGGCGGCACGGGATTATCTTCGGGCCCGGGAGGATGTGAGGCTCGAGCTGAAGAAGACGAAGCAGAGATTACACAGGTTTCTCCTTCGTCATGGGTATGTATATGATAGCACGCGTTACTGGACACTACGACATGACCGATGGCTTCGGAGTCTTGGGTTTGACCGACTCATGCTGAAAGAGACCTTTGATGAATATTACTTTATGATGAAGGGGCTCACCGAGAAACTTCGCTTGATGGAAAAGCGGATAGAGGAGATAGCTTTGAGTGAAGCGTATGCTGAGAGAGTACAGAGGCTTCGCTGTTTGAAGGGGATTGATTATCTGACTGCAGTGTCGATTGTGAGTGAGGTAGGGGATTTCAGGCGCTTTTGGAATGCTGAGGCATTCATGGCGTATCTAAGGGTGGTACCCCGGGAGTTTTCCAGTGGGCACAAGCGGAGGCAGGGAGGTATTACGAAGACTGGGAACACTCGTTTGAGGAATCTGTTGATAGAGTCGAGCTGGCACTATCGGTACAAGTCGGCACCCAGCAAGAGGCTCACTGAGAGGCGGGAAGGCCAGTCTGCTGAGATCATTGCCTATGCGGATAAGGCGATGGGGAGGCTTCAGGGGAAGTTTTTTCGACTTATCCTGAAGGGGAAGACACCGCAGGCTGCCGTGACAGCTGTGGCGCGGGAGTTGGCTGGTTTCGTCTGGTGACTGACGGTTGGATAAACGGTGTAACAGATTGACTATATTCTGCAGGAGACTCTTCAGGTAAAGAGATGGGAAGAGAAACGAAGTCGGTAAAGGAGAATCCGCGAAAAAACCATAAGGCAGCCGAAAGGTTGATCCTTGCTTTTTGACAAAGGCAGCTCCCGATGAACCAATTGTCATGCGGTAGCCAATCCGCGAATATCAGTCTGATCGATCGTCGCGAAACGATTCCTCTACACTGCCCTTTACCTGGAAGCTGAATTTAATGAGTCTTTAAGAGTGAAAAAATGTGTTGATATCGGTCACATCATATCAGTTATTGTATTTGATGTAATGCGTCTTTTTCTTCCATTTTGATAATCCCTTTTTACTGACCTGCCTCCTTTGTTAATAAAATTATTCCAAAAATATTCCATGTATATTATAGTTAAAGACCAAATACAGTTATTTCATATGAGCTCAGAACGGACACATGGTATCTCTGGGAAGGCAAGCAGCGGAAGTGCACAGGTGTCTCCATGCATCTTCAACAACATATTCAACGCTCATACTTGCACGTGTTTTATCGACTTTCAGATCATCAACTCGAGTGATATTTCTTCACGCAACGGAAGCTTCGGTGCCGGGCATTTCGGACCGGATCCGGAACACAATTATGACAACACCAATCCATCATCTGGTTTTTGCAAACGTGTGGGATGGTGACTCGCACATCTCATCATCGTCTTTCGAACCGGTTCCTGATAATGAACACAGTGGTAAATAGAGCGTTCTCTTCCAGGAGGAAGGCAGCCTTCATAATATCGACTGCGCTCCAGCGGGTCTAGGATGGGGAAGTGTCTTTGAGCGTATCGACTTGGGTGCCGATGGGCTGCTGCAGTCGCAATGATCGAAACTGAAGTAAAAATTAAAGTCATGGACCTTCATAGTGTAAAACGGAGAATAAAACAGAAAGGCGGGATATACGAATCGAGTTTTTTTGAGGACAACATCGTTTTTGACGACGAACATGGCACCCTCTTTAAGAAAAAATACCTTCTGCGCCTCAGGAAGAGTGATCACATCACCGTTACCGTAAAAACCCCCATGCAGAAAGGGCGGTATAAGGTAATGCAGGAATATGAAATACAGGTGTCGGATTTCGATCAGGCGCTCAGCATTTTCAACATTCTCGGCTACCGGAAAGTATTCAGATACCAGAAGATGAGAGAGATTTTCAGTTTCCAGCGCACAAAAGTGTTCCTCGATGACACACCCATTGGAAACTATATAGAAATCGAGGGAGAAGGAGGCGATATAGAACAGACGGCAAAGCTTTTAGACCTCGATTTTGAGAAAAAAATCACAAAAAATTATTTTGAAGTCTACCGCGACTACTGCAGGGAAAATGGTCTCGAGCCCGGAGACATGATTTTTTAGAGCCTGAGAAACCGGAGGATACTCTCTTTTGGTGCTGCGCCGACGAGTCGGTCGACTTCTTTTCCTTCCCTGAAAAGAATGACCGTTGGTATACCCTGTATACCGTATCTTGAGGAAAGATGCGGGTTTTCATCTGTGTTTACCTTCACGACTTTAATTTTTCCCGGAAATCTGCGGGCGATCTCGTCAAGAACCGGGCTGACAATTCTACACGGTCCGCACCACGGAGCCCAGAAATCGACCACTGTCGGTATGGTTTCATCAAGCACTTCAACTCCGAACTGGTTCCCATTGATGCTGATCGCCTCCTGCGGGATCGTAAGAGGAGCCTTACATCTACCGCACCTGGGTATTGCCTGCACTTTATCGAGAAAAACTCTGTTCTTTCCTCCGCAGCTTCTGCATCGGATGATGGTCTCGTTATTCATCGACATAACTCTCGGCACAAAAAGTATTGCTAATGTAGCAAATTCCGCCACAATCGGAAAGCGCAAAATGGAGCGGCTTTCAAAAGGCTCATGCTGTGAAATGAATATCCCTGCGGCACCGCCCTCGATTGCGCTTTTCGTTTTTGTGAAACGATGCTACATTTTTCACTAACAGGATCACACAATGCCGGTTACAGACCTTGAGGAGTTTATTACTGACCAGGCGATCTTCGATGCAGTCAATGACCGATGCTCCCGTGTGATCATGGTCATCGGGGGATGCGATACCGGAAAATCCACTCTCGTATGGAGGCTTTCACACTATCTCGCCCGCGCCTTTGTCACTGGCATAATCGATGCAGACATCGGTCAGTCGCATATCGGACCGCCCACCACCGTTGCGTGGGGAATGTTCAAGAACAGTTTCACTGACTGGACGGAGATGAATGCCGAAGACATCTACTTTACCGGTACACTGTCTCCTTCCGGGAACATTTTCCCCGTCCTCGTCGGTTCAAAAAAGATGACGGAACAAGCGCTCAGCCGGTGTGAAAAGGCGGTCGTCGATACCACCGGAATGATCGAAGAACCTGAGGGGAGGCTTCTGAAACAGTACAAAATCGATCTGCTGGATCCTTCGGTTGTCCTCGCTCTCGAACGCGCAGAAGAGCTGCACCCGATTCTTGCTCCTTTCGAAGGAAGGGAAGGCCTCTCCGTGATCAGATTGAAAGTGCCTGAAAAGGTCGGACGGAAAGGGAGCGAATCACGAACGAAGTTCAGAAACGCACAGTTCCAACGCTATCTTTCCGGCGGAAAAATTGTGGACATCTCACTTGACTCCTGTGCCGTTCGCTTCAGCGGGCATGCACGTGAAAACACACTTTCGTGCCTCAAAGGCGTACCCGTCTCATTCAGAGACAGTCGGAACAGTGACAGGGCAATCGGGATAATCGAAGGAGTACAGACAAACAACCGCAGGCTTCTGATTCGAACGGGTGCAGATCTTCACGAGGAATACTCGTACATCGTCATCGGGAGCACGAAAATCCGCATTGAACAATAAATGACGTCATCTCGCAGGGAGAGAGCCTTTTGAAAAAAACATTATGGGAAACCCGCAACAGGGGAGGCAAAAAACGCATAATCGTCACGAAACAGCTCCCAGGCGAACAATCTCTTCACCTGCTCTATTCCGTGGATAGCAGGGTTGAGATCTGCACCTCAGAGGCCATACTCTCACCGGATGAGATCATCGCCGCCATCGGAGAATGCTGCGATGAGGCAATCGGACAGCTCACCGAAGACTGAAACGAATCAGTGTTCGAGGCACTGAAGCACGCAGTCGCCCTTACACTTGCGGCGGCCCCCAGTATTATAAACGCGCAGGCTCTCGGCATCCCCCCTTATTGTTGACGAACCCACCGCAGTGCTATATATTACAAGAAAAATATTGGTTCCATTGAATGCTCAAAGGCTTTGCACACTTCATCGTTCGTCATAGAATCCCCGTTATCATCTCAGTAATTGTTCTCACCCTCATTTTTGGGTATTTCACACGATACGTGAAAATATCCTCAGATCTCATGAGCCTCGCTCCGGAAAACAGCAAAGAATTAATCGCCCTGAAAAAAAATCTGGAACGATTCGGGTCGTCCACTATGATCATGATCAGTGTGAAATCCGAAGATCCCTATTCGCTTTCGACCCTGACCAAGATACAACAAATATCTTCCGAATTAAAGAAGCTCCCGGAGGTCGAGGAGGTCATCGATCCCCTGAATGCTACGATCTTCAAGTACATATTCGGAATGATCGTGGTAAAGAAGAGTTTTCCCGGAGGAGAGATTCCGCGTTCGGAAGAAAAAATTAAAGAATTCAAGGAGGAGATGCTCTCTGAGCCTATACTCAAGAATGTCGTCGTGTCCGAAAACGGCGATGCGCTTGCCATCTACATACGGCTTTCTGAAAACCGGCAAAACGGGGACATCAGAGAAAAAATCCTTCATATCATCGAGCCATACCGCGGGCCGGAGGAGTTTTATCTTGCAGGGAGCGTTATTATAGAAAGCTGGGTAAAAGAGTACATCCAGCGTGACTCGGTCAAACTCGCTCTGCCGATCATTCTCCTGGTGATATTCGTTCTCTTCATCAATTTCAAATCAGGACGAGGAATCGTTCTCCCGATTTCGATAATGCTGGGAAGCATTCTATGGACACTCGGCCTGATGGGGATCTTTCGAAAGCAGATTACCATGGTCGGCATCATGCTCCCCACACTCATTCTTGTGATCTCCAGCTCGTACAGCATTCACTTTCTCAACCAGTATTACAAGGATATATTTATCGACTCTCACAAGCAGAGAAATGTGCAAAAATCCATCGTCAATATAGGAAAGACCATACTTCTTGCCGCGGTCACTACCATTGCGGGTTTCGCTGCATTGACCATAAACAAAATTGCACCCATGCGGGATCTCGGAATATTCGTCCTCATCGGTGTGTTCTTTTCCATGGCACTGAGCCTGAGTTTTCTTCCGGCTTATCTCGCGATGATAAAAAAACCGAAAAAAAGTCGTCACGCCTCATCAGAGGGGAGCCGAATGAACCACCTCTTCTTCAAGCTCGGCACTCTCGTTACCAACCGATGGCGGGTGATACTCATCATCGCGGTACTCATCGGTATATGGTCGGTTATTGGAATCAGGAAAATCGAGGTGGATACGGGATGGCAGCGGTTTTTCAAGAATAACGCCGCGATCATCCAGAGTCAGCGGTTTATTCGTTCGCATTTCGGCGGTGTATCGACGATGAACGTATCGCTCGAAATCGAAGAGAGATTGGACCTCACATTCAAGGATCTTGAAGCTCTACGGTACGTCAATTTGATCGAAGGGTGGATCCGCGACAGAGACATACTTGGACCCACAATCTCCTATGTCGATTACATCAAACGGGCCAACCAGCTGATGAACAAGAACAACCCGGAGCAGTACCGACTGCCAGAAACCGATGCGGGGCTTCTGAAGATCCTCCTCATGTTCAAGATGTCGGATGTGACGGAAAGCCTGGGAAACGTGATAACTGAGGATTTCAAATATGCAAATATCGTTGTGCGAACCGGCAAAGTCAACGGCCCGGTACTGTCGGCCACCCAGTTCAAGGAATTTCTCGACGATTTCCGTCAGTTTATCAACGAAAATCGCTTTCAGGGAATCGATGTGGAAATGACCGGTGTGGACCTCATATACCTCTCACTTATCGATTACCTTGTAAGGTCCCAGCTCCTGAGCATCGCGATCAGCATCATCATTGTGTTTTTCATCATCTCCTATACGTTTCGAAGCTTTGTGTTCGGCTTCTTCGGTCTCATCCCCATAATATTCGGGCTCTTTTTGAATTTCGGGGCGATGAGCTATTTCAATATTCCTCTGGATTTCATTACATCGATGATATCCAGCATCGCAGTGGGACTCGGGGTGGACAACAGCATCCATTACCTCATACGTTTTTCCAGAACAAAACACAGCCTTCCTCTTACAGAAAGAATCAGGGAGGCACTCGTTAATTCAGGTATCCCGATCTTTTTTACCTCTTTCACCCTGATCTCCGGATTTTCCGTGCTTCTGCTTTCAAGCTTTAAACCGATTCTTTACTTCGGACTCCTCATCGCCGTGACAATGATCGGGTGTCTCATCGGTGTGCTCCTCGTCCTCCCCGCTCTTATCTACTTTGTGAAGCCTTCTTCAATTATTAAACGCAAGGCAACGTGACCTGTGATCAGGAATTCCTCGCTACACCTCCTTGAGATGAATACTCAACCGCCTTCGCTGACCCTCTTGAGATGAATTTTGATCTCTTCGTTCTCAGGTGCCATCTTGAGGGCTTTCCTCAGATAACTTTTCGCCATACCGATTTTTCCGAGCTTGTAATAAACCCATCCCATGCTGTCGAGATAGGCGGGGTTATTCTGGTCAAGGGCAACCGCTTTCTCACACTCACTGAGCGCTTCCTCGAGATTGAGATTGGCTTCTGCGTACAAATAGCCGAGCGAATTATGTGCATTCGCGTTTTCCGAATCGAGATCGAGTGCCCTGTAGAGGTTCATGACTGCTTCCTTGAAGTTTCCACGCCGGTCCATGATATAGCCGATTGCCGCATACGCCTGCGCATTCTGGAAGCCTGCTTCAACGATTGACTGAAACAGGTTGAGGGCTTTTTCATACTCTTCCCGGAGGGTATAGATATACCCGAGCACCATCTGTGTGTGTACTTTGTTGATGTAGGCAAGCTCTGAGTCGAGCACCGACTGAAGATGCATTATGCTTTTTTCGTAGTTCTCCAGACGCGCATAGGTAATGCCAAGGAAGTAATGGACCTCTGAGTTTTTCGAATCAAGCTCCAGCGCCTGGAGAAAAACTTCCAATGCAGCACGCAGATCGAGCGCGTTCAAGCTATCCTGTCCCTTACGCAGGAGCCTATCGATTTCGCCCTGTATGTCCATCGCGCCCCCCGACCTTATGTCAAATCATTGAATCTCCAGTTTTTCAACTTTTCGATGTAATCATAGGCGGTTATGTCAAGACGCAGTGGAGTGATCGATACCTTTTTCTCATTGAGAGCTTTCACATCTGTCCCATCCTCGAGTACATCGTGTGTGAGGATACCTTCGATCCAGTAGTACTTGTTCTTTTTCGGATCTTCTCTTTCTATGATGTTGTCATCGTAGTATCTCTGTCCGAGTCTGGTGATTTCAACACCCCTCACTTCATCAATCGGCAGATTCGGAACATTCACATTGAGTATGATTCTCCTGTTGTGGGGAAACAGATCGATCTTTCCAATAATCCTGCTCACGTAATAAGCGGCTGTTTCATAGTGTATCCTGTGGCCTCTGCTTTCGATGGAGACTGCAATACCCGGGATTTCGAACGCTGCCGCCTGGAAGGCGGATGATACCGTCCCCGAATAAAACACATCTGATCCGAGATTTAGCCCGTTGTTGATGCCGCTGATCACGACATCGATTTTCATTTTAATCAGTCCCAGAAGCGCAATGTGCACGGCGTCAACCGGAGTTCCATCCACGGAAAACACGCTCCCCTTCTCGATTTCCTTCATTCTGATCGGATCGTGCAACGAGATTGAATGCCCTGTGGCGCTTCTCTCCCTGTCCGGAGCAACAACAAAAACGCGGAATTTGTCTTCGAAATACTTTTTCAGTGCCCAGATTCCCTTGCTGTGAATTCCGTCATCATTGGATAAAAGAATCGTTTTCATTCAATCTATGCCGTCCCGTGATCATGAGTGCGTATGACGCAAAGCATTTTCAATAGTCATTTGGAGAGGAGAGGTCCGCAAGCAATTCATCAAAGGAATAGTTGACTGAGGGGAATTCTCCACGAAGGCTGTTTGCCTCACTCCGCACTTCTTGCCCGTGCACGATACATTCCTTGATGAGATGCGCAACATGATCCATCTCGTCTTCCTTCATTCCGACCCTCGTCATTTCCTGCACACCGATACGAACACCGTCGGGATTCGTGACGTTGCGTAACGGCTCGTAAGGCAGTATGTTCATGTTGAGAATGATGTCATTTTCTTTCAGGAGATTGGCGGCCATTTTTCCGCCACCATGCTTGCGCATATTCACTGCGATCTGATGAGACTCGGTGAATCCGAATTCCTCGGCAAGCACTTCAAATCCGACCTTTTTCATCGAGCGTCCGAGCGCCTTTGCATTCGCAATAACCTGGGCGCTGTACTCTTTTCCGAATGTGATCATCTCCTGAGTGGCGACGGCGAGCCCCACCAGTGTATCGAGATGATGATTGCTCGATGAGCCGGGGAATGCTCCCCTGTCCACCTTCTGCCATTCCGTACTGCCCATATTGCTGAGAATCACGCCTCTCTGAGTTCCGAAATACGTCTTGTGCGTGCTTCCCGTCACAATAAATGAACCTTCTCCAAGGGGGTCCTGAAACCTTCCGCCCGCGATAAGCCCGAGAACGTGCGCCGCATCGTAGATTATCAATATTTTGTACTCGGCGCAGATGTCTGCGAGTTCCTTAACAGGCTCTGGAAAAAGAAAGAGGCTCTTCCCGAAAACAAGCACCCTCGGCCTGCATACATGAATAAGCTCCCTGGACTTCTGCAGATCGATATGGAAGCCGTCTTTTGAGAGAGGAAAATCGATGACGTTCTTTGTAATCTTGCCCACCGACCCTGTAAGGTGGTGACTTATGTGTCCACCTCCCGGTGTTGAGTTGACCATTACGATATCGCCTGGTTTAATGAAGCTCGAAAATACGGCTTCATTCGCATTTGTTCCGCTCACAGGGCGGACGTCTGCGTGTGCGGATCTGAACAAGGTTTTGAAGTCGTTGCGCAGATCGCTCTCTATCTTATCGATATACTCGGTACCCTGGTAGTAGCGCTCACCCGGATGCCCTTCTGCATAGCGGTGCGCAAAGTCGGATCCGGATAACTTTCTCACGGTATTCGACACAACGTTTTCGCTTGCGATCAGGTTAATTGTGTTCCGCCGCCATTCGTTCTGACGGCGAACGATTTCGTAGATCGCCCTCACGTGTTTTTCTAACATCGTTTCCCCGTCTGGATCAATGAATATAAAACACCCCTGCACCGGCAGGGGTTAACCTCTCAATAATATCGTATTTTTCCTGAAAAAACAAGAATGTGCGCCGAAAAAGGTCTCCCCTTCAGCTGTTTACGTGATTCTCTCAGTCCACAGAAGCACCGATCTTTGACTCCGGCGGTTGTACATCCACGTAAAAAGACAGCTCAACCGTATCTGACGCGTTTCCGAGATTGTCGACCGCTCTCGCACGAACAGTATGAAAACCGGGAATCTGCACCCTGAATGGAGTCACATAGGTCACGTACGCGCTTCCATCGAAGGACACCAGTATCTCTTTCACACCTGCGAGCTCGTCGTACGCCGTCACCGCGTACTCGTTCGTCCGGTTCGTGTACAGTTCGTTTTTCACGTTTACGAAATCCTCGTCCGGCACGATGCTGACAGCAGGGGGCGTACTGTCCACATAGCCTTGAACCACGAGCCTGGGTGTCGCGTTCCCTACGTTGTCGACTGCATAGGTCTCCGCCGAATGATATCCCTCCTCTGAAATCACCAGGGGCTCTTCATAGGGCATGAAATCCATATCATCGAGCTTCACATAGATCCTGTCGACACCTGAAAGATTGTCTTCCGCCCAGAGGACAATCGCACTCTCTCTGCTCAAATACACGTACTCTCCATCCATATACACTGTGCCCTCCACTGAAGCAATCCCTTCGGGGGGAGAGCCGTCAACAATCACGGAGTAGATCCTTTCGTTGCTGATATTGCCTGTCATGTCAATCGCCCGATACGCAATGAAATGCCTCCCCTCTGAGGTAAACCGTATGGGGCCCTCATAGACAGTGACTGCTGAGCCGTCGACGCTGTATTGGATCTCCTTTACCGTGGACTCGAAGTCTTCGGCACTGAGAACGAACTGAGCGGTAAGGGGAACATAATCTATGATACCGTCGTTATAAATCCTCTTTTCCTGCGCCGGAACAAAAAGTGCGCTTGAAAACAGGAAGAGAAGTAGAATGATGCATATACTCCATTTTCTCATTGATATCCCTCCTGAAAAAAATTTTTTATAGTGTACTATGGCCCGCAATAATGTCAATATAAAACATCGTTTCAGACATCATCAGGCGTAGCCGATGAAAACCACAGTTCATCTATACCACACGGACACGCATGCAGATGGATACAGAGCTTGCAAAGACATGGTAAAGGTTCCGACGCTTTACAGCAGTATATCGAGGAGCTCTTCTGATGAGTCAACTATGTAATCGGGTGACTCCCTCAGCAGCAGTTCTTTCGGCTGAAATCCCCAGGTCACTGCTATCGTTTTCACCTGTGCGATCTTTCCCTGTCTGATATCGCCGATGGTATCACCAATTATGTACGAATCGGAAGGATCCGTGTGGAATGTCTGCAGAGCAGATCGGATTTTTTCACTCTTCGAGCCGGGTTGAGCCCCATCGAATATGATTGAGATGCTGCTCCCCAGTCCGTTCTGATCCAGTACCCTCTTCACATTGTCACCGAGGTTTGCCGTGATAACCGTAATAGTGTGCTTCCGTGCCAGTGCCAGTATCGCAGCCGCAATTCCAGGGAAGAGGGTATCCAACCCGGAATCATGTTTCAACAGCGTGAACACTGCGAAGGTAAAACGGGAATGCATGTGCCCGGGCATGCCGATGGTTTTAGCAATGTTTTCCGAGGTGAGGTCGGCGCTCTGCTGAAAGTCCCCCTTTGTCGGCGCTCGGCCTGCTCCCAGCAACTGCTGGGCTTTCCTGACCTTTTGCAGCAGCCTTTCGCAGGAGTCGGCCAGCACCCCATCGTAATCGAAGTTCAATAGCGCGATGGGACATACTCCTCTCATCTGTTTTTTACACCTGCAGGCACACTCTATACATGATGCGCACTGTCTTTGGTGCACTGAGAGTAGTGAGATTCGGTCATATAGTCAAGAGATTCCAGTATGAATGCCTCCGCGCTGAAAGGGCTTGTCTTTTCACCGTGCTCTGTGTTAATATAGTGCAAGCTTTTTTATACGAGGTGCACTCAATGGGAATGACGATGAGCGAAAAAATCCTTGCAGTCCATGCAGGGAGGGACACAGTTTCTCCCGGCCAGCTCATCGAGGCGCACCTTGATATGACGCTCGCAAACGACATCACCGCTCCTATAGCAATTCAGGAGTTCCGAAAACTCGGTGTAAATTCAGTATGGGACAACAGTCGTATTGCCCTTGTTCCCGATCACTTCACCCCGAACAAGGACATCAAATCTGCAGAACAGGCCAAATACCTCCGTGATTTTGCCGGAGAAATGCAGATCATCAACTACTTCGAAGTGGGAAAAATGGGAATCGAACACGCACTTCTCCCGGAACAGGGGCTCGTTTTACCCGGAGACCTGATGATCGGGGCAGATTCACACACGTGCACCTACGGCGCACTGGGGGCATTTTCCACCGGAGTGGGGAGCACCGACCTTGCATGCGCGATGGCGACAGGAAAATCGTGGTTCAAGGTTCCCGGATCCCTGAAAATCGTGCTGAAGAACAGGTGCAGGAAATGGGTCGGCGGGAAAGATATCATCCTCAAGATCATCGGAGACATCGGAGTTGACGGTGCACGATATATGGCCATGGAGTTTGCCGGCGACGGAATCGCGTCTCTCTCCATGGACAGCAGGTTCACGATTGCGAACATGGCGATAGAAGCAGGCGCCAAGAACGGCATCTTTCCGGTCGACACGCGTACCGAGGCGTACGTGCAGGAGAGCATGAAATCCGGAAGGAGAAGTGACCGTTACAGGATATTCGAAAGCGACGCTGACGCAGAGTATGAAAAAACGATCGAGTATGATCTCGGGACTATTGAGCCCCAGGTTGCCTTCCCGCACCTTCCTGAAAACACGAAAAACATATCTGATATTAATGAGATCAGAATCGACCAGGTCGTCATAGGCTCATGCACGAACGGACGTCTCGAAGACCTTAGAACGGCGGCTGCCGTATTAAAGGGGAATACCGTGGCCTCACACGTGAGGTGCCTCATATTTCCTGCAACGCAGAATATTTACCTCCAGGCACTTCGCGAAGGTCTGATCGAAACGTTCGTGGAGGCAGGTGCTGTGGTTTCAACGCCAACGTGCGGCCCCTGCCTCGGCGGCCATCTGGGAATACTCGCGCGCGGAGAAAAGGCGGTTTCGACTACGAACAGAAATTTCGTCGGGCGTATGGGTCACAGGGAGAGTGAGGTATACCTTGCATCACCTGCGGTCGCGGCAGCTTCCGCGGTCACGGGAGTAATCTCCTCACCTGATGCGGTCGTGAAGTAAACATCATTTTTCTGTGAAACGGGGGAAAAAATCTTCTTATGCAACAAAAAGGGAAACTCGTCTTCAAAGGCACAGCACACAAGCTGGGGGACAACATCGACACCGACGTGATCATTCCGGCCCGTTATCTCAACACGCTCGATCCGGACGAGCTTGCGTCGCACTGCATGGAGGATATCGATAAAAATTTTTCCACTCAGGTGAAACGGGGCGACATCATCGTGGGAGGGGAAAATTTCGGATGCGGATCCTCCCGAGAGCACGCCCCTCTTGCGATAAAATCATCGGGGGTGTCCTGCGTGATTGCATCTTCCTTTGCGCGGATCTTTTACAGAAACGCAATCAATATCGGGCTTCCCATTCTCGAATCTCGGACTGCATCCGAGCATACCCGAAGTGGTGATCTCCTCGAAGTGGATTTTAAGAAGGGCACGATTACAAATATGACCTCTGGGGAATCCTTTGTTTCCGAATCCTTTCCCGAGTTCATGCAGGAGATCATCAACATGGGAGGTCTCGTGAACAGAACAAAGCAAAAACTGGAGGGCAATGAATAATGTACAGGATTGCAGTCATACCGGGAGATGGAACTGGACCTGAGGTGGTAAAAGAGGGAATGAAGGCCTTGCACAAAATCGGAAAAGTGTTTTCCATTGATTTCGATTTCAGTGAGTTCGATTTCGGAGGAGACCGGTATTTGAAAACCGGAAAAACGATCGGTGAGGAAGACATCGAAGCACTGAAGACTTTTGACGCGATCTATCTCGGTGCTATTGGGCACCCCGAGGTCAAACCCGGTATCCTCGAAAAGGGCATTCTCCTCACGATCCGCTTCGCCCTCGATCAGTACATCAATCTCAGGCCTGTTAAGCTCTATCCGAATGTTGAAACGCCCCTCGCAGGTAAAAAGCCTGAGGATATCGACTTTGTTGTGGTGAGGGAAAATACCGAAGGTCTGTACTGCGGTACAGGGGGATTTTTAAAAAAGGGAACGAAAGATGAAGTTGCGATACAGGATATGATAAACACCCGAAAAGGCGTTGAGCGGTGTATCAGATATGCATTCGAGTATACACGGAAAAGAAACAGGGCAAAAAAATTAACACTCTGTGCAAAGACAAACGTTCTCACTTACGCCCACGATCTTTGGGACAGAACATTCCGTGAAGTTGCTGCCGAGCATCCGGACATAACCTCGGATTATGCGCATGTCGATGCCATCACCATGTGGATGGTGAAAAATCCGGAGTGGTTTGACGTGATCGTTACGACCAATATGTTCGGTGACATAATCACGGATCTTGGGGCCATGATTCAGGGCGGAATGGGAGTTGCGGCCGGAGGGAACATCAACCCCGAAGGAGTCTCCATGTTCGAGCCGATCGGCGGGTCCGCACCAAAATATACTGGGAAAAACCTCATCAATCCGATCGCAGCAATTGCAGCGGCACAGATGATGCTTGAGTGCCTCGGTGAAACCTCAGCAGCGGAAGCGCTCGAAAAATCGATTATCGAAACGGTAAAAAAGCTAAAAAGCATGTCTGCCGGGAAGATGGGATATACCACTTCCCAAGTGGGGGACCTCGTCGCCGAACAGATCACATCATAAAAAATTCTTAATGCATTCATGATTTATTGTTATACTGAAAAGAGGGGAGGCTTCGACAGCGAGACGTCCCCAGTTGATCAAGTAAGGAGGAGACTATGTACAAAATCCTTGAGGACCTTATGCATGCGGGGATCGGATTGACACAGCTCACCAAAGAAAACATCGAAAAAATATTCGAAGAACTCAAGAAAAAGGGTGAAGTCTTCGAGAAAGACAGGGACATGTTCATAAAACGCACACTCGATCGACTTGAGGAAACCGGGAAAGAGGTCACGGAAAAAATCAAAGACACCGTTTCTCCGAACACCAAAAAGATCGATGAACTCAATAAGAAAATCGACGGGCTTGTAAAAGAGCTGCGGGAGCTCAAAAAAAAGAATGCCTAGTCCAGCCGCTCCTGCCAGAAAACTTCCTTTTCAAGTCCGAGGCTCCTGAACTTCACGCGCTGATACACAAGTACCGCTCCCATGTAGAGATTCATGAAAAGAACGATTGCGGGAAAAATCAACGAAATTCTGTTCACAAGACCGAAGACAATGAACAGAGTGAGGTGAGTCGTGTCGCCGATAAACGACCACGCCTTCACCGATACCCGCATTTCTCTGTAATAGATCTTCCTCGTGTGAGAATCGATACGTTCCAGATCCGGAAAAATGTCATAAATACTGCGTGCGGTGGGGAGATACCCGATTGAGACGATCAATGATTCCAGCCTGTAAAACAGGTAGTAGAGCCGATGGAACACCTTTTTCATATTTCCCGAAACGGTATCTGCTTCATCCCCTCCAGTGTGGCCCCTCATTTGGTCCAGAGACTCAAGCTTATCTACATAGTGCGGATAAGAGACACTGATGAATACATTCTTGAAATTATCGTACAAAATGATGTGCAGATACATCGAGAGCTGCGCTGCAAGACCGTAAAAAAACACAAAGATCGAACCTGTGTGCACGTAACACGCGTAGGCGACTCCATAGAAAATCGCCATGTGGGTACATATATCTGCAAGACCGTCAAGGGTCTTTCCAAAGGGTGAGCTCTTTCCGGTCATTCTGGCAAGCTGGCCGTCGGCACAGTCAAAGATGATCATCATCTCGAGGAGCACTGCGGCATACAATACGTACGGGTATTCACCACGCGCGAATAAAAATCCAGACGCCACCCCGAAAAGCAGGGAGAAGACCGTCACAAAGTTGGGACTTCTGTTCAGTCGCTGGAAGGCCTTGGCAGTAACAAACGCGAGGGGACGATTGATGAGCTGATTGATGATTTCTTCCGTTTCCCTCGGCTTCAGAGACTTCCTGTACTCCGATTGCCAGTTTTTCAGTAACCATCCTTTCCCGTTCCCCTTTTTTATTGAAACCACCTCCGTTTCTGAATACTATTCATCTGTAGTGTAGCAAAGATACAGAAAAAGTCAAGAATGCAAATGCTCATGCGTTTTACGGTAAGTGACGCCGGGTACGACCAGCCTGTCCGCTATACAAAGAACACTGTTAAAAAGGTTTTTGTGCCGTTCATCGAAGACCTTGCAGAGACGATCAAACGAGGTGCCAACAAGCCCTTTGTCATCGGTATGGCGGGTCCGCCGGGGAGCGGGAAGAGCGCTCTTTCACGTCTTTTTGCACAGATGCTTCAGTCGAATGGAGTATCATGCACGGTTCTCCCCATGGACGGATTTCATCTTGAAAACGAGGACCTGAAGAAAAAAACCGTCCTGATCAACGACCGGCGCATCTCCCTGCATGAGATAAAAGGGGCAAAAGAAACCTACGACGTTCACTCTTTATTGAGATGTCTCGAAAAGCTTGAGGCAAAACAGCCGTTTTACTGGCCCGTGTATCTCAGAACCATTCACGAACCGGTGAAGCGTGGCATTTACGTTTCCCGCCGTGACACTGTCTACATCGTTGAAGGCAACTATCTCTTTATTGATCATCATCCCTGGAACCTCATTGCGAAGCATTTTCTCCTCAGAATATTCATCCTTCCAAAACTCAGGCTTCTGAAAAGCCGCCTCATTGCGCGAAAACGAAGAGGAGGATTTACAAGAAACAAAGCACGAACCCACTACCGGTGCACAGATTCGAGAAACATCAGAGAAGTGTGTGATCGATCGACAGGATACGATGTGCTGATTGAACAGCAGGGGAAATACTCATACATAATACACCGCATGGGTCATGGCCTGCCCTCTGAGCACTGAGTGTGCTAGATATCTGCATGGTGCACTGGTCATTCTTGAGAAGGGAGATCCACTTCGATGTCGCCCTTTCTGAGGATTTTCCACTTTGAAGCTGAAATGTCGATGATCGTTGATGCTCTGCTTCGTACAGAGCCCTCTTTTCCGCATACGATCGTATCCACTTTCCCAAAAAAGGTCGATACAAGGTCTTCACATTGAAAGATATTTTCATGCCCGCTGATATTTGCACTCGGTGCGACAAGAACCTCGAAGTTCACGGCGTGAAAAATGGACTGGAGAAAAGAATCGTCGGGATAGCGTAGGGAAACCGTACCACCGCTTTTCGACGTAAAAACGATCGTAAGAGGCCCCGGCCAGAACCTGTTCAGCTGCTCCGGAACCTTCTGGGAGGAGTAGCAGCCAACCGCATCGAGGCATCCGATGAGACGGATGAATGGCATGTGTTCGGGTCTGCGCTTTATTTTGTATATTCGTTTGACCGCATCTGGGAACCGATCGACGGCGACAATTCCGTACAGCGTGTCCGTGGGAATGATGCACACACCCCCTCCTCTCAGAGAGGCACCGACAGCCTCAACAACGGCCGCTGTGTTGTGTTCTTGGATATGAAGTATCCTGGTTTGCATCACCGTCAGCTTATGTGAAGCATACGGTCTATCGCTTTTCGGGCATCACGCATTACATCATCAGGGAGCGTCACCTGCTGCCCGAGCCTGTTGTCTGCAACCTCCAACAGGGTGGCGAGGAGGTCGCGCCTCCGAATTTTTGACATGTCCTCACACACCGACTCTTCAAGCGGTTCGACGACCTTATTCGGATTTTCACGCTTGATCCTGCTGACAAAGTTGAACTCCGTGCCGATCACCCACGCGGCCCCTTCGGGAGAATCCTCGACCGCATGCTTGATTTTCGATGTCGATCCACTGTCGTCCGACACCTTTACGACATCCGGATCACACTCGGGATGTACGATCACCCGTACGTTTTCGATCCTCTTTTTCCAGTCAAGCACCTGATTAACGCGAAAGACGGTATGCACGCTGCAGAATCCGTTCCATACGATAATCCTGGATTCTCTCGCGTTCATCTGCCCGTGATCGAAACGGTCGACCACGCTGCTTTCATTCTCCAGCCCAATGGAAATCGCCGTATTGATGCCGAGATTTCTGTCGGGCATGAAAAACACACGCTTTCCCTCTTCAAGCACCCGCGCGAACACTTTCCGTGCATTGCTCGACGTGCATACAAACCCTCCGTTTCTCCCGCAAAAGGCCTTGACATCGGCGTGGGAGTTTACATAGCTCACCGGGATGTACTCGTCAGGATGATGCTCCTGAATCATCTCCCACACAAACTGGACGTCTTTCTGAAATGCAAAATCAGCTAAGGGACATCCCGCACTTCTGTTGGGAATGAACACATGCTTTTCCTTGGTGGAGAGTATCCGGGCAATCTCAGCCATGAAGTACACACCGCAGAAAACGATGTACCGCGCAGAAGTCGCAGCCGACACTCTGGACAGCTCGAGGGAATCACCAGTGTAATCCGCAAACTGAACGATTTCGTCACGCTGATAGTGATGCACTGGAATAAAGAGAGCCTCTCCAAGAGTGGCCTTGATTTCGCGTATACACCCGTCTATTTCCGCATCCGAGAGCCTGTTCAGTTCAGCCATGACCGCCTCTTTTCATTTGTGACATGCATACCAAAGTAATATCGAAACCTTTCTGAAAAAAGCATTTCCCACTCCTCCGAAAAGAAGGCCAAAGGGAGGGAAAGACAGCCCGGCCGTGGAAACGCTCGCCCTATTCTACTCTGAGCGAGAAATCAGAGTGCCCTGCAGCGTATGTGATGTACCCTGCTGAGATAAACTGAACGGGGATTTTTCTCAGCCGCCTGATTGTTTTTCTATTCATGTTTCCTGACACCTCGATCTCTGTTCTGCCGCCGACGAGTTTCACTGCCTTTTTCATCATACGCATGTCCATGTTATCGAGCATAATTCTGTCGACCCCCGCTTCCAGCGCTTCTGCCACTTCTTCAAGGCTCCTCGTCTCGACTTCAACTGCGTACGCATCCCGGTGTGCAGCACGTACCTTTCTGACCGCCTCAGCGATCGACCCTACTGCGTCGATATGGTTGTCTTTCAGTAGAATCATATCAAAAAGCCCCATACGGTGATTCATTCCTCCACCGTGCACGACCGCCTCTTTCTCGAGCGCCCTGAGCCCTGGCAGGGTCTTGCGGGTATCAAGCAGCCTTATACCGCTCTTCTTCAGTATACGCACGAGCCTTCCCACCTCGGTGGCGATTCCCGACAAATGCCCCAGGAAGTTGAGCCCAGTCCTCTCTGCTTTGAAAACAGAACCCGCCCGTCCCTTGATAGAAACGATCCTCTCTTTTTTCACGAACGGCTCCCCGTCCTTCTTGAAAAACGAGATCTTTACATCTGGATCAATAAGCTCATATACCCGCGTGAACGGCTTTGTTCCGGAGAGAATTCCCACAGACTTGGCGAAGACAGAGGCGTCCACCTCTTCATCTGCGAAAACCGCATCAGAGGTAATGTCGAAGAATTGAGGAGACTTCTCTGATATGAGGGCGAGATCATGTTCAGTTTGAATGCCGAAGTCCTCACAGAGTGCGGATTTTACCGCCCGGTCAAGAAAAAAGAAGTCCATGCCGGCTTCCTTTCAGGAGCAAATTTCAGGCAAGGAAGAACCTGACGACGGAGTTCGCTCGGAACACTTCGGCCCTGAGGGTGTCATGAGAGATCAAAGGGTGAGATGTAATCCCCTTTTTCCTCGTGCACAGACAAGAGACGCTCTTTCTGCCGCTCGAGCACCTCAAACACGAGTTCCGGGGTATCGAGCACATCATTTCTGTATATCGCGAGAATTCTGTCCACCTTTGCGATGCTTTCCGGAATACGCATTTGAAACTGATGCACATAATCACCTTTTAAATATTCTTTGCCGAGTACCTCCCGGAAGAGCTTTTTCAGATCATCGTACTCAGGGATAAAGCCCGTGGGAGTCGCTATCGCTTCGACATCTTCGTAGGTTCTGAGTTCCATCCATTTCAGCCACACTCTTTTGTCTTCACGATCGTTGAGCCAGTTTCCGTCCCTGTCCTTTAAAAAATAATTTACCGAAAAGATCTTCGGAGGGTCTGCCAGATCTCTACCGAACGCGAGGTTGTCCGCTATATATCTGCCGATCGTTATGGAGAGAAAATCGATGTTCGACATCGGATTGAACACCCTCACCCCTTCCTTGCCGAGCGTCGCAGCGGTTGTCTCCGACTCCAGGGAAGCGCCTTTCGTGATGATTCCGTGCTCCCAGTTGAAAGATTCTTCAACCGGAACACATGTGTCCGAATCTCTTCCCCCGTAGATGATCCCGCTGATTTTCAGCCCTTCCGGGTTTTCCATTTCCGGGTCTCTGTTCGGCAGAAGGTTAATGTCAAGGGTAAAGCGGGCATTCTTGTGAGAAATGTCGACGGCAAGCCCATCTTTGTCCTTTTTCCCTGTGTGCCATTCTCCGGAATGGTTCACGCCCCTCTCCGGCGGAGTGCTGTCCTTCCCTATCCAGTATACAGACCCGTCTTCCGTCTTGAGCACATTGGAAAAGATGATCTCTCCCTCTGAGTGGAGCACATCCCAGAGAATGGAGTCATCCTTTGTGTTTATTCCCTGAATTATTCCGAATATTCCTTTTTCGACATTGACGCCATACACGCTTCCGTTTTTCCTCCTGAGGTATGCAATATCGTCTCCCACAATTTTTTCGCCCTCAACCATGGACGTCGATGTTTTGCCACACATGGAAGGAAACGCACCGGTAAAATAACTCTCCCTTTTACCGGGACCGTTCACACCCATGACGAACATGTGCTCAGTGAGCCACCCCTCGCGCGATGCCTTCTGAACCGCGAGCCGCATTGCGAGTTTCTTCAACCCGATGGTGTTTCCGCCGTACTGAGTGTTCGTGCTGTAGACTGCGTCTTCCTGAATATCAATGTACACCCTTCTCTCCGCTATGTTCACAGACACGCTGTTTTCCATCGCCCCCTCCGAATGGACGAATTTGAAGAAATCGGGTAAGTTGCCGATTCTCCCGAACTGCTCATATCCCTGACGGTAGAGGAGGTCTTCGCTGTGCGCGACGTATGAAGAATCGGTGAGCTGCAGGCACGGGATGGAAAACTCCGAGTTCAGTGGACCAAGACAGAAAAACCGGACATAGAGCTCATGTCCTTTCATGATATCCTTCAGAACCTCATGAACCTCTCTATAGCCCGCCTCTCTATCTATCGTGTTTATGGCCTTTCCAATCTTCGCCCCCTTCGGAAGCAGAATTTTTGTGTTCTTCTTGTCGCGCGCCTGGTCGTAGTATCCGTCGTAATGGACCGTATGTCCTCTCATTGCGAGCCTGATCTCCTCACTGTTTCTGATGGCCGCTTCCCGTATATATTCCAGGTCTTCAGCAGAATCCGTGCCCACGAACACAGAAGACGGGTTACAGAGCTCGATGTATGCGGCTACAAACGCATGCATCTTTTCATTTTCCAGCGCCCTGAGCTTTTTATACTGCTCGCCTTCGAGGCGTTCTTTCAAGATTTTTTCTGTTTGTTTATCCATACAGGCCCCTTCTTTACATACATATTTTTTTGGAAAGACTGACAATCTACATTTGAGAGCAGGACTACAAGTACACCAATTATCCCTGAGCTTGTAAAAAAATAGAGGCAACGAAAGTATTGCCTCTACAATTCTTTAGCGGCGCAGGGACTTGAACCCCGGACACTGCGGATATGAGCCGCATGCTCTAACCAGCTGAGCTACGCCGCCATGTCACCTCCATATATTTAATTCAGATAAAATAAAGAGTCAAGAAAAATTGGGCCCCCTCGGGAAACGCCTGAAAAATGCATCGAAAAAGAGCGCGATGCTCCTCTGCGCTGCGGAAAGGTGATCAAGTAGGATACGGAAATCGGAATACAGCCTCAACCCGCTGTGAAGTCCAGAAATTTCATCCTCAGCACCATCCAGAACCGCACGGACACTGAAAAACGGAACCCCAAGCTCGGAGCAGAGTTTCATCCGCCGAACGTCTTCCATTTCCACTGAGATGGCCCCCGTCGCTTTTTCGAGAAAGGTCTTCTGTTCACTGGTTCTTATGGCACGCGCAACCGTGATCGTGGTTCCTTTGCAGAGAGCGATACTCTTTTTCAAGAACTCGTGCTCCCACACGCCTTCCGCCTCAAGAAACCACCGCGGGTGCACTATTTCGTGCGATGCACATGCACCGGTTTTACGCGGTGCCTCCCGAAAACGGATTTGAGCAAACATCCCGTCAAGGACTTTTTTATCCGCGTGCAGGATTTTTTGGGAGATCACGATATCCCCGGCCTTCATCCGCGGGATAAGCGCTCCGCAAAACCCCGTAGACACGGCCGTTGAACATCCCCGCACCACTAAGGGATCGATTTTTTTTTCTCCCATCCCTGTTCTCGCCACACAGCACTCCAGCCCATGAATGCTGCACCGGTAGCGTACGCACCCCGCTGTCTTTTCTTTCACAACTTTTTGCGCCATGTCGAGCACACTGTCTATTTCCCGTTTGAGAGCTGCGATAATGCAGATCATGCAAAAACCACCCATCATGGAATAAAAAAGCGGCCGTGCGCCCCTTTACACTCGGGCCTCCGGCCGCAGAACTATACCTCTTTCAGACCTAGAAGAGTCCCTGCACTGCACCGGTATTCACATCAACATCCACCTTTCTGTAAGCGGGGTCTGATGAGGTGCCGGGCATCAGACTGATTCCCCCCGCCATGGGGCACAGAAATTTCGCCCCTGAGAAGAGCAGAATGTCCCTGATCGGGAGTGTCCACCCCTTTGGAACACCCTTCATTGAGGGGTCATGAGTAAGGCTGAGATGGGTTTTAACCATCATTGTGTTGTACTCTTTGAATTTCGGATCGTTCTCGAACCTCTTTGCCTTTTCCTCAGCAACAGGCGCCCATGCGGCACCATCGGCACCGTACACTTCCTTTGCAATCCGATCGACCCTTTCTCTGAGCGGCAATTCCAGTGAATAGAGGAATGTGAAGTCGACTTCTTCCTCACATGCGTCGATGACCGCATCTGTGAGCTCCAGTGCGCCATCACCGCCTTTGGCCCAGTGCTCACTCAGCGCGCACCGAGCACCCGTTTCTTCCACACTCCGCCTCACAAGCGCGATCTCATTTTTTGTGTCTGTATGAAATGCATTTATACATACCACAGGTTTGATGCCGGACTTTTGAACCACCCTTATGAGGTGGAAGAGGTTTTCAATTCCCTTTTCCAGAAGCCCGAGATTTTCCTTTGTATACTCATCAGCAAGCGGGTGGCCCGGAATAACCTTCGGGCCTCCTCCGTGCATTTTCAATGCCCGAATTGTCGCGGTGAGGACTGAAACATTCGGTTTGAGCCCGCTCAGCCTGCATTTGACATTCCAGAATTTTTCAAAACCGATGTCTGCAGCAAACCCGCTTTCCGTTACGTGATAGTCAAACAGCTTGAGGCCGACCCTGTCCGCAATGATCGAGGACTGCCCGACCGCAATATTCGCGAAGGGGCCCGCATGCACCATGCATGGCTGATACTCAACCGTGCACGCGAGGGTCGGATTGATCGCGTTTCTCATCCATGCGGTCATTGCGCCTCCCACCTCGAGATCGTCCGCAGTGACGGGGTTTCCCTTCTTGTCGTAGGCGATGGTGACCTGCCCGATTCTCTCCCTGAGATCCTTCAGGTCACGTGCGATTGAGAGAATCGCCATGAGCTCCGAGCTCACAGTAATCTGAAATCCAGACGCCATCATGAAGCCGTCCATCTTCCCGCCGATACCGATGATGATGTTTCTCAGTGCCTGTGCGCAGAAATCAATCGACCACCTCATTTCTATCTGACGGGGATTGATGTCGAGGCGTTTGAGATTTCTCTTCGCGAGCTGCCCGTCATCATAGTTGAACTCGTGCTGCATACGCGAAGTGAGGGCAACCAGCGCAAGATTGTGGGCATTGGTGATATCGTTGATATCACCGGTAAGCCCCATCGAGAACTCGGTCATTGGGATGAGGAGTGCATTTCCACCGCCGGCAGCAGTCCCTTTTATATTCATCGTGGGACCTCCGGAGGGCTGACGTATCGCCCCACCTATGCTTTTGTTCCTCTTTCCGAATCCTTCGATCAACCCCATTGCCGTTGTCGTTTTCCCTTCACCGAGGGGTGTGGGAGTAATTGCAGTAACCTCTATGTACTTTCCGTCGGGCTTCTGTCCCATTCTCTTCATGATCTTCATGAAATCAAGTTTGCTGATCCTTCCGTATTGGGCGATTTCATCTTTTTCCAGCCCCAGCTTTTCGCGCCACTCCTCAGGAGTCGGCATATTCTTTTCCGCTTCCTCCGCAATCTGCCAGTCCGCCATTTTCGTGGCATCGTACGCCATATCTTCTCCCTCCTTATCCTATTTTCCATACATACTAAAGAAAGCGCATATTCGTGTCAACAGAAAACTGCCGGGGGACGAATATTCAAGGATGCGCCAATAACATCGTAATTTTCATCTTTGAAAACAACCATCACGTTCGTTTTTCAACCAGCCGAAAAATAGCCAGTTAGGTCAAAACCTATGACAGAAGCGGGGCAATTGGCCGCTTATGCCTGCAGATCATCTGTAGGGGTGGACATGGGACGATGCCTCACCTGTGTGTCGATGCACTGGAAGTCGGCACCCAGGTAATAAGTGCACTCCAGCGTCTCATGAGCAGAAAGATGAACCCCCTTCTTCCGGCAGTCGTTACTGCCGCCAGTTTCCACACTGGCTCAACATTCAACACTATCACGTGTGAGGCCGTAATATGCGGAAAAACAAGGACATTCGACTGGACAACATGGGAATCATTGCCAAAACGAATGGAAAAGGTTATAAAGGGCGTGTGCGATTCGATAAACGCGGAGTACGAATGATCCTTAGATCGGATTCAGCACATCGCGTAGGTACGCGATCTCCTGCCCTCCTGATTCGTTATCTTGCTGATGAAGTCCCGCGCCCTCTCTGTCTTCGGATTCTCAAAAAACGCCTTGTCCGTGGCCCGCTCGATGATCCTCCCTTCGTCCATGAAGATAATTTCATCAGCAACCTCTTTTGCAAAACCCATTTCATGGGATATGACCACCATCGTCAAGCCAGAGTTGGCCAGATCAATCATCACATCCAGAACTTCCTGAATCATCTCCGGATCGAGCGCACTCGTGGGCTCGTCAAAGAGAAGAATTTCGGGTTCCATTGCAAGGGCCCGCGCAATTGCAACCCGCTGCTGTTGCCCGCCTGAAAGGTTGCCAGGGTGCTTGTACGCGTGCTCTTCCATACCCACTCTCCTGAGAAGGATCATCGCTTTCTCTTCTGCTTCTTTCTTACGGAGTTTTTTCACCTTCATCGGGGCAAGCGTAATATTTCGTATTGCAGTCAAGTGAGGATAGAGCTCAAACCGCTGGAACACTTTTCCTATGTTCTGTCTCAGCTTTCTGAGATCCGTCTTCGGATCCCTGACTGAAACTCCGCAGACGAGAACGTCTCCCTCCTGGAATTTTTCAAGCCCATTAAGACACTGCAACAGTGTGCTCTTCCCCGATCCTGACGGCCCGCAAATCACAACCACCTGATTACGTTGTATCACTTCATTGATATTATCGAGCACCTTGAACTTTCCATACCACTTTGAAAGATTTTGTATTTTTATCATAGACTCGTCCTCCTCTTTACCTCCCATCTCTTCACAAGCAGACTCATTGAATAACAGAAAATAAAGTACACGATCCCAACGAAAGTGTAGAGCTCAAAGCTGCGAACTTCTCGCGCATCGACAATAGCCGCTGAACGAAGCAACTCTTTTACTCCTATTACGTATGCGAGGGAAGTGTCCTGAAAAATAACTATCGACTGAGTCAGTAGTGCAGGCGCCATATTTCTCAGAGCCTGGGGGAGAATAACACTGAGCATCATCTGCATGTAGTTCAATCCTGTTGAATACGCAGCCTTCACCTGTCCCTCGGGTATCGCCTGTATGCCCGCGCGAATGATTTCCGCAAAATGTGCCGCCTCAAATACAATAAGGGCAATGGCAGCAGACGCAAAATCCATGAGAGGTCGTCCAACAAGCAGAGGGATGATAAAATAAAACCAGAAAATCACAAGTATGAGGGGAATGCTGCGCAACAAGAACACGAATGCGGACGCAGGATAGTAAATAATTTTTCTCGAACTCAGACGCGCAAATCCAATCACAATTCCGAGAAGCACTCCACCTCCTATTGAAATGAGCGCGAGCTGAAAGGTGGTAATAAAACCCCTCATGAGAAAGGATAAATTGTTTCCTATAACACTGAAATCAAAGGGTGCCATCCGGCTCACGCCTTTCGTTTGATAAAACCTGGAATCGCAATCTTCTTTTCGACAATGTTCATTAAAAGTGTCACCATCATGGAGATGGAAAAATACACAAGTGAAGCGCCTGTAGTCGCTTCCAGCCCGTGAAAGGTATATGCTTCGATCTGCTGGCTCATGAATGTGGTTTCCAGTACCCCCACGGTCATTGCAAGCGCGGTGTTTTTGAAGGTAGTGAGAAACTCTGTCGTAAGCGGCGGAACAATGATCCGCATCGCAATCGGCACAATCACGTGCCTGTACGTCTGAAAGTTGCTGAGACCTGTACTGAGCGCGGCGTGGTACTGTTCGAGCGGAATCGAACCGAGTCCGGCGCGCATCTGTTCAGCCACCCGTGAGGAGGTATAGATTGACAAGCCGATCACCACAACCCAGAATTCGACATTGTTTACATCATAATACAAAAACTGCACAAGGCCCTTTGGAAGTATTCGCGGTGCGGCAAAATACCAGAAAAAAAGCTGTACGAGAAGTGGAATATTTCGAAAGAGCTCCGTATACGCAGTGGCAAGCATCCGTACAGGTTTCAGTCTCGACATCCGTAGAGTGCCCACAAAAATCCCCAGTGTGAGGGCGAACGCCCAGCACAGCAATCCCAATCGGACGGTGGTCCAGATACCCTCGAGCATCCACTGCCCATAGGGCTGCTGCCACAGAATCGACCACTGAAAATCATACGTCACGGAATCCTACCCATATACGGTTCTCACGGCCAGGCCTGCAGATCCATGAGAATCTGAAACTCTTTCGTCACCGGATAGGGAACCACTCCATTCGGTCCGAACCATTTCTCATAGAATCTGAAAAACCTGCCGTCTTTCACCATTAGTATTATCTGCGCATTGATAAAATCGCAAAAATTCGAATCGTTTTCCCGGACGATGTACGCATACGGATCGTATGTAAGGAGATCACCGATGAGCACAAAATCGTCGGGCCTTGCCGCTTTTGCCTGCATCCCTGAAAGAAGAATGCCATCCGTACAGTAGGCGTCGAGCATTCCTTGCTGAAGTGCGAGAAATCCACGCGAGTGCTCCTGAAACACTATGAGCCGTGCGGGCGGATTTATCACACCCCTATCATTCAGATCCCGAATCGCTTTTTCATTGGTCGATCCCTGGGCTGCTCCCACCTTCTTGTCCGCAAGATCCCTCACGTTCCAAATATTGCTTCCCTTCTTCACAAGGAGTTGCGTCCCTGTGAGAAAGATGGTGATGCTGAAGTCAACGGTATCTTCTCGGGCAACCGTATGTGTGGTGGACCCGCATTCGATGTCAAACGTCCCGTTTGCAACAAGAGGAATCCGTGTTTTTGGTGTCGAGGTTTTGAATATAAGCTTTATGCTCTCTCCGAGCTCCTGTTCCAAGGCCCTGTGAAACTCCTTGGCAATATCAATGCTGAATCCCACACGCTCGTTGTTTTCATCGTAATACGCAAACGGTATAGCTGCATCCCTCGCACCTACAACAAATCTCCCGGTTTTCTGAATTTTTTCCATTGTATCGTCTGCATAAATCATCGTAAAAGAAAAGCAAAGCACGACGAATGTGAAAATAAAAAATACCTTTCTCATATTTCACCCCCTTTATTAAGTTATTCTCTTTCTATTCGGTAAGATCCCTCTCTGAAACTCTACTCCACTTCTCGCACTTTTTATTCCCTTGTTTATGAGTTATTTAATAGTAACGAGGGAGGGGTGATATTGCAAAGATTGATTGGAGTGGAGAAGATAATTTCTCCTTATAGTTCACACAGAGCTATAAAGAATTTTAATAAATAAAAAACGGCAGTATCCGCCGATGTGAGTCTAACTGCGCCGTTCTTTCGACTTTGTTGCTTTACATTTTTTCGCCACATCGTACAATACAGGTACACCCTATTGAAGGAGCAGAAAATGAGACAGGATCTTTCGTATGTGAAGGAGCAGTTGAGAAATCAAAAAATCGAAACACCTTCCTGGGGGTACTCAGATTCCGGAACCAGATTCAATATCTTCGAGCAGGCGTCTTCAGCTCACACTCTCGCGCAGAAGCTTGATGATGCGGCGCAGGTGCACAAGTACACGGGAATCTGCCCGACCGTGGCGATACACATCCCATGGGACCGCGTCGACAACTGGGAAGAGACGTGTGCGCTCACGTCCGACCTCGGTTTACGAATCGGTGCAGTAAACCCCAATCTTTTTCAGGAAAACGAGTATAAGCTCGGAAGCCTCTGCCATCCCGATGCGTCGGTTCGTCAAAAAGCGGTTGACCACGTCGTGGAGTGCATAGCCATTGCGGAAGAGGTCGATTCCACAATCATCAGTCTGTGGATACCGGACGGAACAAACTATCCGGGACAGGGCAGCTTCAGGGACAGAAAGACGCGCCTCGAGTCGGCCCTTCGGGAAATTTATGAAAAACTTCCCCGAAATATGCGCCTTCTCATCGAATACAAATTCTTTGAACCTGCATTTTATCATACCGACGTATTCGACTGGGGAACCGCTTACATGCTCTGCACACACCTCGGCGAACGCGCTCAGGTTCTCGTTGATCTCGGCCATCATCCGCTGGGTACAAACATCGAACAGATCGTTGCTCTGCTCCTCGACGAGCAAAAGCTCGGAGGGTTCCATTTCAACAACAAGAAGTACGCAGACGACGATCTTGTAGTGGGATCTATCAACCCGTATGAGCTTTTCCTGATTTACTGCGAACTTGTCGATGCATCCCTGGAGAAAAAGACCGAACGGGCCGCTCATCAGGTTGCATACATGATCGACCAAAGCCACAATATAAAAAACAAGATTGAGGCGATGATGCAGTCTGTATTAAATGTGCAGGAAATGTATGCAAAAGCACTGCTCGTCGACCGCAGGGCCCTCGGTAAAGCCCGCAAAGAAGGAAAAGTGATTGACGCAGAAGAGTGCCTGAAGGATGCCTTTTACACGGATGTTCGTCCTCTTCTCAGAGAGCTGAGACAGGAAATGGGAATCGATCCGGACCCGATCGAAGCCTTCAGAAAGTCCGGGTACACAAAAAAGAAAGCGACCCAGAGATCTGAAACACACTGATCTGCCGGGGAAAACGTACCGTATTTCCCTGAAACACCAATTCTCTTATGAAAGGAGTGCCCATGTACAGAGACCAACCGCTTCGTAACTTTCTTGACAAACTCTGTTCCAAGAGTCCTGAGCCGGGAGGAGGAAGCGCATCCGCACTGACCGGTGCGATAGCTGCCAGTCTTTCAGGGATGCTCGCCTCTCTCACGATCGACAAAAAAGGCTATGAAGATGTGCAAAACGAGATGAAAGAGATTCTTTCTGAAGCATCCGCACTCAAGGAAGACCTTCTCGAACTGCTGCAAAAAGACACCGAAGCCTTCGACGATGCCTCGAAAGCGTTCAAAATGCCCAAAGAGACCCGCGAACAGAAAGAAAAGAGGACTCAGGCAATAGAAGATGGATTAAAAAAAGCAACCGAGGTTCCGCTTTCTATCATGCAAAAAAGCAGAGATGTCTCACGGCTCGCCGCAAAGGTTTTGAAAAAGGGAAACACCATGGCCATCACCGACGGGGCAATATCCGCACTCTTCGCTGAAGCTGCCGCCATCGGCGCAATGATCAATGTGCGTATCAATTTCAGCTGGATGAAGGACCAGGACTACATTCGGAAAGTTGAACGCCAGCTGGGTGAAATACTCGATGAGGTCAGAGCAATAAAGGAGGAGGCGGTGCGATACACCCTCGAAACGCTGCAAAAGTAATAGACAATTTAGATATCTATGGTACAGTACCAAAGACAAAATTACACAAGAGGGAGGTACACTGTGAGTGCAAAAGTGATAGACTGCACGGCAATTGCAAATGAAATGAAGGAAGAGCTTAAAAAAGAAATCGAAGCGCTCAAGAGCAAGGGCATTGTGGTTGGAATCGCAACCGTTCTCGTTGGAGATGACTTTGGCGCAAAGATGTACAGAAACCAGGTGGAAAAGTTCTGTGAAGAGATGGGAGTCGAATATGTGAACGTAAACCCTCCCGCCGATTCGACCGAAGAAAGTGTGGTGCGCGTTGTGAAGGACTTGAATGAAAACGAGAAAGTAAGCGGTATACTTCCGCTTCGCCCGTTTCCGGAGCATATTTCAGACTACGCAATCATCAACAGCATTGACGTAAACAAAGACGTGGACTGCTTTCATCCCTATAACATGGGAAAGCTCACGCTCGGTGAAATCACCTTTGCCCCGGCAACGCCGTCTGCATGTATAGAAATCATGGACAGGGAAAATGTTAACTTCGAAGGGGCAGAAATCGTTGTTGTAGGACATTCCAATATCGTCGGGAAACCGATTTCCATTCTCTGCCTCAACCGGAACGCGACGACCTCAACGACCCACATCTTCACATCGATGGCGGGGAACCTGGCTAAGCACACCACAGGCGCGGACATTCTCATTGTCGCTGCAGGAAAGGCGGGCCTCATCACGCCGGAGCTAATCAAAGAGGGCGCGTTTGTGATCGATGTCGGAATCAACAGGATGAAAGTGCTCGATGAAAATGGGAACCCCGTGCTCAATGATAAGGGAAAACCAAAAACCAGGACGGTGGGCGACGTGAACTTTGATACAGTAAAGGAAAAGGCGGGGAAAATAACACCGGTTCCGGGTGGAGTGGGAGCGATCACCAACATGGCCCTCATGAAAAACACCGTGAAGGCGGCAAAGGTTCAACACGGTCTCATGTAGACATCGCTGCATCTGCAAAGATGTACAGCACACACAGGCGGTCAGAATATGACCGCTTGTGATTATTTCCTGCGTTTACTCCCGTAAACCGCCGGTGATGGTTCATCAGTAGGAAAGGTCGACTTTTTTCTTGCTCTGGCTCACCCCGTTTGGAACAATGCAGAGAAATCCGAAAGGTTCCTCGCCTTCCTGAAAGAACCTGTGCACTTCATTCGGTTCAACCAGAATGGCATCGTGTGGACGGAGGGGATATTCCTTGTCCCCGATGAGCATCCTGCCCTTTCCTTTGAGCACAAAAACCTCATGTTCATAGGGGTGCTGATCATGTGAAGTTTTTGCTCCTTTCCCGAGCTCGAAATATCGCATCTCGAAATTGGGAGCCCCGAACTCCTCGACCACGAGATAACGAATCGACACTCCCTGCATGTATACCGTGTTGATACCGCTTTGCGGTATTTCATCAAGATTGATCTTGTGCATGAGTAACTCCTTCGTGTAAATGGATAGTTTTTACAGTCCGAGAAGCTTTTTATTCACCCGCATGTCGAGCTCTCCGATTCGAAACACCGGGTCCCCGTGAAGCCCGCAGGTAATCATTTTGAACCCGAGTCCGGCCTTCTCGAGCTTCACCTTTATCGTGGAAAGGGTTTCGTAGGTTTCACTCCGGCTCTGCTCATCGTCGGTTTCATTGTACGGGTCCCAGGAAACCAGGTCATCGTCGTGTGCAGAGGTAATATCGATGAGACCGTCTTTTTTTTGCGTCACAATATATGCTTCAAGAATCTCTGGGTCCTCTCCTTGGCGGGGTTGTTGAAGATACTATCAGGAGTCCCCTCCTCAACGATTTCCCCGTCATCCATAAATATCACCCGCTTTGCCGCAGCCTTTGCAAAACCCATCTCGTGTGACACGACAAACATCGTCATTCCTTCATCCGCTAAAGACAGCATGACATCAAGGACCTCTTTAATCATTTCAGGATCGAGAGCGGATGTGGGCTCGTCGAAGAGCATCACGTGCGGGTCCATCGCAAGCGCGCGTGCAATCGCGACACGCTGCTGCTGCCCTCCGGAAAGCTGTGCAGGGTAGGAATTCTCCTTGTCCGCGAGCCCGACTCTCTTTAAAAGCTCTCGCGCCTTTTCATTTGCGAGTTTTTTTTCCGCTCCCTTGACCACGACAGGGGCGAGTGCGATATTCCTGAGCGCATTTACATGGGGAAACAGGTTGAACGACTGAAATACCATGCCCACCTCTTCTCTCACCCTCCGGATATCTACTTTTGGATCTGTGACGCACATGTCGTCGACCCAGATTGTTCCGCTTGTCAGGTTCTCGAGCCTGTTGATACAGCGCAGGAGAGTTGATTTGCCACTTCCCGAAGGTCCAATCACGAGCACCACTTCGCCCTTCTGGACCGTGAGGGTGACACCCTTCACTGCGGAAAGCTTTGTTTTTTTCACATGGCGGACTTTTCCCTTGTTTCCTGCGTTTTCTTCATCCTCACGGATATACACGTCGAAAACCTTCGTTGCGTTCTCGATTCGTATCTTGGCGTTATCTGACATCTCTACTTAAACGTTCCTCCATTTTTCCTACGATCCATGAGAAAAAGAGCGTAAGCACGAGGTACACGAGCGCAACAATCGTGAGCGTCTCGAAATATTCGAACGTCCTCGAGGCAAACTCCCTCCCCCTTCGCAGCAGATCGGAGACAGCGAGAATCGACACGAGCGATGAATCCTTGAGCAGCGCAATGAACTCGTTTCCGATCGGAGGAAGGGTAATCTTTATCGTCTGAGGAAGAATGATATGCTGCATCGCCTTTCTACGGGAAAACCCGAGTGCCAGTGCAGCTTCCATCTGCCCCTTCGGAACCGACTGAATCCCCGCGCGGATGATCTCGGCAAGATAGGCACCGTAGCACACGGCCATTGCAATGATTGCGGATGCGATATCAGGAATCTTCACGATTCTTCCAAGCGCATAATAAATATAAAAGATCTGCACGAGGAGCGGGATCCCGCGAATCACCTCAACATATACCGTTGCAATGCGGTTCACTATACGTACGCGAGAAATTCTCCCGAGCCCTGCGACGAGACCGATGACAAGGGCAAGGAGTATTGAGAAGACGGTAACCTGAAACGTCCTCAGTATACCATCGGGAAGAAAGAGGAGAATCCGGGCAAATGGGTCGGGTGAGTAGATCGGCAGAAAAATCAGCAATCCGATAGCACCGAAAAAAGCGATCTTCCATGCTGAGAATATGTCCCTCGCCTTCTTCTCAGGAATCAGCGTTCCATCGGATGTAGGAATTCTATCAGCCATTTTTCAATCCCGTAAGTGCGAGAGCGGCCCCTATCCGGGCCGCTCCCCACGGTGATAAACACGCATATTGACTCAGATGGGGTTTTCTCTCTCCAAAAACCCTTATCTGAGCCATTTTATTTCGATTTTTTCGTATATGGCTGTATCGAGCACTTCATCAAGCCCCTTGTTGATGAGTTCGAGCACTTCGGTGTTTCCCTTGTTCACCGCGATTCCGTAGTACTCTTCTGTGAACGGCTCACCCACGATCTGCAATTTTTCCTTGTAGTTTTCATTCTGAAGAGCGAAATCGGCGGCAACCGGTGTATCAGCTACGACACCGTCAACCCTCCCGTTGATGAGATCCTCGAATGCGAGCCCGATCTCGTCGTAGGTCTTCATCTTGACCCCTTCAACCTTTTCGATTTCGAAAGATCCTGTTGTGCCGATCTGCGCAGCCACCGTTTTTCCCTTCATGTCCTCGAGTGTAGAAACACCTTTGGTTGATTTTGGGACCACCAGGATCTGACCTGCGTTGATGTAGGGTTTCGAAAAATCCATTTGCTTTTTTCGTTCTTCTGTAATGGTCACGGACGACATGACTGCATCATACTTGTCTGCAGCAAGCCCCGCAAAGATTCCGTCCCACGCAGTGTTCTTGAACTCTGCCGTGAAGTTCGCAGCCTTTGCGATCTCCTTCATCAAATCCACGTCAAAACCGACGATTTCCTTGGTACTTTCGTCCACGTACTCCATCGGTGGCCATGTCGCGTCTGTCGCGATGACAATGGTAGGGATTTCTGCCACTTCTTCTACAATGGGCTTTTTTGGCAGCACAACCGTAAAAATCAATACAATAGCAATCACAACAATTGCAATGACTACAATTAATGAAACCTTACCACCTTTTAGCATAATACATACCTCCTCCTCAAATAATATCTTGTTAAGCTTATATTTGATATCAATTCATGTCAAGGGAATAAATAAGGCAATAAATAGAGAAATACCCCCGGAGAAAGGAGGAAAACCGGGGGTATTTGAGAAGTTTTGTGTGTTAAGATTGTCGAATGTCGTGTGTGCCTGTAAAATAATGCACACTCTACGAAATTAAGGAAAAAATAGTGCCCGAGGCGAGACTTGAACTCGCACAGCCATACGGCCACTAGCCCCTCAAGCTAGCGTGTCTACCAATTCCACCACCCGGGCGATTTCTTAGTTATAAAAATAACACAATAAATGATTTAGTCAATATTTTCCAAACCTATTTTTTATGCAAAGATTGCAGAAAATCCACTTCCGCACGGTTCATGTTGAGTATTTTTGCGATCTCCTCTTTTGTATGACCCATGGAAAGGAGGTGGCGTGTCTTTTCAATAAGATTCACCTTCTCCTCCACTCTGACCGGCCTCTCCTCTTTGGGCGCTGCAGCGGGCGGTTCGTTCTTGCCCCCATCCGCCAGTGCCTTTCTTATTTCAGGCTTCTTGAGTATCCTTTCCGCCTGCTTTATCACCTTTTTCAGCTCTTCGGTTCTCTCTTCTGAGAGGCTCAGCACTTCTTCAACCGCATGATTAAGTTCAATGATGAGACTCTCCACGTCCCGGGCATACCGCTCCAGGAGCGTGGAGGTGCTGTTTTTGTTGATCTTGCTGTTGAGGATGACATACACGATAAACACTATGATCAGATTGATGAGTGTTATATAGAGGTAATTCATCGCTTTGTATCGATTATGGTCCCTTTATAGGGTTCTTCGAATTCATCCTGTTTCTGTGGATTTTTTCCGGCCCTTTTTTTCTGCCGCCGTTTTCCGGAAGACGATTTTGCCTCCCTCTCCTCGATCTTCGAGCTATCGTCGGGATGGGGCCGCACCTCATTCACGCGGTGTGATTCGAGTTGCGCGAGTTCACTGAGCTCCTCTGCCTTTACCATCTGCGCGGCAACCACGCCCTCCTGCTGATGCAGCCGTGTCAGGTTGTCCATACGCAGTATGATTGCCTGCAGGTCAATCGGGAGAATAGCCACTTTACCGCAACCTCTTTCCTAAGATTTCTTCGATATTGATATCTTCATACTTCTTTATTCTGATTCTTCCGCTATCAAGCACAAACGTCACGTACTTGAACTCATTGGCCACGTCGTAATAGATGTCCTTGATGCCGATTTTTACCCCTGGATATACATTTTTCGACACAGAAACGTTTCCTATTGTTTTGAGCAGTCTCAGATAGGATTTGAGTTCTTCCATCTCCTCCTTGATTTCACTGAGGCGGATCGTCAACTCCTCGCGGGCCGCGAGCATCTTTTCGAGCAGTTCCTGCTTTTCCTCCGGGAGGCCTCTTCTGATTTTTTTCTGATTTTGAAGTGTGGAGATATTCGCATTATGTTTCTCCAGGATCTCTTCACTGCTTGTCTTCTCCTTGTCCAGATCGTGAAGTCGCTGGCGGGATTTCGGGTCCACCCCGACTTCCACAATAGTTTCCGTAAAGGATACGGACCCCAGGGTCTTTGTATTGACAATTTCCCCTGCTCTTATCCTCCCCCCCACGATTGTTGCCCGCTTTCCGAAGCAGACGACCTTCTCCGTCGCGTCCACCTGGCAGTGCATGATTCCGTCCTGGACGAACACGTTCTTATCGGCAAACACATTCACCTGCTCCAGAAACTTTGACCAGATCGAACCGCCTGCTTTTATTGTTCCTCCAAGCTTTCCCATCACTCCCTGCTTGATGTTCACGTCTCCTTCCGCATCAAGGAGACACTTTCCCACACTTCCCTTGATCTCTATGTCTCCTGCTGCCTTTATGGAAAACCCATCCTCCACACTTCCACGAACAATCACCGTTCCAAGAAACAGGATGTTTCCTGTATGCATGTCCACGTCACCTTTGATTTCGTAAATGGGCTCCACATTGACTTTTCCATTCGCAAAGATCACCTGCCCGTTAATGGTCGCAATGATATTCATGCCGTCAGGCGAGAGCTCGGTGTTCTTTCCCGGTACGAGGTCAATATCCTTTCCCGGTTTCGCGTCGAGCAACTTGTTTGTAATGGTTCTTCCCGGAGTTCCTTCCGTCGCCTGGACTTTTGTGGCAAGAAGCTGGCCTGCAACGACATTCTCAACGAGATCGAGATCCTTGAAATTCACCTGGCCCTTTTCATCCTCCTCGAGCTGCACCTTTTTCTCGATCCTGAAATTGTATACGATTTTCGCATCATCACCATGAACGGGCCTGATCCCTTCCGCCACAGGGGTGAGGATGTTATAGACTTCATCTTCAAGCGTACGGTTTATTACCTCTTCCCTGATACCAACCACAACTCCTTTGTCGTGCAGGGCTTCTATGATATCGTCCATATCGAGATCGCGGCCACGAGGTTTTGGAGGGATAAGCGTCATGAATGCCTTCATCTCATCCTCGGATACCTCGATGACGACCCGTCCATCGCTTCGTTCGTCAGGAATGTACTCACCGATTTTCGTGTATTCCGAATTCGCTGAACGCACGATCGCTGCAATCCTTGATTTGTCGAATTGAGAAACCCCTCTTTCCCGAAGCGCGGACAGCACATCTTCCACTTTCACCTTCTGTCCTCTTCCCTTCGGGGCAGTGACTTTGAGCATGACGCCGATTCTGGTAATCCTGATCCTGAAGATGCCGTCGATGTCCTTCTTTAAAACTGTTGTCGAATACGCCTCCTCCGGGAGCTGAACTGATACGTCACCGGGAAAGCTCTGCCCAGGGGTTACCGAGACCGACAGGCGGTAGGGTCTTTTACTGAAAAGCGATTTTTTTCCCTGTTCAACGATTTCATACTCAAGATCGCTGATGTTCACTCCCAGGAGATCACTCGCTTTCTCCAGGCCTTGCTCGATGGAATATGCCTCGACCTCAACCGTGTCCGTAGTATCTCTTTCTGTTTCAAATGTGAGGTCCTGCAGCGCTTCACGCAGTTTTTCAAATGTCGACATTTAAATCACCATACTTTTTTTGATATTCACCAATTTGCTCCTGAGCCTCATGATCGCCTTCGTGTGCAGCTGAGATATTCTCGATTCGGTCACCTGCAGCACCTCACCGATTTCCTTGAGTGTCAGATCTTCGTAATAGTACAGAATGAGCACTTTCTTTTCCTTGTCCGGAAGCTCCCTAATGGCCTGTACGATGATGTTTTTAATCTCCTCTCTCTCAACGATAACATCCGGATTGAGGCTTTTCGGGCTTTCAATTGTTTCCATGACCGAGACCTTGTCACTTTCGTCTCCCACATACCAGACATCACTTAAAGAAAGAATTGACGCTCCGGATATTTTCAGTATCAACGTGTGAAGATCCTTCATACCGATGCCGAGCTCGTTGGCGATTTCCTCATCCGTCGCAGATCTGCCGAGTCGATTCTCGAGTTTTCCGATGACCCGTTCCAGCTCCTTTGCCTTTTGACGCACCGACCTGGGTACCCAGTCAATCGAACGGAGCTCATCATATATCGCCCCCCGGATTCGAGTTACTGCATAGGTTTTGAACTTTATGTCCTTGTTTGGATCGAATTTTTCAATTGCATCGAGCAATCCAAACACTCCATACCCTACCAGGTCATCAAAATCCACATTCTGCGGCATACCGATCGCGATCTTTCCCGCCACGTATTTCACAAGGGGAGCGTACTGGTTCACAAAATGTTCCCGTATCTTTTTATCCTTTGTTTTCTTGTAGTTCTTCCACAGTTCTTCTTCTGTTTTGTCTTCAAACACGTTCTCACTCCCCTTTTCAAAATCCTTTAGCGTGACAAAAATATCATGAGAACTAACAGTACCACGGCCAGACCGATACCCCCGATCATAAATGCTAAAGCCCTTTGAAATATTTCCAGCCGGCATTTGTATCTAAAGATTAGTCTGCATTCATCACCTTTTTTATTGCCTTTGCAAGAGCCTTCGGCTCGTTCGGAATTCGTGCATTTCCTACATGAATGTAATCACCGGCTTCCGAATGATGGTCTTCCACGGAAAACCGGGGAGGTTCCGATTCTTGTTCTTCATCGGACGCAGGCTCGAAAAGACTGTCCAGTGAAGGGAGATCACCCATAGAAGCATCCTCTACTTCCTCACTCTGAACTTCCCCTTCACCTGAGATGCCTTCTTCTTCAAGAAAATCGACATTCAGGGAATCCGGTGAAACAGTTACAGGCTCTTCCTCAGTAACGTAAGCGACATCCGCTTCTTCGACAGGCGTGGTGTAGTCAACAACGCTCTCGGGCGAGGCTTCCGTGTCCTCAGCCTCTCCAGCTACCTCTATTTCCGGAGAATAGTTCAGGACTCGCATTTCTGGAATGTACTTGCGCAGGATATACACACCTCCCTGAAATATCGCACCAAAGAAAAGCGTTGCAAGAAACCCCCTCATGAAAACGATACTGGCCGGATTCCCACGCATGAACCCGAGGAGCAGAGATATCCCAAAAGCCACTGTAACGACGTACAGCGTCACTTTATTTTCATTAATTATCTCGATTTTCTCCATATACTGTAAAGAATACCCTTCTCATCTAAAAAATCAATGGATAATTAATCACCAACGGCTAATTACGCACCCCCGAATATATTCTTGATGAATCGACTGAACCCTCCATCATCCTTGTACTCGATATTCGCCAGCCTGCTCATAAGGTGCTTTACCGACTGTGATGCCCTTGATTTGGGAGCACTCTTGATGAACGGATCCTGTTTGATCACCGCTCTCTGTACTGCATTGTCCTCAAAGATGAAACCGAGGTTGTTGACCTTTATGTTGAGAAACTGTCCCGCGATATTGATCACCCTTTCTGCAACCCTTTTCCCCTCCATGACCGAATTTACCCTGTTCACCACAAGCTTGATTGTCGGACCGTTTATTTCCGTGGAAATACTCTTGATGATTCCATACGCGTCTGTGATGGACGTTGGTTCCGGAGTTGTTACGATAATGGCTTCGTCGGCTGCACGCAGAAATGAAAGGACGTTCTGTGAAACCCCCGCACCGGTATCAATGATGACAATGTCCGCAAACCCCAGTTCTTTTACTCCCTCCACAAACGATGTCCTCTCTTCATCCTCCAGATTTGCAAGCTGTGAGAATCCGGATGCGCCCGCGATAATCTGGATTCCATACTGTGTGTCCACAAGGATCTCCCTCAGCTTCTTCTGCTTCTTTATGACATGATAGAGGTTGAATTTCGGGATTATCCCCAGAATGACGTTCACATTTGCGAGCCCGAGGTCCGCATCCATAACAATAACCTTTTTGCCGATCTCAGCAAATGCGATTGCAAGATTGATTGCAAGGTTCGTCTTTCCAACCCCGCCCTTCCCGCTCGAAATCGTCATGATCCGTGTGCGGCTCTTACACTGCTCCTGCTTTTCATTTTTCTCTTTCATTATGAGCCGCAAACGCTCAGCCTGGTCTTTCTGAACACTCTGAACAACATTTGTTCTATACAGCATTTCCGCCTCCATTTGCCATATCATCAGGCATCATTCATCACTGCTCAGCCGGCGCGCAGTTCTTCGAACACGATCATGTCAAGAAGCTTTTCTTTTTCTGCAATCTCAATATCGTCGGGAACGCCCTGTCCGGTCGTAAAGTACGAGAGCTTTTTCTCAGGATTCATGATGCTCAGCAGAGAGCCGATTGTGTTCGTCTCATCAAGCTTTGTAATGATCACCTTGTTGTACATCAGCTGGTTGAATCTCGTCATAATATCAAGAGCGTCACTGTATTTTGTGGTCGCACTGATCACCAGCTGAATATCGAGATTCGTTTTTACACCATCCAGTATATTCCTCATCTCAGCAAGCCCGAGGTTGTTCTTCTGCGACCGTCCTGCCGTATCAACAAAAATGATCTCCGATGCACTGTTCATGATTGCGTGCTTGAACTCTTCTCTCGTGTTGATCACTGTATAGGGAATCTGCATCAGTTCGGCATACTTTCCAAGTTGCTCGATTGCGGCGATTCTGTACGAATCGATCGTGAGCATCTCAACTTTTCTCTTCTGGATGATACCATAGGTGGCTGCGAGCTTTGCAATGGTTGTCGTCTTCCCCACCCCGGTAGGTCCGACAAGAACGACGACAGCCGGTTTCCCCTCCCCAATTTCTATGGGCCCGGCAGTATCGATAGAATTCAAAATATACCCCTTCAGCTTCTCTTCCAGCAGTTTCGGGTCCTGGACCTCTGACAAGGAGAGCTCGCATTCGAACTTCGCCCGAATCCGACTGATGAACTCATTGGAGAAATCGTTACCGGTGAGATCCATGACGAGCTTCTCGAGATAGGAGTTGTTTTCCTCATTGCTTCTGTGATCAGCCATTTTTTCCAGTCGGCTTTTTATTTCACTCAACTCCTTCAGTACAATCGCGCGTTCTCTGGCCCTCTCCTCTTCTGGAGTGCTCCGGTTACTTTCCCCAGGTACTGTTTTTCTTTCTTCGTCTGTCCGGGGCACGGTATCATTTTCCTTCTTCCCTTTTCTCTCTATGCTGTTTATTATGTCCTCGTTTTTCGCAACAGTTATCTCGGTACGGGACCTCGAGAACAACCCCAGGAAACCGCCTTCTTTCACCTCTTTTCTCCCGAGAATGTACACATCACTTCCCATTTCCATCTTTGCGCTCAGCACGGCTTCCTTATACGTCTGCGCACGAAATGTTCTGTAGATCATTTTTCTCCTACCTTAAGTTATAGTGCAATATTGCCCACTGCTTCAAGTCTGATATCCGTCACGATCTCAAAACTGCTCAATACAACAGCATTGGGTACGATGCTTGACACGATTCTGCTGAAAATGCCCCTGATTTCAGGAGATGTGAGAAATACCGGTTTCAACCCCTTGCTGCGAATATTTTTCACTTCATCGGAAATTCGGGTAAGCAGTTTCTTCTGCTCTTTGGGTTCCATGGCAAACCGCTTTCCCCTGTCCGTTTCAACGATCGCCTGTCTTATCTCTTCTTCAACCTCTTTGGAAACGGTTATTACCGGTATTTTTTTCTCCTCATCGGAATACTGCTGGCATATCTGCCGTGAAAGTGCCTGTCGGACGATCTCTATAAGATCATCAGGATCTTTCACCGACGGGAAATAATCGGCAATCGTTTCCATTATCGTAACCAGATCCCGTATTGAAACCCCCTCTCTGAGAAGGCCCTTCAGCACTTTCTGTATGTCACCGACAGTGGCTCCGGATTTCTTAACCTCGTCAACAACAGCCGAATAATCCGTACCCAGTGAATTGAGCAAGGCCTGTACATCCTGCCGCCCGAGCACCTCACTTGCATAAGTTTTTATCACCTCTGTAAGGTGTGTCGCTATCACCGACGGAGCGTCAACAACGGTATAACCGAGCCTTTCCGCATCTTCACGCTGCGCTTCGTCGATCCATATTGCCGGAAGGCCGAACGCAGGCTCAGCCGTTTGTTCACCCTCGATCTTTTCCTGAATATTTCCGGGATTCATAGCAAGATACTTTCCGATTCGTATCGTCCCTTTTGCGACTTCCACACCTTTGATCTTCACGGAGTATGTATTCGGGTCCAGCCGCATGTTGTCCCGGATACGGATTGGAGGAAAAATGAGCCCGAGTTCGATTGCGCTCTGCCGCCGGATCATCGTTACTCTCTCCAGAAGATCCCCTCCCTGCTCGGGGTCGACCAGAGGGATAAGATTGTATCCAATCTCCAGAGCAATGGGGTCGATCTGCAGAAGGCCGAGAACACTTTCCGGTCCCTTTGATACCTCTTCTTTCTCCTTTTTTGCACGAGGCTTTTGTTCCTCCTCTATTCGTGCCCCTCTGCGTAAATAGTATGCGAGAAACCCGAGTATACCCGCAAGAATAATGAGCGGAACTTTCGGAAAACCAGGTAAAAGTGCGAGAAAGAGTAAAAAGCCCGCACCGATCCACAGCGTACGCGGCTGTCTGAGCAGCTGTGTGGTAAGCTCTGTTCCCAGGTCATCCATGGAAACGGCCCTGGTCACTATTATACCGGTTGCCGTGGACATCATAAGCGAGGGGATCTGTGCGACGAGACCGTCTCCGATGGTGAGCATCACATAGGTTGACACCGCACCGGATAAAGTTTCCCCCCGCATTGCCATTCCAACGATAAGACCGCCGATGATGTTGATTATGGTGATGAGAAGTCCCACCTTCACGTCGCCCTGAACAAATTTACTCGCACCATCCATGGCTCCATAAAAATCGGCATCCCTCTGAATATCGAGGCGTTTCTGAATTGCCTCCTCCTCCGTGAGGAGCCCGGCCGAGACATCTGCATCGATCGCCATCTGTTTGCCCGGCATCGCATCGAGGGTAAACCGTGCCGCAACTTCAGATACACGGGTCGCGCCCTTGGTAATCACGATAAACTGAACCGCGATCAGTATGAGGAAGATGATAATCCCTACGACGTAGTTTCCTCCGACTACGAATTGACCGAACGCCCTGATAATTCTGCCCTCGAATGCCGGTCCTTTCAGGAGGATAAGACGGGTTGACGAGACGTTGACCGCAAGTCTGAACACAGTGGTGATGAGCAGAAGCGACGGAAACACTGAAAGGTCGATCGCCCTTCTCATATACATCACGGTTATGAGAGTGATCAAACCGATCGAAAAGTTTATCGCGATAAGAAAATCAAGGAGCATTGCGGGAATCGGAACGATGAGCATGAGCACCACTGCCACCACACCGATCGCAATGAGAATATCAAGCCGCTGCCACCATACTCTCCTCACTTCATCAGCCATTATCCCCTCCCTGACAGTGCACTATCTCACATCTGATGGTGACCTCTTTTTTCTACGAGTGTCCTTCATTATAGTATCGGATGAAATCGAAAAAATTAAACTATGACCGCTTTCTTCCCCTTCAGCTTGTACACAAACGCGATCACCTCGGCCACTGCGGTGAAGAGGTCTTCCGGAATTTCATCTCCGATCTCCACTCGTCTGTACAGCTCCCTCGCCAGAGGCCTGTTCTCGACCACGGTCACTTCATTTTCCTTCGCAATCCGCTTGATATTCTCGGCAATGATGTCTCGTCCCTTTGCAATGCACAGGGGAGCCCGCATTTTCAACTCTTTATACTGCAGTGCCACGGCATAGTGGGTGGGGTTTGTGATAACCACATCCGCTTTCGGAACCTCAGCCATCATTCTTCTCCGCGCATAATCCCGCTGCCGCTCCCGCATTCGTGCCCTGAGCAGGGGGTCCCCTTCCAGCAGTTTCCTTTCCTCCTTGAGTTCCTGGCGGGTCATTTTCAGGGATTCGATGTGTTCATGTCTCTGAAAGAAATAATCCGGTATTGAAAGCACGAGCAGTATTCCGCTGATGATCATAACGAGCTTGAAAGCGATCATGAGGCAGAAGTACATGGCCTGCAGTACGCCCATATCCATCGTTTGCATGATCTGATGGATATCCTTCCGTATGAGAAAAAACGCTACTACTGATATGGCGGCAATCTTGAAAACCGCCTTTGCAAGATTCATTGCCGCCTGTCTCGTGAAGAGTATTTTCGTAAAAAATCGAATCGGATTCGGATTGATTTTTGTAAGGTCCGGCTGTATGGGTTTTGTAGAAAAAGTGAAGCCAACCTGCACCACATTTCCAATGAAGGCCGCAAGAAACGTCACAACAAGAATGGGCGCGCTTATCTTCAGTAAAATGGGAAGCAAAGGCTTCAGAAGGAAAAGGATATTCTCCCCGGAGTTGACCACATCCGGGACGAGTGCGAGGTAAAATTCCATCATTTGCATGCTCGTCTTGAATATGGTTTTTGAGAAAATAAAAATGAGGAAGAAACCGAAAAGGATCACGAGAGCCGAAGCAAGTTCCGGTGTCTTGACGACTTTCCCCTCCTCACGTGCCTTCCGCTTCTTGTACTCTGTCGGCTCTTCTGTTCGCCCCTCATCCTCCGCTGCAAACAGCTGAAGATCGAATGAAAAATAAAGAGGCGTATTTCTGAAAAGCTCATCCAGAGTTTGTCCTGTCCATTCATGACCCATGTACTTTTCACTACCCTCCCAATGCAGCGATGAAGGTGACAAGATTTTCGAATGCCCTGTTGAGTGCACTGCTCATTCCGAACGCAATTGCCCCAAGCACCGCAACCATCACTAAAAGACCGACACCGATCTGGATAGGAAACCCGACCATGAAAATGTTCATCTGCGGTGCAGCCTTCGCTAGAAGCCCCAACACGATTGCGAGTAAAAAAAGCGTGATGAGAATCGGAAACGAGAGTTTCAGGGCAACAAGGAACATCGCGCCAAATGCATCGATCACCGCTTTCATCACCGCTTCTCCGTGCGCCGCAATACTGAAGATCTTTATCGTTTGATAGCTGTCAAAGGTTGCCATGACCAGCATATGAGGGCCATTGATCGCGATAAAAATCATAATTCCCATGAGTGTCCACAGCTGCCCCACAAGCGTGATCCCGACTTCTGAAACCGGATCGATCACCTCAGCAATTCCGAGTGCCATCTGGAAACTGAAAAACCGTGCAGCAAGCTGAAAGGCTGCAAAAATGATCGACAGCAGGAATCCGATAAGAATTCCGATTACTGCTTCAGATCCTATCAGGAATGCGTATTCGTACATGTTCTCAGGCACCGGGCCAAAGGAAGCCGCCACCACAGGAAAGATACACGCAGTAATGTATACTGCGAGCACCATCCGTATCCTGAGAGGAACTGCACCGCTCGAAAAAAACGGTGCAACCACGAATACTCCTACCATTCTCACAAAGATGAGAAGAAAAATTTGGAAATTGTTTACAAAGAAATCCATATCAGCGTATCATTTCCGGAATATAACCGAAGATACGCATCGTAAAGTTGATCATGCTGTTGAAGAGCCATGCCCCGAATACGATGAGAGACCCGAGCACAACAACGATCTTCGGTACGAAAGTGAGCGTCTGCTCCTGAATCGATGTAGTTGCCTGAAATATGCTTATGATCAGACCGACCAGCATACTCAGACCGAGCATCGGCGCCGCCATGAGCAGTATCTGAAAAACCGCCCGACTGACGATATTTGCGACAAATCCTACTGTCATGAATCACTCCTCATTATCGAAAACTGTTTACGATCTGGTACGTAAGTAGATGCCACCCGTCCACGAGAATAAACAAGATTAGCTTGAAGGGAAGAGAGATCATTACAGGTGGCAAAAAGATGATTCCCATCGACATAAGAGTACTCGCGACTACAAGATCGATTACGATAAACGGAATAAACAGGAGTATTCCTATTTTGAAAGCCGTTGTCAGTTCACTGATGATGAACGCAGGAACCAGCACATACGTCGGTACGTCTTCCTGTGTTGCCGGCCGCGCCACATTCCCGAGATTTAAAAAGAGAGCGATATCTTTCTCGCGCGTCTGTCTGAACATGAACTCTCTGACAGGAACGATCCCTCTCTGATACATCTCCACTGCATTTATCTCATCAGCAAAATAGGGTTTGACGGCCACATTGTTGACCTCTATAATGGTCGGGGCCATGATGAAAATTGTGAGAAAGATAGCAAGGCCCATCAGGATCTGGTTTGGAGGCTCCTGCTGAGTTGAGAGTGCTCTTCGAATAAATGAAAATACGATTGCAATCCGCGTGAAGGAAGTCACGGAGATAATAATCGCAGGTGCAAGTGTGAGAACAGTGAGTAAGAAGAGAATCTCGAGCGACAGTGCGACATCTCGAGGTTCCTGCGCTTCGTCGAGCGTAATGCCTATTCTCGGTATAGGTATGCGTTCCTGGCTCACAGCGGTGAATGGGGAAGCAATAAGGAGAAAGAAGAGAAGAGGTGTCACAAAAGCAAGGACTTTTAAGGCCCATTTTTTCCTTTTCCTCATTTCCCCTCCCATATACAGCTTAAAGTTGTTTTTAAAAGTTATATTTATTCATACAATAATGGCAAAAAATTATAGCTTCTTCATCCGGTTTATCCTCTTCTTGTAATTATCAAAATAGGATATCTGTGAAGACTTCGGGAATGTCCTCCCGCCGATAAGCCTGAGGAACTGCTCGCGAAACGACCCCCCTCCCTGTGATTCCTTGCTTCTCAGAAGCCGAATTCTGTCTATCGTTTCCTTTTCTTCAATAGTGGTGATGAGATTTATATTCGAATCGCTGATCCCCAGAACGAGCATTTTTTCCGCGATTTCAACAATCTGAATGGATTTATTCGCTGCGATCTGAAAATGTGCAAGCACTTTTATAATCTCGGATTCTTGAATAAAGGGATGCCGTTTTTTCACCAGGAAGCGAAATACAAGATACATTCCCACAATGATGACTGCGAGAACCGCAATCGTACGGAGCACAAGCATAGGGTAGGAGAGCCTGTTTTCTCCGAATTCAGGTTCAGTGTACTCGTAGTCTGGAGCAGTCTGCTGTTGGGTCTCCTGGCTAGTTGTTTGATCCTGTTCACCCACGGGAGAGGATGATGGAATTTCTGAAGGACCCGTCTCCTGTGCAGGGAGAAGCTGCGGTATGAGAAAAAATAAAAAAACGAGGACGTAAAGAATTCCACTCAGAAGGTGTTTACTGCGTGTGCGGACTCCCCCCCCCCGAGAACGTGCCAATAATTTCCCCTCCCGTCTGATGTATTCACCGGTATGCACTTTCCCATGCCCATCCGGCAAAATGCCTGCGTGCAGTCCTACTCGAGATTGCTTATTCTCTCCATCGGACTGATGATATCCGTTACACGCACGCCGAAATTCTCGTCGATTACAACCACTTCTCCTTTCGCAATAAGCTTTCCGTTCACGAGAAGATCGACAGGTTCTCCTGCAAGCTTATCGAGCTCAACAATCGTCCCCTCACCCATTCCGAGTATGTCCTTTATAAGCATTTTCGTGCGCCCCAGCTCTACAGTGAGCTGCATGGAAACGTCCATCAGAAGGCCGATGTTCCCTGTAACCTCAGGTTGCGGTCCATGAGAAAGCGGCGCAAACTGCACGGGTTGTACTCCAACATTTCCCGCCCCTGACTCTGCTCCCAGATTAAAGGATGGTACGCTCTGCTGGAGCCCTGCCTGAAATATATCCGACTGTGATCCTGCGCTTTCAGACTGAAAACTGACTTCGCTTTGTGCGCCTTCCTGAGAAATCACCTCAACTGCTTCCATGTCTACGATTTCATCGATAAACGAACTGTTTCCGTTTGAAACAAAATTGTAGCGTACTCGCATGAAGTGACCTTCCGGAGTCATGAGTTCAGCAGGGGTTTCTCTCACTTCAGCCCTTGGACCTTCGGTTTTTACCTGCCTTCCGATTTTTTCCTCTATCACATTTGTGGATGCGCCTGACATCTGACTGAACCCCTCGGTAAGGGCGGAAAGCGCCATCTCTGTGAGTGCGCCCTCATCTTCTTCCTGTGCCATCATCAGCGCAGCAATCTGCTTTGCTGCAGGTTCGGTGATAATATAGGAGTGGCCTCCCAGGATCCCCTCGTTGTAATTTGCGCTTACCTGAATGAGCTTTCCGGAAACCTGGGTCGTATAATCATCTCTTGTCAGCACCTCAAGACGGGGATTCGATATCTGAGCAGTCTTCCCCGTTATTGTGGAGAGTGTCGTTCCCATTGCCTGTGCTGCTTCCACGCACAGGGAATGAAACTGGTTCTTCTCAAAGCTCTTCATACCGCCGGGAGTTTCTTCTGGTTCGATCGCGGCACCGAGATCATCCGCACCCTGCAGAAGAGCATCTATTTCTTCCTGGGAAAGAGAACCATCGCTCATGCTATTCCCCTCCTTCTATTTCTTTGAATATCTGGTATTCATCCATGCCTGATTCAAGTCTTCTGGTAATCTGCACAGCCAGATGGTTGCCCACCACACCCGGGCGTGCATAAAACTTTCGCATGCCTCCAATTTTGAGCTCCATCTCATCGTCGACCTTTGTATGTGCGAGTTTGATAAAGTCACCCTTTTGAAGGCTCAGCACGTCCCGCACGCTTATCTCAAGGCCGCCGAGCTCTGCAACCAGGGACACGAAGACCGTATCGAGTCTTTTTTTCAAAATCGCGAGGTTTTCCGTTGTCCCTCCCTTTCGTATGCTCGAATACCAGTACTGCGCGGAGAGTTTTGAGATGATTGGCTCTATTGTGAGATAGGGAATGCAGAAGTTCGTCATTCCCTCAACATCACCGACCTTTGTTTCGAGGGTTATCAACACCACCATATCGCTCGGAGGCACGATTTGCGCAAACTGTGGATTGGTTTCGATATTTCCAAGCCTTGGACGCAGATCGATCACGTTCGACCATGCTTCTCTCAGGTTCCCGAGGATCCGCACGATGATCCCTTCGATTACGGAGAGTTCGATGTCCGTCAGCTCCCGGTTGATCTTTGCCGCTTCTCCTGGGCCGCCGAACAGCCTGTCGATGATCGTAAAGGTGATCGACGGATCGATCTCAAGGATCGAACTCCCCTTCAACGGATCCATGTTTATTACGGCGAGGGTAGTCGGGTTTGGTATGGACCGGAGGAATTCCTCGTACGTCAGCTGGTCCACGGACGCCACATGTACGTGTACGATCGTGCGGAGCTGGGCCGAAAGTGAAGTTGTGGTGAGACGCGCAAACGTCTCGTGCATCATCTGAAGCGTCCTGATTTGGTCTTTTGAGAACTTGTCAGGCCGTTTGAAATCGTAGATCTTTATCTTACGCGTTTCGGCCTTGCGCAGTGCTTCATCACCCTCAACCTCGCCCGTTGAAATGGCGGTAAGAAGCTGATCTATCTCATCCTGAGACAGCACTTCGGTCATTCGAGTTTTCCTCTGTTTCAATAATGTGAGGCGATGTACCGCCTCTCTCACAATAATACATAATTACACAAAAAAATCAACAGGCCTGAAGATTCTACGTTAAAACAAAATCCGTGAACACGACCTTCTTGATCTTTCCCGCCTGGAGAATTGCGTTGATTCTGTTGAGAATCTCCTTTTTTAGCTCCTCCCTTTCATCCTGTGTGTCGAGATCACTGTATTTCTTCGCTCCGACAATGGAAATAACAATATCGCGAATTTCCGGTCTCCGTTTGAGAATCTCCTGCTGCAGCTCTGCTTTTCCCTCGTCGTAGCCGAGCTGTATCTCCACCTTCATGAAATGCTGCTCGTCCGTATCACTCGTGTTGACGCTGAATGATTCCATTGGAAAATACATAAGCGGCTTCGCCTTTTCCGTCACTTCCGGTGAATATTTTTCAGTGCTCGGCGGAGTTCCTACCCGCTGTGCAACGAAATATGCGACGGTTGCGGATATGATGATCAAAACGAGCGCGGCAGCGATATAGAGCAGTGTCCTGATCACGGGAGGGCCTAAAAAACGCCGCCTCTGCGCCCCCGCTTCGAGCGTTTCCTCCTCTTCCGCTGTTGCCTCTATGTCCTCAATGGTTTCTTCAGTATCACCCATGGACAGACCCCTTTTCAGTGATCTTTACACACCTCAGTATAATGCACAATTGCCTGAAAATCATATGGTTATGAGTACTCTTTTTGCCTCATGATGACGATTTCAATTCTTCTGTTGTACGCCCTTCCTTCCTCAATATCGTTGCTTTCAACGGGCTGAAACTCACCGTACCCGATCGCCTGAATGTTTCTTCCCCGAATGTTGTGTTCCTCGGTGAGAATCCGCGCGATGAGTACTGCGCGGCCCGCAGAGAGCTCCCAGTTCGTCGGATAGCGTGCATATGAGTCGCTCGAGGAGGAAATGGGAGTGTTGTCCGTGTGCCCCTCGATCCTGATGACGTTATCCCGGAAATCAGGCCCAGAGAGAAACCGTCCGATCTTGTCCACAACGCGCAGTCCCTCATCTGTGAGCTCAGCGCTGCCGGAGCGGTAAAACGCATCCGCTACAAGCGAGATGACGATCCCCCTTTCATCCTCGGTGATCTTGACCCTCCTGCTCTTTACTTCAGGTTTAAAGATCGATACCGCTTTCTCTATAGCCTTAGCGAGCTGGTCACCTCTCTCCTTGGCAGGCAAAGTTTCCACCTGCTGTCCGAGCTCCGCAAGTTCCCCTTCCGAAAGAGTCATCCCTCCGGTAAACATGCCGAGCGAACCTCTGAATGCAGAGAGAATAAGCTGCAGCTCCCTTCCCTCGATTTCCGCAGTGGTGAACATGAGAATGAAAAAGGTAAGGAGAAGGGTTGTCATATCTCCGTATGTGACCATCCACGCCGGAGATCCCCTTCTTCTCTTCTTCCCTATCCTCGCCATATGTGCCATTCGACCCTTTTCTCTATATTAAATGTATATGTATACCAAAAAAAATCAAATTTATTCTCTTTCTCCTGTTTCCTCCTCGACCTGCGCCCTGACTTCCGGTGTGAGAAAGCTCACGAGTTTTTCCTTCACGATCCTCGGGTTGTCTCCAGACTGTATCGATAGTGTCCCCTCGATCATGATCTCGCGCATAAGAATCTCCTGGTCGTTCACATAGGTAAGCTTGTTTGCAATCGGGATAAACACGAGGTTTGCGAGCACCGCACCGTACAGAGTGGTGACCAGCGCGGTGGACATCCCCGGACCAATTGCAGTCTTGTCTTCAATTCTCGCAAGCATGAGGATGAGCCCGATGAGTGTTCCGATCATTCCGAACGCAGGCGCAAGTATTCCCCAGTCCTCGAATATCTTTATGCCGTCATTGTGCCGCTGCTGCATGTTGTTGAGCTCTGTTTCCATGATGTTTCTTATAATCTCGGGGTCGGTCCCGTCTACAACGAGCTGTATTCCTTTTCTGAGAAAATCGTCCTCGAGCTCATCGAGGTCGTCTTCCAGCGCGAGCAGCCCCTCTCGCCGAGCCTTCTCGGAAAAGGTGACGATCATCGATATTATGCGTCCTGTGTCAAAGGATCTGACGTGTACTGCATTCATCGCAACCTTCATCAATCCCAGGGTTCGCGCAAGCGTGTTGGATATCATGATAGCAGCAAAGCTCCCTCCCACGGTGATGAACACGGACGGGATGTTGATGAACCCGACGAGCCCTCCCACACCGCCGGCAACGATGATTCCCACAATAAGAACAAAAAATCCTATTGCGAGCCCGCCAATTGTTGCTATATCCATAGCAAAGAGCCTCCAGAATCAGTGTGTTATATTTCGTTCCCCATTTGCCCAAGCGTGTGTCTGTAGTCGGCGATCCGCTTGAGTATTATATCAGACGTCTCCTTGACCACGAGTTTTTTCCCCGAAAGAAGCGTTATCGTCGTGTCCGGTTTTTTCTCAATAGTCTCCACCTGATGCGGGTTCAGCCAGTACTGTGTCCCGTTAAGCCGCGTAACCTTGATCAATTCAGTTCCCTGAGCTTCAAACAGCTTCAGCCCCTTCGCGAGGGGCTTTCAACGTTCAGTGCTTCTCCCACATTGAGTACATCGCTATTCAGGCCTTCAGTTCACCACCGCCATTATCGCTTCAAAGTCAGAAGCTCCTGCAGCATCTGATCGGACGTCGTAATGCTGCGTGAATTTGCCTGAAATCCACGCTGTGTGACAATCATGTCGGTGAACTGCTCTGCAAGATCGACATTGCTCATCTCAAGCGTGCCTGCCGTTATTTTTCCCCTTCCGCCGGTCTCCGCAGTCCCGATGTTCGGGAGTCCGGAATTGTTCGTCTGCCTGAAGTTGTTGTCCCCTTCTGCAGTCAAACCCTGTGCATTGGGAAACGTTGTCATTGCGATCTGTGCAATCGGTGCCTTGTTTCCATTGGTATATATTCCCGTGATCACCCCAGAGCTATCCACGGTGAACGACTCGAGGTATCCGAGCCCGTACCCGTCCTGCTCGTACGCCCGCGTTGATGTAGGAGATGCAAACTGTGTGATTCCGTCGTATTCTTCCGCTTCCCCAAAGTCAAGAGTGATTGCCTGTGCTGTTGCGGTTTCAGGAAAGGCCACATTTAATACCGCTGCGAGACGGCCTTCAGTGATGATGTCTGCGGGCGCTCCCGGGAGTGTCGGATTGTCCGCAATCGAAACTGGCGCACCTGCTGTATTAAAACGCATGATGATTGAGTTCGCGTTGTTTTCATTTGCCCCGCCCACATCGAATGTGAGAGTGGCCGCGTCGGCATCCTCAACTGAGGGGGTTACGATCCAGGTATTCGGTTCACCGCGCACACGCGTGAAATCTACCGTTACTCTGTGCACATTACCGATACTGTCGTATGCGTCGATATTCGTAGTCACCGTTGCGTTGAGTTGTTCTTCAACCGTAGCCGCTCTTCCAACAGGGAGCAGCGGAGTTTCTGAGTTGAGATTACTCTTATATCTGATCGCCCCTGTCGCCCGCGCCGGGTCCTTTCCGCCTACCGGTACAATGATATCCTCGAGATCTCCCGTTGTGTTGATAATGAACTCGGTGCCGGTTTTTACCGCCTGCCATCCCTGCACTCTCATCCCGTTCGCAGGGTTCACCACGGTTCCATTTCTGTCCAGCGCATATCCGCCTGCTCGGGTAAAAAATTGCTCTTCCCCTCTTTTCAGAATGAAGAAACCGTCACCCTGAATCGCAAGGTCAAGGGCCAATCCAGTCGTCTGCAGGCTGCCCTGGGTAAACACCTTGTCTATACTTGCGATATTCATTCCCAGCCCCACCTGCCTCGGGTTTACCCCGCCCTTTTCTGCAGTGGGCGCTGCAGCGCCGGAAATCGTCTGTGAAAGAATGTCCTGAAACGACACCCGGCTCTTCTTGAATCCGTACGTATTGACATTTGCGATGTTGTTACCCAATACATCCATTCTTATCTGATGGTTCCGTAATCCGGAGACACCGGAGTAGAGCGATCGCATCATGGGGACACACTCCTTGTTTTTATACTCAGATTCTCCCCTCCCAGATTAATCACACACACTATTCACTCCTCCGGCGCAATCGAAACCTTTGTAACATCATCGATGCTGTAACTCAGACCGTTTAGTATGATTTCTGGACCTGTTTCCCTGAAACTGACCTCCGTCACCATACCGCTGTTTATCTTGCCGGTGGTACTGTCGAACACCTCAACAAAATTCCCAAGGAGGGAATAGGAGAGGTTTGACTTGTAATTCAATATCATGTTCGACAGCGTGGCGTTCATCTCGGTCATCTTTTCGAGTGATGAAAATTGCGCCATCTGTGAAATGAACTCCTTATCCTCAAGCGGTTTTGTCGGGTCCTGATTTTCAAGCTGCACAATCAGAAGTTTAAGAAAATCATCTTTCCCGAGGGTATTATCGATTTTTCGCCCGTTTTTTATCAGTGTCTTATTGAAGGCTTCAACCTCCATCCTTGTCTTCAATACATCTTGTGGGTCCATGGTCACTGGGTCCATCACTACCTCCTATGCGGTTACATTCACAACTGTCGAGATCCAGGGTAGCGTGAAAGAAGATGCAGGAATGAGGTTTTCCTGCTCATCATCACCTCCATATCCACTCCTGTTTTTATGAGTGAGCCCCTGTTCTGAAGTCTGCATGCCCATGTTCTTTTCTCTTACCTCGACCTGAAAACTCCCGAGGCTGAACCCCTGCTGTAAGAGACTGTTCTCAAGAATATTGAGTTTACTCATGATCAGGTCTTTGATTGACTGATTTTCGACCACAAAAAGCGAGTTTATCCGATGATCATTGAGTTTCAGGTCCATCTTTATTTTTCCGAGAATTTCAGGCTGAAGGACAACTCGCGCCTCTCCACCGCCATTTTTTACGGTCAAAGAAAATTGCCTGACGATTTCATTGAATATTTCGTCAGTGCTTTTTGAAACGGGTGGATGCTGATTCATGACAAGCCTGGGAACGCTCTGTTCATATCGCTCGCTTGCAACGGTGAGATCACTGCCTGCATCCATACGGTCCTTTCCCGCCGCAGAAGGGCTCTGATCCGGGTTTCCCCTGAGAAGCTGCGTAAAAATGCTCATGCGGGGTTGAGGTGTGGAAGGCGATTCAGCTTTCGTGATTCCGGTCTTCGCGCTCTCTTTGGTGATCACCTTCAGCTTTCCCAACCGCTTTTGAGGGTTCTTCCCCTCTTTCGCTTCCGAAATCTCTATTTCCCCGTTCCCATCCTTCTGTTTCTCCTTCACCTGCGGGCCGAGCTTGACCTTTTTCCCGCGCACCATCAGAAAATAGTTGTACATCCTTTTTTGGGCCCGCAAACCCATCAGAGCGTTCGAGGGGGTTTTAGTCTCGTGTGAAACATTTTTTACAAGCTGTGTGCTGCCAGCCGCTTTTCGTCTTTTCTCCCCTTGAACAACAAGGTGCGCACGGATTTTCACACGCACGCGGTTTTTCTCCGCGGATTGCACCATCCCCTCTTTTATCGTGTGCGTATCTGCGTTCTTTTCGGTCCGTCTCTCAACCGGACCCGTTTGATCTTCTTTTTTTCGGCTCACTTTTTTCCCCGCTCCAGGTTCCGACACCCTCCCCGGGCCATCAGTCTCTATGTACTGATTGAGCAGGGATGTGAACCGTTCATCCGAACAGGATTCATTCTCCGTTTCCCTTGCGCGATTCTTCGGTGTCTGTGAAGCGCTTTCAATATTCTGAAACTCTATCACTTTTACTGTTTCCCGACCTTCGTCATTTTTCTTTGCAGCGTCGCCGCTTTTTCCGGATCCATGAGGCTGAGGTAATACGGCACGACAGACATCCGGCCCTCCTCTACCGCTTCTGAATCGATCTGTCGGAGTATGTCGATTGCGAGCAGATCGTCGAGCTGCGCGAGTCTTTCCACAGCAGCCTGTGGAGGCATGCCGGTAAAATAACCCGCCTGTTTCCTTATGTTTTCCCTATAATTATCGTATTCACGCAGTTTTTCGCTTAGCAGTTTTTTCTCCTCTTCCAAGCTCATGAGGTCTTCCTTGAGCTTTGTTTCGCTTTCCTGAAGGGAGAGCTCACGCGCCTCGAGCTGCTGCTCTCTCTGCTCGAGCGCCCGCATTTTTTCTTCCAGTATCTCTTCCTTTTTGTTGACAAACTCCTTTTCGAGGAGCAAAGGGTCCTCCTTTGTCGACTCTCCTCTGTTTAGAAATGACGGGAGATACTTCATGTACGGTCTGGCGAAACTCTTGTAATCGATCAAACCGAGGTGATCGAACCAGTAGATGCCCCCCGCAAGTATCACTACAATGAGAATCAAAAGAAAGAGGGCCTTGAGTAAATTCCCGATCATCGTCCCCACATTCATTAAAATCCCTCTTCATCACTGTATTGAGAGAACTCGTCATATTTGCGCAACACAGAAGCAATAAAATCCTTTGTCTCCCGAATATCAGGTATACCCACCCGTGCGCGTTCAGGGCCGGCGTTGTACGCGGCAAGCGCTCTGTTCAGATTGCCTCCGTAGAGATTGATCAGTTCCCGTAAATATCTCGTCCCCCCCATGATATTTTCCTCTGCATCATAGGAGTCTGAGACACCAAGAAGGTCAGCGGTGCCGGGCATAAGCTGCATGAGGCCGATTGCGCCTTTATTTGAAACTGCGTTACTGTCAAAACTCGATTCCTGTTGGATCACCGCCTTGATAAGAGAGGTCGGAATCCTGAATTTCTCAGAAGCAACCTCGATGATCTTATTGTAGAGAGCGGGCTGCGTCTGTACTTCAGATTCAGGGCCATCTCCCGCCAATAGAGCGCCCTCCGGAACGCACGCTGCATCCTGCTTCGCGTTCACCTGTTCAAGACTGCTTTCGAACGAAACGCCCTGGTCCGGATTTTTCCCACAACCGAATCTTTTTTTGATCTCATCGATTCGTAAAAGCACTCGACCGATGTTCTCAAACACGCTTCCTTCAGACATTACATATCCTCCACAGGAGTATCCTCAATAGTCAGCCTCTCCTTGTTCAAACCGATTTTCTGGTTTATATCGTCAAGTTCACTGTTCTCCGTTCTGTAAAGCTCCTCACAGTAGCGCTGCCACTGACGTTCTTTGAGGACTTCAATAACTTTCCGTTTTTTTTTTGCTTCCCGCAGAATACCCAGCGCTTCACTCACCTGGTATTGTTTTTCCTCTTTTTTCGATCCGAGCCGCTCTATCGTCCGGTGAGATCGAGTTATATAGTCGTCTATCCATACCAGCTCTAAAGCGGTGTACACCCCTCCCTTGAGAGTGTTTTCCCTCAAGAACTCCTTCAGCTTCTTATGCTGATTGTCCATTTCCTGAGCTATCAGTAAAAGCTCCACCCTGCGCTTCGCAAACTCACGCTCGGCTCCTTCTTCGATCTTTTTCCTGAGCCTGAGTATATTTTCGAGTCTGAACCAGAACCTCTGCATCATTTACTCCCTGTTTTCCTCAAAAATAGACAGGAGCATACCTTTGACCTCATCGAAACCGAACCCTTCATTCATACCCTGCTGAAGAAACGTTCTCACTGCATCGATTTTTTCCACCGCCCAGTCCACTTTTGGATCCGATCCTTTTACATAAGCGCCGATCTGTATGAGGTCTTCAGCGTCATAATAATAAGATAAAACCTGTTTTATCTGTTCAATCCCGTGCTTGTGTTCCGGAGTTGTGATATAGGGGGTAAGCCTGCTGATGCTCGCGAGCACATCGACCGCGGGATAATGATTTTTTTCCGCAAGTTTTCGCGAGAGTACGACATGACCGTCGAGCACACCGCGCACAGCGTCAGATATCGGCTCGTTTATGTCGTCACCTTCAACAAGCACGGCGTATATCCCGGTAATCGAACCTGTCTCCCCCATCCCGCTTCGCTCAAGAAGCTTCGGGAGTATGGAAAACACGCTTGGCGTGTACCCCTTTGTGGCAGGCGGTTCCCCAACTGCGAGCCCAATCTCCCGCTGTGCTCTGGCAAACCGGGTGATCGAATCCATCATAAAGAGTACATCCTTTCCCTGGTCCCTGAAATATTCGGCAATAGCTGTGGCAAGATATGCTCCCCGAATTCTTGCGATCGGCGCCTGGTCCGATGTTGCAACAACGACAACGGACCGTTTCAATCCATCCTCTCCGAGTTCACGTTCGATAAAGTCGCGAACCTCCCTTCCCCTCTCTCCAATCAGCGCAATAACGTTTACATCCGCACTGGTGTGTTTTGCCATCATCCCCAGGAGAATGCTTTTGCCAATTCCGCTCCCTGAAAAAACCCCGATTCTCTGTCCCTTTCCGATCGTCAGACATCCGTCGATCGACTTGATACCGGTTGCGAGCGGGTCCGTAATCCGTTTTCTCCTGAGAACATGGGGCGGTGAATTGAAAATCGGGCGCTCGTCTTCATAGAGGATATTCCCCTTCCCGTCCAGTGGTTCTCCGAGAGTGTCGATCACTCTTCCCAGAAGGGCTTTCCCGACCTTAGCGGACAGCGGCTTTCCGGTGGCCACAACCTTCATCCCCGATTTAATCCCATTTTCATTATTGAACGGGAAAAGGAGCGTGGTTCCGTTTTTGAAGCCAACGACCTCTGCAGGAATCTTGGTGTCTGTTTCCGGAATAATGACGCGGCAGAGTTCCCCGATGTGTGCAAGAGGGCCTTTGCTCTCGAGGAGCAGACCCACAGACTTGTTCACTACTCCCGAATACACAATCGTGTCAGTGGATTCCAGTGCGGTGATATATTTTTCAAAGATATCCTTCACCATTCACCTACTCCTTGATGGGAACGAGCTCCCGTATCTTTTCTTCCAGCACACTGAGCTGCGTTGCGATTCGCGCATCGATGTCTCCGAATGATGTCTCAATTATGCACCCGCCGGGATCGATGCGGCTATCCTCCTCTATTGTGATATGCTCCAGTTTTTCCATGAGTGATATGAAATGTTTTTTGTTCTTTGTGGTGAGGCTGAGATCAACGGTATTCACCCGAATGGTAATATCCGCTTCCCCCCTCACTTTTTTCAGCGCGTCTTTGACATTTTCAATGACGACCTTTCTTTCTGCCTCAGAAATGACCTTGACCACCTTGCGGGCAATGAGCATCACAAGGTCAACAAGCTGTTTTTCTGTATTCTCAACGATGAGCTTCCTCTTGTCAATCGCCGCGTTTATTATGACATGCAGCCGTTCGATGAGCCGCTCAACCTCTTCCTCTCCTTTCTTGAATCCCTCCTCTCTTCCTTCCTGGTATCCCTTTGTGCGCGCTTGTGCAATCAGCTCCTCTGCTTTTGCAGCCGCCTCTGCCTCTTTCTCCTCTGCTGCCTTCTGCGCTTCCTCGATTGCTCTCTTGGCCTCTGCCTCGGCTTTTTCCTTTAGCGTGCGTGCATCAATGCTGTTTTTCTGCATGAGCTTGAACGCGGCTTCTTCGGCCTCTTCTTTTATTTTCTTTGCCTGTTCTACTGCGTCACTTTTGATTTTTTGTGCCTCTTCCAGCAGCTCATCTCTATCCTGCTCTCTGTCCCGGAGTGCAGTTTCCTCTCCTTCCTCGGCCTCAGGAACTTCTTTCAGCTCTTCTACCTCCTCGATCTGCTCTGGAGGCTCCTCCTTCACTCGCTGGATACTCGGAGGTGTGATAAGCACTTTCGACTTCAGCTCATTTACTTCGGAAGCCTTGAAAATCTTTCTTGCCAAGGATGCCTCCCAATCAAAAAGAATTGCGATTCTTGCAGGCAGTCACCTACTCGAAATATCTGCCTCCTCAACCGTATCAAATGACGAGCTCGTCCTCACCCGCACGGGCAACAACGATTTCACCCGCTTCTTCAAGCTTTCTTATGATACTCACGATCTTTTGCTGGGCCTCCTCAACATCCTTCAGCCGCACAGGCCCCATAAATTCCATGTCCTCCTTGAGGAGACTGCTCGCCCGTTTGCTCATATTTCTGAATATCTTATCCTGTACCTCGGAGTCTACTCCCTTGAGCGCTTTTGCGAGATCCTGGGTATCGACTTCACGCATCACTTTCTGTATTGCCCGATCATCGAGCAGGACGATGTCGTCGAAGATGAACATCCGTTTTTTGATCTCTTCTGCGAGCTCAGGATCATCTTCCTCGAGTGACTCAATAATCGTCTTTTCCGTGCTCCTGTCAACAAGATTGAGAATATCGACAATGGTTCCGATACCGCCTGCAGCGGTGTAATCCTCGCTCGCAAGTGTTGAAAGCTTCTTTTCCAGAACCCTTTCCACCTCTCTCAGTGTATCAGGTGAGGTTCTGTCCATTGTTGCTATACGCTTCGCAACATCTGCCTGGATATCGTCAGGGAGAGAGCCGAGAATAATTGACGCCTTGTTCGGTTCGAGATATGCGAGAATCAGAGCAATCGTCTGCGGGTGCTCCGCCTGAATGAAATTTAATAAGTGGCTGGGATCGGTCCTGCGAATAAAATCAAAGGGCCTGACCTGCAAGGATGACGTCAAGCGGTTGATAATGTCGATCGCTTTCTGAGATCCAAGAGCCCTTTCAAGCAAATCACGGGCATAATCGATTCCACCTGAAGAGATAAAATCCTGCGCCATCATCAGTTCCTGAAACTCCATCAGGACCTTGTCCCGTTCACCTGGATCGACCGTTTCGAGACGGGCTATCTCAAAAGTGAGCTGTTCTATTTCATCCTCACGCAGGTGCTTGAAGATCTCTGCTGATATCTCAGAGCCGAGCGTTACGAGAAAAATCGCAGCCTTCTGCCTCCCTGTGAGTGATTTTTTCCCTCCTGAAACGTGGCTGCTTTGAACCGGTTTCGCAGGAACCTTTGCCATGATCTTCTCCTCCTCGTTTACTCTTCAGCAAGCCAGGTTCTGATGAGTTTCGCCACGTCCTCCGGATGCTCCCTGGCCAGATTCATTACGTTTTCCTGCATTTCAAGCCGGGCCTTCTCCTCGGTGGAGAGCTCGACCTCGACTCCCTCTGCCTCCGCAGTTTTCAGTGCGGCTTCCCGCATGAGCTGCTGTTGACGCGCGAGCTCTTCTTCCTTTATTCGCTTTCGCCGCGCCACTTCACGCGCAATTCCGCGATAGGCAAGGGTAATGATAAATATCGCAAACAGAGCAATAAGCGCCGAGAGAAGCGTCTTGCGGACCTGTTCCCTTCTCTTTATATACGCATCTTCCAGTTCGAACTGCTTTATTCTGTCGAACATGATGTTCTGCACAACGACGGTGTCCTTTCTGGACGGATCGTATCCGATCGCTCCCTTTACAATCTCTTCATAGCTTCGCATCTCTTCCTTAGTGCGGACAATATATTCACGTTTGATACCCCCCTCTTTCATGATGACCGGTTTTCCGTCATCACCGAAGACCTTCTTCCATGTGCCGTCTACCCAGACTGCAGCGGAGATTCTCTTGATTTTGTACGGTGCAGACTCGATGCGTGAAACCTGCTGACTGATTTCGTAATTTTTCACGTTCTCTGTTTTCTCGTACTTCGTCCCTTCTCCAAGTGCTTCCTTGTATCCCGGCGGGATGTTCGGTTCTACCCCTGGAGGCCCCTCCGGTACAAACCCGACACCCTCAAAGTATTCCTTCGTGTCTTTTTCGCTTCTCACCACGTTCAGCTCGACTTCAGTCTCGTCATAGGGGGTTTCCGGATTGTCCTGTATTTTGACGATCGGGATGAACTCCGTTTTCTCCACCTCTTTCTGATCAAAATCCAGGTCAACCTCGACAGACACATCCACTTTGTCCCTCCCCAGTACGGACCTCAGCTTTTCGCTGATCTCCGCCTGCATCTTCAATCTGAGTTTCTCTTTGATCTTCCACTCCTCCTTCGCCCGGGTGAGATAAGTGACTTCGTCATCCTTATCAAAATCAGAAAGGATATTGCCGTGGTTGTCGGTGACGACCACGTTTTCCGGCTTCAGCCTGTCCACTCCGAAGGCGATAAGATCGATGATGCCCTGGATTTTCTTCTTGTTAGTAAGTATATCCGAATAAGGCGACGGGGTGATGATGACGGACGCCGTATAGGGCTCTTCGTTGTCGATGTAGAGCTGTGGCTCCGGCATGGTCACCTGTATGCTCACTTCCTCCACATCATCGAGCAGTTTTACATGGCGCGTGATTTCACCGATGATTGCCCGCCGCTTGTTCACGTCCCTTTCGAAATCCGTTGTCGTCCAGGACTGTGTGTCAAACAGCTCCCAGCCTTTGATACCGCTTGGAAGAATCCCCGCCTGTCCGAGCTTCATCCGCAAATACGCACTCGTACTTTCATCCTGTACCACGATAAACTCGTCATTACGGGATTTGTAATCCATACCCCATTCAGTGAGCTTGTTTGTAATCCGCATGTAGTCATACTGCTCGAGCGGGGTCCGAAAAAGAAGTGCTTCGGTTTGTTTTGATGAGAAAGATATGAGGAAGAAGAACCCGACGATGACGAGCGCGACGACTCCGATGAGAATCAGTTTCTGCGTCCGGTTCAGCTTGGAAAGCAAATTTTTTGCATTTTCCAGAATCTTCTTAAAGAATGCATCCATTCTCCCCTCCCAACGATCGGGTTACCAACCCATGAGACTCTTCGCGCTTACCGCATGTTGATGAGCTCCCTGTACGCCTGCGTGATCCTCTCCACAATCGATTTTGTGAGAAGAAGTGAGGTGCGCGCCTTTTCCGCTGCGATGGTCACGTCATGAATGTCCACCGTATCCGGCCTTACCGCGAGTGCTTTTGTCAGCCCGTCCGATTGGAGCTGAAGATCATTTACCCTGTAGAGCGCGTCTTTCAAGGCATTGGAAAATTCCGTAACGAAATCTTGTCCACTCTTCGCGCCTTTCTGCCTCTCAACAAACCCGAAATGCGCCCCATGGGTTGCATTCATAAATACATCATTACCGTGCACATTCACCATGCTCTCCTCCATTTCCCCATACGAAAAAGTTCATCGTTCTCTCACAGAGGTTACCCACTATCTGCGTCCAATCTCGAGCCCTCTCATGAACATCTGGCTCGAGTTTTGAATAATCGTCACATTCGCCTCGTATGCCCTGCTTGCAGAGATCATGTCAACCATTTCAGTGACAATATTCACATTCGGAAACTTCACATAACCCTTCTGCGGTCCGGTTTGTATCGCATCAGGATGAGTCGGGTCATAGACCAGCCGCGAAGGACTCCGATCTTCCTCGATTTTTATGGCACGCACACCTTCTCCTATTCCCCGCCACAGGGCCTGCGGTAAAAGACGTGTCCGGAACTCCAGGTCGTCATTTCTCGGTCGAAGCACCACTCTCTTCCGTCTAAAAGGTCCTCCGTCGGTGGTTCGCGTTGTCGTTGCGTTTGCTATATTGTTGGATATCACGTCCATTCGCAAACGCTGAGCGGTGAGACCTGAAGATGCGATATTCATTGCTGTAAATATTCCCATTTCGTTTACCTCATCACAATGTCAAGGAGCCGAAAGTTATCACTCACGCGCTGCGTCATAGCCATATACCGAAGAGCGTTCTCCCGTGCGTCGACCATTTCCTTTTCAATGTCAACATTGTTGCCGTCGTTTCTGTACGTCGTCGAATAGTCAAGGTACACGATCGGCTTCACCTCACGGTAATCCATGGGTCGGGAAAAGGAGATATGTCTCGGGTGCGTCATGGCCGCAGGGAAGGGATGCGGGTCTTCTGAGCTGAGCGCACGAAGCAGCTCACTCTCAAATGCCACCTCACTCCGCTTGAAATGCGGTGTATCTGCATTCGCAATGTTGTCGGCAATGACTTCCTGTCGCACCAGCGAAGCGGACATAGCCCTCTGCAGGATGTCCTGCGTCTGCATAAATCCCGAATTCAGAAACACAGTCCGTCTCCCTCCTCATCTCATACCGCTTTACCTACATTTTCGGAAAAATCATAAAACCCTATAGTATGTATTTTGACAGGTCTTTATCCGCGAGCACATCCTTGAGTTTCGACCTCACGTAATCCACTGTAATCGGTATCTTCTGCCCTTTCAATTCGGGAGCATTGAATGACACATCTTCGAGCAAAAGCTCCATGATCGTATAAAGACGCCGTGCACCGATGTTCTCTGTCTGGGAATTCACGAAGGTCGCGATTTTCGCGATTTCTTGTATCGCCTCCGGTTTGAAATCGAGATCAACCCCTTCGGTTTCGAGAAGCGCAGAATACTGCTTTACAAGCGCGTTCTTGGGCTGGGTGAGGATTTTTTCAAGATCATCAGTAGACAGGCTCTTCAGCTCCACTCTGATAGGAAATCTTCCCTGCAGCTCTGGAATGAGATCGGAGGGCTTGCTCATATGAAACGCACCGGCAGCGATAAACAGGATGTGATGGGTACGCACAGCACCGTACTTCGTCATTACTGTGGAACCCTCGACAATGGGAAGTATGTCACGCTGTACCCCCTCTCGTGAAACATCCGGTCCGTGCACTGTTCCCTTTTGCGCAATCTTGTCGATCTCGTCGAGAAACACAATCCCCGACTGCTCCACACGCTCGACTGCGACCTTCACCACCTTGTCCATATCGATAAGCTTGTCCCTCTCCTCCTCCTCCAGGACCTTTCGTGCCTCTTTCACAGTTACTTTTTTCCTCTTCTTTTTTTCCGGAAAGATATTGCCGAACATATTCGAAAGGTTCTGGTCCATGTCCTCGAGTCCCGTTCCCGCGAACATACCCAGCACCTGCGGGCGCGATTGTTTCACCTCGATTTCGATAACCTTTTCCTCGAGCTCGCCTTTTTTTAACATCTCTCTGAACCGCTCCCGGGTATTTCTCCGCTTTCCCTCAGCCCCTGCGCCGGTGGAGACAACGCTTCCCTGTGCCTCGGGCGTCCTTTTCGGGAAGGAAATCGGAGGAAGCAGGATATCAAGAAGATCGTCTTCAGCACGTTCCTTCGCGAGCTGCTCAACCTCCTCGCTCATTTCCTTTTTCACATCATTTATCGAAATATTGGTGAGGTCTCTAATCATACTTTCCACATCTCGTCCTACATACCCGACCTCTGTGTATTTGGTTGCTTCGACCTTTATGAAAGGCGCACCGCTGATATTCGAAAGCCGTTTGGCGATTTCTGTTTTCCCCACTCCTGTGGGGCCGATCATGACGATATTTTTCGGAGCCACCTCATCCCTGAGCTCTTCAGGAAGATTTTTGCGTCTGAATCGGTTTCGAAGTGCGATTGCAACCGATTTTTTTGCCTTTTCCTGACCTATGATATAGGTGTCGAGCTCCTCCACTATCTGCGCAGGAGTCAGCTCTTTTTCTGATCTTCCCATTTTATCTCCTCTACCGTAATATTCTCATTTGTATAAATACATATCGAGGCTGCAATCTTCAAGGATTCGGAAACCACTTCCCTCGGGGACATCTTGTTTCCTGATCTGATGAATGCCTTTGCCGCAGCCAATGCGTATGCGCCGCCGGTCCCGATCGCAAGAATACCTTCATCCTCCGGTTTGATCACGTCGCCGGTTCCTGAAATGAGAAACATGTTCGATTGATCCGCAACCACGAGCAGCGCTTCAAGCCTTCGCAGCACTCTGTCGAGTCTCCACTCCTTTGCGAGCTCTACCGCTGCCCGAGCGAGATCACCTCCGTATTCATTGAGCTTTCCTTCGAATTTTTCGAAGAGAGCGAACGCATCCGCAGTCGAACCTGCGAAACCGGCAAGCACCTTTCCGTCATACATCCTCCGCACTTTTCGTGCATCGCCCTTCATCACCGTCTGTCCCATGGTGACCTGTCCGTCTCCGCCCATGGCAACACTTTGTTCCCCCATCATTGCCAGCACAGTTGTTCCTTTGAACATACATCCTCCTCAGAATACTGAAAATCCCTCTTCTGGTGACCGCCTTTTCCCTCATTTTCCATGAGGGTGATATCTGTTGTACAGTCTCCTGAGCCGCTCGCGCGTAACATGCGTGTAGATCTGTGTCGTTGAGAGGCTCACGTGGCCGAGCAGCTCCTGAACGATCCTTACATCCGCACCGTGATCGAGCATGTGGGTTGCAAAAGAATGCCTCATCGTGTGAGGGGACATTCGGGCGTTCACCCCTGATTTTATGATCGCCCTGTTCAAGATATTTCTGATCTGCCTCACACTCAGCCTGTTTCCTGCGAGAGTGGTAAACACGGCCTCTGAATCTCCACCACGCTCCTCAAGCCATCCCCTGACTTTTGCAGTTGCAAAATTTCCTGCAGGAACAAACCGCGTTTTGCTCCCCTTTCCCTTCAACCGTACGAGCCCGGTTTTGAAATCCAGATCCATTCTGTTCAATCCGATAAGCTCGCTTACCCTCGCTCCCGTTGCGTAGAGAAACGCAAAGATCGCCAGATTTCGCCTGTCCAGCTTTGTATTTCCAAATGAGTGCGAAAGCATAAAGGCAATCTGCTCTTCAGACGTCACCTTGGGAAGCTTTCTTTCCGCTTTTGGCGTCTTCACATTCATGATACTGCTGTCCTCGATGATTTCCTGCCTGATCAGAAACCGGAAAAAATTTTTAATTCCCGACACTCTCCGCATCAAAGACGTTCTTCCGACTCCACGTGAAAGCTCATGGGCGAGAAAATCCCTCAGCTGGTCTTTTCCGATATCCTTCAGCCCCATTTCACCCCACTGAGACTCGATAAACCGTAAAAACAGCACGCAGTCATTCACATACCAGCGAACCGTATTGTCCGAACGATTTATGACCCTGAGATAGTCTGAAAAGTTTTGTATCCGGTCCCTGTAGTCCGGGGTCTTCAGGTTAGCCCTATCGACAACTCCCGACATTTTCGGTTCAGCTCCCAGCCACCCGTGTTTTCAAACCTCCTGCAACAGCTTTGATGCGTTTTTTTCAAGCGGCTCCTGATAAGCGCATGCTTCGTTTAGACAGATGAGATACTGTTTACCCTCAATGGATTTCTGCACCATGATGCTTCCGCACTTCGGGCAGTTCCTCGATGCAGGAGCATCCCACGTCATGAAATCACACTCGGGATAATTGCTGCACCCGTAGAATTTTCTCCCCCTCTTCGTCTTTCTCTCGACAATCACACCATCGCAGCCCTGCCTTGGGCACTTGCCAAGGGGAAGCGGCTTTGTATTCCTGCATTCCGGAAATCCGGGACATGCGAGAAAATAGCCGTACTTCCCCAGCTTCTTAACCATTTTGCGCCCGCATTTTTCACAGACGAAATCCGTTTCCTCGTCAGTGATGCCTTTATAGTTTTCAAGGTTTTCTTTTGCGGTTTCAACAAGCTCTTTGAATGGAAAATAGAAGTCCTGTAAAAGGTATTCCCACTGGAGTTTTCCCTCTGCAATCTCATCGAGATGCTGTTCCATCTTCGCGGTGAATTCGATGTTGAGCAGGTCGGGAAAGTTTTTTATGAGCAAATCGTTTGTGAGTCTTCCTAAAAATGTTGGTCTGAACTGCCGCTCCTTTCTTTCGATATAATACCTGTTCAAGAGAGTTGAGATGATGGGAGCGTATGTGCTCGGTCTTCCGATGCCCGATTCCTCGAGAAACCGAACGAGGGTCGCGTCTGTGAAGCGGGGCGGGGGTTCGGTATAATGGACCTGTTTTTCCACCGCGAGCGGTGTTAAAACCTCACCCGTATTCAGTTCCGGAAGAGCCTTTGCCGCTGACTTATCACTCGATTTCAGAACTCTCAAGAATCCATCGAATACGATTTTTTGCCCGTTTGCTCTGAACAGACCTCCGTCTGACTCTATGTCAACCGCCACATGCATCTGCCGTGCAGGCGTCATCTGTGATGCAAGAAACTGCTCCCAGATGAGGGTATAAAGCCGCATCTGGTCTCGATTGAGAAAAGATTTGATATCCTTGGGAGTCCTCTGCACTAAAGTGGGGCGGATCGCCTCGTGTGCATCCTGGCTCCCCTTTTTGTTTTTGTAAATATTTTCTTTCTGCGGAAGATAGTTACTCGAAAAGTGCCCGAGAATGTATTCCCGCGCTTCTTTTCGCGCGCTATCTGCGACCCTTACAGAGTCGGTTCTCATATAGGTGATCAAACCGACGGGACCCTGCTCAAGGTTTATGCCCTCATAAAGCTGTTGTGCAATCATCATCGTCTTCTTCGAGGGAAACCCGAGCCTCGATCCTGCCGCCTGCTGCAGCGTGCTTGTGGTAAATGGCGCCGTGGGCCTTCTTTTCCGTTCTTTTTTCTCGGCCGCAGTAATGACGAATGGACCGTCTTTGACACTTTTCAGGATCCGGTCAGCCTCGTGTTCAGTTCCGATAGTTATTTTTTCACCCTGAAAGCGCTGAAGCCGGGCAATAAACTGGATAGAGTCTTTTTCGAACTTCGCCTCGATTGTCCAAAATTCCTCGGGAATAAATTTTTCGATTTCATTCTCGCGTTCACAGATCACTCTGAGCGCGACCGACTGAACCCGGCCCGCAGATAAACCCTTCTTTATCTTTTCCCAAAGCAGAGGAGAGAGATTGTAGCCGACAAGCCTGTCGAGAATTCTTCGCGCTTTCTGTGCATCTACCAGAGACAGATCGATGTTCCTCGGATGAGCAAGAGATTCCTGAATCGCCTGTTCCGTGATCTCGTTGAAAACGATTCGCTTGATCTGTGCATTTCTGTTATTCTTTTCCAGAGCATTCTTTATATGAAAGGAAATCGCCTCACCCTCACGGTCACTGTCGGCAGCGAGATAAATAGCGTCACTCTTCTGCGCCTCTTTCTTCAACTCGTTGAGGATCTTTCCCCTTCCCCTGATTGTGATGTAATCAGGTTTGAACCCGTTGTTGACATCAACCGCAAGTCTCGACTTCGGCAGGTCGATGAGGTGACCCTTTGAAGATTTCACCGTGTAGCCTTTTCCGAGATATTTGTTGATGGTCTTCGCCTTTGTAGGCGATTCGACGATGACTAGTGATTTTTTATTCTCCATAACCGCTCACTCTCGAAAATATTTTTCCCGGATACCGGACAACTGCATTTTTCAACTCGAGCATAATCAATGCAGAGAGGACTTTCGAAATCGGCTTTTTCACCACCTTCTCGATTTCCTCCAGACTCACCCTGTCGTCTCCAATGACGTGCAGGATATCCTCCTCGAGCGGTGTAAGCGCCATCCGCGTACTTTTCCCCCCTTCTCCCACCTCTTTTCCGATGATCTGCAAAATATCCTCGGCGCTTTCAACAAGATGCGCGCCTTCCTTTATCAACCTGTTGTTTCCCCCGAAGTTTTCTGATGCCGCTCGTCCGGGAAATGCCATCACCTCTCTCCCCTGATCAAGAGCGAATTGTGCGGTGATGAGTGCCCCTGATGTGAGCGCAGCTTCAACAATGAGCACCCCGACAGACAGCCCACTGATGATCCTGTTTCTCTTTGGAAAGTTCCACTTCAAAGGACGTGTCCCGAGAGGAAACTCTGAGACAAGCACCCCCGTTTGTTTTATGCGTTCGTACACCTCTCTGTTTTCCCTCGGATACACAATATCGATTCCGTTTCCCAAAACAGCAATGGTGGCACCGCTTCCATCAAGAGCCCCTCTGTGGGCAAAGGAATCGATACCGGAGGCAAGACCGCTCACGACCGAAACATCGTTTATTGAAAGCCTCCGTGCAACGCTGTACGCAAGATTCAGCCCGCCGTTGGACGCCTTTCTCGAGCCTACAATTCCTACAGGCACGCCGCGCCGCAGAAGCGAGCTGTTCCCGCACGCGAATATCACGACCGGAGGGTCGGGGATGTTCTTCAATCGATCGGGATAAAGGCTGCTGCCCATGTCGATCACTTCAATATGATTCTCTTTATAAAATTCGAACTCCCGTTGCGCGTTCGCCATTTCTTTCTTCATTACGAAAGGTTCACCGTCTACTCTAAACGGCTTTCCGAATGCGGCCTCGGCATTTTTCTGCATCTCAAGCACACGGTGTGCAGTGCAATATTTCTGTAGAAGAGCTGCCTTTTGCATCGGAGTGTAGTTCGTCACTCTATTAAAAAGTATGATAAAAAGACACTCTTCAGTCAACTTCGACCCCCAGCTCAGAGTTAATTCTGAGTATATTTTGTTCTGCCTTTTTCCGTTTTTCAGAGCCCTGCGGCAGAATTCGTGTGATTGCAATATATTCGCCCAAAGATTTCCCGAGCTCGTTTGCCTCATAGTAAAATCGCCCGAGGGCAAAATGGGCATCCACATTATCGGGCTCCGTTGCGAGTATCCTCTTCATCTCTTCGATTGCACCTGAAACATCGTTGAATCCGAAAAACAGCAGCAGCCCCATGCCGTAGCGGGCAAACAGAAAATCGGGATCGAGCGACAAAGATGCTTCATAATACTGTCTCGACAACGAAAAATACTTCTCATCGTCCTCCGGGCCTACTGCAGACTGAGCAAGGAAATAATAGCACTCGCCCAGCTCCTTTTTTATGAAAGCACTGTTCGGCTTGAGGTACTCTGCTTCCTTTAAAACCTCCTCTGCAAGATTATAGCTTCCGATGTTCATGTATTTCCTCGCCAGCGCCCTGTCCGCAGTTTCAAGAAGTTCCACAGCCTGGATTTTTCTGTGAATGATCCTTTTCAAATCCCCCCTGACTGCCTGCAGCTCATCGATGTCCTTGGTTTTCTGCCCAAGTATCTTGTTTGTTTTCCATATGGTTTTCCTCTCGTTCAGGTTCCCACATCCTGCAGCAAAGACCAGAAAAAAGGAGAGGAAGAAAATCTCAATCGTACGCCTACAGCATGCTGTTCTGTTCCAGGTAGATGAGAACATCCCTCTTTCTAAAACGCCTGTGACGGCCTGATCCAACCCTGTAAGCCTTGATTTTTCCCTCATTCGCATACCGCCTCAAAGATGTGCAGCTGACACCAAGAAGCTCAGCAGCTTCCGTGATTGTGAGCATTCTGTTGAGTTCCTTCTCCAACAGCGCGTTCTTCAATTCTTCGGTGTATTCGCTGCTCATATTCACCTCATGGGAAGTATCTCTCTTCATCTCTTTGTCAATAATTCTAATTATGGTAGATTTTTATAAATTATTATAAAAAAAAACAACCAATATTATAATATTATAAAAAATATTGTCAAGTATATTTCTCATTATTTCCCATAATTTTTTAACAAGAAAAGTGCATGATTTCTTTCAGGGGGAAGTCTGTGGAAAGTCTTCGTTTAATTTTTTACCCGGTTTTTCATTTCTTCATGGGCTTTGAGCTTCATCTTTTGTTCTTTTGCCTTTATATCTGCTTCAAACTTCTGAGTCCAGAGCTCTATTCGTTTTGCTACATTCTGCACTTCATTCGTCTCGTTAAAGAGGATGTGTACCCTTTTGAGTGCTCTGAGGTACTCGATGGCCTTCCTCATGTCCTCTGTACTGTGGTTCGTCAGCTCATACTTCTCGCGATATCGATTGCTCGCATCAATCAAGAAGTCCTTAACCAGGAAAAGGTAATCGTAGCGGTCATCAAATCCCTCGATATTTGGATCATTTTTCTTTTGATAGGAGCGGAAATCAAAAAGGTTTTTTGCGATAACGGCATATCTGCCTTCCATCTCTACGAAACTCCATTTCCACTTTGAATTTTTTCCGTACCTGTCTTCAATAAGTGAAATCGTGTACCCCAGCTTTCGTATAAAACCGAGCCTGTCGCCATCGGAGAAACTTTCCAATGAAGCGAGAAGCTCATAATTTTCTCCAAGCGGCATATCCACTGTATTCGATACTATTTCCTCCAAAACGATGATCGCCTTGTACAACGCCTTTCTTCCGGCATCGAGATAGGATTCGTTTTTATGATTCAGCAAATTTACGCTCAGGTCTGTCATAGCACAGTGGATCGAAACGATGTCAATGTAATGCGAGGCAATCCTTATCTTCTTGAGGTTTTCTTGTTCTTCTGTCTTCGTTTCGAGATATTTGATCTTCTGATATATCTCGTCAACTTTTCTCTTGAGATAGTTCGTCTCGTCCGTAAAGGCTCGTTTGTTCTCCCTATCAGCCGGCATTCCGTTTTCCTAAAAACATGCTACACAGTCTCATCGATGTTTCTGCCTATGTATTCTTCGCTGTATTCCCGCGTCTCGTTGTGGATCACATTTTCATTTTCCCCTTCCCCGTTTTCCTGCCGCGTATCTTCCTGCTCAGCAACATCTGAAATAATGTCCTGTGGATAGGGAACAATTGCTGATGTATCTGAAATATCACTCATCGCCTGCTCCTTGGTTGACACGTTTTTTCCTCCAAACAGCACGCTGAGGTGAAAAACGTATCTATTTGTTAAATTGGTAATCCCTGAATATAAACTCATCAGCGCTCTCTTCATTCAGAGAAGTGAGCACGATCTTGTACGGCATATAGTATTTTCCGTATTTTCTGTAGCAGTTTTCAGCCTCAACAAATGGGCTCCCGTCCAGGAAGTACTGTGCCTTTGTGATGATCCAGTTGCGCTTTTCAAGGTAAAAAAGCGCATAGTTGTCGTCCTTTTCTTCCTTTTCCGGATCCCATGCCTTGACAACAATCGAATCCTCGTTCTCTTTGTAGAGTTCAACCTTCCCCTTGTCGATGATCTCCTTGAACTCAACGGGATTCTGAACTTTCGAAATACCTGAAAATTTAAAATAATCCTCTATGTAAGAGAATATCGACGCGTATTCTTCGTCAATATTTTCGATCGTGATATTTACCCCTTCTCCCTTTCGGAAGCTCACTAAAACCGACGGTTCCCCCTCACCGGTAAGGAGTTCTTCGGGAAGTTCTGCAAGGGCCTCTCGAAATTTTTCATTTTCGACATTCACCCTGTAAGATTCGGGAGTAATGACTTTAGACTTCGCCTCTATGTTTTTGTACACTTCCATGATACCCATATCGGAGAGCGCACCGATACATGTCATGGTAACACTAAGCAACACCGCACTGAAAATTATCATCTTTTTCACTGTTTTTTTATCCTTATATATAAAACACATTTTATCCCTATTATAATTATACAGCAATCACACACAACACACAATTTTTTTCCGCTTGAGGTGCACATATTAGGGTAAAAAATAGTAATTAGGTCGAACTTCGAGTTTTTCAATATATTTGGGAAAAGCATTTATTTTAGTGAAAAACACTGAATATACCGACGTCTCTTATCCGAAGTTCTCAAAATGAGCATGCAATGTATGCGTGAATGTTACATTTTCAGGCCGATGTATGAAATTCGACATTCACCCTAATTATTAGCTATTTTGTATATTCGCAAGTGTTTCATTAATCATTTCCTGTGCCTGCTGTCTGGCAGCTTGTGTGATTATGTCACCGCTGATCATCCGTGCAATTTCCTCAATCCTCTGTTCACCATCCAGTAGTTTCACATCTGTCACTGTTCTGTTGTCCTTGCTCTTTTTCGCCACCCGCAGGTTGAGATCAGCTTTCGAGGCAATTTGAGCCTGATGTGTGACACACAGAATCTGTTTATACCTCGACAAGCTTCGCAGTCTGTTGCCTACCGCCCATGAAACCCTTCCACCGATCCCCGCATCAATTTCATCGAAAACGAATGTCACAATCGGATCCACACTCCCCAAAACGGTTTTAATTGCGAGCATGACGCGGGACAGCTCACCGCCGGATGCGACATTTTTCAAAGGCAGCAAAGGCTCCCCCACGTTTGTGGAGATCATGAACTCCACCCTGTCAAGCCCGCTCTGCATCAGTTCATATCTCTTGCCATCAATGAGCACTCTTCCCTCATCCGATGATTTATAGGAGATATTCACCTTGAAGCGTGCCTTCTTCATGTGCAAAAATGCGAGTTCGCTCTTAATGCTCTCCTCGAGCGTATGCGCTGCGACTCTCCGCTGCGCAGACAGTGTGAGAGCGAGCTGCTGTGCACATGCGTACTCCTTATCGAGCTGAAGCTGGAAATCCTTCAAAATATCGTCATGCATTTCAAGTTCGTCAAGCTCTGTTCTGCACTTCTGCGCGTACTGCTGTATTTCCGGAATCGAATCCCCGTACTTTTTTTTCAAATTTTTAATGAGTGCAAGACGCTGCTGGATTCTGTCGATGAGTCCCGGTTCGTATTCAATGCTGTCGATATAATTTTTCAGGCTCATTGCGGCTTCCTCAATGATGAGCTTCGCGTTTTCAAGCTCCTGCACAGGCTCATGAATTTCCTCCGAGAAATCCTTTACACCGCCCAGTTCCTGAAGTGCACTCTCGAGCATGGTAAGCGAAGAATCGTCATGGAGCCTGAGGAGACTGTACGAGTTTTGCACCGATGTCACGAGCTGATCATAATTTTTCAGGACCCTGTATTGGTTTTCGAGCTCGGTGTCCTCTTCCTCAACAAGATGAGCCTGCTCGATCTCATTGAGAGAATACCGTAGTATGTCTATCCTTCTTTCTTTTTCTCTCTCATCCATTCTCCGTGCTTCGAGTTCAGTTATCAAATGGAGGATTTTTTTATAACTCTGCTGATACGCTCCGAGCTCTTTTTTAAGTTTTCCGTATTGATCGAGCAAAAAAAGGTGGTTCCTCACGCTGAGGAGTGACTGATGCTCATGCTGCCCGTGTATATCGACGAGAATTCCGGTGACATCCCGGAGATCCTTTACAGCAACCTGCAGGCCGTTGACATAACACTTCGAAGTCCCACTCGTAGAAATTACTCTTCTGATGACCGCGCCTTCCTCCTCAACCCCTGCGATTCCCAGTTCGGCCATCCTTCGCGCAACCGGATGCCCTTTCGCAAGATGAAACCTTCCCTCCACAATACAGTGCTCGGTTCCCGAGCGGATTGAAGACGTCTTTGCTTTTTCGCCAAGAATAAGCCCGAGCGCCCCTACGATAATAGACTTGCCGGCTCCGGTCTCTCCCGACAGTACCGTTAGGTTCTCACTGAAAGCGATTGTCATCTCCTCGATCAATGCGTAATTTTTTATATAGAGCTCTTTTAACATTTCATCCTTTCCACGACAACTTTGCACTCACAATGTCATAAAAGCTTCTCTTGTTGAGGGATATCAGGGTAGTCACAACTTGTGACTGGCGGATGTATATCTCGTCATTGCACCGAAGCTGTATGGCAATCTGACCGTCAACGGTACCGACTATCTCTCGATTATCGGACAGAATGTTGATTTTTACTTCTTCATTCGACGGCACTACAAGAGGTCTGGCTCCCAGCGAATGGGGACAAATCGGACTGATCACGAACGCCTCCATCATCGGCTCGAGTATAGGCCCGCCCGCAGAAAGAGAATATGCAGTCGAACCCGTCGGTGTGGCGACAATTATGCCGTCAGCCCTGTAGGAACCAATAAACTTACGCCCGCTGAAAACTCCAAGCTCTATAAGCCGTGAAATTCCTCCGGTGCTCACCACCAAATCATTGAGACCCGTACTCTGAAACATCTCCTTTTTTTCCCTGAATATTTGCACGTCAATCATAATTCTTTTCTCGAGGGTAAAATCCTCACGCAAAAAACACTCCACACATTCAGTTACTTCACTTTCGCGAAACTCCGTGATGAACCCAAGACCTCCGAGATTTATTCCCACAATTGGAATCCCATAGGGTGAAAACACGCGGGCGGCGAACAGAAGTGTGCCGTCGCCCCCGAAAGTGATGCAGAGATCACAATCCGGTATTTTTCTCTGCACCGTGTCTCCGATGTTTCCCTTTCTGGAAGCGATGACAATGAATTCAAGGGATTGCGTTTCAAGATAAGAGATAAGATTTTCCGCGGCCTCCTTTGCCCGTGGGCTCTTTTCTTTTATGACAATTCCTATAAGTTTCACATGCATGCCTCTTTCATCAATTCTTGGACTGTCGACTGAACAGCGGCGTATCAATACCTGCCGCGTTTCACATAGTATAAAAACACCGCACGAATGCTCTTTCTTTCGAAATGTCCTTCGAAATTTCTTTTCAATCTAGAGAACTGCCCGGATTCCCTTCACGATTTTTTCAATATCTTCCTTTGAAAGAGTAGGATATATGGGAAACGCAACCAGACTGTTGTAAAGTTCTTCGGTACGGCTGAACCGTTTGACATCCTCCCCCAAATACGAGTGCAGGGGCTTTTCTATTCCCTTGTGTACGGGAATTCCGAATTTTTTAAAAAAACCCGCACATTCGTGAAAAGGAGTTTGTGTTTTTACCACGTAGCTTGAAAATGAAAGCTCTTTACCTTCTGCTCTTCCTATCAACTGGCTGTTTGAGGCGAAGACCGCGCTGTCGTAATACTCAGCGATCTTTTTTCTCGATGCGATATTTTGTTCCAGTTTTTTCATCTGCGATATCCCGAGAGAAGCATTGAAATCACTCATCAGACAATCCACCCAGGCTTGATCATCCCTGAAAGAGCGGATCATCATTTTCAGCCGTTTATCCTGCGAGGCGACCATGCCGCCGGTTCCGGTGGTGAGTATGGAAAAGTCGTTGAAGTTCATTGTTACAAAATCACCGAAACTTCCAACTCTTTTCTCATTCACCATTGAATCGAGCGACCCGTCGACATCTTCTATAAGAGAGACACCGAACTCTTTGTATGCGGAAATTTCATACGGTATTCCAAACAACTGTGAAATAATAATACATCGGGTCCTCCGAGTGATTTTCCTTTTCACTTCTTCAAAAGAAGGTAAAAATGAATCATCCTCCACATCCACCAGAACAGGAACCAGACGGCATTTTTCGATGCAGCGAAGAATCCCGTATCTGGCAAAGCTCGGCAGTATTACCTCATCACCCGGCTGAGACTGCAGAAGGTGGAAGATGCTCTCAAAGGAATGGAAATATGCATTGAAGACCGCCACGTTTGACAGGTGTATCCTCTTTGCGAGCTCCGCCGAAAATGTTTTGAGATATTCACCGGAGTTGAGGTCATCGTTTATCATGCAGTACAGGACGGATTCAAGGTCTTTTTTGTCTATTGTGGGTTTGTTGAAGCGGATCATCGTTTCCCCTGACAGGTCGTTTATACGCTCAAAACGGACTCTCCCGCCTTTACAAATGCGCGTTCTTTCAACAAAGACCTGTTTATGTTTGATGCAATATAGCAATTCCGCGAAATTTTATATGCCTTCGGAATCTCAACGTTCTGGCCGATGAGCGTGATTCCACTGTGAAGAAACCCGGGAAATGCGGCGTTTGCACCCCGTGGATTTTCCTCTCCGATAAAAGCATTTTCTCCAATATTCGGGGTGACTTTCGAGAACAGTTCACTGTTGTCGCATAGTATGGTGTTTATCACGTTCGCGCCGCTTCCAATATAGTTGTGATCCATGATAACTGAATTGATCACCCGGGCATTTTTCCCCACCCGCACATGTGGAAATATTACCGATCCTTTCACATATCCCTCAATCGTGCTCGAAAACGAAACATATGCATTGACCACGTGTCCGTACTCAGTTATGCGTGCAGCCTCTTCCTCATCGATGCCGATGGAAGGAGGAATTCTCTGTTGAACCGAAAGCTTTCCAAAATTTCGGAAGAGCTCGAACTGAACCCGATAGTAGTCGGCAACTGTCGCAAGTGTATCGTATCGGGTGTTATATTCAACAGGTTTCGATGATCTATGAAGTACATCGGAAATGAGTTCCCACATCCTGTCTACCGGAGACCCGTCCGGTCTGAAATCTGGGCTTTCATTTCTCAAGGTACTCAAGACCGATATATCCTGGATATAAAATCCGAACACCTTTTTCTCGCGTGTCTGAAGCGTGCAATTCTCGTCCGGAAGCTTTTTCAGAAATCCGATAAAATCGTCCCAGTCGGGAAGCAGCAATCCATCCGCCCGCAGCAGGAGCGCAGGACATCGTTTCCAGCTCCTGAATGCCTGAAAAAGAGAGTCGAGCACATTCGCTTCATGAATGACGCGGATGTTGCTTGCGCTGTAATTGTACACCACGTGCTCTCGAACTCCTGTCATATCCTTTTCCGTTATAACCGATACTTTCCCGAATTCTCTTGAGCAAAAACGGTTCAGGTAGCAGTCAATGATTTTTACTCCATTGAGAAGAGGAACAAGCGCTTTCTCTCTCTTTTCCGCAATGGAGAGCAGACCGGGCTCTTTATTTTTCACTACAACCACGACCGAGAACAGTCCCATTGTCAATTCTTCCAGAAGGCTCTTTGGATCAAGACCAAGATGACAAAAATTGGTATTCGCAAAACACGTTTGAAACCGTGCGTGGACAGGATTTCCCTTTTCGGGGCATTCTCAAAACTCCAGTTCTTTCTATAGGGAATCTTTTTAATGTTTCCTGCATACAGATCAAACAAACCCTCAATAAGGATAATGAGACGTGCATTTATGTGTCTTTTGTTTCTATTGACCCATATTTCTTCCTGCGGTGAACCGAGGCCAATAAAAAAATAATCAGGGGAAGCTTTACCAATCGCCATCACGATATTTTCGTGTTTCGACTTTTTATACCCCGCCCTGTGTTTTCCGATAACAAACAGTTTCGGAATTTCCTTTTTCAGATTTGAAAAGGCTTTCTCGATTGTGTTTCCCTTCCCCCCGAACAGGTACACATTTTTGCCCAGCACCACTGATTGTTGCATAAGCTGCTTCACAAAAAGTGAGGGATCGAGGAGCTCCTTTAATGGATGTTTCAAAAGACGTGCAGCCCACTGGATATATTTCCCGCTTGGAATGATAATATCAGCCTCCTCAAGAAAAATGCGAAGCATCTTGTTTCTCCGCGCCACCACCAAAAGCGGAAGAGAGAGAAAAACCATGATGTGAGATTTTGAATCGCGCATGAAATGTTCGACCATTGCCAGTATCTCATCAGCCGTGAGATTGTTGAACGGAATACCGAGTATACGATCTCTTTTCATTTTTTAGTCTTTTTTCCCTGAATAGTATAGACGAACAAATCCCGCCCCCACGATTGAAGCGGTCTCAGCTTTCAGCACAAAGTCTCCCATAGATACTAAAAGCGCATGATGAGCTGCAGCGTACTCCTCTTCCTGACGGGTGAAGCCCCCTTCAGGACCGAAAAAAAGGTGGAACGCCTTTCCAGGACGATATTCGATTTCCTCAAGTGTGTTCCTGATGTGCGCTCCTTCGTCAGCGGTGCTGAAAAAAAGTATGACGTCGCGTCTGTTCTTGTTCAGCAACGGCAGCACCGAATGAAAAAAATCGGGGGTGCAAACATGCATCACCCTCTCAGCCCCCGATACTTTTGCGCCTTCCTCGGCAATCTTGACCCACCTTTTCATCTTTTCTTCACCGATGTCGACTGCCGGAACAGTGCGTTCCGTTTTCAGTGGGAACAGCGTTTTGACACCGATCTCACTCAACTTGGAAATCACAAAACCCATCTTCTTCGATTTGAGCATCCCCTGGTAGACATGTATACAGACACCCCGGTGTTCCCTCACCCTGTCATATTCGATGACATCGCAGATCATCTGGGTTTTGGTGATATCGGTTACGATAAGTTTATGCCGATGGTCTTCAATAACGGCTTCGAATATCGTGCCCCGCCGTGCGCGCAGGACATTCTTCAGATAGTGTAACGAGTCTCCTCCGATATACACGCGATTCCCCTGTTTGCTCCCAGTGTCGAGAAAAATGTGTTTGCCGCACAACAGGTCTGATTTCATGTTATACATACCTTTCCGATCGAGCAGAACTCTCAAGGATATTGCGGCTTTCGTTTTAATAAGGTTAAGTTATTATTGTCAAATATTTAAGTCAATTTGAAAAGCGCTATTGAAAAAATATCAATAACACGATACACTATTATACAAACATGGAAAAAGTACTGACCCCGAAAGAAAGAATTATCTTGATCAGAAAGGGAAATGAGCTGCTCAACAGCGGAGAAATTGAAAGAGCGGCAAAAATTTTCATCACAACAGCGTACAAGGACGGACTCATAAGGGTTGGTGACTATTATTTTTTTGAGAAAAAAAATCCGTTCAGGGCGCTTCACTTTTATCTCGAAGCGAAATATGAAAAGCGTATACGTGAGCTCACCGAAAGAATGGCAATGGTATTAAAAAAGTGGCTAAATGAAGACACGGTGAAGATAGAAAAATGAAAAAACAAAAAAAGGATTACGGGGAGTGGCAGAGAATACCCGAGCTCTCAAAGTCCGGGTACCGGCTCCTGAAAGAAAAGCGATATCGAGAGGCTGAAAAGGAATTTCAGAAAATTCTCAAACTGGACAAAAAAAACATTTATGCGCTTGTAGGGCTCGGCGATATCTCCAGGGGAGAAAAAAATTTCCAAAAATCAGTTGATTTCTACGAAAGCGCGCTTTTGGTTGATCCAGTGAACAAATTTGCAATGATCGGGATTGCGGACGCGTACAGGGCACTGAAACACAACGAGGACGCCATAAACATATGGGAGGAGTATCTTTCTTACAGTGAAAACGAGTTCGATATTGCGATCATAACGCGACTCGGAGACACATACAGGAAAACCGGACATTTGAATGAGGCTATGCAAAAATACGAGAAAGCACTGTCCGTGGACAAACATAACCCTTACGTGCTCTCCGGTCTGGGACTGGTGTATTTCGAAAAAAATGAGTTCAAGAAGGCGCTCGAGTTCTGGAACCGTCTTCTTGAACTGGAACCCAATGACGTGAAAGTCCTCACAAATGCAGGCAACTGTTTCAGAAAGCTGAAGCAGTTCAGCGAAGGATTGAAATACTTCTACAAAGCGCTCGATATCGAGCAGGAAAACTTCTATGCGCTTTATGGGATTGCTGATTGCTACAGGGGGTTGCGGGACTACGTCAAGGCGGCAGAATACTGGCGCAGAATCCTGAAAAACGACCCTTACAACAGAAAAATCCTCACCCGTCTGGGAGACTCCTACAGAAACCTCGGAAACCTGGAGACCGCGCGTTACTACTACAAAAAGGCAATCGAACGGGAGTTCGATTACTACGCAATACTCGGCCTCAGCATCCTCGACAAGATGGAAAAAAACTACGAAGCCGCAATAGAAAATCTCACACAGCTCGAGCGGATGTCCGGCCTCAACTATCAGCTGGCTATTCTTCTCTCAGAGTGCTACGTTGAAACAAACAGAATCGACATGGGAATTTCAGTGCTTACTGCAGTAATGAAAAAAGGAATTGTAAACGACGAAATTAAAAAGCGCGTGAAGGTATTAAAACAGAAGCTGTAAAAAAGCGCATTAGGTGTCCCTGCACTGACTTTTTCAAACAGCGGTTTGATTTTTCCCACGAACAATTATCTTTTCTCTGTGTGCTTTTAATCTCAAGAGGACCGCATTGATGTCCAAAGACAAAGAAAAAACGAACATCATCGGTGAAATGGAAGAAACACTGAGGACACGTGTGCAATCCTGGGGGTTCAGTGCCTTTCACGGAAGCCAGATTTTCAACTGGGTGTACCGTAAATATTCCAAGAGCTTCGAAGAGATGACTGACCTTCCGAAGAATCTAAGAGAAAAATTGGAAAAACAGTTCTTCATCGGCTACCCGCGCGTTATACAGACGATCGAGGCAAAAAAGAAGGATGCAAAAAAATACAGCTTCTTACTCGAAAAAAATACCGCAATCGAATCAGTTGTGCTCTCAGGCGACGGGGAAAGAACCTCGTTTTGCATATCCTCACAGGCGGGATGTGCAGTAAAATGCCTGTACTGCGCAACAGGCAGGATGGGGTTCATCAGGAATCTCACATCCGGCGAGATCGTCGGCCAGGTGCTCACACTCATGGAAAACCACGGAAAACCCAGCAGTGTTCTCTTTATGGGAATGGGAGAACCGCTTTTCAACTTTGAGTCTGTCGTGTCCGCTCTCCGGCTTCTCAGCAGTATAGGAATTGGTGTGCGAAAGACTGTCATCTCGACATGCGGGATTACAGCACGGATCTACGACCTCGCCAGGGCAGACCTCCATCCAAGGCTTGCGGTATCCATCGGCTCCGCAATTGAGGAAACGAGACGGAAGATCATCCCCGTTGCAAAAAGCAACCCTCTGCAAGATCTTAAAAATGCTGTTGTATTCTACAGAAAAAATACTGGAAAAAGAGTGAGCCTCGAATATACACTGATGCGCGGAGTCAATGATTCGGCTGAAGATGCCAGAACGCTTGCACAGTTCGCACAAGAAACCGGCTGTCATGTAAACCTCATAAGGTTCAACAGAGTTGAAGGAACAGGCTTGAGTCCCCCAAGTACAAAAACAGTCTTTTTCTTCAGGGATACGCTTGAGCGGCGTGGAATCGTTGTTTCAGAACGGTACCGCAAGGGCAGGGACATTTCCGCTTCGTGCGGTCAGCTCGCATGGGGGGTGAATGTGCGTGCACCGGTCAATGGATCTTCGCCCCGTTCTTTTTCGATCAGGAGAAAAAACGCTTGATTCAGAGCGGGGCGTTCTGCTATAGTAATGAACATGAACAGACGTGACTTTTTGAAAGCGGCGTTCTCAACCGCATTTTACTTTTCCGTACGTAAACTGTTTCCCGACTCAGTGGAACAGGAGTATGATGTCGGCATTGCCCGCAGCGCGGATCATGAAAAGGCGGTTGAGGAGGCAATCCGCCTTGTGGGCGGCATACAGAAGTATGTGAAACCCGGAGACATCGTGGTTGTAAAGCCAAACATCGCGTGGAACTCCCCCCCCGAGCTCAAGGCGACCACAGACCCGGACATTGTGCGAACAATCGTGCACCTCTGCTATCAGGCGCTCGCAGCGAAAGTGTACGTGTTCGACCGTTCCTGCAACAACCCTTCCCTGACATACGTCACGTCGGGGATCGCTGAGGCAGCGGAATCAGCGGGTGCAAACGTGTTTGAGGTAAATAAGGTATCCAAAAAGCTCTACAAATCCATTTCCATAAAGGATGCCTCTTTTCTCAAGGAGACCACGGTCAACAAATACATCCTCGAGTCCGATGTACTCATAAACGTGCCTGTTGCCAAACACCATTCTTCCGCAGCTCTCACGATCGGAATGAAAAATCTCATGGGGATCACCGGAGACAACAGATCACGCTGGCACTGGCAGCTTCATGACGCGATCTCGGACATCAACATGGCGGTGCGCTCTCACCTCACCGTGGTGGACGCCACGAACATAATGCTGAAAAACGGTCCCACAGGAGGAAGTGCCGACTATCTCAAGCGCCTTGACACGGTAATCGCATCTTCAAACGTTGCGAGCGCAGATGCGGAAACAGCGGGGCTTTTTGGAATGCTTCCGGAGCGGATCAGCTACATCGCACTGGCCAAAGAAAAAGGGGTCGGGAAAATCGAAGGCTATACTCGAAAGACCGTGACCATCTGACCTGCATTCCGCGCTTTTTTCATGCATTGTTTTCGTGAAAATCTTTCTTGAATGTTTTTCATTTTCCAGCTATTATATTTCACAAAGCACAGGGCAATTAGCTCAGCTGGATAGAGCGCTGGCCTCCGGAGCCAGAGGTCGCAGGTTCGAATCCTGTATTGCCCGAATCCTACCCCATATCCTTCAATCAGTTACGGGTCGAACCGTTCTCTCTGGCAATGGTTGGAGTCTTAGTCCATTGTGCTATAAATGAACTAAGGTTATAATGCTCTGAGAGACGGGGATAGGGGTGAAGCGTCCATACTACCTCAAAAAGCGTGGTGCTTTCTGGTACTACAGGCTCAATCCCGAGTCTGGGCTTATCACCGGAGAGAATCTCAATTACTACACAACGGGGTGTCGAACGCGTGAGGCAGCGGAAGCGTTCATGGCGGACATGCTTGGAGAGGAGCGTGAGGCTCCCACATTTCGCCAGTACGCAACCCCCTTTTTTATCTGGGGGGAATGTCCACACATCCGTCGTGTGCTGGAAGAAACGGGACGGTTCACGCAGCGACATGCTCGTATTCAGCGCGGGCGGCTGGAGAAATACATTTTCGGTGACC
>CAZOWM010000008.1:15453-91438 GCA_964583615.1 uncultured Spirochaetota bacterium | reverse complement strand
TATATATTAATACAAGAGTCTACTAATATTGCCACCAACTGTAGAAGATGAGCCTGATATTATGTTACTATTCAGCTATACCTTTGCCAAATGCGGTAATCAAGTATTATCCGCAAATGCATCCTGAATAGCCATAATAACATTCATACCTTGTTTCTTAACCGTAGCGATGTAACTGCTTATCCTACAAAAAGAGAGCACACCGTCAAAACTTCGAAATGTTCCAGATATCTTCTGCTGTACCTTCATCATCCGAATGTCACGTTCTCCAAGATTATTATCAAAGGGCACCGTGAAATCACACATGAATGCCAGCGTTGCCTTTTCATATCGCCTTAAGCGCTCCACCAGATTCAACGCATCACTCTTCTTTTTACGGCCCCGCTTCTTTTTCCCATCATCCACTGGTGGGGGATTCGCCCGCATCCCTGCTGTAACTATTCTCCGGTACCTGCTCTCATATTCTTTGATCGTTTCCGTATCAAATCGTTCTCGTTTGGTCTTTTCCTTCCTTTCTTTTACCTCTAAAAGAAACTCTATCATTTCCTGCGCCCACTCCTGCCCATAATGCTCATATATAAAAGTCAATTCACGAAGGTGATGAGCATTACACAGAACATGAATTGACAAGTAATTTTTATAAATCGGGATTCGACGATTTTGGATAAGCTCGCTGCGAAAAGCCCCCTGATTTGCTCATTATTGATTTCCGACTGCTCTTACCGATGGAAAACGCCAGCCTTCTTTATAAACATGCTGCCCGAACAAGGATATTTTTTCAAGAATAGAGATTTCTCATAGTTTCTGAAAATAGCGATAGGCACTCCTCACCCCTGGGTATTTCTTCTTCCATAGCTGTGAAAGGAAACGAGAATCAGGAGGCCTTCAATGCACCCTTATCGAACGGCGGGGCATTGTTTCTTTTCAGGCATTCAAGTATTTTGTTCACCTCAGATGGATCAGTTATCACGGCAACAACTTTCATTTCGCTCCCACATTTCGGACATACCAAGGGTCGGCTGTCGCCCTCCTGGCTCCGCCGACACTTGTGCATCCCTGCACATCGGGTTCACCTCATAGACTTTCTGAATAAGTCTCGCCCAGCTCCGTCTTGCCGCTTTGTTTGTTTCGCTCTCCATCTCAATATCAGGGAGTTTATCAGTTGTATTAAAAGCATAGTGCGAAAAACAAAGAAATTAAATACCACGACCGATTATAATTAATATGAGATTTATTAAATCAAGGAGTTAAATACATGAAAGGTAAATATATTGGTATTATTGCATTTCTTTTAGTAATTGTATTGTTTATAGCGAGCTGTAGCTTGATTCCACCTGACTTAGTATTAAGAGTAGTCAATCCGTCTCATACATTTATAGATGGAGGGATTAATGTACGAATAACTTTTGAGCTGTATAATAGTGGATCCGAGAGGCTCCAAAACTGTAAGGTGAGATGGTATGTGGATGATACTTCTGGTACTGATATTGAATATGATGAACTTACAGGTTGGGCACCTGGAAGTGGAGTTGATTTGGCAGTAGGCGAAACAAGTGGTCCATTTACCGTAGATACTACATCAGGAAAATTTGGTGCTGGAGTAAATTTCTATGGTATATGAAATGGGCTGGGACGGTTCTCCGGATGAGTAAGAATCATCCCTATCCTACTTTACTCATAAAAACAGCGGATCAGGCAGCAGGTGCAATTAAATTATAGCTCCAGACATGATTCTTATACTCAGGACGAAGTCGAACACATGACCCGTCATATAGCCACATCCGTCCTCGCTTCGGCTGTCGCTGGGGTACCTTCAGCCCCTCTTGCCTCCACAGCCGTTCAATACGCTTGTGATTAACTTGCCACCCTTCATTACGAAGGAGTGCAGTAATACGCCTGTACCCGTACCGCCCATACCAAAGCGCAAGCTCTGTCATACGCCTGATGAGAAGCTGCTGCTCCTCTTCAGATTCTCTTCCCTGGTACCGGTATGAACTCCTTGTTACCCCCACCACCATGCATGCCCGGCGTTCCGAGACACACAACTCTTCGCATATATGTGCAACAGTGCGTCGTCGTTTAGCCGGGCTCAGCAGTTTTTTGATTCAAACGACAACGCCTCTTTAAGAATCTGGATGTCCAGTTCCTTCTCAGCTACCAAACGCTTCAGTCGCACATTCTCCTGCTCCAGCGTCTCGGGCCGCTTGACCTGCTCTACCTGCATCCCACCATACTCTTTTCGCCACCGGTAGTAGGTTTGTTCACTGACGCCGATCTTCCGTGCAGCCTCAGCCGCCGTCATACCCTCTGCGATAAACACTTCAGCTTCTCTGAGTAGTCTGATGATTTGTTCAGGGGTATACCTTTTTCGTGCCATTTACCTGCCTCCTTCAGAAGGTTTTCCTTCCTGATCCTAACATAATATGTGGACCAGTTTTTGGGGGGCAGGTCAGTTGAATCGTTCCCATGATCTCGGTATACACTGTTGGTGATTTCTGTAAGAAATGTTACTCCTGCGTTCGCGCGTGTCCAACCAAGGCAATGGAAGTCCATGAAGGCTAGGCGAGTATCATCGAGGAGTACTGTGTGTCGTGCGGACTCTGCGTGACGGTCTGTTCCCAGAACGCGAAAAAAATACGCTCATCAACGGAACAGGTGATCGTTCTACTCGAAGACAGGAACAGGAAAAAATACGCAATGCTTGCACCGAGCTTTCCTGTGACTTTCCTGGATAGCGAACCGAACCGGCTCGTGGGAGCGCTCCGTGCGCTCGGATTCGACGGTGTGTATGAGGTGGCGTTCGGTGCAGACATCGTCTCTCATGAATATCACAAACGGTACAGGGACCTTCTGGAAAACCGGGACAGCGGATTCGTCATCTCGACTCCATGCCCCGCAGTGGTGTTCTATGTCGAGAGGATATACCCGGTACTTTCTCCTCATCTGGCAAACATTGCATCTCCAATGGAGACGATGGCACGAGTGATCAAAGAAAAGATCGATCCGCGCAGATATTCTCGAAAGCTCAGCAACCTTTGTCGAAGGCTCTGAGAAGATATCCGACATACTGAAAGTGTTGAGCGAAAGAGTTCGCGAGGAAAAGCCGGTAAGCTACCGATTCTATGATTTTCTCTTCTGCGAGGGGTGCATCGGGGGGCCGGTCATGATGAATGATCTCACATTCTACGAGCGGAAGAAGTACATCGTCAACTACATGAAAAAAAGACCGCTGATCAGCGACTTTGAACAGTGGGGAGCGCAAAATCGCGATTGCCTCGATATAGACCTCACTGTGAGCTTTTTCCCGACTCAACGGATTCTGATCGAACCTCAGGAAGAAGAAATACGGAAAATACTCGCAAAAACAAACAAACTCAAGCCGGAAGACGAACTCAACTGCGGGGCGTGCGGTTATTCGTCCTGCAGGGAAAAGGCAATTGCCGTATATAGGGGAACGGCTGAATTGGAGATGTGCCTCCCCTATCTGATAGACAAGATAGAGAAAACCGTCGAAAACCTCAGGGAAAATCAGACACGGCTCATCCAGGCAGAGAAACTCGCCTCAATGGGGCAGATGGCAGCCGGCATCGCCCATGAGATAAACAATCCTCTCGGTGTTGTTCTCATGTACTCCCACCTTCTGAAAGAGGAGCTCGAATCAGGTTCCCAGAGAGTGGAGGACGTGGACAGAATCATACACGAGGCGGAAAGAACGAGAAAAATCGTGAAAGGTATCCTCAATTTTGCCAGAGAGGAAAAAATCGACAGGTCCCCCACAGACATCAATGAGCTCATACACAGCTCACTCGAGGGCATCCTCAGCAGCTTTCCGGGGATAGAGTACCGCATGCGCCTCGATTTTGATACTTCCCTCGGACCCGAAGAAGTCGATAAAAACCAGATCCACCAGGTGTTCGACAATATCATAAAAAACGCGTGTGAGGCGATGCCTGAAGGCGGCACCATCAGCATAAAAACGAAAAAAACCGATAACGGGTTTTCCGTCACTATTGCTGACACAGGGTCCGGAATATCAGACGAAAATATGTCAAAGCTCTTTTCACCCTTTTTCTCCACAAAGCCTGTGAGAAAGGGGACCGGCCTTGGTCTCCCCGTGTGCTATGGAATCGTGAAGATGCATGGCGGAAACATCGAAACGGGAAACAACCCGGGCGGGGGAACATTTTTCACTATTAAAATAAAAAATCTTGTTGTTGCCGCAAATTGACGGCATTTTTCAGATAAACTGGTTGAAAGAAAGAGACGGATATTTTACAATTTGGTTCTGGAAAACGGCAATGTGTAAAAGAGGAGGGAAGCGTGCCGAAAGTACTGATAGTCGACGACGATGTCGATCTTCTCGAAGGGCAGAAAATATTTCTTGAGGGCAACGGATACACGGTAAAAACCGCTTTGAGCATGAAAGAGGGGGTGGAAGCGCTCGAATCTTTCCTGCCGGACATCATCATCGTGGATCTCATGATGGAACATTACGATTCTGGATTCGTCTTCTGCAAAAAAGCGAGGGAAATCCCCGGCCTTTCCGATGTACCCATGATCATGCAGACCGCAGCACCGAAGGAAACCGGATTTACCTTTGACGCATCCAATCCAAAGGAGAGGGAATGGATGAAGGTGGACGAAATACTGACAAAACCGGTCCCTCTCAACCGCCTCAAGGGAGTAATCGAACAATATCTCGGGAGATCGAAGAAAGATGGATGAACAGCTGCGGGTGATTGCGGTGGACGATGAAGAAGGAATGCGCGAGGGGATCAAGCGTATTCTCCGGAAAAAGGGGTATGACGTGGACGTTGCCGAGGACGGTGAGTCCGCAATCGAACTCATCAATCAGAAACCCTACGACCTCGCGTTCATCGACCTCAAGATGCCTGGCATCAGCGGGTTCAAGGTGACCGAATACATCAACGAAGATCTGGAAAAAAACATCGTGGTGGTGATTGTATCCGCACTCGCCACTGTTGAAGCAGCAGTCGAGGTTACCCGTCACGGAGCGTTCGATTTCCTCGTCAAGCCGTTTACCCCGAATGACCTCATTCAGGTCACGGACCGCGCTGCCCGGCAGTGCAGGCTCATCCGGGAGCGGCAAAAATACCTCTCCGAGCTGAACAGCGAAAGAAATATTTCCCGCCAGATGATCAACTCCATGCAGGAGGGGGTCGTGGTGCTCAATCTCCGCGCAAAACCAGTGTTGCTGAATCCAAAGGCTGAATTTTTTCTCGGCACGCGCTTCAGCGAATCCCTCGAGAAAGACGACCTGTTCAAAGAGAAAAACATCAGGGACGCCATAGAGACGATCATTTCTTCACCTCCAAAAGAGGCAAAAACTCGAATATTCAGATTAGAGGAAAACGAACCTGTACTCCAAATAAGGATCGACCCCCTCATTCGCGGAGATGAAACCGGCGGAGCAATCATCATTATCAGTGACGTCACCGAGGACTGGAAGGCAGAGCAGGATAAAAACCGTTTCGTCTCCATGGTGGCACATGAACTCAAAAGCCCCATGGCAGCAATCATCAACTACATCGATGTAATTAAAACGGGAATGTTCGACACAAAGGTGGACAGGATTCACGAGCTTCTTGACCGTTGTAAAATTCGCGGTGAGACTTTGCTTGAACTCATACAGGACCTTCTCTACATCAACAAAAGAAATGCGGGAAAAATCGAGAAATCGATCGAATCACTTGATCTCAGGGAAGTCCTGGAACACCAGATGGAGTTTTACAGAGGCCAGACCGAGAACAGGAAAATACGATTGAGCCTCGAGGCAGAAGAAGGGCCCTACACGGTAAAGGCGGATCGCGCAGATCTGGATCGGATTTTCATGAACCTCATATCAAACGGAATCAAGTACAACAGGGAAAACAGTGAGCTCGTGATCAACATGCACCGTGAGAAATCGTATATCATCGTCAAAGTGCGTGATTCCGGAATCGGAATGAGGGAGGAGGACATGAAAAACCTCTTCCAGGAATTCTACAGGATACGGAACAAACGCACGAGCGGAATATCCGGAACTGGACTCGGGCTCGCGACAGTAAAACGTGTTCTCTCGGAGTACAACGGGAACATAACAGTTGCCTCAGAACAGGATAAAGGAAGCGTGTTTACCGTTTCATTCCCTGCGGTGTCCGCGTGAGCCAATACGTAAAAAAAACGACGTACCTTTTCCCTCTTCTGACTCACACCACACTTCACCTCCGTGCTGCTCGAGTATTTTTCGAACGAGGTAAAGTCCGAGCCCCGCTCCGTCGTCGGATTTCACGAGACGGGAAAACTTCTTGAACAGGAGGTGAATCTTGTCTGCAGCGATGGGGGTGCCCCCGTTTTGCACACCGAACACCCAGCCGTCTTCGGTGTGTTCGGCCGTGATCCTTATCCACTCTTTTCCGTACTTCAGCGCGTTGATAAGCAGATTGCTGTAACAGATATCCATGAGTTCCGTATCAACAGTGAGCACGGCGTGCTGTTTCCAGTCCCATTCCACGTTCAGCCCCCTGTGATCGATTCTGCTTTGCAGGCGCCTCACTACAGGTTCCACGACAACCCTTCGCATATCAACAGTTTCCGGGTTGTACTTGAGCGTCCCTTTCTCGAGTCTGGAAATGTTGAGGTAATTTCTCACCATCTCACGGAATCTTTCCACATCGCGCAGAATAAGTCCCACGACCTCACTCTGCTCCTCATCCAGGGAACCGAGTGTGCCGTCGGAGAGTATCGAAACGTTGAGAAGCAGAGAACCGATCGAGTTGTTCAGCTCGTGAGTGACGAAGCTTAAAAGCTCCTGGTAGTCCCTGTTCGCATCCTCGAGCTGTGTATTCTTCCGCCTGAGCATCTTTTCCCTGTTCTTGATCGCGTTCACCATCCTGTTGAATGAATTGAGCAGCGTGGCAAACTCCGTAGTGTGCCCCTTTTGTACGACCTTGGTGTCGAGCTGTCCGTCCGCGATTTTCTGCGAAACGTGGGCGAGCTCCGATATCGGCCTTACAATGCTGCTGGACACAAGATACACGAAGAAAAGGAGCAGCCCGAGAGTCGGAATTGTGATTCCCAAAAGAAAGAGAAGTACTCTGTTTCTCACGTCGAGATACTTCTGCTCGAGAACCCCAACATAGAGAATACCCACATTCTCATCGAGCGGGCTTTTAATCGGTTCGTATGCGGACAAATACCAGTCGTCCACGACATAGGCTCTGTCGAGCCATGTACCCCCCTCTCCCAGCACTTTACTGCGCACCACGTCCGACACTCTCGTGCCGACCGCAACAGTCCCCTCCGGGCCAATCACTGTTGTCGCAATGCGCCTGTCGCCGCAGAAGATCGTAACCGTCCCAAACGGTTTTGTTCCGTAGAGTGAACTTCCAAAGAGAATATCCTGAAGTTTCTTTATGAGCACTGTGTTTCCATTGAGAAGAATTCCTGAAAATGCAGTTCCCAGTTTACCTGGAGAAACGGAAAAAAGCCAGAACGTATTTCCGTCTTTGCATATCGCATCACTCCCGAGGGAGTCGGTACGAAACCCGCAGGCCGTGAGCATTTCCAGCGGAATGACCACAAAACCTGCCTCATTTTTGCCCCCGGATATTCCCGCTGACCGATAGAGGTAGCTGGCAAGCTCATTCGTTGCCGGATCCGCACTCTCGTTGACAAGGAACGAAAAGTTGCACTCAAACGGAAGAGAGATCTCCTCTTCGAGTCCATTGGCCATGAGCTGAGTCTTTATCGCGAGCTCCTCGAGCCTGTCATTGAGATACAGCCTCGCCGACTTCAGGTCATTCTCAACACGAGAGAAAGCCTCGCCTTTCAGAGCGTTGGATATGAGTACGGCTCCGATGATCGCCGCGGAGAAACTTCCGAAAACAATTATTCCGAGCAAACTGAAAAATATTCGGTTCGCAAGTCGTATGTTGCTGTTCTTCATTTCCATATTATTTTATATTAACAGCAGCTGAATGACAACGAAACAATATCGGTGATGAGGAAAAATACCCCGTTTGATACCATTGCCGCGGTTTCCACCCCGCCCGGTGAGGGGGGAATCGGGATTGTCCGGCTGAGTGGAGACAAGGCATTCTCAATCCTTAAAGGGATATTTCGTCCCTACAAGGCCGGACTCTCGGCATCCGCGCCGAGGTCTTTCAGCATGCGTCTTGGGCACATCATCGACGCAGGTGAAACAATCGACGAGGTTCTCGTCTCGTATATGAAAGCGCCTCACACCTATACAAGGGAGGACGTCGCGGAGATCAACTGTCACGGTGGCGCAGTAGCGGTAAGCGAAGTGCTTCGGGTGGTTCTGGCACGGGGTGCACGGCTTGCTGAGCCGGGAGAATTCACGAAAAGGGCATTTATCAACGGAAGGATTGACCTCCCGCAGGCGGAGGCAGTGCTCGACATCATACGCTCGAAAACGTCACGGGCGCTGGAGGCTGCGGTAAGCCAGCTTCAGGGGAGGCTTTCTGCGCACATCGCAGAAGTTTTCGACACCCTCAAGTCCGTACTTGTGTTACTCGAGGCGAACATCGACTTTCCTGAAGAGGAGGACGTTGCGGAAGTAGGCCTGGAAGAAATAAAAAAGAAGATCACTGAAGTCAAAGATACGCTTGCCGAGTGTGTCGCAAGCTATGATACGGGAAAGATCATCCGGGACGGAGTGATGACTGTTCTCTCCGGAAAACCGAATGTGGGAAAATCGAGCATACTCAACGCATTTCTCAGGTTCGAGCGGGCAATCGTCACTCCAATTCCGGGAACGACAAGGGATGTCATCGAGGAGCAGCTCAATATAAACGGCATCCCATTTATTCTGGCCGATACCGCCGGTATTACCGAATCCGATAATCTGATAGAGCAGGAGGGAGTGAAGAGAAGCAAAAATTATATTGAGCGGGCCCAGCTCGTTTTGATGGTTTTCGACGGGAGTGAGGAGCTGGATAAAAGGGATCTGGAAATTGTCCAGAGAGCACGGACGGTACGTTTTATCCCCGTCATCAACAAAACCGACCTCACCATGAAATTGGATGTCGAAAAACTTTCAAGTGCAATAGGGAACGGCACGCGATTCGTGTTCGTTTCGGCCAAGACAGGGAAGGGACTCAGGGATCTGGAAAAACGAATGACGGAGATGGTGGTGGGAGGAAGCGCAGGCGGGGATAATTCATTCATAATCACCAGTGCGCGACATTTCACCATGCTCAAGAGAGCGCTGGAAGAACTGCGCCATGCGGAAGATACCCTGGGTGCGGACCCGGAGCCCGAGCTCCTCGCCTACGACGTTCGCAGCGCGATGGATATCCTCGGTGAGCTCACAGGGGAGATAACAAACAACGAGATACTCGATGAAATCTTCAACAGTTTTTGTATTGGCAAATAGACAATTGATTTTTTAAGATTCTGTTTTTATAATTACGCATCGAAGATCGGGGGGGAATGGATGGACAAAGAAAAAATAATAAATGCAGTGAGGATGATCATAGAGGAGGTCGATCCCGAACCGGACAGGCCTGATCTTGTGAAAACACCGGAAAGAGTCGCCAAGATGTACGAGGAAATATTTTCCGGGGGTTTCCAGGATCCCAACAAAACCCTTCAGGTTCTGCTCACCGAACAGCACGATGAGATAGTAATTGTGAAAGACATTCCCATCTTTTCCATGTGCGAGCACCATATGCTTCCTTTTTACGGCCGTGCACACGTGGGATATATCCCGAAAAACAACAGAATAACTGGTTTGAGCAAACTGGCCCGTGTTGTCGATGTGTTCTCAAAACGGCTTCAGGTGCAGGAGCGGCTCACCGCATCCATTGCAAATTTGATCATGTACAAGCTGAAACCATACGGGGTGATCGTGGTAATCGAAGCGGAGCACCTCTGCATGATAATGCGCGGGGTGAAAAAGCCCGGTTCTTACACGATTACCAGCGCCGTCAGAGGAATATTCAAGGAGAATGAAAAGACGAGGGCTGAAGCGCTTTCATTGATCATGGCGGGAAGGCCGTTCAAGTACTGAGGATGAGCTCACTTCAGAGTAATTGTTTTGTGCCGTTTCTTTCCTGCCCACAGTTCGAGCGCCCCTTCAATGAAATCGTCCTCAACTAAAATCACTGACTCATCTTCAATCCTTTTCGGTCCGATATATGCGCCTCCCTGCCGAATCAGCCTTCTTGCCTCTCCCTTGCTGCTGCAGAGCCCCGAGAAAACAAACGCATCAATGACAGACATCCCGTCACTGATGGTTTTTTTCGATATCTCAATCGAGGGGTGGGCAGCGTTCGCACCTTCGCTGCGCAAAATCGAGGAAGAAGTTTCAACTCTTCGGTACGGATCGGACTCACCAAACTTCTCAACCGACGCGAGGTATGCATTGCGTGCCTGTTCTTCACCGTGAGTGATCCGCGTCGCTTCATATGCAAGAATTTCCTTCGTCCTGTTCAGGAGCGGAGGCTTCAGAGATGCAAGGGCTTCTATCTCGTCGACTTGAAGAAAAGTGAAATACCCCAGATACCGCTTTACATCGGAATCCATCGTGTTTCTGAAAAATTGATAGTATTCATACGGCGGGGTCTTTTGGGCGTCGAGCCATACAGCGCCCTGCACGGATTTTCCGAACTTTTCACCGCTTGAGCTCGTGATAAGGGGAAAGGTTAGGCCGAATACATCTTTGCCTGAAATTCTTCGTGTGAGATCGATCCCCGTGACGATGTTTCCCCACTGGTCCTGGCCGCCCATCTGGAGTGCGCATCCGTACTCCCTGTTGAGAATGTAAAAGTCATAAGCCTGGAGAACCATGTAATTGAACTCGATGAATGTGAGCCCCTTTTCAAGCCTCTGCTTGACAGATTCTGCAGTAAGCATCTTGTTCACCGAAAAGTGCTTGCCGACATCACGAAGGAACTCAATATAGTTCAATTCCACAAGCCAGTCCGCGTTGTTGATTAAAAGCGCCTTTCCTTCTTCAAAGCTGATATAACATGAAAGCTGTCGCTTCAGAGCCTTCGCATTCCGCTCGATGTCATCGGCATCCAGCAGTTTTCTCGTTTCGGTTTTCCCTGAAGGGTCGCCCACCAGACCGGTTCCTCCTCCAACGAGCGCAATCGGCCTGTGCCCGCATCTCTGCATATGAGCGAGCGCCATTATGGGGACCAGGCTCCCGGCGTGAAGAGAATCAGCTGTGGGATCAAACCCGATATATCCTGTCACCATCTCTTTTTGAAAGAGGTCTCGAATTGCATCCTCATCAGTGACCTGATAGATGAAGCCACGCGCCTTCAGAACATCATAGAGGTTCATACACACTCCTGCGCTCGAAAAGATGATCCCACTGCCGAAGTCCTGGGGAAGACCAGTGTGTTAATATATGCGCGTACAGAAGAAAAGTAAACCGAAATGAGTGCGGTTAAATCGTAAGATCACGCAAATATCAGGTTCGCCACATCATTCATCGTTTCAACGAGATGAAAGTCCATCCCCCTTTTGATGTGATCCGGAATCTCGTTGAGATCCTTACGGTTTTCATTTGGAAGGATGATCTGTTTGATTTTTGCTCTCTTCGCTGCAATCATCTTTTCTTTGATCCCGCCCACGGGAAGCACGTTTCCGATCAGGGATAGTTCACCCGTCATTGCGAGCTTGCTTTTGATTTTCTTCCCGGTGACCAGGGACAGCATGGCCGAAGCCATGGTAATCCCTGCTGAAGGGCCGTCCTTCGGTGTCGCGCCCGCGGGCACGTGAAGATGGACGAAATTGTGCTCAAGGAGTTTCCCGTCGACATTGTATTCCGGCATCACCGATCGAACGTATGAGAGCGCAATATTCGCAGATTCCGCCATCACATCGCCGAGGCTGCCGGTGAGCTTCAGAGATCCCTTCCCTGGTATAAGAATAGATTCTATTGTCAGAGTCGCGCCGCCGAGAGGAGTCCAGGCAAGGCCGATCGCGATTCCCGGCCTCTTTATCCTCTGGGATATCTCCTCGATGAAGACTCTTTCTCCGAGAAAATCCTTAATATTCTCCTTTTTCACCACATAGGGAATCTCAATCTCACTTTCGAGGCGCCTTCGTGCGATCTTTCTGTTGATTTTATCCACGGACTTCTCGAAATTTCTCAGCCCCGCCTCCCTTACGTACCCCTGGAGGATCTCCCGCAACGCTGCAGATTCGTACTTGACGTCACCATGCCCCAAGCCATTTCTTTCCAGGCTCCGCGGTACGATGTACCTCTTTCCTATCTCTATTTTCTCCTTTTCGATGTATCCCGAGAGCCTGATCACTTCCATCCTGTCGAGCAGCGGCGGGGGGATCGTATCGAGCGTGTTTGCTGTGGTGATAAACAGAATTCTAGAAAGGTCGAATGGAAGGTCGAGGTAGTGGTCACGGAAATCGACATTCTGCTCCGGGTCGAGCACCTCGAGGAGCGCGGAGGAAGGATCCCCCTGAAAACTCACTCCGAGCTTGTCTATTTCGTCAAGCATCAGCACCGGATTCTTCACTCCAACGATCTTCAGAGCCTGGATGATCTTTCCAGGCATTGCCCCGATGTAGGTCCGCCTGTGACCCTTTATCTCCGCTTCGTCCCGCATACCGCCGAGGGAAAATCGGAAAAACTTTCTCTGCATCGCCCTCGCGACCGACTTTCCGACTGACGTCTTTCCCACTCCAGGCGGCCCGACAAGGCAGAGAATGGAACCCCGAGATTCGGGTTTCAGCTTCTTTACTGAAAGGAATTCCAGTATCCGCTCCTTCACCTCATCAAGATCGTAGTGGTCCTGATTTAAAATCCTTCGTGCCCGGGGGACGTCGAGCTCCTCCGTGGAAACCGCGTTCCAGGGCAGAGAACAGACGGTTTCGAGGTAATTTCTCGTGACCGCATATTCAGGAGAACGCGTATCCAGCACATTGAGCTTTTCCAGCTCTTCATAGGTCTTGTCTTTTACCTCATCCGAGAGATCGAGCCCGTCGAGCACTTCCTTGAACTTGTTGTAATCAGATGTTTTCGGATCCATTTCCAGCCCGAGCTCCTTTTTAATCGCCCTGAGCTGTTCATGGAGAAAAAACTCCCGCTGCTGTTTGGTGACCTTTTCGTTGATCTGCTCCTGTATTTTCTTCTGAAGTTTGAGGAGCTCCTTTTCACGGTGAAGAAGATTGAGCACTTTCTCCACCCGCTTCTTCACATCGAACGTCTCGAGAACATCCTGCTGCACCTCTCTGTCCACATTCAGGATCGATGAGATGAAATCCACGATTTTTTCCGCTCCGTCGAGGTTTGCGATATTCAGCTTTATCTCCTCTGTAAAGAATGGGTTGTCCTCGGATACCTCCTTTATTTCAAGGTATAGAGTTCTCACCATGGCCTGCAGTTCCTTGTCCTTGTCCATGCGGGCTTCTGAATCCACGTAGTTCACTGCAGCGACAACATGCGGATCCATGCTTAAGAATTTCTTGATCTCGAAGCGCTTCACCATATTTATGAATATGTTCAGCTTCCCGTCCGGAAGATTGATCGTTTTCAGCACCTTCCCGATCGTCCCCACCCGGTAGAAGTTTTCTTTCCTGTCCTCATCTGTGTCGCTGTTCTTCACCAGAATCAAACCGATGTACCCATCGATTTTCAATATTCTTTCAATCGTCTTAATGTATTTTTCACCTCCGATCACGAGAGGTGTAAGAATACCTGGAAAGATAGGGCGCGTCTTCAGCGGCACTATCGATAGCTTTTGCGGAAGCACCTTGTCCACCTGAACAAGCGTTGCACTGTCTTCAGTTTTTACTTTGCCCATTCTCTACTCCCTTTTATGATTGTACATTATTAAATATAATAATTATTCCAGAAGAAAAAAATATTGCTAAAAGCTTAACTATATATTAATTTACAAAAATTACACTACAATAAGAATACCGGGGGCGCCCATGATAATCGTTGGAGAACTGTTAAATTCAACACGAAAAAAAATCAAGGAAGCGATGGAAAAGAATGACGCCGAATATATAAAAAAACTTGCGATAAAGCAGGATGAGGCGGGTGCGGATTTCATAGATGTGAATGCAGGAGCCTTTGTATTCGGCGAGGTTGAAAAACTCGAATGGGCAATCAATGAGATACAGGAAGTAACCCAGAAACCACTCGCGATCGACAGCCCGAGACAAGAGGCCATTGCGCGGGGCCTGGAGCTTCACAAAAACGGGAAACCGATGATCAACTCCATCACAAAAGAAAAAGAACGGTGGGAGCACATTTTCCCTCTCGCAGTTGAGCACGATGCGTTCGTGCTGGGACTCTGCATAGATGATAATGGTATTCCCGATGATGCGGACACACGCGTTCAGATTGCTGACAGGATCATCAATGAACTCGTAAAGGGCGGAAAGAAAATCGAGGACATCGCGATCGATCCGATCACAACTCCTATCAGCGTCAACACCAATTTCGGGCTCACAGTAATTGAGACAATCAAAGGAGTGAAACGGAACTTCCCCGAGGTAAAGCTGATCACCGGCCTGAGCAACATCTCTTACGGACTTCCTGCACGGAAGCAGATCAACAGGGCTTTTATCGTAGCCTGTATGGCGGGCGGTCTGGACGGTGCTCTCATCGATCCGCTGGATTCGGTGATAATGAGCCTCGTGTATGCATCCGAAGCGATATTGAACAAGGACCCGTACTGCAGCAAATATCTCAAAGCGTACAGGAATGGCCTGGTGACGAAAGGATGAACCAGCAGTAAGATTGAAATCCCTGTATAAATCACCCAAGGTGTCAGTGAAGACTGTCTCATAAAGTAAGAACCAACCGTAAAAATGCACACAGAACAGAAGTATTCACCTGGGACACGTAATACTACTCAAGAAACAACCGATTAGATATACAAGACGAAAAGAGGAAAAATGCATGCGATACTGGAATATATTGATTGTTTTTGTATTACTCCTTGCCTCATGCGGCACTGCGAAACACACAACAAAAACCTCTGAAGAAAACAGTTCTCCTAAGCAGGCACAGCTGTTGAAAATGGATGACTGTATTGCAATGAGCACAAAGGATCTCGAGGATGAACAACCTCCTTCGGCCGGCCGGGAAGCGGAAAAGGAGAAGAAGGAACGCCGCCCTGCTGAACCTCCTCGCACCAAAATACCGGAGGAAGAACCGGGTGAAAAACCGGCACCCGAATACCTTCAGGAAACCGAAGTGGCTCCCCAACCCGGAGAAGAGGTTGTGGACTCGCAGAAACCGCCCGCGGCAAGTGAATCACAGCGGGAAGCTGCCGCGGAGCACTACCTGGACATGCTGACGCTCGAACAGAAGATCGGTCAGCGGTTCATCGCGCACATTGAGGGGAGGGAATTTTCGGAAAAGACTGCACGCCTGATACACGAGGATTATGTGGCCGGCATCATCCTCTATCCGTGGAACGCAGACTTTCCGGACCAGGTAAAAAAGCTCACGTTCTCGATACAGGATTCCGCACGTGGGAATGCCCCCCCGCTTCCGTTGTTCATCTGCGCAGATCAGGAAGGAGGACGCGTAAATGCCTTCAACTTCGACGAAATGACCCGCTTCCCCTCCCCCTACTACTGGGCACAGTATGGCGACCCTGATTTTGTCGAATCAGCAGCCTACGTCATCTGCAGGGAGATCTCAGGGCTTGGCTGCAATATGAATCTCGCACCGGTTTTGGATGTCTACGGTGAACCGGACAGGACGATCATTGGCGACAGGTCAATGGGAGCAGACCCGAGCATGGTCGGTGCTTTCGGGCTTTCCTATTTGAAAGGCGCCGAAAGAGTGGGAATTATTTCGGTCGTAAAACATTTCCCCGGACACGGGAGCACCACGACAGACTCACACAGAGATCTCCCCGTAGTCGAAATGAGCAAGGAAGACCTCTTCGAAAACGACTTCAAGCCGTTCAGAATAGTAATTGAAAATGGTGCAGACGCATTGATGACATCTCACGTTCTCTACAGCGACATCGACCCGGATTACCCTGCAACACTCTCAACCCGGATACTGAGGGAAATACTGCGCGAACAGCTCGGGTTTCAGGGGGTAATTATCTCAGACGGTATTTCAATGGGCGCCCTTTCCAAACACTTCGACCTTACGGAAACACTCAAGCGTTCGTTCGCGGCAGGGGTTGATTTGATCCTTGTTCACAGCAAATACGATTTGAAAGAACTGAAGCGAATCGTCGTTGATCTCTACGATCAGGGTGAGATATCGGAAGAGGAAATAAACGAAGGGGTAAAACGAGTTCTCGGTCTCAAGATAAAATACGGACTTTTGTCACCATTATAGATTCAAAAACGTTTTTCTTAAGTGCTTCAGTGATTCCCGCAGCATTCTTCCAAGCTGAATGTCCGTATAATCCCTTCCGAGTTTGGGACCCGGAAGTTCCAGATAACCGATTATTTTGTTCACAGGGAGGAGTGTGTGATTTTCCAGGAGGATGGCGCGCACCTGTGCAGCATCCACGATGCCTCTCTCGATGTTTTCTGGCTCGAAACCGAACGTTTCGTTATAGATACCGTCCGTGTTTTTCAGATGAAATTCGTAGAGAAAGGGAAGGGAAGAAACAAAGTAGGAAATATTATCCTGGAGAATTTCCTTTTTCTCATTCGCCCACCCATGGGAGATGTCTGCACAAAAGCCGAAATTAACCGTGCTCTCAGGATGTGCACGATGATATGCCTGCAACGTACCGCCCAGTCCGCAGGCTTCATCAGCACTGCACGGAGGCTCTGCATAACAGGACATGAGCTCAAGGGTGAGCCACTCGAGGCCTTCCTCTCTGGCGTAGTGCATCAGCTCACAGTAATTCCCGATAAATGTCTCTATGCTTCTCGCCCTTCGATGAAGATGGTCCCGGAGCACCATGCCCATGGATGAACCCGCGGAGGACGCCCCGAGTATGTGCGCAACCTGTATCAACCGTCTGTAGTTATTCCTCGTCACACGCTGAAGCTCCGTATCTTCAGAGAGAAATCCTCCCAGTTCACGGTAGGAGGAGAAGATGCTCGCAATGCTGATGTTTCTCCTGTTTGCCTTGTGTTTCAGCGCATGAAAGAATTCATCCGAAAGAAAGTACAGCTCGAAAAACGATCCGAGCTGAAGGAAGCCGACTCCTTCCTCCTGCATCAGGTCGAATAACCAGTCAAAGGAATACCGATAAACAATAGGATCGCTCTTCACACCGAGTTCCAGCGTGAGATTCTGTTTTTCCATGTTCATTCTTCTTCATAGTACTGCGAGGGGCGCTCTTCCCACCGCTCAAGATTGTCGAAACGTGTATATTCCTTGGAAAATCTGAGCTTCAGGCTTCCTGTGGGGCCGTTTCTCTGCTTCTGTATGATAACTTCGGCGATGTTTATATCCGAAGTGTTCGGGTTGTAAAGCTCATCCCTGTAGAGAAACACCACCATATCCGCGTCCTGCTCGATTGCTCCTGACTCCCTCAGGTCGGAAAGAATCGGCCTTTTGTCCTTTCCCCTTGATTCCACAGCCCTGGAGAGCTGTGAGAGAGCGATAATAGGAATATTGAGCTCACGGGCAAGCGACTTGAGGCTTCGAGATATCTCTGTGATTTCCTGGGTTCTTCCTTCATTTCTCCTCTTCAAGGTGGACATCAGCTGCAGATAGTCGATGACGATGATGTCGAGCCCGTGCCGCGATTGTATCCTCCTCGCCTTTGCGCGCAGCTGCATGTCTGTGATCCCCGGTGTTTCATCGATGAAGATATTTGCATCTGCGAGCTTCCCGGCAGCCGTCGTGAGAGGAGCCCATTTTTCCGTTTCAAGAAATCCCTTGCGTAGACGCTGGCTGTCGATCCTCGCCTCTGAACAGAGCATTCTCTGGACAAGTGCCTCTTTCGACATCTCCAAGCTGAAAACCGCAACATTCTTCTTCAGGCGTATACCGATATTCTGTGCGATGTTCAGCGCGAATGCCGTTTTCCCCACTGCGGGACGTGCGGCTATTATGATAAGCTCCGATTTCTGAAAACCCGACGTCAGGTCATCAAACTCCTTGAATCCACTCGGTATTCCCGTGTACGCATCCCCTCTGTGGTAAAGCTTTTCGATTGCAATTATACTGTCCTTGATGATCTCATTCATCGAATAATAGCCACGCGCCACATTCCTCTCTGCAACATCAAAGATCAGCCGCTCCGCCTCGTCGATGATTTCAATAGCGTCGGTTTCCGTGTCGTAGCCGATCGCAATCACAGAATAGGCCGCCGTGATCAGCTTCCTCAAAAGCGATTTCTGTTCGACTATCTTCGCATAATATTCGATATTCGCCGAGGTGGGAACCTCATCGAGCAGAGAGGAAATATTGACCACCCCTCCTGCTTTGTCGATATCCCCTTTTGATTTAAGCAATTCGGTAATAGTGATGATGTCCACAGGCGTCGATCTGTTATAAAGATCGAGCACGGCATTGAATATTACCCTGTGCTGTGCGCTGTAGAAATCATCTTCTTTCAGGAAGTCGATTGCAGTCTCGATGGCTTCCCTGTCCAGGAGCATGCTTCCCAGACACGCTCTTTCCGCTTCGAGGTTTTGAGGAGGGCGTCTGTCACTGAGGGTGGAGAGCTTTTTGTTCTGTAGGTCTTCATTCAACATCTGAACGTATTATTCCTTCACAACCCATACCTTGAGCTCCGCCTGTATATCTTCGTATATTTTCAAGTTGACCTTGTAGACCCCAAGCGCCTTTATCGGCTCACTCATCAGAATATTCTTCTTCTCTATGGTATATCCTTGAGCTTCAAGGGCTTTTTGTACATCGTGTTCATGGATTGCACCGAACAGTCTGTCGTTTTCCTGTGCGGCAGCGGGAATATTTATTGAGATCGCAGAGATGTCCTCTGCGAGTTTTTGCGCTTCTTCTCTCTTTTTCACTTTCTTGAGCTCGATTCTCTTCCGCTGTTCCTTCATACGGTTGCGGTTGAATGTATTGTCCTCGACCACAAACCCTTTTGGGAAAAGATAGTTTCTCGCATACCCCTTTGCAACATCTTTGATATCTCCTTCCTCACCCAGTCCAATAACATCCTTGACGAGTATTACCTTCATACATCTCTCCTCTTCTTTGAATCATTCAATTTTTCCGATATTTTCAGCCAGATATCAGCGACACCGATACCGGATACAATTGTAACAAAATGGATGAAACAATACACAAGCAGAAACAGCATCACTCCATACTGGATGAACACGGGAACCTTCACTCTATCTGCAACGATCCTGAAAATTGAAAGCCCCTTGAGAAAAAAGAAAAAGGATATGATCACCGCAGAGTTCCAGCTGATGATGCCCAAAACGTTGTTCCTGAGGTACAGGTTGATATACACAAGGCCCCAGGCGCTTAGGAGCGCCCAAACCCAGTCGTCTGCAATTCTGTACCTCTTGATGTCGAAATACAGGGCGGCTTTATGAAGTTTTCTCTTGAAGTACAGCTTCACAAAAAGTATGCTGAGAAAAATGATGATTATCTGCTTGATGAGGTATCCACCCCTCGGCGCGATCCCGTATATCACACTCTGCTTGATCATCTCTGCAGTAATCTCGAGCTTTTTCTCCAAAAACCCGTAATCCACCCCGCGCAGAGCCAGAACGTTTTGATAGTTGTCCATCTGTGAGAGGTACAGATTGATGAAGCTGTTCGTCTTTTTTTCTACTGCGAGCGAATAGTTGCTCAGCCACGCCTCAAATCCGCCGAATAACCCTGAAAGCGATAGGACGAACAGCACGGTTCCAACGTAGAAACAGATGCTGAAAAACATGACGTATTTCAGTTTGTAATTCATCGATATGAGGGAACCGATAAATACTCCCAGGAGCCCGTACACAAAGAAAAAATCGAGGAATCGCAAGAGCTTGATCCCCATCAGGCCGCCGATATAATCAAATGTGAAGTGAGTGGGCGAGAACAGAAGCAGTCCGCTGTCAAGCGGGAGCCTGTACGCTGCGTTTGCCATAATATAAAGGAGAAAAATCAATGCGAGTGTCAGATAAACGGACGCTTCCTTCCATCCCCTCTTAATCGTGATTATCATGATCGGTACGAACGTAAATTGTGTGAGCACAACAGACACGTACAGCGTCATCGAAAAGCTTACAAGAAGAATGCTTTCGCCGATTTCCCGCCATTCGATATGAATATCAGGGATCGTTACCCGTTCGTGCATGATATCCCACACGCTGCTGAACTTCATTTTCAGATAGTTTCCCTCTTTTTTAACTCGCCGTACAATGACTTTTATGTTTTCCATTATCAAGGTGAAACCACCCCTCCGGGAAATCCTTTTACACGATTATTTCGAAACAAACGGCAGAAGTGCGATCATCCGGGCCCTCTTGATCGCACGCGCGAGCATCCGCTGATGCTTCGCACAGGTGCCGGTTATCCTCCGTGGAAGAATCTTTCCCCTGTCCGTTACGAATCTTCTTAAAAGGTCTGCATCTTTGTAATCAACGGTTTTTATCTTCCGTGCGCAGAGCTTGCATATTTTCCTTCGAAAATAGGTTCTTCTCTGGCGGAAATTTCTCCTGGTATACTCTCTCTTTCTCTCCTGTGTGTTTTCCTTTTTCGAATCATCCGCCCTCTCGTCCGAGCTTTCAGCGGACGTCACTGTTTCTTCCCGGCCTGCGCTCTCAGCTTTTTCTACCACATCGAGTTCTGATTTTTCTTCTTTTACCTCTTCTGCCATTTGTATGACTCCTTCATTGTGCTCTCAATATATAAAATATACCCTAAAATGGGATTTCGTCATCATCAAGCTCAGAAAGAAAGGGGTCCCTTTCCTCCTCTTTTTCCGACACTTCATTTATTGACCTTCCGGGCTCAAGATATGTGGGCTTTGTGTCCTCACCTTCTTTCGGTTCACCCTCATACCGCTGCTGCTGTGGTCTGGCAGGACCGAAAAACTGGACATTGTTGGCCACGATCTCGACGTTGCTCCTTCGTACACCGTCGTTCCCCGACCATCTCCTTTGCTGCAGCCGCCCATCGATTCCAACCTGCTTTCCCTTGGTGAGATATTCCTTGCAAATCTCGGCTGTTTTGTTCCACGCGACGACATTGAAAAAACTTGTCGTCTCTTCCGAGTCGTCTCCTCTGGAACCCGAGGACCTGTTCACAGCAATGGAAAATCTCGCAACCGCCGCCCCGGACTGGGTGTATTTCAACTCAGGGTCCCGGGTCAGCCTCCCTACCACAACCACGTGGTTTATATCCCAACTCATTCCCCTCTCCTTGTTATGTACGTATGTGTATCTTAAACCGCACGTTCGTGTATCTTTCCACGGACTTCATTATATCGTTTCTCATTCGAAACTGCAACCCATTTGATTTTTACACCAATGTGTTACAGAAACAAGGAGGCGAGAACGCGGTGTGCACTGCTATCAGATGGTCACTTTCATGAACCGAATGACATCCTGACTGAGCGTCATTTCCCGCTCGAAATCTTCAAGCTTCGAAAAATCGTCGATTTCTATCTGGGTCACGTAGTAATACCCGTCAGTCTTTTTGTTGATCTCATAGGCGAGGCGTCGCTTTCCCATGTCGTCCTCCTTGAGAACACGCACCCCCATATCATTGTAATGCCTTTTGATGTCTTCGATTGCTTTCTTGGTGTTTTCTTCCTGGGGATCAAGAATGTAAACGTACTCATATTTCCGCACGGTTCCCTCCTCTGGTCTGCTGGTCCACCTGTTCTTTTCCGTTCAGATGGACAGAAAGGACATATCTATCTTCTTCCAAATGTAGAAAAAATCTCTTTCGCAGTCAAGGTTTATGTTTTGCTCACGAAGCGTGCGACAACCTCTATGTGCCGTGTTCTAGGAAACATATCGATTATCGATACTTTGCCCAGTGCGTAGCCGCGTTCGCTGAAATACCGAACATCTCGAGAAAAGGTTGCCGTGTCACACGAAGCGTATACAACGACCGTGGGCTTACGAAGTGCAATCCTTTCAACGAGATCTTCTCCAAGCCCGGCACGCGGAGGGTCGAGTACAACCTTTTTTGCGTCAGGAGCACACCGCACCCCGTTCACTGCGGCTGCCCGCACGAACCTAACATTCATCACGTTGTTCAATTCGGCATTGCCGCGGGCGTTCGACACAGCATTTCTATTGATCTCTACACCGGTCACAGATCCGACAAGCCGGGCAAGATGCAGAGTAATGAGACCCGCCCCGCAGAAAAGGTCCAGGACCTCGTCATCCGGGCTTGGGTCGAGATATGAAATGACCTTCTCGAGCCAGCGTGCCACCACGAAACTGTTTACCTGAAAAAAATCGTCAATACCGATTCTGAACCGAATCCCTTTCACCGAATAATAACAAACCGTGTGGTCCCTGTACTGAGGTATGCCTTTATGGTACACATTTCCATCCATATCTGCACGCACCCTGAATCCTCCCTGTTCAAGGCAGCCGGTGTCCCGAATCTGTGTAACAAAGGAATTGATATCTTCCTGCAGAAGCCTGCACCCTTCCCTGGGAAGCGGCACAACCTCATGGGACCTTTTTGCAAAAAACCCCACATTTCCGTGAGAATCCACCTTGAACTGGGCGTTGTTTCTGTACCCCTTATCCGGGGAGTCGATTGTTTCTTCGATCGAAGCAGCCTTGATCCCGCCAAAGCGGTCAAGGTCCTCGATGAGGATGCCCGCCTTTACCTCGAGTTCAAAACCGTATTCCATGTTGTCGAAATCGCACCCCCCGCATATCCCGAATACCGGACAGCGTTGTGGCCTTCTATGGGGAGAGGGCACAGTTACCTTTTTTATCCACCCCAGTGAAACACCTTCATCCGGCGTACACTCAACTTCGACGGTATCTCCAGGAACGCCGAAGGGGACCAAAATCGTACCCTGTCCGGTCCGCATGAGGCCGTATCCCCCGTGTATAATCTTCTCAATTTTCACCTTCATTCCAATCGTACCTGATGAATAAATATAATACCCGCACACGCAGAACAAACGGTTTTTCCCCGCACTGATCGAGATTGCTTTTTCGATAAACTCTGAGTATTTTCCTCAGTGGATGCTGCAGCGATGCGAAGTCGGGAAAATGAGCGAAATGAGTTACAATGGGATCGTTGTTTTGGATGTTGATGGAGTCCTTTTCAAGGATATCTTTCTCAAAAGAATCGTGAGGTCCAGAGGGCTGAAAAATTATCTGAAGATTCTCCTCCTCGGGATACAGTACTACATCGACAAGATCAGCATCCAGCATCTCCTCAGAGAGGGGTACAAACTCGCTGGAAATATCCACACAAATGAGGCACTGATGACTGCCGACAAAATACGGCGGGTCACACACATCCGAGAAACCATTGCAGTACTCAAGCGTGAGCGCTATTTCGTATCCATCATCAGCGCAGGAATTCCCAATTTTGTGTTGAGGGACCTTGCTGGGGATATTGATGCGGACCACTATGCAGGTATCAGGGCGGAAAAACATGGAGATTTCATCCGCGTCGACACGGAAACACTGGTACCGAAAATACAAATCGTTGACGGAATTCTGCAAAAGCTGGGGCTTGAGTGGAAGGATGTCATCTCCGTGGGTGATGATCCGAACAACGCCGAGCTTTTGCAAAAGAGCAACATCGGCATAGGGTTCAATCCGTCCGCACTCGTTCGGAAACACTCGGATGTGGTGATTGAAGGAAACAACTTTCTCGAAATACTTCCCTACATCATTCCGTCGAATCGTCTTCCGAAAAACATGCGCCGCACGCGGTTTTACTGGAAAAGGGAACTGTTCAGAAAGGGCATTCACGCACTGGGCTCCGTGTTTCCCTTTGTTGCTCGCTTTCACACCCCGCTCTCAATCTCCATACTGTCAGGGGCGCTTCTGTTGTACGGTATATCGGAAATCTTTCGGTATATGGGAATGTCCTTCTCTCCAATCGCACTCATCACGAGAAAAGCACAGAGGATGGACGAGAAACGAGGCATCATAATCGGCCCGATATTTCTCGGACTCGGCATACTGCTCACGATCTGCGTGTTCGACTACTCAGTCTATCTCCCTGCGGTTCTCATTGTATCTGTTTCAGACTGCCTTTCGGCAATTGTCGGTATTCTTTTTGGAAAGGTGTACATCTTCAGGTCACGCAAGCGTACTGTCGAAGGATCTTTTGCCTTTTTCGCCGCTTCGAGTATCATTCTTTTTCTTACGGTTGACCCGGCCATGGCGATTCCTGCAGCCGTGATCGCAACAATTCTCGAGATCATCCCAGTGTACAACATCGACAACCTGCTCGTACCGTTCGGGACCGCACTCTTTCTTTACCTCATGAAATAAACACGCTTTGCCGGTAAAGCATATAAGCCGCACCAGGGACTTCGTGTCCCCTACTCAAGAAGCTCTTCTCTCGATTCTGGAAAATTCGAGAGGAAGTACCCGTTCGCGCAGTAGACAGTGTTTCCGCCGTCTGGGGTCAACCACAGCATGTTGGTTTCTTTATTCATCTCAGTTATCCGTACCGTGAGTGGCGAACGTGTTCCAGAGAACGTAAAGGTGACCGTATAGGGTGCGTTCTCGATACCGGTCTCACTGTACGTTTCATCCCCTCTGCTCACAGGGTCAACCACTTCGTACTCCGCAGTTGTAATCGAGCGCACGATGTTGTCGATTTTGTACCCCCGCTCCAGTTCCTCACCGGTATCGGAAAATACCCATTCGTCATCTTTTCTGGTGAAGGCATATTCCGTGCCTTTTACTGAGAGCGTTACAGTACCTATGTCGGCTGACTGCAGATCAGGGAAAATACTTCTGTCTTTCAGCTCAAATTCCGTTCTGAGCATCCGCTGAACGAGATCAGTGTTTACCTGAAACACCATCGTGTCACTTGACCGCGTCGCATAGTAAAAATCGATACCGTTTTCCGTGACTGGGTCTCCGAGCATGAAAAGGAAATTCGAGCCGTCCCTGAGCCTGAGCGTGATAATGAGCCGTGGCTTATCGAGCCCGTACAGTGCAAGCTGTGAAGCTTCCTCCTCGACGACCTCCGCAATATTTCCATACCTCACGTTTCCGGTAAACATGTCGACACGTGTCTTTGAGGCCTTCAGCATTTCAGGAACGAAATACCACTCGTTGTCATCCTTTCTCTCGAGAAAAAATGTATCGAACGCTGAAAGATAGGTAACCCTTACAATATCCTCACTTTCGTAGGGGCTGATCCTCTTGTCTCGCAGATCGAAAAGATTCTTGACCAGTGCATTCTTCACACCCACCGGCACGGAATATATCGCATCTTTCCCGCGTACAGAGGCGAATACTTTTTCCCTGTCGAGACTTTCGATTCCGAAATCAACACCGTGCACAGTCTCTTCACCCTTGTAGGTAAATTCCACGGAGAGCTCCGGTTCGTCGAGCCCGTACTCTTCCCGCTTTTCGAGGCTCTCCCACACGACCTCCTCTCTCTTGCTTTCCATCAGTGAGGAGATCAGAGAGTTTATCGCCGTGCTGCTCCCACCTGTTTCCACGGGGGAGGTAATGAGCCACGTGTCCTCTTCCTCCTCTGTTTGCTCCGGGCCTTTGGAGACCTTTTCCATGACAATGTGCGAGGCCCCCCTTTTTTTCAGTGTCACTCTCACGACCTCTTTCTCGCTCTGCTCGAACAAGTATGCAGCCTGCTTTTGAGCCTCCTCTTTTTCTTTCCCCCTCTTTTTCACGAAGTACCAGTATGCTGTGCCTGCACACACAAGAACGATAAAGAGAATGAGCGTATTTTTGAAAAACTTCATGATTTCACCTTCCTCCGGATCGTAAACAGGAGCCCGAGAACAATGACGAAAATGGGAACCAGGATCATCGAAACGAAAAACGCGACCCTTCCCTGCTGTGCGGTCAGTGTAAGAAACACAGATTCCTGCTGCTTCGGCCTGATCGTGATTAAATCACCCCGATTTGCAAGGAAGTTTACCGTGTTGAGGAACAGGTCTCTGTTTCCCTGAGTCATGTACATCGAATTGGTGATGAAGTCCGAATCTCCGATAGCGACCACATAGGTTTCTTTCTGCACGTCTTCGGCAGGTTCCTCTTCTGCTTGTTCGCCATTTTGGGCCAGGGTGATGCGTGAATACGCCATGATAGGGGCCGGACCCTTGATATCTATACCCTCATCGTACTTCATGGACTTCCCGGAAATAAGCCCTTTGAGATCCTTTTCGGCCCAGCTGGCGTCTCCTGTGTTGGCAATGATACGGGGAAATATGTTTTCGCCTGCACTTTCATCCGTCTGTACGCTTTGTGCAAAACTGAGAAAAATGGCGATCTTGAAATTCTTGGTGATCGGGTTGTATGTGTAGCTGTTGATAACAGGCATGAAATAGTCGCCGGAAAGCACCCTGCTCAGAGGATCGATGATGACATCATTTCCGAGCAGAAGACCGTATTTTTCAAGGAAAGCACTGATGTAGATATACTCTCCTCCACTTCCACTGGGGTCCATGAGGAACAAAACCCTTCCTCCGTTTTGCACGTACCTTTCGATTAGCTCCATTTCGTGGGGTTCATAATCTTTCGTCGGGCCTGCGGAGATGAGAACCGCGGAGTCCTGTGGAACGTCTTCCTCTCTCAGCAACAGGATTTCCTCCGCCTCGAAGTTTTCGGCGTTGATGGCAGCTTTTATCTTGTCGTACCCGCTATTGCTGTAATCCTGGATGCTGTGCTCTCCGTGTCCTGTAATAAAATACACCTTCTTTATTTCTTTCTGAGAGAGCTTGATGAGCGCATTGGTGATCCCTTCCTCATTGTTCGATTTCGCCTTTTCTCTTCGATCGCCGTATCGTACGATTATCGTTCCGTACTCCTCAACGCCCATGTCCTTTACCATACCCGGGTTGAGATCGGGATCGATGATTTCGAACTCGAAATCCTTGTACAGATAGTGATACTCGTTGAAGAGCTCCCGAATCGAAGCAGAATCCTGCTGCTTCGAATAGAAGGCGAGCCCTTTAACAGGGCCTTCGAGTTTCTTGAGCACGGCTCTTGTCTGCTCGGAAAGGGAAAACCGCTTCGCCGCAGTCAGATCAAATACCTTGTTGTTGTCCATGAGGACAAGGTAGACGATGACGACCAGTGCGAGAACGATAATCGTGATGAATGCGCTGTTCAGACCGTATTTTATTTTTCTTTTCGTGACCTTTTTCATGATATCTTCATAGAACCGTATGAAAAAGATGATCCCTGCTCCGACACCGAGTATAAGGGTGACAATCGAGACCGTCTCAAATTTCCCGGTCAAATAAAAATATACAAGGCTGACGACGATAAGCAGCGGCGAAAGGATGTAGAGATATTTCTCGATTTTTTTCAGCATCTTAGCCCCTCCATCTCTTCGATTCGAGCACACGGAGTGTCAGAAATAGTGATGAAAAAATGAACAGCAGGTAGTAGACGAGATCCGTCGTATTGATGACTCCCTTGATAAAGTTGGTAAGGTGGCTGATGATGCTCAGCTCCCCGAGTATCTTTCCGATCTGTCGACCTGAATCCGGATCAACCGCCCACCCGATGAACCAGAACGCGAGCAGCGTGCCGTAGGACACGATGATTGCAACGATCTGGTTTTCAGCAAGTGCTGAGATGAGAATTCCGAGGGACAAAAACGCGAGCGACATGAGAAACATCCCGAGATACCCGGAAAGAACCGGCCCCCACTCTGCGCTCTTTGCGAACCCGAACGCCATAAACGGGGCAGGAACAGTAAGAGCGAGCATACAGAGTAAAATGGTGACCGCTGCAAGCCATTTCCCCAGAACCATCTGAACATCACGCAAGGGATAGGTGAACAGAAGTTCTATGGTACCGGATTTCTTCTCCTCTGCGAACAGACGCATGGATATGGGAGGAATAACCATGAGAAGGATTATACTGTTTGAGTTGAAGACCGGAGCAAAAACGCCAAGTATAAGGTCCACCCTCTGTGCGAAGTACTGATTCTGCATCAGCTGGTAGGAGAGCTCGGAGTAGTATGTGAGGTTTCTGAAATAGAGAAAACCGAAGACTGCAGCGAATATAAACATCACGACATATGCGATCGGAGTGGAAAAATAAAACCGAATCTCCTTTTTGAAGATCTCTGCAATATTTCTCATAATGATCTATACCCCCTCCTCTTCCATAACAAGCCTAAGAAACACATCCTCGAGGCTCATTGCCTTTGTTCTCATCTCCAAGAGGTCAAATCCGCTTTCGATAATTTTTTTTGCCACCTGCGCGCGCAGGTCTCTGTCCTTTTCAACATCGAGGGTATACCGGTTCGACATGTTGTCGATTCTCATGATGCCTTCCAGCTCCGAGAGCTTTTCGATGATCTTCTCGGGCTGTCCCTGTACAATCATCTCTATCTGGTTGTGCTGTGCAAAACGGGAGCCGATATTGTCCGTGGAATCGACTGCAACGATCTCTCCCTCGTTTATGATGACCACCTTGCTGCAGGTCATCGAGACTTCTGGAAGGATGTGTGTGGACAAGATGATGGTCCTGGTACCGGCCATTGATTTGATGAGCTCCCGAATTTCATGAATCTGCTTTGGGTCGAGTCCAGATGTTGGTTCGTCGAGAATTAGAACAGGAGGATCGTTCACAAGGGCCTGCCCCAGCGCAACACGCTGCTGAAAGCCCTTTGAGAGCTGTCCAATGTGTTTGCCTGTAACACTTTGCAGCGCACACCTCCTGATTACCCTGTCAACGCTCTCACCTACATGCGCCCTCGGTACACCCTTGATAGAGCCGATGAACTTCAAATAATCCACTACTTTCATTTCCTTGTACATCGAAGGATTTTCCGGTACGTATCCGATTCGCCTCTTTACCTCGAGCGGTTCGGTGAGCACACTGTGTCCTGCGACGATTGCGTCGCCGTCTGTGGGAGGAAAATATCCCGTGATGACTCTCATCATCGTTGTCTTCCCGGCCCCGTTCGGTCCAAGGAACCCAAGGATTTCTCCTTTATTGACTTCAAAGCTTACATTTTTCACCGCTACGGTCTGCCCGTACATCTTTGTAACGTTTTCAATCTTGATCAATGTTCGATGACCCCCCTCTTTTCTTTATAGAAAAAACAATAACGCAAAAAAAAACCTGGCAAACTTTCAAGAACTTATATAAATCCTCTTAGATACCAGATGAGAAAAAATACTATTAGTGCATGAAAAATGTCAAGACGAAATATCCAGCCGAAGATCTAGTCGAACTGAGTAAGAATGTTTTCCTTCATGAATGTCTCAACTTCTTCTCTGTAGGGAAGTGACGGGATTGCTCCCTCCCGCGATACAGTGAGAGCCGCACTTGCAGATGCAAACCTCACGGATTCACTTATCTCTTTGCCCTCGGCAAACTTCAGCCCGAAAGCCGCAGTGAATGCATCTCCTGCAGCAGTGGAGTCAACCTGATTCACTTTGTAGGTTCCGAAGCAGCGAACGCTCTTGTCATCGACATGGACGCATCCCCTTTTCCCTGCTGTAACCACCACATGACCGACCCCGAAATCCACGATAGACCGTGCCGCAGCGCCGATCGTTTCCACATCCCTCTCTTGATCTGAGAGCACATCACTGCCGTGTATGAGCCTGAGGATCCTGCTGAGTTCGAACATGTTCGGCGTCAGTACGTCTACGGAATGCAGAATCGATGTGTCGAACTTTTTCATGGGTGCGGGGTTGAGCACAATTTTCAGCCCTTTTTCCATAGCAATTTCGCACGCTTTCTTATTCGCACTTTCGGAGACCTCGAACTGCAGTAAAAGGAGCGTTGAACCCGTAAATGCCTCGCGTGCGTTTTCGATGTCCGCAGCGTCGAGATGGAGGTTTGAACCCAGATCTGCAATCATTGTATTGTTCCCTGCTCTGTCGACAAGAATGAACACGACACCTCCTCTTCGTTTTTCGTCGATCACCGCATACTTGAGCGTAACACCGTGCTCCTGCATTGTATCGATCAAAAGAGAACTGAACTCGTCTTTCCCGAATCGAGCGACAAATGACGTTTTCGCTCCGAGACGGGATAGTGCAACCGCCTGGTTTGCTCCTTTTCCGCCGGGCCCATTTTTGAAACCGGATCCCACTTCTGTATCTCCAAGTGCGGGAAGCATCTCGACATGGATAATCAGATCGGTATTCGCACTCCCTACCACGATTGCATTCATCTCATCCTCCTGTGGCATGTGAATACTAAAAGGAAATAAAAAAATCGTAATTCGTAAATCTCTTTTCTCTTGACTGATCACCATCAAAAGGTATCATGGAGGTATCATATGAAAATTTCACGGTTCATTTTTTTTCTTGCCTCTGTTTTTCTTATTTCTCACTTTACGTGTGCTACTCCGGAGGACTACAAAAAACAGCGTGAACAGCTCGTAAAGACACACATCATCGACGAAGGAATCACTGACCACGCGGTAATTAAAAGCATGCTCACCGTTCCTCGAGAAGAGTTCGTCCCTGAGAATTTCAAAAAGAACGCGTATCGCAATACACCGCTTCCTATCGGCTACGGGCAGACAATATCCCAGCCCTATATCGTCGCTCTCATGACAGAGCTTCTCTCTGTCGATGAAGACGACAGAGTGCTGGAAATCGGAACAGGGTCAGGATACCAGGCAGCGGTTCTGGGGCATATCGTGAAGGAAGTGTACACGGTTGAAATAATCAAACCGCTTGCACAGATGGCGCAGAAAACATTTCAAAGGCTTCAGTATACAAATATCAGCGGGAAGTTCGGAGACGGATACTACGGCTGGGAAGAGTTTTCCCCTTACGATGCGATCATCGTGACTGCCGCCGTGGATCATATTCCGCCGCCCCTCCTTCTTCAGCTCAAAATGGGAGGCAGGATGTGCCTGCCGGTCGGAGAGCCGTACTTCACGCAAATTCTGAAAGTCGTGGAAAAAACGGAATATGGGAAAATCCGCGTGTACGACATCCTGCCCGTACGATTCGTGCCCTTTACGCGTGAATTGAAGGAATAGCGCTCTTGGCATGAAAAATGAAAAATCCTACGAAATTTCTCTCTTTTTGATCTCTTCCGCTCTCCTCTCACTTGAAATCGCAATGATGCGTGTTTTACGGATCGAAGGTTTCGGAAATTTCACCTATTCCGCAATTGCGCTTGCACTCACTGGATTCGGAGCAGGAGGCACGGTCGTATTTCTTCTGCGTCCGTGGTTCAGGGGAAGAGAACGGCTGGTTTGTGTTATCTCATCGGTGGTGTTCATCTTCACGCTTGGATTCGGATTCTGGATCTCGAAGGAGATCACCTTCGACCCGCTTCGAATCGTCTGGGACGTCACCCAGCTTTACCGTCTCCTCCTTCGCTACTTCATCTATGCAGTCCCATTCATCTCCGGATCGATCTTTGTCGTCATCTCCTTTACCATCCTCAGGCCCGGCCGGGCCTACTTTTTCAATCTGACGGGGTCCGGACTCGGGGTAGTGGCAACTCTTCTCTGTTTCTATGTGATCGATTCACACACAATATTTATTGTACCAATGCTCTTTGCGAGTGCCTGCTTTGTGCTTCTTCTCATCGGCTCAAAGCTCCTGTTTCCGTCTCTGGTTCTTCTGATTGCAATGATCGCCGCAGGGTTCGTATTATTTTCTACGGGGTTCATCAATATCCTCCCCTACAAGGGAATCATGCTCGCACTGAACTTTCCCGACGCCCGCATTGACAAAAAACGCATCAGTCCTTTCGGCACTCTCGAAGTGGTGAAAAGCTCCATGATCAGAATCGCATCAGGCCTCAGTCTTGCGTTCAGGGGAGCTCTTCCCGATCAGATGGGACTCTTTGTGGACGGCGACCAGATTTCCTCAATCGACAGAATCGAAGGCCTGCACAGCCTCCAATATTTGCGATATCAGCCGCAGTCCGCCGTATATGCGCTTCACGCACATCCCAGAGTTTTTCAGATCGGACTGGGCGGGGGCAGTGCAGCAGCGCGTTCAGTGCTCTATTCAGCAAAAAACATCGTCATCACGGAACAAAACCCCCACCTCATAGAACTGCTGGCGCACACCTATGCGCACTACAACGATGCGCTTTTGTATACCTCCGGACTCGAGGTGGTGCGCACAGGAGCACGGAACTACCTCGGGAGAACAGATTCCCGGTGGGACGTGATAGAGATCTCGGAGCCGGACGGAAGAGCCGCATCCGTGGGAGGGATCTACGCAACCGATACGGATTATACCCTCACAGTGGAGGCATTTGAGGAGTTCGTCTCACACCTTTCAGAAAGGGGCACCCTTTCGGTCACGGTTTTGTTGAGATATCCGCCGAGAAAACTCCTGAAGCTCGTTTCAATTGCGAAAACCGCTCTCGAAAAGATGAATTTGGATCCGGAAAAGAACGTCGTGGTCCTTCGCGGGTGGGCCAGCGGAACCGTACTGGTGAAAAAACACCCCTTTACCGAAGAGGACATCGAAAAGATACAACGCTTTTGCGCTGCTCGAATGTTTGACCTCGTGTACTACGACGGCATGCACCCGGATGAGGCCAATCAGTACAATGTGGTGAAAGACGCATACTATTCGGTGAGCGTACGGGAGATATTCTCCAATTTTGACCGATTTACAAGAGAGTACCCCTTCAACATCAGACCCAATACCGATAACCGGCCATTTTTCGGATATTTCTTTCGAATAAGAAAGATCGTTCAGCTCTACCAACAGGCAGGCCACCAGTGGATGCTCGCAATCGAAGGCGGCTATCTTATTCTTTTCTCAACGTTCGTGGTGACATTTCTTGTCGCGTTCGTGCTGATTCTCGTGCCTCTCTCACTGGCCGGCAAACGCATCCGGGGGGGAGCGCTGAAAATCTTTCTCTATTTCTGTTTTATCGCACTTTCCTACATGTGCGTGGAGATCGTCATCATCAACAAGTACACGCGTTATCTCGCAAATCCAATTTATTCGAGCTCCGTAACGATTGCGACTCTCGTTGTCTCTTCAGGGTTCGGGAGCCGCGTCTCCGACCGTCTCGCCCGATGGAACAGAAAAATTTTACTGTACCCCGTTTTCTTTATTGTGGTATATCTTACTGTCATGCTGCTGCTCGTTGATCGTATATTTCAATCCCTTGATAATGTCTCGCTTCTTCCGACGATTCTTTTTTCCATGCTGATTTTAGCCCCGCTCGGCTTTGCGATGGGATTTCCATTCCCCCTTGCCATGAGCAGGCTCAGGCGCCGGGGTGATGATTCCGTGCCCTGGGCGTGGTCGATCAACAGCTATTTTTCTGTGATCGCGTCCACTGGTGCGATGATCATTGCATCCAATGCAGGTTTTCTCTGGACCGGACTGAGTGCGGTGCTCCTGTATGCGGGGTCGATCTTTGTGTTTCCTGACTGAACTTTCTGAAAAGGAGGACCGGTGTGGCCCGTAAGGAATTCCCTGTGGAGCTGATTTCCTTTTCCAACAGGACAAAGGAAGACAAAAAACTGCTGAAAGTGTTCGTCGATTTACCCTGGGACCTGTACAGAGACGATCCGCAGTTTATCCCGCTTTTCGACTTTGAATATCTCGGGCTCGGGATTCTGGGCATAAAGGGATATTATCAGCCGGAAAATTTTTTCTACCGACACGCTGACATACGGTTTTTTCTGGCCTCCCGAGGAGGGAAAACGGTCGGCCGCTGCATTGCATTCACGAATGATGCGCACAACATGTACTGGAGAGACAGGGTCGGCTTTTTCGGGGAGTTCGAAACGATCGACGAAAAAGAGGTCTCGGACAGCTTGATCGGTGCTGCAGCTTCATGGCTGAAATCAAAGGGGATGGACATCATACGGGGCCCTCAAAACCTGCTTGTCAACGAATCAACGCCGGGGCTTTTGACCTCGGGATTTGATTCCCGTCCGGTCGTTCACTATCACTACAACAAGCCCTACTACAGATCACTCATAGAGGCCGCAGGTTTCAGAGAGATTCAGAGAGTCTTCTCGTGGGAAGTCCCGGTGATGAACCCCATGGAGGAGCGGCTCGAACAGGTGGCAAAAAAGGTTATCAAACGATACGGAATCACTCTCGAACCGTGGAGCCGGCGACCCTACAGGGAACGAAGGCGCGAGATGCTCGATATCTATAACGATGCGTGGAGTAAAAACTTCGGGTTCGTCCCTTTCACACAGGAGGAGTGGTATGAAATCGTTGATGACATGAAGCTCATCATGGACAAGGACCTCTCACTTTTCGTGTATGTAAAGGGAGAACCTGCCGCGTTTTTCGGGGGCATTCCGAACATTGCCGAGAGAATGGTTCCGGTTCGGCTCCTCAGGAGATTCGAGCTCCTGCGGATCGCAAAGATGTTTCTTTTCAGAAAGAGCGTAAAGGGCTTTCGCCTGGGGTATCTCGGTGTGAAGGAAAAATTTCAGCGGCTCGGCCTCGACGGGGTCATGCTCTGGAAACAGAAACAGTATACCCAGAAGAAGGGATATGAATACTGCGATATCGGATGGATTCTCGAAGGAAATGTAATTGTTCAGAGAATGGCCGCATTTATGAATTCGACACTTTCAAAAATATATACAATCTTTGAAAAACCGATTGAATGAGGCGTATTTCCCTCTGGAGAACGGGAAAACAACAAATACGCCTGGATTGCGCGCGTGAGGGCATCCCATGAATCGTCCGCACAACATCCTCATAACAGGGGCAAACGGTTTCATCGGATCGCATCTGCTGAAATGCCTTTCCGTAAAAAGCAGCTCCCGTGTCTGCGGCCTTGTCCGGAGGAGCTCGAACCTCTTCCGTTTGCATTCCGGCAGTTTCGAGCTTCTCCGGGGTTCGATTACCGACCCGCTCGACGGAATCATGAGAGGGTTCGATGCAGTCATCCATACGGCCGGAAAAGCGAGCGACTGGGGGCCATACGAAGATTTTCATTCGCATAATGTTTACGGCACGCTCAACGTTGCGAAGTCCGCCATCCGATGTGGAGTGAAAAAGCTCGTCTATTTCAGCTCCACTGTGCTCTACGGGTTTACAGGACACGTGCTCACGGATGAGAACGCTCCTCTCAATCCTTTTTCAAACAACTACTGTAAAACCAAGACCATTGCTGAAGAAAAACTGCTCGAACTGAAAAACGACATCAACATCGTAGTGCTCCGCCCTTCCAATGTGTTCGGCCCCTATGACGTCTCCTTTACCTACCGACTGTTGAAAAGCCTCGACAAGGGGCTTTTCGGCTTTCCCAGAGGAGGAAAACCTCTGACATCGCCATGTTACGTTGGAAACCTTGTCGACGCAACGGAGAAGGCGCTGAAAACCGATATCGGTTCAGGCCATGCTTTCAATATTTCGGACGGCGCGGACATCTCATGGAGGGCATTGCTGGGAATGATTGCAGAGGCAATGAACAGAAAACCTCCCGCATGTGCTGTTCCCTTTGCTCCTCTTTACGCGGCATCTGTTCTGCTCGAAAAATTCTATACCCTTGCGGGGGCGCGCACACCGCCGCCGATCACACCGTACAGGATCGCCATCTCTTCACGGGATTACAGTTTCAGCGTGGAAAAGGCCCGGAACATGCTCGGCTACTCTCCTCCCTTTTCAACGCTCGAGGGAATAAAAGAATCAGTTGCGTGGTACAAAAATTTCGATACGCGTGTTCTGCAGGCACACCCGCGCGGGTCTAATACGCCTTCTCCAATATCTCCATAAGATTCTCAAATGCCGCCTTTCTGGGTACGGAGTTGATGTCCTCGAAACGGATTGCGCTTTCCGCAGCCACAGCGAGATCGTCCTTCTTCAGCCCGAGCTGGCTGATACGACCCGTGAGTTCGAGACCGATCTGATCCCTGAAGTCATTCACCGCTTCGATCGAAAGGGCGGCGCCTTCCGTATCAGGAATCCCAGTGACATCCTTTCCCATGACCCGTCCGATTTTGGAAAGCCTCGAAGCCGATGTGGAGAGATTGTATTCCATGATATACGGTATGAGAATCGAGTTCATCACGGATTTCGATATCCGCTTTTTCCCGTTCATTCCCATGGAAAGCGCGAATCCGATCCCGAAACCCGTGATTATGTTCGCGATCGCGGTAAACAGGCCCGCAGTACAGAGTTGTTCGCGGATGGTTACGTCGTGAGGATTCTTAATATAGTTCAAAAGGTTATAATAGACGATTTCAATCCCGCGCAAGAGCACAGGCTCGACAAGAGGGTTCACCTTGAGCGATATGTACCCTTCAATGGAGAGTGCGAGAATGTCGAGCGATACATACACTGCTGTTTTTATGGGGATTCCTGACATGAGGGCGGGATCTATCATGAGAATGTCCGTTCCGAGCCCGTTCAGAGTCAGCACCTTGTTTGCCCGATCGTAGGCGTCATTGACAAAGGCCGAGTGAGTGAGCGCGTACACCTCTCTGAAAATCGTGGGAATTTCTATGTAGGGAACGTGTGTACCGTTTCCTTCCCTTCCATGGATGTAATCAGACATTTCGCCGTCATTCAGCCCTAAAAAGGCGACCATTTTGGCCGCATTGCAGGTGCGTGAACCTCCTGCGCCGATGACGACGGTTGATTTCGATTTCCGCGCGATAAGAGCGATTTCATCAATCAGGCTGGAGTCTGCATCGGAATACACCGCATCGTACCGGATCGCCTCTATTCCCTTTCCTTTTAGAATGTTTTCGACCGTACGAACGATTCCCGTCTCGGTGAGTATGTTTTCCGCGATGAGAATGACGCGATCCCCGAGTAAGCTGACAAAATGCCCGAGCCGCGCGACACTGTCCACACCGAATTCGACTTTTGTCGGAATGGAAAACTCAAACATACTCACCGGTTCCTCATAATAAAAAAGACGGAGTATACCTCCGCCTCTCTTTTGCGATCTTCCAACCTGCCGATATGACGATTTTGGGGATCACATTGGTGCAAAACGTTTTATTTTATTCCGAAAGACTCAGCAACTTTTTCCGCGATCTTCTCCGCCACTTCTTTTGTGAGATACTGATCCGGATCTTCGAGCTTGTCCCTGAGTTCCTTTATCCTCTGTGGTGTGAGTTCCTTACGAATATCAGAAGCGGATTTGACTTTTGTCTCGATCTGCGAGAGCTCCGCCATTTTTTTTGCCTCATGGGACAACTCCACCTTGTCGCTCTTCGCTCTCTTCCCTGTGTTCTTGATCTTCATCTCATTGCCGGAACTCAATATCTTGTGTAACGGGCCTATTCTGTCAATCGTCATTGAACTCCACTCCTTTTCTCATAACAAGTATCGGATTATGACTGAGCATACTTAAGATTTTTGTTCCGCACGAATCCACAAATCATCTTAGAATTATTCTATTTATTATATTTATACCCCTTGTGTCATCTGTTGTCAATCACAATTGTATACTCCCCTCTCACTCCATCCTCCGCGAGCATGCGGATGATTTCCGCGCTATCTCCTCTGTAGAATTTTTCGAACTTTTTCGTCATTTCCTTCCCCACGCAGGCCCGTACAGGGCCCAGTGTATCGTGCACATCCTCGAGAAATGAGAGAATTCTGTGGGGTGATTCAAAAAAAACGAACAGGGTACGCCTTTCCTTTAAGGATGATAGTGTTTTTTTTCTTCTTGATCTCTTGTTGGAAACAAATCCGAGAAAGCTGTACTCTGAGAAAGAGAAACCGGACGCGGCAAGCACTGCATGCACGGAGGAAGGCCCGGGAACAGGAACAATCGTCGCATCGATCCGGATCAATTGTTCGATGAGCCTGGCCCCCGGATCGGAGATAGCAGGGGTGCCGCTGTCTGTTACCACTGCGATACTCCTGCCACTTCTCACCATATCTTCGATTTTCTTCAGCACCGCATCCCTGCTCCGGGCGTGGCATGAGATGAGCGGTTTTTTAATTTCGAGCCGGTTGAGAAGTTTCAATGTAACCCGCGTGTCTTCGCACACTATACAGTCCACACGTCTCAGGGTATCGATCGCTCTCAGAGTTATATCACGCAGATTCCCTATTGGCGTGCTCACCACATAACAAACACCCGGCTTATCCGTGTTCATATTTCGCAAAAATCATCCTTCCCGCCGGAGTCTGAAGCACGCTTGTCACGGAAACGAATATCTCATCACCAACGTATTTTTTCCCGGAATCCACGACGACCATGGTTCCATCGTCAAGATATCCGATTCCCTGCCCCGGGTCTTTTCCCTCTTTGATGACAACAATCTTCATTTTTTCACCAGGAAGAACGACAGGCTTCAGCGAATTTGCGAGGAGATTGATATTGAGAACGGTCACACCCTGAATCTCAGCGACCTTGAAGAGGTTGAAATCATTGGTGATCACCTTTGCATCAAGGGCTTTGCCGAGCTTTACAAGCTTTGAGTCCACGTCAAAGGTCTCAGGAAAATCCTGGTCCGTGATGCGTAAAAGCGTCTCCTTGTCTTTTTTCAGACGGTTCAACACATCGAGCCCCCTTCTCCCCCGCGATCTCTTCACTGAATCAGAAGAGTCCGCAATTTGCTGAAGTTCGTCGAGAACGAACTTGGGGACCACGAGTATTCCCTCGATGAACTTCGTTTCGATTATGTCGGCGATCCGTCCGTCGATGATCACACTCGTGTCGAGAATCTTCAGGCTCTCAGAGGTCATCCCCTTGGGAGTGGGCGGCCGCATTATGCCGAACCCGACATCGAGCTGTGAAATGAGGGCAATACCGATATAAAGTGCAGATAAATAAACAACAGCTCTGTAAAACGGGGTCATCTCGAGTCCGAATGACCGCGCAATAGCGGAAAACGCTGCGCCGAGTATGAGCCCGAAGATGAATCCCTTGAATATCTTTGAAACACTCTCTCTCTGAAAACGCTTGATGAACATTTCAAATGCAACGATGATGACTGAGACGATGAGTACGGAAACAGGGTAGACATAAAAATTATTCAGATTGAACGTGAGCCCGGCCGCAAGCGCAACCGCAATAACAATAAAAACAATTCTGATAATCACTCTTTTTTCCTCCGATCAAAATAAAATATTGGATATTTTCCAAAATCGCTCATGCCGGATCGCGGATTGTCAGTAAATCTATGAGGATACGGTACAACGTGGATGCAGCTGCCTTCAAAAGAAAGATGAGTGTGGACAAAGAATCAGAATGATGGATCGCGCATCCACCGTAGGGAATATTACTTTTTCGATTCTTCCGCAAGAGAGGGATCGATTTTTGTAAAACTGCGCCTATACACTGTTTTCTAATCTTTCTGAAACGATGTTCTGGACTTCTTCCTTTTCCATATCCTTTACATAGGAAATTTCATCCACGAGCAGGCGGTACGCATTTTCGTACAGTTTCTTTTCCATGATGGAAAGTTCTTTCACCCTGTTTCTATGAAACAGGTTACGTACGACCTCAGCAACATCAAAGATAGATCCGCTTTTAATTTTGTCGAAATTGTGCTGATATCGGGTTTTCCAGTCCTCTTCCATCTCGGTGGAAGCACTGTTGATGAGTTTGAGCGCCTTCCTTACATCATGGTCGGAAACAACGAGCCTGAGACCGAGCTCTTCGGATCTTTCAGTGGGAATCATAACGGTCATGTCTGAGATTGCGAGTTTGATGATGTAATAGACCCTTCTTTCCCCGAGAACAGTCTTATCCTCAATGCTGTTGATAATACCCACACCGTGTAGAGGATATACTACCTTTGCTCCCTTTTTGTACATCTCGGATATGTCTTCTCCTTTCAACAATAATTGGGACCGGCGGTTCTTTTTCTTCGATTGGGAATCAATATATTCACGGTTGTTACAGGAATGAGATAGAGATCACTCAAATACAAAAATAATCGTAATTAATTGTATTTTTATAATAACACTTTTTTTGGATTTCGTCAATGCCGTTATTTCTACAGGGGTGTCAACTTTTTGATTATATTATTTCCTGCGAATTCTGTAAAAATCATATTTTCAAAGTGATACCCGGAGGGATGAATGATGCGGACTCTAATCGGGGTTGTGGGATCTTCAAATGCGTCGGAAGCGGTGATGAACGCCGCGTATGAAGTGGGAAAAGCGGTGATGAACAAAGGATATTCGCTTGTCTGCGGCGGGCTCGGCGGGGTAATGGAAGCCGCATGCAGGGGCGCGTTCGATGAAGCAGGTCCTCATTCGGGGAGGATCATAGGGATATTGCCAGGTGCACAAAAAACAGACGCAAACCCCTATGTGGACATCGTCATACCGACCGGTTTCGGGTATGCGAGAAATTTCATCATCGCCTGCTGTGCGGACGCCATTGTTGCCGTTTCGGGAGCGAGCGGAACGCTTAGTGAAATCGCTATGGCCTGGCAATTCAAGAAACCGATCGTCGCGCTTGAAAACCTCCCCGGTATTTCGGCGCAGTTGATAAAAAAATCACTCGACGCAGACAGGCCGGTCACTAGCGAAAGAAAAATCCTCGGTGCTCCCGATGCACGCGAGGCGCTTGCCATTATAAAAAATATGCTGGGATAATAACGAAATATGGACTAAAATTATTGCATACACCTCAAAACCCGGGCAGTAGATGAAGCGATTATCGCCTCTGGTTCTCACAATTGTTGTCCTATTCCCGGTGGCTGAAGCGGTCCCGGCGCAGGACCGCACTCAGGTTTCCCTCGACTTTCTCCTGTCCGGCGGTACGTCCATCCTCAATATCGACAATCCAAGTTTTGGGGCAAAAATGGTGCCCGTTGCCGGGCTCGGTATTGCGCCCTATTTCTCGAAGGGGAAACTGCTCAGCTACGGCTTCGAACTTTTGTTTCAGTACAGCATGAAATCCAACTACAACGACTATTTCTACTATGATTCTTTTTTCTCCCTTTCCTTCGTTCCTGGTGTCAGGGTTCATATTGGAAGACGCGAGACGAGGAATGTGTCGTATCTTCTGTGCGCCGGTCTGGGGTTCACACACTCGTTTTCAAGCTTCACCGATAAAAACTTTTTTTTGTCCTCTCTCAGCGGGGGGCTGGTTTTCAATAAATTTATCGTTGACGCGATTCTGCTTGGTTACACCCATAACTTTTTGAGCTCTTATCGGGCATACGAAACGGTCCGGCTCGAAGCTATTTTCACCCTCTGGGAAAGGGAAATACAGCGGGGACAGGAGGAGAAAAAATCCAAATGAGAAATGTGCTCCTCTCGCTGTGTATTGGTGCGATTTTTCTCTCAGCGGGGTGCTCCATCCTCCCGATTCTTCACGACACCGGGTTTTACGGTCTTCTCATCGGAATAAACTACGACACAAATCCTGCAGTTAATAACCTCGACTACTGTGAGGCAGACGCAGCGTCCATGCACGATTCTCTCGTGCAAAGAGGCTGGAACGCAGCTGATCTCACCACTCTCTACGGACCCGCTGCGACAAAATCCGCGATTATGAATGAGCTCACGAACATGGTCACACAGGCCGAGCAAAAAGACTACATCCTCGTATACTTCTCAGGTCACGGGACAACCGTGGCTGACACGAACGGTGACGAGTCCGACGGGACGGACGAGGCGCTCGTTCCAGTGGATTACGCGCCCATTGACGACTCGACACTCATAACCGACGACGAGCTCGGTTCGGTATTTTCCTCCTGCAAAACGGCAAAGGGGGCCTTTATCGTTGACTCCTGCTACAGCGGGGGGCTCGTGAACAGGTCTCTGTCTTCGACAGGTGTCAGGGTCAAGTACATAGAAGGGGCCCGCTCCAAAGGCTCGGGAGGGGGAAGCGACCTCACCATAACGAGCCTGCCTGTCATGACCGCGTCCGCACAGAACGAGGAATCTGTGGAGCTCGATTCACTGGGGCACGGCCTTTTTACCTACTACCTCATTCAGGGGCTGGATACATTCATGGCAGACAAAAACAACGACAAGTTCATTACGGTAAGAGAATTGTTCGAATATGCCGAAATTCATACAGAGTACTATCCATATCCCCAGCACCCGGTGCTGAGGTGTCCGCTGGATTTTATCGATATTCTTATCACCCGTTAGGGAAGAGGTGATTTTATGAAAGAAAAAAGTTATCTGGGCAATGTCTTTGAGAGTTTTATCGTATTCTTTATTCTTCTCGTAATCCTCGAAACACTCTTTGAGGAGTACGCGCTGTTCATGGATTACAGCGCGCAGATTCGAACCTATCTCCTCATCGCGGGTTTCGGTTTCGATCTGCTCTTCAGTATCGAGTTCTTCGTGCGCCTCTTTTTCGCGGCGCGAAGAGGAGGGGCTACAGGATATATTCTGCGGGAAGGGGGGTTCATCGACTTTGTCGCCTCTCTTCCGCTTCTCGTATTCCACTCCGGGCCTCTCATGTGGATGACCTTTTTTTCCGGAGAGGCCGGATTCATCACTGTGCTCGGCTCTCTGAGCTTTCTGAAAATCGTCAAGGTAATACGTGTGACCAGGACTCTGCGCTTTGTCAGGGCACTGAAAATCTTTGGAAAGCTCAGGCAAAAGCACATTCTTACGTCAAAATACGTCGCGCGTATGGTGAGCCTCGCTGTTCTGATCATCGTGCTCGCGCTCATCGGGTTTGCGTTCGTCGAAAGGGGCGAGGTACTTCAATCGGGATCCGAGGAAACAGAAAAGCTCCTTACCAATTACCTCGAAGAAAACCCCGAACCCGATTTCGAAGCCCTTCTCCACGGCTCCGAAACCGTGCTCTTTATAGAGCAGGAGACTACGCCTGTCTACAGTCGGGTCTCTGAGAGAGATTTTAAGAAATACTATCTGACCGACGACTACACGGTTTCACGGATCTCAGGTTACTCGGTCTATTTCAGCAGAAAGGACCTCCAAAAAACCAGGTCATTCATAAATCTTCTCGCATTTTCCATGATCATCGGAATTATCATCGTCGCGTCAACCCTCTACCGCCTTTACTTCAACAGGCACATTTCAGGGATCGTCATGGTGATGCTCAGAGGGTTCAGATCTGCAGAGTATTCCACTCCTGTGAGGATTGCTCGAAAAAAGATGGAGTTCGAGACCTATCAGCTTGCCGAACAGTACAACAGGAAGTGGCTTCCAGTGAAGAGAAAGATCCTGGAGATAAAAAACCAGAACCTCTGAGGGACCGAACGCAAAGGGTCCCCTTTTCAGAGTGCTGCGGCGACATTTTTCCCCAGGATTCTCAGCTGTGAAATGTCTTCTTTTCGGGGCGCGAACTTCGACTCTACCACTGGTTGGACGAAGTTGAAATCCTTTTGCTCTGCAAAGGCTTTCAGCTCTTTTACCGCCCCCCCGCTCCAGCTGTATGAGCCGAATATTCCCACGACTCTGTCCTTCAGCTTGTCGTTTTCGAGGGTCCTTACGAGCATCTCCATGGGTGGAAAGAGCTTCGTGTTGTAGGTGCAGCTTCCGAGGACGAGGCCCTTGAACCGCCACACATCGGTGATCACATAGGACATATGAGAATGCGAGATATTGTGAAGCCTGATACGGTCAACTCCCTCCATCGCAAGCGCGCGGGCGATCGACTCCGCCATGACCTGCGTATTCCCGTACATCGAAGCATATACGATGACGACTCCCCTCTCCGACTCCTGCCTGCTCCACCGGTCGTACAGGTTTACGATGTAGGAAAAATCTTTTCGGAATATGGGGCCGTGGGTTGAGGCAATGGTCCGAACATCGAGGTCCTTCAGCCTGCCCAGGGCCTTCTGAACCATTGCACTGTACTTGCCCACAATATTTGAGAAGTATCTGAGGATTTCGTTTTCAAAGTAATTCAGGTCCACCTCGTCATCAAATATCCCTCCGTTGAGCGTTCCGAACCCGCCGAACGCATCACCCGAGAAGAGCACCTTGTTGTGCTTCTCGTAGGTCATCATCGTCTCAGGCCAGTGGACCATTGGCGTCAGGAAAAACTGTAGCGTGTGTTTCCCGAGCTCCAGTGTGTCGCCGTCATCCACGACCTTTATGTGTGTTTCATCGATGTCATAGAACCCCTTGATGAAATCGACCGTCTTTCTGTTTCCGATAATCTGCATGTCGGGGAATATCTCGTGCAGCACTTTCATTGCGCCCGAGTGGTCGGGCTCCATGTGGTTCACGACGAGGTAATCGACGGTCTTCCCGTCTTTCAGGATTGCCTTGATCTTGTCGATAAACTGCGAGAGATAGGTTTTTTTCAATGTATCGATGAGCACGACCTTTTCATCGTTTATGATATAGGAGTTGTATGAGATTCCCTGGGGAAGAGGCCATAGAGCTTCGAACAGTTCGGTTTCAAGATCATTCACACCGATCCAGAATATATCCTCCGAAATTGCAATTGGGCTGTCCATCATAAGGCTCCTTGACCTTTTTCCTGAGTCACACTTAAGGGTTAATATAAATGCGACGGTAAAAAATGCAATGGAAAAATGCCAAGATAACAAATTCCGCCGTGTGTCCACCCGATCGTCGACCGGCGGGCCTGGGGGCCTTTACCCTTGGCATTCTCATGCGGTGTCGGAAATAAACGAGAAGTAAAAAAGAAGCGAGGCGATCGTCTTTGCGTCCTGAATCAGATTTTGTTTGATCATCCTGAAAAGCGTTTCCTTTTCAAAGAGCTTCACCTGCAAGTTTTCACTCTCCCTTCTGTTTCCCCCAATGGGGGAGAGGAGCAGGCAGTCAGGCACTTTCGTCCAGAAAAGATGAAATTTTTCGTCAAGGGCGCCCGGTGAGAGAAAAAATGAGATGAGCGGAGTGAGCGCGTTCCCGCATGCTCCGATTTCCTCCAGAAGCTCCCTTTTGGCGGTTTTTTCCGGGCTCTCCCCCTTGTCCACCATACCCGCAGGAATCTCCCAGAGGTAACCGTCGAATGCTTTACCGGCTGCCGGGTACCTAAACTGATTCACGAGCACGATCCTCTCGGTTTTCTCACACACTGGCACCACTCCGGCCGACTCCCCTCTCCGGATCACGTACCTCGTGTGCTCTTGCCCCATCCTGCCTTCGAACTGTTCCCAGCGAACCCGTGCCCGCTCTACTCGAAAAAATTCATTGAAGATGATCTCAACGCTTCTCGCGCTGTATTCCATTCTGCCTCCCCGTCAATGTGCTGGGTGCTATGCCTTTCCGGTATTCCTTTCCCCGAGTTTTCGCTGCAGCCGGACCAGTCGCTTTTCGACGAGAAACCGCGCGCTTTCGTAGCCTGCGGCGAGCTCTGGATGAAGATACCCGCTCCGTGAAAGCCAGAGCTTGGCCTTTTCTGCGTACACAATTGCTTTCCGAAAGTCTTTGAACACGTGCTCGTGGAGCTTTGCCGCTTCCGTACAGGCGAAAATGTAATCTGTGGGCACCCGTGCTCTCTGCGTGAGAAGCGTGAAGTAACGGAGGGCCTCTTCGCTCTGTTTCTGCCGTTTGCACAGAAGGGCAAGCCGCTTGAGGGCTGCCGGGTCCCCGGTATGCGGTAACAGTATGTGTTTTGCCTGTCGCAAATACCCCTTTTGCATAAGATATTCCGCGAGCGACACGAGGTTGCAGCGGCTCGGTTCCCGGTCTGGAGAGTGTGTTTCTGCATCCAGTCCCGATGTGATAATTTCGAGCTGTTTTGCGAAAAGAGCGAACAGAGACAGGACATCGAGCCTGTTGTGGGAAAACACTTTTTCCAGCCTTTCTGTCACGTTCACGCCTTTGAGGTAATCAAAATACACGTCCGGTATCAAAAACCCGGGAATATCATCTTTCCGCAGCACGCCGAGCGCCATTCTCTCAACAGTTCCGAGCGAAAAGTCGGGAAACATCCCCCTCCACAGCCTCCTCGACGAGTGAAGCAGGTCGAAGTGAATATGATCGAGGCCTGCATCGGAAATCCTGTTGAGAATGAACCTGTTTCTGATGATGTTGTAGTCGAAACTTTTCCCGTTATAGGAAACGAGGACCATGCCGGATACAAGATGATCTGAAATGAGCCTGAGAAATAGCCTCTCTGACGACAGGCCGTTGAGAAAGTACTGGACGGTCCGGGCCCGCCCTTCACTGAGGGAGCCGAACCCCGCAAGGAAAATTGTCGTTCCCGCACCCCCGGAAAGCCCCGTTGTTTCTATATCGAAAAACACCAGGTCCTCCGCCCGCACTCGCCTGCCTGATCCTGCGCCCGCGAGTTGCGCGAATGTGTGAAGCGCCTTCTCATCGATCAGCCGTGTGCCTTTTTCATCGGAGCCAAAAACCGCGTGCGCAGGCATCGTGCGTTCGACCATGAGCACGGATTGCGCCCCATCCCGTATAACAGTACCGCTGCAGCGCGTGCAAACCTTTTCGAGTGTTCTGTTCCAGGCATCAGGGGCGTCAAAGCTTTTGAAGGATCTGCTTCTCGACCGCTCGTAGAATTGCAGCCTTTCCACGCCTTCTCCTCTCTCCGCACGAAACATGCGGACTCATGTTCCTTCGTCTTTCTGCACGAGCTTTATCTCCGCCTTCAGGAGCGTCTCGAAAAAATGCGCGGCGATCTCCTTGTTGAACCTTTCAGGCCCGACGCAGGAAGGGCATCCGTTTTTGCAGGTACACTCCTGTATCCTCTGATATGAGGCCCGAAGAAGCTCATTGGTCTTCTCGAAGAGCCTGTCGGCAAGCCCCACCCCGCCCGGATACCTGTCAAAGAGAAAGACTGTGGGAAGGCCGATCACCTGCTGTCTCAGACTCTCCGCGGACCCGATGTCCCTGATGTCGGTCATGACGTACAGAGGACTGATGTTCCTGAGCAGGTTTGAGACCGATAGAAGAAGGTTTTCGCCTTCTTCCCGTGAAAGATTCGCGAACAGCACATTTTCAAACGACAAAATCAGGCTTCTTGTGTGAATCTCGGTTGGGGGAAGGCTGATGTCACCGTATCCGATGTTCTCATGGGTTCCGAACTTTATCTTTTTATACTTTGCCGCAAGTGTCCGCACGAGAACATCCGCAAGGAATGCCTGATAGCAGGTGAATTGCTCCACGATGTTTTTCTCGAGGATCTGTATGTCTGTCTTCGTCAGCGCGTCGGTGTAATAATTCACCGTCGACCGCTCGACATATGCGATCTGCTTGTCCCAGTCGAGCCTGGTCACGAGGTACTGCTGGCTTCCGTGAATATAGACTGCGTTCTCATGGAGGAGCATCGGCACGCTCGCACGGTCGACCTCTCCGATGACCCGCTTCGCTCTCCCGGCGTATTCAACGATGATGAAGTTCCCTATCTCTGCACTCCTGATGGAGACGTTTTCCGCGGGATAGGAGCGGTCCTGCCAGTGATAGGTCTCGTCTTCGCTGTGCAGCACCTCCTTTTCCTCGAGATAATCGAGGATATCCGAGACGTTCTCCCCGCCAAACCCCTCTTTCTTTGTAAAAGGGATCTCGAATGCAGCGCATTTTATCTGGTCTACGAGTATGTAGATATTCGAGGGATTGATCAATGCCGCCTCGGGGGTCTTTTCCATGAGGTATTCAGGATGGGCCGCGATATACTGGTCGAGCGGGCCGTTCGAGCACACGAGAACAGAAACACTGAGTGTTTCCTTCCTGCCGCTTCTCCCCGCCTGTTGATGAAAGGACGATACAGAGCCGGGATAGCCGGCCATGATGCTCACATCGAGGCTTCCGATATCGATTCCCAGCTCGAGGGCGTTCGTCGATACGATCCCTCTGATTTCACCGTTTTTCAGCCCCTCCTCGATACGTCTTCGCTCTGAGGGAAGATATCCTCCCCTGTACCCCTCGACCCTCCCCGCGGCGGAAGGCATCCACTTCTTCAGATAGGATAAAACGATCTCAGTGTTCAGCCTGCTCCGTGCGAACACGATGGTGGCGTTTCCGCTCTCGATGAACCTGCGTGCGAGTCCGTATGATTCGAGCACGACACCGCGCCGTATTCCCTGCACGGGATTCACCAGAGGCGGGTTGTAGATAATGTAGTGTTTCTCCCCAAGCGGAGAGCCGCTCTTTGATATGTGCAGGGGGGTTCTTGTTGTGATCTTCTCGAACAGATTCTCGGGATTCGCAATGGTGGCTGAGGAAGCAATGAACACGGGAGATGAGTTGTAAAACCTCGCAACTCTCAGTAAACGTTTCATCACGTGTGACAAATGACTGCCGAACACCCCTCTGTACGTGTGGAGCTCGTCAAGGACGATGTAACGCAAGCCGTCGAATATCTTCACCCACTTCGGGTGGTTCGGCAGTATCCCAGTGTGGAGCATGTCGGGGTTTGTGACGATGATGCGCCCGTTCTTTCGTGCGGCCTGCCGTATGGAACTGGGAGTGTCTCCGTCGTAGATGTAAAGCCTGAGCTCCGAAAGCGAAAAATCTTCGAGCATTTTCACCTGATCCTGGCTCAGCGCCTTGGTTGGAAACAGATAGAGCGCTTTCGCGTCCCTGTCCTTTAAAAGCGCATCGAGCACAGGCAGGTTGTAGGCAAGGCTCTTTCCCGATGCGGTCGGGGTGGTGATCACCGTGTCCCTTCCAGCCGCAACGGCCCTGTAGCACTCGTGTTGGTGTGAATAGAGATTACTGATCCCCTTTTCTTCGAGATAGTGCTTCAGCGCTGGATGAAGCTCTTGGGGGACGGGACTGAAGCAAGCAGATTGCTTTGGTCTTTTCCCCCAGTAGACCACATTGCTGACAAATTTCGGCTCTCTTTTTAATTGATCGAGATAATCGGTCAGTTCCAAAGCATCCCTTTCACACTCGTCAGTCGTAGGTGATGATCTCCAAAAAATTCACGTACCCCGATATCCTGCAGTAGTGCCTTCCCGCACCTACAGAAAATTCAGGGGTTCCCTTCAGAAGTATATCGCCTTTTAAAAGAAGCGGCTTCGAGCTCAGCTCCCTCATTGCTGCAGCAAGCACGAGGTTTCGGAGCGCCTCCCGCAGTGCGTCACTCCTCCCCTCCCAGCCTGTGTAGAATTCCGACGTTCCCTCCGACTGCATGTGCCGGATCGTATTGCTAATAAAAGCCTGTTGCCATCTGTGGACCGAGGGGGTCACCGGAAAATCGAGCTTTACTCTGTAGATGGTTTTATTCACTCCTTCACCAACCGTGTTCGTGTTCTCCGCTCCCACGCTTCCCTTCAGTTCCACCTCAAAAACTTCTTCCGTCTTCATGAGTACGCTTCCCGGTTTATAGACAAATGTATACCCGAACACGTTTGCATCCAGGAAGTGGAGTGCTTCACGGAACGCTTTTTGCTTATACCCGCCCAGATTTCCGTATTCGATGAGCTGAGGAAAACCGTTTTTGTCTTCCTGCTGAAACGCTCCCTCCCCCAGCTCCTCGACCACCGGATACTCCCCGAATACGGTAATGCTTTTTTCGGAACCCGCTCCCATACAGGGGACTGCAAAAAAGAGCAGAAGTAACAATCTGCTGACCCTGTTCATACTTTGTGCTCAGCCTTTACCTTTTCGATTTCTTCGCGGAACACGATTGCACGCTCGAAATCAAGGTTCTTTGCAGCCTCGACCATTTCCCGCTCACACTCATTGATATACCGCTTCCTGTGCGTGGGATTGAGCATGTTGTACTGCTTCGCAATGATATGAAGATCTCGCTGGGATATATCCTCTTTCTCTTTTTTCTTCCGCTCGAGTATGTCGACGATCTCTTTGCTGATGCTCGTCGGCACGATTCCGTGTTCTTTATTGTACGACTCCTGAATCTGCCTCCGCCTGTTCGTTTCATCGATTGCATCGCGCATCGCGTCGCTCACGTGATCTGCATACATGATCACCTTTCCGTTCACATTTCGCGCAGCCCTCCCGGTTATCTGTATGAGCGACGTCGTAGACCGTAGAAAACCGACCTTGTCTGCATCGAGGATTGCCACAAGAGAGACTTCGGGGAGGTCGAGACCTTCACGCAAAAGATTGATCCCCACGAGCACATCAAATTCACCTGCCCGTAAATCCCTGAGAATATCCGTCCGCTCGATCGTGTGCACCTCCGAGTGAAGGTATGTGACGCGAATCCCGAGATTCGCGAGGTACTGTGAGAGATCCTCAGCCATCCGCTTGGTGAGTGTGGTCACGAGCACCCTCTCATTGTTGTTCACCCGCTCGCGAATTTCGCCGATCAGATCGTCGATCTGGTGCTTCGCTTCCCTGACAGATATCTCCGGATCGATGAGCCCGGTGGGCCTGATAATCTGCTCCACGACCTTCGAGCTTTTATCTCTCTCGTATGGGCGCGGGGTTGCGGATGCGAAAATGACCTGATTTATCATATTCTCGAACTCTTCAAAATAGAGCGGACGGTTGTCAAGGGCCGACGGAAGCCTGAACCCGTGCTCCACGAGGGAAAGTTTTCTCGATCTGTCGCCCTCGTACATTCCGCCGATCTGCGGAATGGTAACGTGAGATTCGTCTATGAACATGATGAAATGCTCTGAGAAATAATCAATGAGGACCGCAGGCCTTTCCCCCTCATCTCTGCCAAATATGTGCCGGGAGTAGTTCTCTATGCCGTTGCAGTATCCCATTTCCCGCATCATCTCCATATCGTACTCCGTACGTGATTTGATCCTCTGCGCTTCGAGCAGTTTATTGCTGGAAAGGAAGTACTGGTACCGTTCCTTGAGCTCCTCCTCAATCTTCACGATCGCGTCATTCAGGTTCTGCTGCTCAATCACGTAGTGCGAAGCAGGGTACACGATGACGCTTTCTCTTTCCTCAATGACCGCACCTGTGAGCGGATTGAAAACGGAAATATTCTCCAGCTCATCGCCGAAAAATTCAGCCCGCAGGCTGTACTGCGCATAGCTAGGAAATATCTCTATGACATCCCCCCTTACCCGGAAAGTCGACCGCTTGAAATCGTAATCGTTTCTGCTGTACTGGATATCCACGAGCTTCCTGAGTACAGAGTCACGCTCGTATTCCTTTCCCCGTTCCAGCTGCAGACGCATCCTCCTGTACACCCTCGGATTTCCCACTCCATAGATGCATGACACTGTTGCGACCACAATGACGTCATCTCTCTCCATGAGCGACGAGGTCGCAGCAAGCCTCATCCTGTCGATCTCGTCATTGATGGAAAAATCCTTCTCGATAAACGTGTCCGTCGCGGGAAGGTAGGCCTCGGGCTGATAATAGTCGTAATAGCTGACAAAATACTCGACCGCATTCCCCGGGAAAAAATCCTTGAACTCACGGTACAGCTGTGCGGCAAGCGTCTTGTTGTGGGAGATGACGAGCGTGGGCCTGTTTATTTTCTCGATCACCGCCGCCATTGTATAGGTCTTTCCCGAACCGGTGACCCCGAGAAGTGTCTGCGCGCGTTCACCCGCCATCACCCCTGCGGAAAGCTCCTCAACAGCTTTGCTCTGGTCCCCCTTCGGTCGGTACGGTGCCCGCAACTTGAAGTCCGGCATGTACACATGATATCGTCCGCACACTCAAAAGTCAAAACAAAGAGCCCGGCTCTACAGGAGGCCTTCTTCCCTGAAGCTGAAATAGCCGTCGCCGCCGATAATGAGATGATCCAGGAGAGCGATCCCGAGCAGTTCCCCGGCCCGGTTCAGGTTCCGAGTCACGGAAATATCTTCATCACTTGGAAAAAGACCTCCTGCAGGGTGGTTATGCGCAACGATAATCTTTGAGGCCTTTTCCTTTACTGCATCGGAGAACACTTCTCTGGGGTGCACGAGAGCCTGATCGACGAGCCCGATGGTGACGGTCCTGCACGAAACCACTCTGTTTGCACCGTTGAGATGGACGCACACGAAGTGCTCCTGCCGTTTGGCTGAGAGATAGGAAAGAAAGGGATAAATGTCAGCGGCACTTTTAATTGTCTGAGTCTTCTTACTGTGCAGGCGTGAACAGAGCTCACAGCATGCCGCAAAAAGTGCAGCCTTCGCCTTCCCAAGCCCCCTGATCCCGATGAGCCCCTGCATAAATGCCGAAAAATCTTCCTTCAGAAGAAGTGCGTTCTCTTCGAGAAATTCTCGCGCTTTTTCTGCGATCGCAAATACGTCGAATCCCTTCACGCCGCTACCCAGCAGCAAAACCACCAGTTCCACATCCGTGAGATATGCGGGACCGTTCCTGTACAGCTTTTCCCGCGGCCTGTCACAGGTGGGTGTTTCCCTTATTCTTCGCATCGTTTTTCCTCTCTCTCAAGAAACACTCTTCCTGTGATTTTTCTTCCATAATCAAATTATTAAAAATATTTATAGTTTCGCCGGTTTATAAGATTTTTTTTTCTTTCCGCTCCTGCCTTCTCTTTACAGCACTGCGAATATTCAGTACCATTATGTGTAATTCCAGCCTTTCAGGAGGACACCATGAAAAAGGCGTTTCAAGGTATAAAGTATTCTTCTCTTTTCTTTTTTCTTTTTGTTCTTATTTTTCTGTCCGCTTCTCTCGCTTTTCCGGAAGGGGAGAAAGAAGAAGTGGCGCAGTATCCGACTCGAAACATCGATTATGTCATCCCTTTTGATCCAGGGGGACAGTCCGATATTACAGCCCAGTACCAGAAAGAAGACCTCGAGGCTGCGCTCGGCGTGAACGTGCTGATAAAACATATGCCGGGCGCTGGAGGCGCGGTGGCGTGGTCGAATCTCGTAAAGTCAAAACCCGACGGGTATACGATTTGCGGAAACAACATCCCTCACATCATCATACAGCCTCTCGTCAGGGATAATGCAGGATACGAAACGGAACAGCTCGTTCCCGTGTATCTCTTTCAGTCTACACCGATCGGGCTCGCAGTGCTCAATGACAGCAGGTTCAAGACCCTTGACGATTTTCTTTCGTATGCACTGGGCCACCCGGGGAAAATCACGATCGGGGGCTCCGGCACGCACAGCGGCCATCACCTCGCGCTTTTACAGCTGCAGAAACTGACGGGTGCCAAATTCACCTACATCCCCTCAACAGGTGCCGCACCGTCCGTGGCAAATTTTCTCGGCGGGCACACACAGGCGCTCTTCGCCAACTCCAATGATCTCGTGCAGCACAAGGAAAAGATCATCATCCTGGCAATGGGAACCGAAGATCGGTTCAAGCCCCATCTCGCCGATGTACCGACGTTCAAAGAGCTCGGTGTCGACATGACTGCAGGAATCGACCGCGGTGTATGTGTTCCTCCGGGCACACCGGAAGACGTGATAAGAACGCTTGAAAAGGCTTTCGAGCAGGCATGCGAAAGCCCGAAATTCGTGAGCAAAATGGAAGATCTCGGATTTCTCGTGATGAAGGTCAAAGCGGATGCCTTTGCGGAGTACATAGAAGAAAAGATAGTAGAGTACACGGAAGCGCTCAAGGAACTCGAACTGTGAGCCGCATACGAAAACTGCTTCTCTGCAGAAGCCAGGAAAACACAATCGCAGAGGTGGTCCGGTATCGCCTCTGCGTATCCAAAAATTTCGGGACGTGAGGTAAAAACAAAGAAAAAGAGTCATGGGTTCCTTTTTTCTCAAAGCTCTTGGTAGCCTCTTCACCCCGATGAATATCCTTTTTGTCGTCCTGGGCACGGGCTCGGGAATCGTTGTCGGGGCGCTTCCCGGCCTCACCGCCACAATGGCCATTGCGCTCCTTGTCCCGTTCACCTTTGCAATGTCTCCGATTCACGGCCTTGTTCTTCTTGGCGGTATCTATTGCGGAGCCATTTTCGGCGGCAGCTTCTCGGCCATACTCATCAACACCCCCGGAACGCCGTCTGCAATTGCGACGACTTTTGACGGATACGCAATGGCAAAAAAGGGCGATTCCTACAAGGCGATCGTCACGGCAACCATAGCCTCCGTGATCGGAGGGCTCATCGGTGTGCTCTTCCTGCTGTTTCTTTCCCCTCCGCTCTCAAAGGCCTCACTCAAGTTCGGACCCCCGGAGTTCTTCTGGCTCACCGTGTTCGGGCTTACGATCATCGCAACACTCGCATCAAAGTCGATATTAAAAGGGCTTATCGGCGGAGCGTTCGGGCTGCTTGTGAGCTCAATCGGTATAGCGCCGATCGAAGGCAGCGTGCGTTTCACCTTCGGGAGTGTGAGCCTTCAGGGTGGTGTCGGGCTCATTCCCGCGCTCATCGGAATTTTTTGCATTCCGGAAGTGATCGGAATGATCGAGAAAAAGGACACGCACTACAGCGTCATTCCATACAGAACGCAGAAAAAGGTGGTCATGAATGTCGTATTGAAGCTTTTGAAACGGCCGGTCCTGATCATCCGTTCCGCAATCATTGGAACGATTGTCGGTATCATTCCGGGGGCAGGCGGAAATATCGCAAGCATGGTCTCATACAATGAGGCTGTTCGTGCGTCGCGGTATCCTGAAAAATTCGGAAGGGGAATAATCGACGGAGTTGCCGCGTCGGAGGCATCAAATAACGCGGAGGTTTCCGGTTCCATGATTCCGCTTCTCACCCTTGGGATTCCAGGTGCCCCTCCTGCCGCCGTTCTTCTTGGCGCGCTGCTTCTGCAGGGGATGCGGCCGGGTGTGGATCTCTTTACTATTCACGGCCACGTCACCTATACATTTATTCTTTCGCTTATTCTCTCAAACATACTCATGCTCCCGATGGGAATTTACAGCGGAAAGCTCGTCTCAAGAATGATCACAAACATTCCCATCCCCTTTCTCGCTCCCTTCATCCTGTTTCTCACCTTCATCGGCTCGTACTCAATAGAGCGGAACATGTTCGATGTGTACACGATGATATTTTTCGGGCTTGTTGGATACATCGGAAGAAAGGCAGGATTCGGACCTGGCCCGATCGTACTCGGGCTCATACTCGGGAATATCTGTGAGCAGGGGCTCGTACAGTCGATTCTCATGGGAAAAGCATCGGGATCGCTGCTCGGCATGTTCTTCACCAGACCCATCTCGATTATTCTGATCATCCTCACCGTGGTCTCTGCGGGTTGGCCGGTCATTCGTAAATACACGGGCGGTAGAAAAAAATATGCGAAACGCAGATAGAATATCCTTTCTCATAATCGCGGGGATATGCGTCTACTTCTGGTTCGAGTCTCTTTCATTCACGAGATTCGGCTACCTTTTTCCCCGGGTGATCATATCCATTCTCGGATTTCTGGCCATACTTCTCTTTGCCCTGAGTTTTTTCAAGAAGGAAAAAATCCGTATTTTCGAAGGAGATAACATCAGCTATCCGGTCATACTGCTCTGTATCCTTCTTGTTATTGCGTGGGCTTTTTTAATAAAACTGCTGGGCTTTGCTGTTACGAGTGTTTTGTTCATCTCGGTCATGAATGTTCTTCTTGACAAAAAAAACCGGAGCATTCGCGCAATCACGATAAAAGTCGTCACCACCGGTGTGTTTGTCGGAGCGTTCTATCTTTTCTTCTCAAAACTTCTTCTTGTCTCCTTTCCCAGAGGTGTCCTCTTCTGACATCTGCCTCGGTCGTCTCCATCAGCCGTATACCCCTTCATTCTGTTCCATAGCCTTTGAACAGGGCGCTTTCAACCTGTGCGAGGACCTGATCGAAGGTAAATGCCAAAAGCGCGGCAGCAATCGCTCCCTCGAGAACAAACGCCGGATTCTCTCGTACGAGCCCTGAGATGATGGGAGCCCCGAGCCCTCCGGCGCCGACAACAGCGCCTGCGGTTGCGGTGCCGACATTGATGACCACCGAGGTGCGGATACCCGCCATAATCACCTTTATAGAGAGAGGAAGTTCCACATGGAGAAGAATCTGAAACCTCTTCATCCCTATACCGGACGCCGCTTCTATGAGCTTTGGGGATACGGATTCGATGCCTGATATGGTGTTGCGGAGCACGGGAAGAATGCTGTACAGAAAGAGTGCGAGCACGGTCGGTTTAAACCCGAAACCTATAAAAGGAACCGCCAGTGCGAGCACTGCAACAGGAGGAACGGTCTGCGCAAGTGAACTGAGGTCATTGATGATGTACAGATAATCCTGGCCCGCAGGACGCGTCGCAAACACGCCGACCGTTATACCGGTAACGGACGCGGTGAAACTCGACGACAGGACGAGCACGAGGTGTTCCCGCAAAAGCTGCAGAAGCTGCGCCCGGGGGTATATCACTTCAGACTCTGGAGGAAAGAGAAGCGTCAGCCCGATACGCCACAGTTCCATATTAGATACGAGGTAGACGAAAACAGCGGCGAGCGCTGCAGTGCACACCCATCCCCTGATCCTCTTTACTCTTTCCATTGCCTTTCCGTCTCTTCAGTGACCTTTTCGATGTCTTTCAGTCCGATTTCTCCCACAACCCTCGATTCATAATCCAACACAGGCATCGCTTTCACCCCTTCCCCGAGCATACGCGAAAGCGCTTCCCTGAGGGTCGCATCCTCCCGAACGCCGAACTGTGAGTTGCGCACATCTGTCATCGCCTCAGCAAGCGCTGCGTTCTCGCCTATCTCGCGCGTGTCGGCCCAGCCCAGAAGTCTCCTTTCGTTGTCCAGCACCCAGAGAAACCTGAGCGATTTCTTTCCCCGGAGTTTTTCAAAGCCGGCGGTTTTGGAATCCGTGAGAACAACGGAGTTGTCTTTTCGCATAATCTTTCCCACAGTAAACCTCGACAATCGCTTCAGCGCTCTGTCCGTACCCACAAAATCATGAACGAATTTGTTGAGGGGACGCGCGAGTATGTTCTCCGGAGTATCATGCTGGACGATACTTCCGCCGCGCATCAGCGCAATGCGGTCTGCGATTCTCACCGCCTCATCAATATCGTGCGTGACGAATACAACGGTCTTTTTCAGAGTTTTTTGGATCTTAATGAACTCAGCCTGGAGTACCTCCCGTGTGAGAGGGTCGACCGCCCCGAAAGGCTCATCCATCAGCAAAACCGGCGGGTCTGCTGCGAGCGCGCGGGCAACTCCGATTCTCTGCGCCTCTCCCCCCGAAAGCTCGTGGGGATACGTGCTCCTGTACTGCAATGGGTCAAGATCCACGAGACTGAGAAGCTCGTCAATACGGCTTTTAATCAGGGCTTTTCCCCACCCAAGCATTTTCGGCACAATCCCGATGTTTTCCGCAACGCTCATGTGCGGGAAGAGGCCGACATACTGAATCACATAGCCGATCTGCCGCCTGAGCGCTTCCGGTTTGAAGTCCCGGACATTTTTTCCCCGTACAAAGATTTCTCCATTTTCCGGATCGAGCATTCGATTGATGAGCTTGATGGTGGTCGATTTCCCGCATCCGGAAGGGCCGATCAGCGTGCATACCTCTCCTTCGTTCACGGAGAGAAAGAGATTGCAAACGGCAATGTTTTTCTCATAGCGTTTTGTAACATCCCTCAGCTCGATCATCTCATCTCCTTGGCACTGTTTTCTGCCGTGCGAGCCCCTCAGGGGTAATAATCCTGATGAGGAGCGCAATCAGCTTGTCTGTGAAAATCGCGAGCAGTATTACGGGAACAGCTCCGAGCAGGATGAGATCGGGCACGGCCTGGCCGAGCCCTTGAAACACGAACACTCCTAACCCTCCCGCACCGATGAGCGCGGCGACAGTGGTGTTCCCTATCGCCTGTACCATTGAAATGCGTATTCCGCTCAGAATGATAGGCAGTGAAAGAGGAAGCTGAACGCTCATAAGCATCTGCAGTGTTCCCATCCCCATCCCTTTTGCAGCCTCAATCACCGAGGGATCCAGTACCTTCAGGCTCGTATAGGTATTCCTCGTAATGGGGAGCAGGGCATACAGACAGAGGGCAATGAGAGCCGGCGCAGTGCCCACCCCCTTTATTCCAAGCTCACGAAGCAGTGGAAACCGGTGCGAGAGGATGGAAAGCGGTGCGATCATGAGTCCGAACAGGGCGAGAGAGGGGACTGTCTGTATTGTGTTCACCGCAAAGAAAATCGGCTTTTCGAACAGTTTTTTTCTGAATGCCCAGACACCGAGAGGAGCGCCGATCGCCACGGCTGCTGCCACTGCAAAACCGCAGAGAACGATGTGACGGCCGAACTCCTGGAGGAAGCGGTCTTTTCTCACCGCGAATTCCTTCATGATGGAGAGGTTATTCATAAAGCCTGACACGAGTAATACCGCGAGCACAGCCAGGCCGAAAAGGGGAATCAGGGTTTTCCAGATACGCGGGACAGACTCATGCCTGAGGGAACTGCTTGCCACAATGTATGCGCCGAGAATCATTCCCAGAGAGCCAAAACCCATTGATGCGCGCGCGAACCGGGGCTCGGACTCCAGAAGGTTTGATGCAGCGTGCGCCCAGAGCACGAACACCGAGAGAATTGCGAAAACCCCCAGCAGTGCGCCTGCAATTTCGGTAAACTGTGCAGAATACCCTTTGATATCGAGGAAAAGCAGAAGAATCCATGGAATAACCAGCAAAACCACAGAGCCTGCAGAAAGCACGTCCCACGCAAAAAAAAACGTTCCTCCTGCGAGCCTGTTCGGCTTTAACACCATAAACCGGACGCCGAAGGAAAGCAGCCCGACGAGAACACCGAGCCCGGTTACTCTGTTGATCCGCAATTCGCGCAAAAAGAGATGCACCCCTCCCTGGCCGTTATTCGATCAATAGAAACAAATCGTCGTTTTTACAAAAGCCCTTTTGAATCGAGATATTCCTCGGCAACCGATGCAGCGTCCCGTCCCTCGATCGCGATTTTGGCATTCAAAAACTGAAGGGTCACCAGATCAAAGCTCTTGAATACCGGCCGCAGAATTTCTTCGATCTCCGGATACTCCTCCAGCACAGCAGCCCGAATAATGGGTGCCGGCTGATATACAGGCTGGACCCCTTTCGTGTCCTCGAGCACCCACAGCCCGAGAGCGGCGAGTGCCCCGTCAGTACCGTACGCCATTGCCGCATTGACTCCGTCCGTACCTTCAGCAGCTGCTTTTTCCGTCTGTGCGGTGTTTCCGCCCGAGAGAATGATCATCTGACTCTTTGAAAGCTTGAATCCATATGCTTTCTCGAATGCGGGAAGCGCATCTGGGCGGGAGACGAACTCCTCCGAACCGGCAATCTTCACATTTCCCCCGCTGTTTACATAACGCGCAAAGTCCTCAAGGGTTTTGATCCCCTCTTCTTGGGAGAGGTCCATTCTGATTGCGATCGCCCATGTATTGTTCGCGGAAGCGGGCTGAAGCCACACGATATTGTGCGCTTCCATATCGAGCCTTTTTACCGTTTCATACCCCTTCTGCGCATCCTTCCAGATCGAGGGCTCCGTGCCGTCATAAAAAAAGCCCCCGTTTCCCGTGTATTCCGGGTAGATATCTATCTCGCCGTTGATGATTGCCTTTCGTATTACGTCCGTTGGACCGAACTCGGTTTTGTCAACAACCGCAAATCCGTGTGCGCGCAGCAGGTGATTTATCATCTGTCCGAGCAGGGCGCCTTCCGTGTCAATCTTCGACGCCACAGTCACGGGGCCTCTGCCTGAATCCTCTTTCTGTTTCTGTGCGCCGGAAACGATGGTTCCGATGAGCAAGAACACTGCGAGTACCACCAGCACGGGTGCATGTTTTCTCAGGAGCATTGTACACCCTCCTTTTCGAATCTTTGTGATAATTGGCATTTTCAAAACCATACCTGCGGTGCCGGGTGAAGTCAAGGGGTTTCCAGTCTTTCCGTTATTGGGGTGGCGTGAAAGGGCGTTTTTTACTATACTATGCCAAAACACACATGGTGCTTACAGCAAACTCCGGAGGGACCACTGTGAAGAAAAAAAGCGAGTATGTTTCAATCCGCTCAAACCCCCCGTTCGCGGAGAAAAGTACCAAAGACATAGAAAAGTTTCATGATATCATCAGAGCATTTTACAAAGAAAAGGGAAGAAACCTTCCCTGGAGAGAAACCCGGGATCCGTACCGGATATTCGTTTCTGAGTTCATGCTGCAGCAGACCCAGGTCGAGAGAGTCCTGAAAAAATACGAAGCTTTCATCAGCGTGTTTCCGGATTTTTCCTCTCTCGCACGCGCTCCTCTTCACCGCATCATCAACCTGTGGCAGGGGCTCGGCTACAACCGCCGCTGTATCTACATGAAACGGAGCGCAGAGGCGGTAGTTCAGCGGTTTGGAGGAACGCTGCCGGCAGTGGCAGAACAGCTGAGGACTCTTCCCGGAATCGGATGTACAACTGCAGCAGCAATGGTGACATTCGCGTACAACATACCCACGGTCTTCGTTGAAACCAACATCAGGAGGGTGTTCATCTATTTTTTCTTCCCCGGCTTCCTGGTGGTCCCCGACACTGACATCTTTCCCGTCGTGGAAAAGACACTTGATCATGAAGACCCGCGACAGTGGTACTACGCGCTCATGGATTACGGAGTCTGGCTGAAAAAACGATTCGGAAACATCAACCACAGGAGCAAAGGCTACAAAAAACAGACTGCATTCGCAGGTTCCGACAGGCAGATCCGGGGAAAAGTCCTTAAAACCCTCGTCGCAGAGCCGGGCCTCGGCGGGTACGAGATCGCAAAAAGAATTTCGGAAGATAGCAAGAGAGTACAAAAAATCCTTTCAGGGCTCAGAAAAGAGGGGTTTTTAAAACATGAGGGCGGAGCCTATTCACTGGAGGATTAACGCCGTCCTCTGGAGCAGTATGCGAAATGAAATCACCGCGTGTATGTTCGCCAACAACAAAGAAAGCGCTCCCTCATATATGGATCGCCCACCCCTCTGCCGAGCGCATCGCCTCCATGACCGCCTCCGAGAGAGTTGGATGGGCATGGATCATGCCTGCAATATCTGCAGGCAAAAGCTCGGTGGACTTCGCAAGCAGGACCTCGTGGATCAGCTCTGTAGCCTCCGCACCCGCGATATGGGCGCCGAGGATCTCGGAGGTCTCCGGATCGAACAAAATCTTCACCATTCCATCTGTGCGCTCAATGGCAACCGACTTGCCAGCTCCCCTGATCGGAAATATCGCCTTGCTGTAGGGGATATTTTCAGCAATGAGCTGATACTCCTTGTATCCGAAGCTTGCGACCTGTGGCTCACAAAATATCCCTGAAGGGATCTGAAGCGGGTCGATTCTCGGGAGCGGATTCTTCCCCGCCATGTGTTCTACCGCGATCTCACCTTCCTTTGAGGCTACGTGGGCGAGCTGAGGCGTCTGTACGACGTCTCCGATTGCGTACACCGATTGCACAGATGTCGTGTAAAAATCTCCGACCGGAATAAAGCCTTTTTCCGTTTCGATTCCGATTGCGTCCAATCCGATGTCCTCTGTGTTGGGCGCCCTCCCCACCACAACGAGGAGTTTTTCCGCTTCGAGGCTCTTCTGCTCGCCATCCTTTGTCTCCACCTTTACGGTGACGTTGTCACCTCCTTTTTCCAGTGAAACCGCCTTTGTCGAGGTGTACATCCCGATTTTTCTCCTCCGGAAAGCCCTCTGCAGGACCGTACTGGACTCCTCATCCTCAATGGGAATGAGACGATCGAGAAGCTCCACGATTGTCACCTCGACTCCGAAGGCGTTCATTATGTGCGCGAACTCCACACCGATGTAGCCGCCGCCGAGGATTATGATGCTTTTCGGCAGCCGCTCGAGCATGAGCCCTCCGTCAGAAGAGATTACACGATCGTTATCAAAATCGAATCCAGGTATGGAACGCGGACGTGAACCCGTGGCAATCACGATAAACCTTCCCTTGACCTTCTTTTCTCCGTCAACGCTCACTTCGTGAGGACTAGGTATCCTTCCGTATCCCTGAATGAGGTCTATCTTGTTCTTCTTCAGCAGGAATTCAACTCCCTTTGAAAGGGTATCCGCTGCCTTCCGTGACTTGGCGAATACCGCGCTATAGTCGAGTGTTGAGGCATCGACCGTGACTCCCATGTTTTTCAGATCACCGATAGAGCGAAATATTTCCGCCTGGTGAATGAGGGCTTTGGACGGAATGCAGCCGATATTGAGGCAGACACCTCCGGTTTTTCCCTTCTCGATCACACATGCTTTTAATCCGAGCTGCGAAGCCCTGATTGCCGCGACGTACCCTCCTGGTCCAGAGCCGATTACCACCACATCATAATCGTACGTTTCAGCCATATTCACCTCTCTTGAAATTGATTGTGTATAAAAAATCAGTACAGTGCAGCGATCGGATTTTCCATCATCTCCTTGAGATCACTCATGAATTGTGCACCGACCGCGCCGTCTATCACCCTGTGATCGGAGGAGAGGGTGAGCGTCATGTTCGTCTGTATCACGATTTGGTCGTTTTCACCAACCGCAGGTTCCCTTCTGGCCTGTCCGACCGCAAGGATCGCTGAGCCCGGGGGATTGATGATTGCGGTGAATTCATGAATTCCGAACGACCCGAGATTGGTGATGGTAAAAGTCGCACCGTTGTATTCCTCTGGTTTGAGGGCGTTTTTCATCGCTTTTTCTACGAGCTCTCTGAGCTCTCTGTCTATCTGAATGATGCCCTTGTTCCAGCAGTCCCTGACGATGGGAGTGATGAGCCCGTCGGGCTGGGCAACAGCAAGGCCGATGTCAGCACTCCCGAACTTCACGATCGTTTCTCCTCGCCAGCTTGCGTTCACCATTGGGTGTTTTCTCAGCGCTTCTGCAGTGAGCTTCATGACAAAGGCATTGAAAGATACCCTGTTTTCGGAATTCCTGTTAAGTGCTTTCCTCGCCGCAAAGAGGGTATCAACCGCAACAATCGCACGCAGATAGTAATGGGGCGCGGAAAATTTCGATTCAGAAAGCCGCTGTGCGATAACCTTCCGCTTGCCGGAAACCCTGATTTCCTCTGTTTCCGCTGCCGGTTTCCGTGCAGAAATGCCCGCAGGCGCGGTTTGCCTGGAGAGCATGGATTCGATGTCTCTTTTGATGATCCGCCCGTCCGGGCCAGTTCCCTCCACATCTTCCAGTTCTATATTGTGCTGCCGCGCCATCTGCCGCGCCAGAGGAGAAGCCTTATACCCTTCCAACACGCCCTTTTCCGGCTCTTCCGAGGGTTTCGGAGCGGACGCAGGGACTTTTTCCCGCTGTTGCGCTTCAGGCTCCTCAACCTTTTGTGGACTCTGTTCTTCCGCGAAGCCTCCAGGGGCTTTCTCCTCGGTTACAGGTTTTTCTTCTTCTTTTGCTTCTTCCTCGATTTCTTTTAACAAATCAGAAATGTCCTCCCCCTTCTCACCGACAATGGCAATCGGAGCTTCCACCTGTGCCTCCTGACCTTCTTCGCAAATGATTTTCAGGAGGATCCCCTCATTCATCGATTCATATTCCATCGTTGCCTTATCCGTCTCCACCTCACAGAGAACATCTCCGGAGCTCACCTCGTCTCCCTCATGTTTGTGCCATTTCACGATTGTTCCTGTCTCCATTGTGGGTGAAAGAGCGATCATCAATACTTTCTCAGCCATATACTTCTCCAATTATTCATTTTCTCCACGCTCACTCGAGATAAAGCACCTTTTTCAGGGCACGAACGATCTTTCTCACAGAAGGCTGTGCCGCGATTTCGAGCCTGTGATTGTAGGGCATGGGAACGTCTTCGGAACTCACGAGCTCAACCGGTGCATCGAGAGAGTCAAAACAGTTTTTCGATATCAGCCAGGCGAGGTGTGAACCTACGCTCGCAAAGGGCCACGCTTCATCCACGACCACGCACCTGTTCGTTTTCTTCACGGACTCATATACCCTCTGCTCATCAAGCGGCCGTATGGATCTTAGATCAATCACCTCGACATCCACTCCCTCTTTTTCGAGCTCCTTTGCAGCATCCAGGGCAATGTGCACGGGCTTGGAGAACCCGATGACCGTTGCGTCCTTTCCCTCCTTCTTTACATCTACACGGCCCAGCGGGATGAGGTACTCCTCTTCGGGCACTTCCCCCTTCATCGCATACATGAGCTCCGCTTCGAGGAAAAGCACCGGATTGTCGTCGCGTATCGCGGTCTTCAGAAGCCCCTTTGCGTCATAAGGCGTGGACGGCGCAACAACCTTGAGGCCGGGAACATGTGCGTACACAGACTGGAGCGCCTGGGAGTGCTGCGCAGCAAGATACTCAGCAGGGCCATTCGGCCCCCGAAACACAATAGGAACACGAAACTGTCCGCCGGACATGTAGCGCATCTTTGCTGCGTTGTTCACCACCTGGTCAAAGGCCTGGAGTGAAAAATTAAAGGTCATCCATTCAACGATCGGCCGGAGCCCTGCGAGTGCGGCGCCGACACCTATGCCCGTGAACCCCTCCTCGGAGATCGGGGTGTCTATTACCCTTTTTTCACCATACGTGTCAAGCAGGCCCTGGCTCACCTTGTACGCCCCGTTGTACTGCGCAACCTCCTCACCGATGAGCAGGACGTCTTCATCACGCTCCATTTCCTCAGACATCGCCTGGCGCAGTGCTTCCCGGAAAGTAATGATCGGCATCTCCTTCTCCGTTATGCGAACACATCGTCATAGAGTTCCTGTATCTGCGGTTCATTGCTTTTTTCCGCGAACGAGACAGCAGCTTCCCCGACTGACCTGCACTCCTTGTCGAGCTTCGTGTACTCCTCTTCCGTGAGCATGCGCTTGTTCAGCATGTAGGTTTTGAGGTTGAGAATTGGGTCCTGCCTTTTGTACGTATCGAGCTCATCCCTTGTTCTGTAGGTGGCAGGGTCACTCATCGAATGCCCCTTGTAGCGATAGGTCTTGATTTCAAGAAAAATCGGTGTATGGGTTTTTTTCACCTCCTCGACTGCTGCGGAAACCTCCTCATACACCTCGAGCACATCCATTCCGTTGACCTGCTTTCCCTTTATCCCGTAGGACGCTCCCATCACCGAAAAATCCTGAACTGCGGAAACGCGTGAAAAGTCCGTCCCCATACCGTACTGGTTGTTTTCGCAAATATAGATGACCGGAAGATTCCAGATTTTTGCCATATTGAGGCTCTCGTGAAAGGTCCCCTGATGAATCGCACCATCTCCGAAAAAACAGAGAACCACACCCTCATCATTTTTGTACCGTATTTTGAGACCCACACCTGTGGCAATGGGGATGTGCGCGCCCACGATTCCGTTTCCCCCGTACATGTGGTTTTCCACATCAAAGAGATGCATGGACCCCCCTTTTCCCTTCGAGCACCCGGAGCTCTTCCCGTAAAGCTCCGCCATCACCGTATTGGGATCCATACCGCACGCGAGCGCGTGCCCATGATCCCTGTAGGCAGTTACCACATAATCTTTTTTCAGGTCTACCGTCTGAATCGCTCCCACCGCAATGGCTTCCTGCCCGATGTACAGATGACAGAATCCGCCTATCTTCCTCAGTCCGTACATCTGAGCGGCTTTTTCCTCGAATCTGCGGATGAGAAGCATCCCTTTAAGATTTTTTTTCAATCCATCCGCGTCTTCTCTGATATTTTTCCTCTGCTTCGCCATCCTGCCCTCCTGCGCGCTGTGGGTAAGACTAGAAAAACGTGACGACCTCTTTTTTCCCTTTCATCGGCCGATAGAGGATTGCTTTTTCCACAATCGTCTCCAGCACGAAAAGGTCTCTCTCGTCCATGTTTATCTGCCAGAACGCCCGAAGCCTTGGCCCCACAACTTCGAGGACCTCGGAGCGGATCGATGGATTATCAACAACATTCACCTTCCCTTCAACCGTAATAATGGTATCCAGAGCGCGAGTCTGGAATGACCACTGCACATCGGGATTTTTTTTCACGTGCCTGACCTTGTTCGACCGCGGTCCGGCGACCATGTAAATCGTTCCGGCCCGGCCGCGGAGAACCGCCGGTGTAACCCAGCGCACGGCGGGTGTACCCTCAAGGCTCACCGTGGCGAAAAGGGCTGTCTTTTCATCGTCAATTATTTCTGATATCTTTGCCAAGATTTCTTTTTTTTTCATGAGAACCTCTTAGAGAAGGGGGAGGAATTTCTACATAATTTAATACGCTCTTCCTGCGCAAAAAAGAGAAAGTTTGCTGTTGTTCTTGGAAGGAGAGGAAATGAATGCGGGTCTTTTTGCGCTTTAATCCAAATAGTTCCAGTCGTATCCCGCACTTACGTTGTTGAGCTCGTTTGATTCGGAAATCTCTTCCCAGATGTCGGGAAACACATAGGCGGTCCCCGATGGCTGGCTTGCAGTCACAACCACGGAATGCGTGATGCTCTTATGTGGGTTCACCCCCAGACCAGAGCCGATTTCAGCATGGTACACAGTGGTGATATAGTCTGAAGCATTGACAGACGGAGGAGAGTTTCTGTGAGTCCAGATACCGGTATCAAAATACTCCGCAGGAAGATCGCCGTCATTATAAATTGTGTAGAAAATGGTGGTTTCGTACTGACCACCTCCGATATCGACAACCGAAACATCGTTGACCGTGGCCCGTAAATCTGGCAGGTCAGGAGGCTCGCTTCCTCCGATAACAGTTACCTTCGCCATCCCCATTCCCATCCACGATCCGCCTTCATCGCAGGCCGCGACCCAGAAGATATACGTGCCGTTGTACTTCAAGGCCTGGGGAACAGGGTCCTCCCACACATATGCCTCCTTGCTGTACGCCCCTGCAGGAACTTCACCAAACTCGACGCATGTGAGAGATGGAGATATCTCGCTTACCACCCACACGTCGGGAAGTACTTCGGCGGTGAGCCCTTCCTGATAGAGGAGAGGAGAGTAGACGAATACCCAGTATTCGCTTATGGCACTCACATCTTCCACTTCCCAGAAGATTGTGGGATTTGTGTTTGCTTCCACTTTTATTTCGTCAGAAGGGCCTGGATAACTGCCCCCTTCGGGATCATAGGGTGTGACGGTAATATGCATGCTCGATTCGATCCCTTCATAACCGAACCCTTTCTCGTCGAAGTAGTTGTCAAAAAGCCCGTCCATGAAAGCACAGGAGGTGAAACAGAAAAGAAAAACTGCTGCAACAAATGAAGTGAGCACCCCGTTCTTCAGCATCCGTTTTCGTTCCATACACCCTCCAGCGTGTGTTGACAGCTTTACTCATAAATTACAATATTGTAATATATAGTGTAGGACAAAATTGAAAATTATCAGGAATAATTTGAAAAATCGGCGAATTTCATATGAATTCAGGCATTTCAGAAGGAGTAAAATAGTATTTGACGCTCATTACCCTGAAGGTTATTTTTCCTTTAATTTGCAGATTTCCGATCAGAGAGGCTCCATGCCGTACGACAGCACGCTATTCCTCCCGAAAACGTCCTTTCCAATGCGGGCGGGACTCACGAAAAAAGAGCCCGCCATGCTCGAACACTGGGCAAAGAAAAAAATCTATGAAAAGGTAATAAAAAACCGAATTGGAAATCACGTGTTCATCCTCCACGACGGCCCTCCCTACGCAAACGGTAAAATCCACATCGGTACGGCGTACAACAAGGTGCTAAAAGATTTTATCGTAAAATTTAAAACCATGATGGGGTTTTACTCACCGTACGTTCCAGGCTGGGACACCCACGGACTCCCCATTGAAACAGAGGTCATCAAGGCCTTCCACCTTAATCGGGAGACTCTCACGCCCATCGAGTTCAGGAAAAAATGCAAAGATTTTACCACCGGGTACATCAAGACCATGACGACTCAGTTCAAGAGGCTCGGTGTCTGGGGTGACTGGGAAAACCCCTACATCACTTTCGAACCCAAATACGAAGCGAAGCAGATTGAAATATTCGGCGAGATGGCGAAAAAGGGATACATCTACAAGGGCCTGAAGCCGGTATACTGGTGCACCTCGTGTGTCACCGCACTCGCAGATGCGGAAGTGGAATACGGTGATCACACTTCGCCTTCGATCTATGTCAGCTTCAGGGTGAAAGACGATACTGCGATCCACGAGGAGCTCAAAGGAAGCTCTCTGGTCATCTGGACAACCACACCGTGGACCCTGCCCGGAAACAGTGGAGTCGCGCTTCATCCCAACTTCGAATACACCCTCTTCAGAAGCGGATCCAAAAAGTACATAGTGGCAACAGAGCTTCTGGACGATTTTAGCCGCAACACCGGAGTGCAGGTCGATGAACAGATAAAAATATTCCGCGGATCTGACCTTGAGGGCGTCGTGCTTCGCCACCCATTCATAGACAGGGACTCCCCTGTCGTGTTCGCAGACTATGTCACTCTTGAAACGGGCACCGGAGCTGTTCACACCGCTCCCGGCCACGGTCTCGAAGACTACGAAACAGGGGTGAAATACAAGCTCGACATCATCTCTCCTCTCGATGATCACGGCCGGTTCACGGACGCAGTACCGGAGTTCAAGGGCCTTTTCTGCCAGGAGGCGAACGGGGCGATCATCTCTTACCTCAAGAAGATTGGAGTGCTGCTCGGTGTGGGAGAGCTTACCCACAGCTATCCCCACTGCTGGCGGTGCAAGAAACCAGTCATATTCAGGGCAACCGAGCAGTGGTTCGCATCGATAGACGGCTTCAAGAAGGAGGCCCTCAGGTCGATCGATGAGGTATCCTGGTACCCTGAGTCGAGCATTAACAGAATAAAATCGATGGTGGAAAACCGGTCCGACTGGTGCATCTCACGACAGAGAACCTGGGGTGTTCCACTTCCGATTTTTTACTGTTCAAAATGCAAAAAAGAGATCATCAACGAGACAACTCTGGCTTCGGTCATCGACCTTTTTTCCAGAGAAGGGTCTGACAGCTGGTTTATCAGAAGTGCTGAAGAAATCCTTCCTGAAGGATACACGTGCCCTTACTGCGGAGGAACCGAGTTCACCAAGGAGAAGGACATCATGGATGTCTGGTTTGATTCCGGCACATCCCATGCTGCAGTGCTCGAAACCCGCCCGGAGCTCCGATGGCCCACAGATCTCTACATCGAGGGTTCCGACCAGCACAGAGGTTGGTTTCAGTCCTCCCTGCTCACTGCTGTGAGCACCCGTGGAAGAGCACCGTACAAAATTGTCATCACCCACGGGTTTACGGTCGATGGTGAGGGAAAAAAGATGAGCAAATCTCTGGGGAACACGGTTGCCCCTGAAGAGGTAATCAACAAATACGGAGCCGAAATCATCCGGCTGTGGGCCGTGTCCTCGGATTATTCTGTGGATATCCGCATCTCGGAAGAGATACTCGGACAGCTTGTAGAGTCCTACAGGAAGATCAGAAACACTATTCGATTCATACTCGGAAACCTCACCGGATTTAACCCGAAAAAGGACACCGTGAACTATGAGGACCTCGAGCAGATCGACCGGTGGCTTCTGAACAGGCTCCAGGCGGTAACCCAAAGCATCCTGCACAGCTACGAACAGTGGCAGTTTCATCTCATCGTGCGGGACATCACCTCTTTCTGCAACAACGATCTGAGCTCCTTCTACCTCGACATCGTAAAGGACCGGCTCTACTGCTCAGGTCCGACAAAACTGCGTGCATCAGCACAAACCGTTCTGTATGCCGCGCTCTCAAACCTGCTTTCTCTCACTGCTCCTATCCTCGCCTTTACCTGTGAGGAGGCATATACAGTGTTGCGTGAAGAGATACTCGCTCCGTGCGGAATCGAAGCGAAAGAAAGCATCCACATCACGGATTTTCCAAAAGTAGACCGCGCGTGTAACGATGAAGACCTCGCGCGCACGTGGGATACTCTCATTGAAGTGAGAAAGGATGTCCTCAAACAGATAGAAGTGCTGAGAGCGGAAAAGGTAATTGGGCATTCTCTCGAGTGTGAAATCGAACTCTATGCGGACGGAGAGCTCTCCGCTGTTCTCGAAAAAAACCTGGAAGAGCTCGCACCGCTTTTCGTCGTCTCCAGAGTGGAACTCGGCAGCACAAAAACAGTTCCCGCGGACGCGTTCAGGGGTGAGCGGGTAAATGTGATCGCACGAAAATCCCAGGCAAAAAAGTGCGCACGCTGCTGGCGTTTTCTTCAAAGCGTTGGGGAAAACAGCACTCACCCCGATCTCTGCGACCGGTGCAGCTCCGTCGTCTCACAGTACTACAAATAATAAAACAGGATTTTTCCTCAGATTTTTTCGTCAGGCCTGCACACTTTTCCTTTTCGTACACGAAAACCCAGAGCGTTTTTCCCATATATGCTCTAAAATTCCCTCTGACCTCAACGTTCAGGCACGCCGGTTGTTGAACGAAAGACATAGTGAACGACAGCAGTTACCCCTGCTAGATAGAGCGGCACAACGTAAGGAGGCATTTGACCTGCGGTGAGAGGCGGAACACGAGCAAAAAACCCTGCTGTGCGCAGAATCGTTGCCACAGCCACTGTATTCACTTCAGAAACGATTACCGCGAGCGGAAGCGCTACCGGGTAGAAAAGCAGCGTGAGGATCTCAAGCGCCAGGACGAGCCCGGTGAGAGGCACGATCGGGAGATTGGCAACAACATTGATGTACGAAAAGCTTCCGAAAAAAGTAAGCAACACCGGCGCAAGATAGATCTGGATCCCCACGCTTACCGCAACAGGAGCGGAAAGCACCGAGGGGAGAGCCCTGTCAAACAGTCTCTTCAGATGCGGCACGATGTAGAGAATGGCGAATGTCGCCGTAAAACTGAGCACTGAGCCTGCGTTCATTATGAGCAGAGGGTTTACAATCCACAGGATGTTGAACACCACAGAGAGTATGTTGAGATAATTCCTGTCCCTGTCAAAAAGAAAAATGACAATGCCGCAGAGTGCCATCAGGGTAGCACGTCGTACCGAAGGAGAATCCCCGATAAAGATGAGGTAGAACACTATCAGCGCGGCAAGAAGCGCAAAAGACACATCCTGTCGCAATCCGGCGGTCTTGAAAATCAAAAAAAAGAAAAATACCAGAAAGCCGATGTGAAGGCCGGACACCGCAAGAATGTGCATTGTCCCGCTCAGTCTGAATGACTCTCGCACAAAATGAGGCAGGAAATCTCTGTTTCCCGTGAGAAGGGCGGAACAGAACTCACCGTGCGGCCACGGGTAGAGCCGTTCATTCACCTTCCTTATATACTCTTTCAGCGCAGTCGCGGCGCAGAGAGGCGAAAACGCCTGCGGGTATTTCACCGTGAAGTACTCGGCAGCATATCCTGAAAAAAGAGCGTGAATCCCTCTGCTGCGGAGGTGCAGGGCATACTCGCGTGCTTTTTCGTGTGGAAGTGTGAAAAAAAGACCACCTGCCCGTATTACCGATCCGCGTTCCGGAACCTTTTTGCGCGGGGAAATGTCCAAAAGAATCTTCTCTCCGGGGAGAAAGCGGGAATATTTTCCGCACATATCCTCGTTTCGCATAAAAGATGCTGCCCCATTTTCCCCTTCTTTTTTACCGGCAGTCAATCTTTGCTCATCATACGCTCTTACAGAGCGGACACGCGCCACGTACCTGATACCGGCTCTTGTGAAGTCCGGGTCCGAAAGAATTTTCACATCAGCTATCACATGTCTTCCAAAGGGGAAGGGAAAGTCAGCCTGCTTGTAGAACGCATACGAGAGGGAGATGATAAAGACGAGTGCATAAAAAGAATATTCAGAAGTAGATTTTTTCAAAACGAGGAAAAGCAGGGTGATGAACACTGAACATATCAGGATTATTCCAATAAGGAGTGACGCTGTATAGGAAAGCCGCCTCCCGCACAGAAGAGCGCATGCACTTGCACATATCAGAATGAGCGACACGATCTGTGAAATGGTGGGCCGTCTTTCCGCTCCCAACTGTGTTCACCGTTTGTTTGTGAGAGGTTCAGTGTGCGAACTCCGCGCGCTCGGAATCAAGTATCCTGATCTCTGCCGAAGGAGCGCCTCTCTGACGCGCCCGTACTCAATAAAAAAATCGTAGAGACTGCTTCTCAGTTCCGCAATCCCCTCTCCGGTCTTTGCAGATACGACAACGTTCTCTCTGTATGCGGAAAGGAGCGAAGCTTTCAGATCTCTCCTTTCGAGCACATCCACTTTGTTAAACACATAAATGACCGGCAGCCTGTGGGCGGAGATCTCCCCCAGCACATACTTCACCGCCTCTATCCTTTCACGCACATCCGGAGAACCAATGTCAACAACATGAAGGAGCAGGTCCGCCTCGTGCACTTCCTCCAGCGTCGCGCGAAAGGATGCAATGAGACTATGAGGAAGGCGTTTCAGAAATCCGACCGTATCGGTGACCAGTGCTGTAACTCCATCTCCGAGCCATACTTCGCGTGTCGCAGGATCGAGAGTTGCAAAAAGGCGGTTTTCCGTGAAAAGCGACGAGTGTGAAAGCGTATTCAGGAGTGAAGACTTTCCCGCATTGGTGTACCCCACGAGTGCAACTTTGTTCTTGGCCTGTCTATTTTTTCTCATTACTTTTCGGTGAGTCTGCACCGAAACAAGGTCCTTCTTAATCTTGCTTATCCTTTTCTGGATTCTCCTTCTGTCGTTTTCGAGCTGTTTTTCCCCAGGGCCCTTTGTGCCAAGATGTCCGCTCACCCTGTTCAGATGAGTCCACATGTGGCGCAGCCGCGGAAGAGAGTAGAGAAGCGTCGCGAGCTCAACCTGGAGCTTTGCTTCCTTGGTGTGGGCCCGGTTCCCAAAAATATCGAGTATCAGTTCCGTCCTGACGATGACGCGTCTCTTGATAAGGCGTTCAAGATTTCGTATCTGCACGGGGGTGAGATCGAAATCGAAAATCACCGTTCCTGCATTCAACTCACCTGCTATTCTTCCCAGATCCTGGCCCTTTCCCCGTCCGATATAGTAGGCTGCATCGATGCGATCTCTTTTGTGGAGTATTTTCAGAAGTGGAATATAGCCAGCGGTTTCGGCAAGAAGCGCAAGCTCATCTAAAGAACTTTCGTCACTTTCCCTGCCAGACTTCGAGAGGTTTACTCCCAGGAGAATACAACCCTGTGAAATGCTTGAATCGTTGTTCATTCTTTATAATACAAACATACTACATTTTAAAAATCAAGCGAAATAATTTTTTTAGAGAAATTCAGTGAAGTGAATACGAAATCTTGACAGAGATTTTAATCGGAAGTACCATACGCATAATGACAAAAAATGAACGACAGGTCATGTTCTTCGTTCTTTTCGTTCTGTGTGCAGGGCTCATTTTCCTTCTGCTTGCCCGGTACCGGTTCTACGAGAAATACGTCTCCATTGAAGAAAAAACACCTGTTATCGATAAAACCGGACTAATAAAGAGTACGATTTCAACCGATATTGAAGAAAGAGATACGTATCTTATCGAACAGGTGAATATCAACGATGCTTCTTTCGCTGAGCTGATAACCCTTCCCGGTGTAGGAAGGGAAACGGCACTCAAGATCATCGAGTGCCGCACGAAAGAGGGGAGATTCACCAGTACCGATGATCTTATCCGTGTCAGAGGCATCGGAGATAAAAAACTCGAGACACTCCGGCCTTATATCAGCACGGAATAATTGAGGCGGTTTTTTTTGATTTTTTCAGTTTTCATTATATACTATTATTATAAAGTCCAGAGGAGGGGGCTGAATGAGTGAGAACGGTGAAGGTAAATCAAAATCACCTTTTGATGCCGGGACTGAAGACGACACTATTGCCCTTTCAAGAGACGAGCTTGACGACATACTCTCCGAAGCGGAAATCGTACAGGAACCAACGATTGATGAGGTGCCTGGAGGGGAAGGCGGCGTATCTGCTGATGTAACAGAGGAGTCAGAAGAAGAGATCTCTCTTGACGAAAATACTTCTGAAGAAATGGAAACGAGAGAAAAGCTCATAGAAAGTGAAGAGTTCGACATTTCCGGTGAAATCGACGAGCTGACACCAAAGGACCTCGAAGATATCGAACTTGAAGAAGGCGACATCGAGAACTACACACAGGAATTGAAAACCGAGCTCGGTGAAGAGCTTGAAATGCCGGATATAGAGGAAGACGAAGGCGACCTTGAAGGCAACCTCAGGGAAATCGAAGATGAGCTCGCCGATATCCATCCCGAAGGACTGAAACTGGAAGAGGACATTGATGAAGACATGGACCTCGACACGTATCTTGATTCTGTAAAGTCGGATATCGATCTCGAATCAATCGATCTTGATGAGGAAAACAAGGAAGACCTCGTTGAGTCGCCCGTGATCGGCGACACCGAAGACGTCGTCAACCTCGAACAGACATCCGAGGAAGCATTCAAAGAAGCCGGTATAGAAGGGATCGGTGAAGAACTCGAAGGGGACACAGAAAAAGGAGACGAGCAGCTTCTCAGGAGTCTCGAGGAAGCGGAACTTACCCTAAAAGATGAAGAAGGTGAAATAAGCGAAGGTTTTCTAGAACCTGAAGAGTCCGGCCGGGAAGAAGCAGAGGAACCCTTTCTCCAGATGGAAGAAGAATCTGAGTCTTTTAAAGAATCTTTCGATGGAGAAGTCAGGCTTACCGAAGAGGAAGAAAGCATACTGACCGAAGACATTGATCTTGAGGCTGAATCCGCTGAGGATGAAGAAATCGTTTCGGTATCAGGTGAAGATCTTGAGAGGCTCTCGGAAGAAGAGCCGGCGCTCAAAGAACCGGAAGAGCTCGAAAAGGAAGTGACAACAGAAACAGAAGAATCCGGCAGAGACGAAATGGTTATCGACAAAACTCTGTACAATGATATAACGGTTATCCTCCAATACATGGATAACCTTCTTGGAGAGCTCCCGGACGAAAAAATCAAGGAGTTCTCAAAATCCAAGTATTTCTCTTTGTACAAAGAGGTGTTTGAAAAGCTTAACCTCGAATGACATGATACTCCCGCCTGCATACTGACACATCGCACCTCCCGTTCAATTTTTCCAAATCACTTTTTTGCGCGACCGCAAAAAGAATGTTTGTTTTTCCCCGCGTTTTTCCATATGTTAGGGCAGACGCACAATCAGAGGACTGCTCATGAAAATTTTTCTTCAATGTTTACCGTGCTTTGCCCGACAGGCAGTAGAATCTGCCGAAATGTCGACCGACGATCCTGAAATGAAAGAGAAGATAATTCGCGCCGCGCTGAGAAAGGCATCGGAGATACCTTTTGACAAATCACCACCCCACATGGGAAAGGAGATTCACAGAATCATAAAAGACCTCCTCGGTGATATCGATCCCTACAGGGACTTGAAGAATCTCTACAACAAGAAAGCCCTGGACCTTTATCCCCGAATGAAAGAAATCGTGTCCTCCGCAGACGACCCTCTAAAGACGGCAGCACGTCTCGCGATTGCGGGAAACATCATCGACTTCGGCGTTTCAGTTACAAACAACCACTTCCGGCTCATGGAAGTTATCGACGATACGCTGAAACGCCCTTTTGCCGTCGATCAGTATCAGGAATTCAAGCTGGATATGAGAAACGCGAAAAAAATCCTCTATGCCGGAGACAATGCTGGCGAAATCGTTTTTGACAGAATCCTGATCGAAGAAATCCCCGAATTCAAACAAAAGGTAATCTATGCAGTGAAGGGCAGCCCTGTTCTCAATGACGTGACAATCGAAGATGCCCGTGATACGGGCCTTGCGGAAATCGTGAAGGTGATCGAAAACGGAAGTGACGCTCCGGGTACGATTCTCGAAGAATGCAGCGACCAGTTTCTCAACGCTTACAATGAGGCTGATATTGTAATCGGAAAGGGACAGGGGAATTATGAAACCCTCTCAGAGTTCTGCGAGAAATGCTACTACCTCCTCAAGGTAAAATGCCCCGTTCTTGCCAGAGATCTGAAAGTCGGCGTCGGCGATATCGTTCTCAAAAAGCAGGAGCCGTTCTCATGATCTTCCCCAAGAAGAAACCCCTCTCGTGATCTACCCGCGTATTCTGCCGGGCATCCCATCAAATCCGTTTGCATAACACAATCTTTTTGAAACAAATTCCTCTTCTTCGTTGTTCAATGAACAAAACAGTCCTTATTAGGAGGGAAAATCATGAGAAACTTCAATCTTGCTGTACTGGAAGGAAGGCTTACGAACAACCCCGAGCTCAGGTATACCCAGAGCGGAACAGCGATGTGCAGATTTTCTATTGCCAACAATCACGCCTACTACAAAGACAACGAGCTCAAGGAAGAGGTAAACTTCATCGATGTGACCACATGGTCAAAACTCGCTGACCAGTGCAACGAGTACCTCAAAAAAGGAAGAAGGGTGATAGTGAACGGGAGAATCAAGCAAAGTAAATGGGAGGATGATGATGGCGGAAAACAT
>CAZOWM010000008.1:0-15443 GCA_964583615.1 uncultured Spirochaetota bacterium | reverse complement strand
CAAGAGCGACCGGCAAGAACGCCGAAACCAAATCGTCGCCTACCAGGTCCAGTTCCTCGATTACCAGGACGACGATATAAAGGACGGAGCTGCTCTCCCGGAAGACGAAGAAGCCTTTTAGCCCGGATTTCTTGCCCCCCCGCCTCCAAGCCGAGTGAATCAGGGGGCGAGGGAACGGCCTCGCATAAAAATATAAAGAGAGCCGAAAATTCCATCGATAATGATAGGGAACGTTACACATTTGCCCTGGAACACTCACATGAAAAACAACAGGATTTCAGGCTTTCTTGTCTTTCTTGCATCCATAGTAATCATATGTGCATCATTCACGAAAGGGGACGCAGCGAGTCTTCACGATGTTACACAGGGAGGCCCCCCCATTATCACTGAAGAAGGGATCCTCTTCAGATATGAAGATCACCAAAATCTTCCACGCTATGTCATGGTAAGCGGTGATTTCAACAGGTGGGAAAAACCACTCCTCATGAAACGAAACCAGCACAGTATTTACGTGTACATGTTCGGGGAAACGGACACGCATTCAGTCGTTCTCAGAGAAGGAAAATATCGCTACAGATACCTCGTGGACGGCATCTGGCAACCGGATCCGCGAAACATCAACACCGTGTACGACAGCTACGGTACAGAGCTTTCCTACTTCGAAATCAGGACTCCGATAATCATTCTTGATCAAAATCCGGTACATGTGGAACGTAACAGATACGTCTTTTACTACGAGGATATGGATGCCCGAAATGTTTTTCTGGTTGGAGACTTCAATAACTGGAGCCCCTATTCTCTCCCCATGCGAAAAAACAGGAGCGGTATCTGGGAAATCTCAATCGAGCTGATTCCGGGGGCATACACCTACCGTTTCTTCGTGGACGGCATTTATAGAAAAGACCCGCTCAGCACAAAAATCGTGTACGACAAATTCGACAACCAGTACTCCTCAGTGAAGCTCCCATACGAGGAGCACTAGTACTCCCTCCTCACTTTAGAACAGGCCTGTACGCGTATGAGTCGGGAAGGATGTGTATGTTTTCCTGACTGATGAGCCGGTCATCGGTATCATACACCATAACGGTGTATGTTCCGATTTGATCAAAGAGGGCTTTGAAGGAAAAGGAAGTCCATTCAGGCTTGAGCGGGAGCTCCTGGCTGGCGTAATTTTCGAGTCCCGTATAGTCGATTTTAAATATTTCGACGCGTGCACTTGTCAGCTCCAGAGGGCGTCGGGATTTGAGAAAAATCGTCACATTTCCCCGTGTGAAAGTATCAGACGTGTTTACCGGCTTCTGCCGAACGTAATCCACTCTTTCGCAGAAGAACAATCGCGGTTTCATCGTAAAGTTCTGATATCCCTTGATCCCGAAGTAAAAGGAAAAAATGACCAGAACGAGAATGAGAATGGTAATCAGAAACCATTTCCCTTCCGACCCGCCTCCTCTGGATTTTTGTACGGGAAAATCCCGCTCCGCACCAAGCGTATACGCAGGAGCCTGCCGGATTTCCTGCCCCGTATCTGTGTGAACCCTCCGTTCAAACTCTCTCCTGTAGGGGTCTTCATACTTCCTCGGAGGAGAATAGTATTCCCGGGGATGAGATCGGGTGATCCGTCTTGCATGTTTCTGCAAGAATGCAGTACCCACAACGGCGACAAAGAGGGATATCCCCACAAGAAACACGAGAATAAAGATTATTGTAATAAGCATGGAAAAGCGTTTCCTTACCCGAAATGGCTACACATTGATTTTCGGATGTTTTTCAATAAACTGAAACATTCTGCATATCTCTCAACGAGATAGGAAAAAAACCGATAAAAGTACCGATTATGTAATTATACCAAAACTGAGACGACGAAAAAAGAATTTTCAGGAACCACAGATGAACATCCCTGCTATCGAAGGCGGCCCTCCAGTACGGAGGAGCTATCTTCCCTTTTCTCCACCAGACATCCGCGAAGAGGAAATTACGGCTGTGGAAGAGGTGCTGAAATCGAAGTGGATAACCCGGGGCGGGCGTTGTGAGGAGTTCGAGCGCCTGCTCGCAGAGTACACCGGTGCCGGCCATGCAGCTGTCCTGAACTCCGCGACAGCAGGACTATTTTTGTGCCTGAAAATCGCAGGTATCGGTACGGGAGATGAAGTCATTACTTCACCCTACACGTTCGCGGCAACAGCAAACGTCATCCTGCACTCAGGAGCAAAACCCGTGTTTGCAGACATCGAGGAACAGACCTTCTGTATCTCACCCGCGGAACTCGAAAAAAAAATAACAAAAAAAACCAGAGCCGTAATTCCCGTACATTTTGCAGGCCACCCCGCACACCTGGGAGAAATCCGCGCACTTGCCGAAGCGAACAATCTTCGTGTGGTCGAAGATGCAGCACATGCAATCGGAGCGGAACTCGAAGGCAAAAAAATCGGAAACGGAGAAAGCTCATCCGTTTTCTCCTTTCATGCGGTAAAAAACCTCACCACTGCCGAGGGCGGAGCAGTCACCTCCAATGACGGGGAATTCATAAAGCTTCTCAGGCTCTATTCTCTTCACGGTCAGACAAAGGACGCATTTTCAAAGCTTTCCTCAGGGGGCTGGAAGTACGACATTGCTTTGCCTGGATACAAGTTCAACATGACGGACATTCAGGCAGCACTGGGAATCGAACAGCTCAGGCGGCTCGAAGAAAACAGAATAAAAAGAGAAAAAATCGCACACTCATACTCGGAGTTTTTCAGCGGCTACGATTTTGCGAGTATCCCGCAGGTGAAAAGCGGTGTCAGGCATGCCTGGCACCTCTACCCGCTCAGACTCAAATTCTCAGGCTTGAAAATCGACAGAGACGCGCTCATCACCGCTCTTGCAGCAGAGAACATCTCCTCGAACGTGCATTTCATCCCTGTGCACCTCATGAGTTACTACAGAAAAACTTTCGGTTTTGCTCCAAAAGATTTTCCGTGCGCATACAGAGCGTATCTCAATGAAGTGAGCCTGCCGATCTATCCCTCCATGAGCGATGAGGACACACACGATGTTATGGAGGCGTTTTCCAAACTCCTCCGTTTTTATAAAAAATAGTTTGAAGCCGGCCAAATCCGCAGAGTATATTAACACCGCTTGCGTAACTTCTCTTGACCGCGGTTTCACGCGGCCTGTATATGGATAGTTGGGAGAATCCGTCCGTTTCTTCTGTGGGACAGATGTGTTCTCGCGCAATTACACGATAAATGGAATCGAGAAAATGCACCCGACATTGATACGTATTGGACAGGTGGAGATACGCTACTACGGGCTCATGTATGTCGTGGCGATCGTTGTCGGGATAATCCTTTTGCGCAGGGAAATTTCCCGCAAAGGGCTCGAGCTCACAAAGGACGACGCGATCGGTTTCGTTTTCTGGACCGTGGTCGGCGGAATCCTCGGAGCGCGGATCTACTACGTTTTGTTCGTGTGGAACGCGTACTATTCTCAGCACCCGCTTGAGATTTTTGCGCTGTGGCACGGGGGACTTGCGATTCACGGAGGGATACTCGGCGGTGCGGCAGCGGTATTCTGCTATTCCAAACTGAAGCATGTCAGATTTTTCGACCTCACAGACGCTGTGTCTCCCATGCTCGCTCTCGGTCAGGCGTTCGGAAGGTTCGGAAACTTCATGAACGGGGATGCCCACGGTGTTCCGACGGATCTGCCGTGGGGAATCGTTTTCCCGGAAGGAAGCATCGCAGGTGACGAGTTCCCCGGACAGCCGCTTCACCCCGTTATGCTCTATGAGATGGTGCTGAATCTCATCTCTTTTTTCATCCTGTGGAAACTGAGAAAGCGGGATCACAAACCCGGATTCATATTCTCAACGTACCTTCTGAATTACGGAGTTATTCGGTTCTTTGTGAGTTTTTTACGCGCAGACAGTCTCATGGTCGGAAAGCTGAGGGGGGCCCAGATCATAAGCCTCTTGTTCGTGGCCGGAGCTCTTGCGTTCATCCTGTTATTCCGGTTATGGAAAAAGGAAAAGCCGGCATGAAAACCTAATCGTAAACAGGTCGCCCGAAGCGATTTCATCATTTTTCAACATCATATGGAAGGCCCATGAGGACAGTACAGTTTGGGAAACGGCTTTTTGAATGTGAGCTCGTCATTTTCGACAAGGATGGTACGCTCATCGACTTCAAGAAAACGTGGATTCCCATATTTCAGAAACGCCTCCAACTCGTGATGGAAAACCTTCCCCCTGAGCTCGACTCCGGTAAGATCGTATCCGAACTGTACAGGCTTTACGGTATCCAGGACCGGAATGTAGACCCTTACGGGCCGCTCCCCTACAGCACCGAATGGGAAGACGAAATCATATTCGCGTCAGTGCTCTATAAATACGGGCTTCCATGGCAAAAGGCGAAAGAAACCGCACTGAGCGTCATTCAGAATACAGAGAAAATTCTCGATAGAGGGAAAATTACAGAAATGTATGACGGGGTGGTGGGCCTTCTTGTAGATCTGAGACGAAACGGCGTGTTTATCGGAATGGCAACGGCAGACTTCATCGAGGTTACCGTCAGCATACTGAAGCACCTCGAGATATTTGACCTCTTTGACTACGTGACCGGAGCCGACATGGTGGAACATCCGAAACCCGATCCGGAAATGATCCATAAAACCATCGAAGCCCTGAACGTGTCGGGGAAGCACACTGCGCTCGTGGGGGATTCTGTCATAGACATGGAGATGGGACGTCGTGCTGACATCGGGCTCGTTGTTGGAGTTCTCGAAGGCGGTGTTGCACAGGAGGGAGACCTGAAGAAGGATGCAGATGTGGTAATCGGCTCGATCAGGGATATAAAGGTATTCTAGCACGAGGCGGAACATGCCGAAATTTCATAGAGGAAAAAATTACTTGTCGGCGGAAAAGTGCGAAACAGCTGCTTTCATACTGTCGAATGACCTGATGATATGTGACAGCTCCATTGTCTCAAACACGGAATATACGTCCGGGGACATGTTGATGAGCACGATATCGCCCTTGTTCTCCCTAATATCCTTTATCTCCCGAAGAAAAACACCCCAGCCGGAGCTGTTGATGTAGTCAACATCCTTCAGATTCACAATGAGTTTGTATTTCTTTTTTGCCAGGATGTTGAGAAGAACACGTTCGATCTCATCCTTTGTTGTCGTATCTATGTACCCCTTGGCAGTGATAACTGCTATTTCATCTTTTTTCCCCTTATGTGAGACGTCAACTCGCAATTCATCCAAAGGACTCTCCTTTACTCTTCGTGAAGTTCTAAGACATAAGCCTTAGCTTCATAAGTAATTCTCTCGATAAAATCCTTGTCATGAAAGTAGTACCGGTTCAGGTCGGCCTCGAGCTCATGTAACGCAACCTCAGATCTTTCCTCGAGCTTCTCCTTGTCGTTTATATAACGGTGAAGCTTTTGAAATATCTGTTTGACTCCCTCGACGAGAACTTCGGTTTTCGCTCGAGTGTGCTGAGCATCGGTATATTCCTGGTAGATACCGGCAATAATTTCGTCATTGATTTCAGGCATGCATACCGACCTTTCGTTGAAACCCGTTTATATATACGTACTTCCCAAACCGGGCTCTTATAATAGTATATAACTAAATTTATCACAATTTGTAAAATTTATTCGGATATTAATGCCATTTCACGGGCACGGTCGAAACTGCCCCTTCAGGCATTTTTTATGGGGTTAGCACGAAAAATACGAACGTCCCGTACACATGCATAGAGTTGCGGCGTGCACTCTACACACACTGGGGGCGGTTTATTGCCCTTTACACACGGCCGGAGGCTATGCCCCCGTTAAATCGATTTTTCCCAGTTCCAGGCAGTCTCAATGATGTAGGGAAGATCATCATGTTTGGGCACCCAGCCGAGCCGTGTTTTTATCTTTTTGCTGTCTGCGACAAGAGCAGGCGGGTCTCCCTGCCTGCGGCCGGTTTCCTGAACAGGGAAATCAATTCCTGTCACCCGCTTCACCTTCTGTACAACTTCCCTCACCGAGGCGCCATGCCCGTACCCGCAGTTGAATATCTCGCTCTTTTGGGTTGAAAGGAGGTGCTCCAGCGCGATGATGTGTGCATCCGCGAGGTCGTTTACGTGGATGTAGTCACGTATACAGGTCCCGTCAGGAGTGTCGTAATCCGTGCCGAAGATCTGAAGCCCGGGAAGCTCACCTTTCGCCGCCTTGAGCGCGCGGGTGATGAGGTGAGTCGCTTCCCTGTACTTTTGCCCGATTCGCCCTCCCGGGTCGGCGCCAGCGACATTGAAGTAGCGAAGCGAAATGTATGAGAAATGTTTTTCCGCATGATCGAGGTCCTTCAGTACCTGCTCTGTCATCACTTTTGATGCCCCATATGGGTTGATGGGTTTGAGCGGTGCGGCCTCCTGTACAGGGATTTTTTCAGGAATCCCGTACACCGCTGCGGTTGAGGAAAAAAGGAAAAACCTGACGCTGTTTTTCACGAGCAGGTCGAGAAGGTGGACCGTGTTCACTGTGTTGTTTTCATAGTACTTCAGCGGGTTCAGAACCGACTCTCCCACCTGAATGGAGGCAGCAAAGTGAATGACCACATCAGGCGTGAACTCTTTTATGGTTTCTGAAAGAAGCCGTGTGTCTGCAAGGTCACCAACGATCAGGTCCCCGTAGAGCACGGAGCCTTTGTGGCCGGTAGAAAGATTGTCGTATACGAGAATTGTGTAGCCTTTTTCACCAAGCGCCTTTACTACATGGCTTCCGATGTACCCCGCACCGCCTGTGACGAATATTTTCATTTTCACCTACTTTGATCCGCAGATTTTCCTAAGCTATATATAATATTAGGCAATCAATTCACATTATTCCTTCCTTATTACTCTTCATTACTCTTCTTCATTATAATTCATCCATAGGACTATTTTTCAAAAAATCATCCGTCTGATTTTTCACGATATAATAGATCGCGTTGAGCACCCCTGCAAGAAGCCAGAACGGGAGCGCGATCTTTATCATCCATATGGTGGAGTTTGTGAGGTTTCCGATGAGCATTCCGATGAAGCTTGCCCCCACCCCGAGCGCAATATACTTGTACCGGTAGAGCTTCCAGGACTTTGCCCACCGGTACACCACGAGCCCGATAATCGAGCAGCCGAAAATCATCCCGAACAGGCCGTTTTCCGCCCAGAACTGAAGCACGAAATTGTGCGCGTACGTGTACCAACGGCCTGTTCCGTACTTTTTGATGAACGCGTGGAAGTTTCCCGTTCCCACCCCCAAAAGCCAGTGGTCTTTTATCATCCCCCACGCACCCCTGAAGGTTGCAAGCTGTTGACCATTAATCAAAGCATTCTGAACATTCTTCGCATAAAAAAACTCATAAAACCTTCTTAAACTTGAAAATTGTGTGAGATAAAAGGATAAAAGTAAAATTACTCCAATCAATACAAAAAAAAGAATTAACCTCTTGTAGTCATGTCCGAGCAAAATAATCAAAACAACAAATATCGCAAGCATTCCCCCTCTATCATAGGTCGCCACCATGCATACAACGCACAAGAGGAGATACACAAAACCAAACCATTTATATCTCTTCCCCTGCTTTTGTACAATCCATCCATATCCAATTCCACTCAGCATTACGATTGTATCCGGAGTGGAGGCTTTTCCAAGAAAATAAAAGGTATGCCTTTTTATTATGAATCCAGAAGTAAGAAGCGTTTTCGAAAAGGAAAACAATAAATAGAAAAGAATAATTAAACTTGTTAAAAAACTTATAGTAACAATCCACTCAATAAAAAACGATTCATTCATATCTACAGAAATCCGCGCAAATGATACTGGAATAAAAATTACGAGAAACCACATTAAGGCAAGAATGGAGGATTCGAATTTGTTAATTGAAAACAAACCGGAAATAATATTGTTTATACTGAATATTATAAGCACATAAAATAATAACCTATCTTTAAAGATATCTTTTCGTATGTCCTGAAAAAAAAGGCATACAATAAAAACAATTGTAATGACTACTGCAGTATAATTTCCGAATCCTATCCATGTAAAAAATAAAATCAATAAGAAAAGAACTGGTCTGAGTCCATGGTTTTTAAGCTCTTGAACAATTTTCGCGATCATATTCTGCTTACCACTCTTGAGATTCATTTAGTGTTCAATGAAATATTTTTTTTCTATTCCTATTATCATTAGAGTTTAGAAATTGTTTTTCAAATAAATAGATCAAGGAAAAAGAAAAAAACACAATCAAAAATACTAGTGTAAATAGAATGAATGCGTATTCTTTCGGTAAAAGCACAATCAGAATAGAAAACACTCCAAGTATGATTGTAAAAAAATACGTGATAAAAAGTATATTTTTTGCGGTAAATCCTAATGCGAGTAATCTGTGGTGTAAATGATTTCTATCAGCAGTCAATATACTCTTTCTTCCCCTTATTCTTTTTAAAATTACCATCATTATATCCACGAGAGGAATGATTAAAAGCACAATTGGTATGATAAATAATACAGCCACCGAACTTTTTTTTATGCCCATCAAGGCAATTGTTGAATACATAAAACCAAGAAAATACGCCCCCCCATCCCCCATAAAAATTTTAGCCGGGGGAAAATTATAAAAATAGAACCCAATGATAGATCCTAGGAGTATCAGAGAAACATAAGAAACAAAAATATTATTCGTTATTATGCTTATGATAAAAATAAAAATCGATGCCAGCCCGATAATACCGGATGCAAGTCCATCCAAGCCATCGATGAGGTTTATTGCATTCATAAACAAAATTATCCATAAAATCGTAAATATATATGAAAAATAACCAAATCGTATTGTTATGAATTTCGATATGGTCACCTGATCTATCAGTAATCCTGAAAGTGAAGCAATAAATGCGGTGATAACTTGTAACAATAATTTATAAGGAGCTGTAATATTCACAATATCATCAATGAATCCGACAAGAAAGGAAAGAGAAAGTGCAATTGAATATAGATAAATATTAAAAGAAAGTTTTAACGCTTTTTCAAAAAAAATATTGAAAGCGACAAATGAGAATATAAATGCCAAAAAAATAGCCAATCCGCCCAATCTGCTTATCGTTTTTTTATGTATCTTTCTTGAATTCGGTTCATCAAAAATTTTATGCTTATTCGTTATCTTTATTATTTTTGGAGTAATTAATAATGATATCGCCATGGATAAAACAAAGTAGACAAAATAATTTAGCATTATTCGCCTCTTGGCGAGGAACGCCTTATTAATTCCTTTGATGATTTTCAGAAAACATTCTATTTATATCTTCTAAATATGCTTGGGTAACAATCTTTTCATCGAACTCAGAAATTGCTTTTTTCCTACTGATTCTTCCCATCATTTGCTTCTTCGCATCATCAAGTTCAATAAACTTCACCATCGCATCAGCAAGAAGAGGAACATTCTTCACAGGTACAAGATAACCGTTTTTATTTTCGTCTACTACTTCTCTGCATCCTGCCACATTTGTCGTAATGATTGGCTTTGCCATTGCCATTGCTTCAATTAAAGCTCGAGGAATCCCTTCCCTGTATGAAGGTAATACAATAACATCGCTGACACAAATATATTGTCTGACATCTTCTACGTATCCCAGATAATTAATTATGTTATTCTCTTCTAATTTTTTTACTTCGCTGAAGGGAACCGATGAAGGATTTTGATTATCAATTGAGCCAAGCATATTAAATTCGGTCTCTGAATATTGCTGCTTGACAATTTTTGAGGCCTCAACAAATTCGTTGACTCCTTTATCGTATAGAATGCGACCTACGAATAGAAAAGAGATTTTTTGGTTAAACCTTTTCACTGAATCACACAATACAGGGGTAAAGTGTTCCGTATTCACTCCTGATCCCCTTACAAGCCTCGTCTTTGAGCTGTTTACAATCCTCAATTTTATGAAATGATTCAAGTCATCTGTGTTTTGAAAGAAAACTTCTTCTGGAAAATGAAATGCAATTTTATACATCAATCGGACTAAGTATGTAAAAAACCTTTTATTTAAAAATACATACCCCAAACCGGTAACTGTACAGATGCATTTAATTTTCAAAAATTTTGCTGCAATCGCCCCATAAATATTTGGTTTGATCGTAAAACTGAGGATGAGATCTGGTTTTACTCTTTTAAAGGTGAGAAACATTCTAAAAAAAAGACTAATTTCCCTAAGGGGGTTTTTACCTTTTCTATCAAGATTTTTTAAGGAGATAAAAAAACAACCTTCAGCAGCAACACGTGCCTCATATCCATCATCTTTCGCGAGAACAAAAACTTTATACCCTTGCTCGATAAGGGGATTTATTAATCCTAATCGGAAATTATAGACAGACCATGCAGTATTCGAAACAATTAATATTTTTTTTTTAACCATACGATTTTTCTCATGAACCGTATAATATTTCATTCCATATTTGAATTTTACTTAAATCAGAGAAATGTTTTGCCCGTTTTAACGCCAATATTCTATACCGTTCCAATAGTACTTCATCTTTCAGTATTTTCCCCAAGCATTCCTCCCATAATCGCTCTTTATCAGTTAACATACTATCAGATAAAAAATCGTTGCCGTCGAAAGCGGGTAATAATATCCCGAATTCTCCAAATTCCATTTTTTCAGTCTGATGATGCAAATCTGAATTGGGAGAGAGGATTTCTCTTGGACCTGAACGACAATCCGTAGAAACCACAGGTACACCACAAAACATTGCTTCGACAAGAACATTCGGAAATCCCTCCCAGAGAGAGGTGAGAATAAAAATCGTTGATTTGTGGATAAATGAAAATGGGTTGTTCTGGAATCCAAAAAAGTAGATGTCATAATTTTCATCAATGATGTCATTATTCCAAATTGAATATGTTCTTAATTGATAACTCCTAGATAATTTTATTAAATAATCTTTCAAAGGCCCTTCACCCAGTATAACCAGTTTTGAATTGTCAATTTTCTCCTTCAAGGAAGCAAAAATACGTATCAAATGCCATTGTCCCTTTGGTTTTGACAATCTCCCGATATTTATTATTGTCGGACTTAAAAATATTTGATCGATACTTCCGAGATTCTCTCTTGTATTAAGCGTTATACGTTTCTCATCAAAAAAATTGTAAATAACTTTAATATTCTGTTTTCTGAGTTTAAAATTTGACATCAAGTCGCTCTTAACTCCATATGAATTGGTAATAATCTGGTCTGCATACCTGTATAGATATCGAATAAATATTTTATTGATTTTTTTCAATCCATTTTGAAATGATATTGAAGGATAGGTTCGTTCACAAATGATACATTTATGAGATTTAAATAATAATTTAGTGAAAATATTTACAAAATTACTACGTTCAAGAAAGCTCACAATAATGTCATTTTGTTTAATCTTCCTTGCGAGAAGGAATGCGTAGAAGGGAATCAGAAAAGTTTTTATGATTGAACTTTTAAATGTATAGTTAAGAAGAATTTCAAGATCAGAATTAACTGTATATTTTACACCTCTCTCTAAAAGAAATATTTTGTGAATTTTCAAATACTTGGAAATGGATGATACCTGTCTTTCTGCTCCTCCGCCAGCTAGAGAATTAATTAAAAGAATATTTCGCATTTTCACATAATTGTGGTATTGATATAAAAGGTGTTGGCCTATGACACCATATTAAATCGGCACAAAATCTCTTGCAATCGCTTAAATCTGTTTGTATTTAGAGAATGATAATTCTAATGGAGATTTATTACTTTGATAAATAAATCACGATATCTCTTCAGTTCATAATAATTTATTATTCTCTCACGCGCTGCTTTTTTTAGATTATTTAAATCAACATAATGCAGATTAATAATTTTTTCCCAAGCATTTAGTAATTTATTTGGATCTTGTTTAGGAATAATATATCCCGAATTTCCTAATATAACACGAGAATCGCCTACATCAGTTGCTACACAGAGTACTTGACATGCCATTGCCTCAGCAATAACATTGGAAAATCCTTCACTCAATGATGTTGAGGTTAATATGTCCAAAGCATTATATATTGACGGCATGTCATCTCTATTTTCCAGCCAAATCAATTTATCATTTAATTTAAGATTATTCACCAATTGAAATAACTTATCTTTATATTCTTTATTTCCAGATCCGATGCATATAAATTTACAGCCGGAATATTTTTCACAAAATCTATATGCTGCTTGAAAGAATGTTTGATGATCCTTTACTGGGTCTAATCTCCCTACAATTCCAATTGCTACCTCATTTTTTTCTATACCGAGTTCTTTCCTCACCTTTTTTCTTTCATCAGGCATTGGTTTAAAATAAGAAGTGTCTATTCCATTTTGTATTACTTGGATTTTTTCCCCAGGAAAGCCTCTTGTTTTATGATAGGTTGCACCTGCGAAACTGTTTACTATTATTCTATCTATGAAACGCGATAACTTAATTTGAAGCCAATATGTAAATTGAGCAAATAACCCGTATATTTTTAAATCAATATTCGAATATCTAATCCCCCATATTATATATGGTACTCCTGAAATCTTACCACAGATAAGCCCGAGAATATTAGGTCCATTAAGCCAGGTATAAAGAACGTCTGGTTTAATCCTATTTAATATTTTTACGAGCCGTAAAATGAAACCAAATAAATCCCAACGGCCCTTTTTATTCAAGTTTATTATATATACATTGGAATAATTTTTTAGATCGACCTCTAATGCCCCCCCATCATAGAAATAAGCAACGTATATTTTGAAACTCTCATAATCTAAACTTTTAATCAAATTAACTAGCTGTCTTTCCGCTCCTCCTATATGTAAAGAACGAATTAGGAAAAAAATATTTTTCATATCTACAGTAAACGGAATAAATTTTATAGCATCCTCTTCATAAGAAACAACTATTTATTGAAAAGAATTAGTTTATGCAATAATTGTTTTTTCACTTATAACTTTATTAATAAGATCTTTCCAAACATTCACAATTTTTCTTTGGTCGTATCTTTTAATAACTTCTTTTGCATTATTTCCACACATTATTCTTTTCTTATGGTCTCTAATCATATTTTCAATTGCATATGTCAATTCTTCGACATTTTCAGGTGGTACCAAAATTCCATTGGTTCCATTTTTAATTATCTCAGATGGACCTGAGGGACAATTGAAACTGATTACAGGCAAACCACAAGCCATAGCCTCTAATAATGCATTAGGAAAACCCTCAACACGTGAGGGCAGAATAAATAAATCTGCTCTTTTTAGAATAGATATTGGATTCTTAATTACTCCACCGAACAACACATTATTCTCTAAGCCCATAGAAATAACTTTTGATCTCAAATTTTCTTTCTCAACGCCATCTCCGAAAATGAGTAATTTCCAATCTGGAAATATTTTTTGTATCCGCGAATAACTTTCAATCAACAGATCAAATCCTTTTTCCCACACCAATCGACCCATGGAAACAATAATCTTAGATTTATTATTTAATAGGATTCCCTTCACTGTTTCTGTCTCATTTCTATCATTTATACTTACTGGATTAGGTATAATCACAATTGATTTTTTAAATTTTATGTACTGAAGAAACCAAGCCTTTATACTCTCAGTCTGAACAACAAGACAATCGGAATATCTATACAGTTTATTTCTAAGTATGTTCCACACTCTCCCGATTTTGTAATGGCTTGGATCAATTCTCTCTGAAATAATGCAAGGAACTCTCAAACCTGATTTTGATATAATCGTTAAAATATTTGTTTTATCTCCAAAACTTATTATTATATCTGGAAAGGATTGTTTTATTTTTTTACGAAGAATGATAATTCGATATATTCCTCTAATTAATCCCTGAAAAAACCATTTTGAAGTTTTATATAAATTTAGTGGCATAAAATGAATCTTTTTATCTAAGGGATAAAATGGTTTATTATTCTCATCTAATGTAAGAACTGTTACTTCATATCCATCTTTGACTAAATTATTCGCCAATATGCTTAATATTCGTTCTGCACCTCCTGATTGCAAAGAAGAAATAATCAGTGTGACCCGCAAGGAATCTCTTCCTTTCTAGCTTGGAATATGATATTCGCACCTCTTCCCGGCATGCCAAAAAATAATAGTATCTTTTAATAAATGAAAAAATTTTCCCCTTCCAATTGAGGCTGCTCCAAGAATAGAAATATTTCAACTGCACATCTACCTTTTTGAAAACTTGACTCAACGTTTCATGCATACTCTCCAAAGTAAATGAAGTGTTATGACCCCATCTATGAAAAACAGCGCCACACTTAGGGCAAACAACAATATTTTTGTTAAGATTTTCATTAAAAGGAACTGATCCAATTAATAGTCCTCCTGGCTCTAAAATATCATAAATATTGTTAATCGCTTTTTTAATTTGATGAATATTCAGGTGTTCTAAAACTTCAGAAATGGTTACTACGGAAAATGTATCTGATGGAAGATTCATATTTTCAGCATATCCAACAATACCCTTAATATCTAATCTTCTTTCAAGTTTTTTTATCGCATTATTGTCCGGATCTAATGACCATACTTCTGTAAAAATTTCTTTTCCTAAATCTTCGATAAATCCATCACCTACACCGATGTTTAATAAACGAGTTTTCTTCCCCACTTTTCTATCGATTATTTTCACTAAATAACTTAATCTCACGTGTGCATCAGCAAATGAATCAACTTTTTGATTCTGGTAATAATTCCAAATCTTATCTTGCCTCATTTATTCTCCAGAATACCTTTTAATGAACTGCCTATTTTAATTTTACTTATTTTCAATACTAGATATATATTCAATGCGCTTGTTAAAACCCATATTACACATCGTAGAGGCAGATTTAATAATCTTATTCCTAAAAAGTTTATGAAAAAATACAATACCCAAACAAAGAATATTAACAACAGTTTCTTTGAGAAAATATTTGTATCAAATATATTTATAAGAAAAAGAAAAATTAGAATGGTGGATATCAGATAAACCAGCGATGTTGAAAGAGCGATACCTGATACCCCATAATATTTCATCAAAATAATATTAAGAATAATATTTGATAATAAATTGATACCGGATATGATCATCAAAACATGATTTTTCTTTAGTGACGAGAGAAGCCTTACACCTACTATTCCTGCTAAATAACTAGGAAGCATGAAACTATAAAATGTCTGCACTTCAGAAACCAATTTCGTATCACTAGTAGAAAATGCCCCTCTTTGAAATATTATTTTAACAAGTGGTTCTGAAAAAATGAAAATAAAACTCATTATTGGTACAGACATACACAATGATATAATCAAATACTTGTTAAAAGTATTTTTTACTTCAGAATTCCTTTCTTCAGCTACTTGTTTAGAAAAATAAGGTAAAATTGCATTAGATAAAGAAAAAGTAATG
>CAZOWM010000007.1:62683-92446 GCA_964583615.1 uncultured Spirochaetota bacterium | reverse complement strand
AGAAAACGGCTCGGGTATGATGCTAACCAGAATTCATGATTATGGTTTATAATTATTTAAAGAAAATAAAAAGTGAGAAAACAGTAATGATGCAGTCATGTTCTCCGGAATGGAGGAAGAAACCGGAAAGCGCAGCGAGAAGGTATATGCTTCTGTGGGTTTTCGTCTGTCTTACCGCTCTTTTCATGTTCTCTTGCGTGCGCGTCCATGCACACTATTACTGGGATTTTCCGCGTTATGTCAGCACGAATACCGGGGAGGTGATAAAGTCCGATGTGAAGCCGATACACGTGGAAGAGTCGATCATGGTTTTTTACCTTGTACAGAGTTCCTCCGGTGCGCAGATTCAGTACATCACCACACAGGACATGAGCAGGTTCAGCAGCCCGAAATCCGCCGTGGGCGAAATCAGGCTCAAAAAGGGCTTTTCCCCGCATTTCGACGTGTTTTACGTACAGGAGGTTGCCTTTATTGTGTGGAACACAATGGACGGCTCTCTTCACCTGATGAAAAGTACGGACAATGCCCGCACATGGAAGGACGAGGAAGTTCTTGTCAGTGGTGAAAACTTTTGTTTCAGGCCGCGAATCTTCCTTGCGAACAAAAATATCTATCTCTTATATCACATCGAAAGTGAAGGGCGGCGAATCGATTTTTTCTTTATTCAGAGCAGAGACATGGGCAAAACGTGGACAGCGCCGAAACAGGTTGCGAAAGGGTTCGCAGGTTCTTTTTTTCCAGTGCTGGGGTCCTCTGGAGAGGAACTGAACATTGTATGGCAGTCGCGTCCATTTACTGAGGAGCAGACGCCCATATTCAACATCTATCTCTCGACAAGCTCTGATAACGGGAAATCGTGGTCTGCGCCGCTCAAACTGATCGAGGATGCGAGAGGAGAAAACAAGAGGCCGGCCCTCCTCATGAATGAAGCAGGGTTCACGCTTTTCTATGAAGGCGACAGAGGGGGCGCAACAGGTATTTACCGGGCAGACTATGACCGTTTTCACCGGCGTGTCGGGGATGAAAACAAAATCAATGTACCGCCTTCAAATACGAGAAACCCGCAGGTCTTCATCCGCGGCGAGGACCTCGTGGTTTTCTACATAGACAGCAGAGACGGAAATGACCGTCTGTACTATTCGTGGACCGGAGACGCCTTCGGAAAGGAACGGTTTCAGTCAGGAAGCACATGGGAGGAAGCGGGCCCGATCGGCGGGTCCGGAAGGGACATTCTGCACTACAATCCTGTAGAAAAAGACGGTTCGGTGTACGTTTTCTGGGTCGATGAAAGAGGAATCGCGTTTGTTGGCCCCGATGCCACTGTGCCGCCGATACGTCTTTTACCGCTGAAGAGCAGATACATCGGAAAAAGCGGCACTGTCGTCAGATGGAAAGAGCTTAATGATTCGTCGGGACTTGAAGGGTATGCCTATTCCTTCAACAGGGAAGAGCAAGCCGAACCGGAGATCATCAATCTCTCGCCCGGGAGTGTACAGATCAACTTGTCGACCGGAGATGAAGGTCCTGTGTATTTTCATCTCAGGGCAAAAGACAGGGCAGGTAACTTCTCCGATACGGTGACGGTTTCCTTCACCGCAGATCTCACCCCGCCTCATGCCACGAGCATAATCCCGCTCGAACTCGATGCTGAGGATTTCTACGCAGAAAACTCCCCGTTGTTTCGGTGGGAGAAGACGAAGCAGGATGTCGCAGGGTACAACTACAGCATGACAAAGAAGAAGGTGACTCTCGTGCGGCCAAGGGTCCGCACCACGGCGAATAAAGTTCAATACAGGTCTGTGGAAGAGGGAACGTGGTATTTTAACGTAGCAGCAGTCGACAGGGCGGGAAACGTGGGGCCCACATCTCACTTCCGGTTTAAACTCAATCCCATATCTCGGGAACCTGATGAGCAGAAAACCGTGAAACTGGCACCGCCCTGGATCCTCAGCCGGGAAACTTTTGAAGTCAATCCTGTGCTGAACATTTCTCTCTATGTTGTTCTCGGCGGCCTTCTCTTTATTACATTTTTTGTGACCATGGACATCATATTGAAAAAACTTTCCGTGCAGGGAGGAGGAACCATGGAAGGAAATACAAACGAGACAGGAATTCGCAAGAAACGCTTCGGTCTTCGATTCAAGTTCAGTTTCCTCATAGTCGCATTGATTTTGATACTGACGATTGGGATAAGCGGCGTTTTGAGTTACGTGAGTACCGAGAACCAGAAACGGGCTCTGGCCGACCAGATGATGGACAAGGCCAGGCTTTCGCTGGAGAACATGACCAATGTTGCGAGGGAGGGGATCCTGAACAACGACGAGCTCCTCCTTTTGTCAGTGATTACGAAAACAATGGAAAACAAAGACATTCAATACAGCATTATACTGGACACAGAGAACAGGGTGATTGCCCACTCGGACATAAACGAAAGAGGACAAGTGCATGAAAGCGATCTCCTGAAGAGCGCTGCTCAAGAGAAAACAACAATGGTCGACCCCCCATACAGCCCTGATGACCTCGCTCAGCTCTATGTGCTTGTAAAACCTGTCGTTTTTTCCGATACAGTTCTCGGAACTGTGGAGATCGGATATTCCACGGAAAGCATCTTCCGGACAATAGAGGCAGCACGAAAAGAGAACCTGTTCAGTGCTATGGTTGTCACCGCGGTCACTATCTGTGTGGGTATACTTGGTGCAATTCTCATGGCCACCATAACAATAAAGCCGATAAAGGTGCTCGCAAAAGGGGCGAACATTATCGGGCAGGGGAGACTCGACTACAAGATACATATAAAGGCGAGAGATGAAATCGGTTTGCTCTCGGATGAGTTCAACAGAATGACAGAGCGCCTTCTCGAATATCAGAAGAAGATGGAGGAAAAGGCAAAACTCGACGAACAGCTTGAAATCGCCCGAAGCATCCAGCAGGAACTGATCCCTCAGCAGGGGATAGACAACAACCAGATCAGTATCAACGGATTCTACAAGGCCGCGGTGGGTGTCGGGGGTGATTACTACGATTTTCTCGCGATCGATGGGGATAAATATGGAGTCATCATGAGCGACGTCGCAGGCAAAGGGGTTCCTGCATCACTGATGATGATCATGATCCGTACGATATTCAAGTCTCTGGTGAACTCTGGTGTGAGTGAGCCTGCCAGGGTTGTGACCCTGATGAATGAAACGCTCAGTTCCGACATCTCGAGCGATCGATTTGCGACACTGCTTTTCGGGGTATTCGAAGGCAGTACACGGCATTTTCACTACACAAATGCGGGGTACGGCCCCCTCCTGGTGTACAAGCATGACAAGAATCGGTGTTTTCTCTTAAATCCACCCGCGGGTTCTGTTCCCATCGGTGTCATGCCTGATGTACAGTACGAGGAGGAGAACCCCATCGCAATGATGCCCGGTGATTTGATTTTCCTCTTTACAGACGGAGTACACGAGGCCAGGAACGAAAAAGAAGAAGAGTACGGAATGAAGCGGCTTGCGGAAATCATTCCGGGATTCGCAGGGAAGGATTCGAAGGAGATCGCAAATCTCATTATTGATGACGTCACGCGGTTCGTCGGGTCCGCGGAACAGTACGACGACATGACACTCACGGTAATGAAGATCAAGTAAAAATGCATGTATTTGTTTTGAAATTGATATATACTTACACTATACTAATGAAAGCATTGAGAAGGGGAAACAAGGGATGGAAGAGATCACTATCAAAGATTCATTAAAGATCACCCCAATGCAGGTCGGGGGGAGTGGTGATACTATCCAGCTCATACTGAACGGATATCTCGATACCTACAATTCTCCGGAGTTTCAGTCCCATGTGAATTCGCTCATCAATTCCGGGATTCAGAGCATAATCTTTAACTGTAATGGGTTGAACTATATAAGTAGCACGGGGATCGGGGCGTTCACCGCATTTTTGAAACAGATGAAGCAGAAGAAGGGGGATATGACTCTTTTCGGTCTTCAGAAAAAGGTCCTCGATGTGTTTCAACTGCTCGGATTCACGAAATTTTTTAAAATTGCGTATGATTTTGATGGGGCTCTCGCGCTCTTGCGAGGCGAAGAACAGGAAAGGGCTCCTGTAAATCCCGCAAAGGTCGAAAACACACAGATTTTTCCGCTGATCTTTCAGTGCCCGCACTGCGGCAAAAAACTGAAAACCTCAAAGGCGGGAAAGTTCAGGTGTTCCGGCTGCAAGGGAATCATCGCGGTTGATGAGAAGGGACAGGTTGCGTCGGGATAAAGGTGGGCTACGGAGAACCTCAGATGAAGAGCGAGACGATTTTTCTTGAATCCGACCTTGTGAATCTCGCTAAAGCGAGAGATTTTATATCAAAAATGGCGAAGGCATCGGGTGCGGAAGAGTCTGATATCACCAAGATCGAAATATCGTGCGATGAGTGGAGCGCCAACATCATAGAGCACTCGCTTGGAGACAAGGTAGACAAAGGTTTCACCATCGAGTGCCGCAACCTGGACAACAAGTTCATCGTCGTATACGAACACGAAGGGATTCGTTTCAACCCCATAGAACAGGAGCGGGTCGACCTCGACGAGCACTTCGAGGGCTCGCAAGAAAGAGGTTTAGGGCTGTTCATAATGCGTGAAATGATGGACGAGATCCACTACGAATACACGAACAATAGGATGAATAGGCTCACCCTTGTGAAGTACCTCACCAAAGAGCAGGAACCTCCTGTGTAGCCAAAACCGGCAGTGAATGATTTTCCACACGACATATCTTTCGGGAACGCGGGCCTTGTCGGGCGTTCTCAGTAATTCACTTGATGTTGAAGAGAAAAATTAGTACAATTGTGCTACAAGAACAGTTCAAGGGGAATGAAGAATGAAAAGAGAAATGGTGCCAATGGACGGGAACACAGCAGCCGCATATGTTGCACACGCGACAAACGAGGTCATCGCGATATATCCCATTACTCCCTCCTCTTTGATGGGAGAGCTCGCAGACGCCTGGTCTGCGAAGGGAAGAAAGAATATATGGGGAACAATTCCCTCGGTTACAGAAATGCAGTCTGAGGCTGGTGCTTCAGGGGCTGTGCACGGTGCGCTCACCACAGGAGCTCTCACCACAACCTTCACCGCCTCACAGGGCCTTCTTCTCATGGTACCGAACATGTACAAAATTGCAGGTGAGCTCTGTCCCACCGTATTTCATGTAACTGCGCGTTCGGTTGCATGCCAGGCTCTTAGCATATTCGGGGATCACTCCGATGTCATGGCAGTGCGGGCCACGGGGTTTGCGCTGTTGTCTTCATGTTCGATTCAGGAAATCATGGATTTAGCACTCATAGCACAGGCGGCAAGCCTGAAAGCGCGTGTACCGTTCGTGCATTTCTTTGACGGATTCAGGTCTTCTCACGAGATTCAAAAGATCGAACAGCTCTCATACGAAGATATGCGTGCGCTGATAGACGACGAATATGTCATTGCACACAGGATGAGAGGGCTGAATCCTGAAAATCCCCGCATTCGGGGAACCTCACAGAACCCTGATGTGTTTTTCACCGCACGGGAAACGGTAAATAACTATTACGCGGCAGCACCCGGGATCGTGCAGGAATATATGGACCGGTTCGCACAGGTGGTGGGGAGATCCTACCATCTCTTTGACTACGTGGGCGCGCCAGACGCGGACCGGGTTGTCGTTCTCATGGGTACCGGTGCGGAAGCGATGGAAGAGGTCGTTTTGCACGAGGTGAAAAAGGGTGAAAAAGTCGGAGTCATAAAAGTACGGCTTTACCGGCCCTTCAACATCGAAGCGTTCGTCAATGCGCTCCCCACGACAGTCAGGGCGATAGCCGTTCTCGACAGAACAAAGGAGCCTGGGGCTATCGGAGAGCCGATTTATGAGGATATCCGTACTGCAATCGGCGAAAAGATGAGTGAGGGGTCGGTACCGTTTTCCGAATACCCAACAATCGTCGGAGGGCGCTTCGGTCTCGGATCTGCCGAGTTCAACGCAGGCATGGCGAAATCCGTGCTGGAAAACCTCAAGGAAAAAACTCCAAAAAACCACTTTACTGTGGGGATTCACGACGACGTGACCTTTACAAACCTTCCATGGGATGAAAATTATCATTCAGAACCGGAAGGGGTGCACAGCGCATTGTTCTACGGGCTCGGTTCGGACGGCACCGTGGGAGCCAACAAGAACTCGATCAAAATCATTGGAGAGTCCACAGACAACTATGCTCAGGGCTATTTTGTGTATGATTCGAAAAAAGCAGGAGCAGTTACCGTTTCTCACCTCCGTTTCGGGAAAGAGAGAATACGGAGCACCTATCTGGTTTCCAAGGCACGATTTTTGGCCTGTCACAAGTTTTCATTTCTCGAGAAATACGATATGCTCTCGAAACTGGAAGAGGGCGGAATATTTCTATTAAATTCTCCCTATGGAAAAGAGGAGGTATGGGACAAGATACCAGTAGAGGTTCAGGAACAGATACTGCGAAAAAAGGTAAATTTCTACATCATCAATGCGATGAAGATCGCACATGAGCTCGGACTCGGAGCACGCATCAACACGATCATGCAGACGGCATTCTTTCTGATCTCCGGCGTCCTTGACAAGGAGCAGGCAATCAAATTGATCAAGGATGCAATCGTGAAAACCTACGGGAAGAAGGGACAAAACATCGTTGATATGAATATGAAAGCTGTGGATAGGGCCATAGAGAGTATCGAAAAAGTCGATTACCCCGACAAAGCTACGAGCACCCTTCACATGAAACCGTCCGTGCCTGTGGAGGCTCCTGAATTCGTACAGAAAGTCACAGGGCAGATAATTGCGGGAAATGGCGCGAGTATTCCCGTTTCTCTCCTGCCCGACGACGGGACGTACATCACTGGAACGACGACCTATGAGAAGCGCAACGTTGCTGACGAGATTCCTGTATGGAATCCCGATCTGTGTATACAGTGCGGAGAGTGTTCCCTGGTCTGCCCCCATGCAACGATCAGAATCAAGTTTTACGATCCGTCGCACCTCGAAAAAGCACCTTCGGCGTTTAAGTCCGCTGACGGAAGGGCAAAGAAAATGAAGGGGCTCAAATTTTCCGTTCAGGTCGCACCGGAGGATTGCACAGGGTGCGGTGTATGCGCCTATATCTGTCCGGGGGTGAAGAGAGTGGATGGACAAAAGACCGAGGAAAAAGCACTCATGATGCAGCCGCAGATCCCGCTCAGAGAGCAGGAGGTAAAAAACTGGGAGTTCTTCCTCAATCTTCCTGACAGTGATAGTTCTCTCATGTCGAGAACGACGATACTCGGATCTCAGCTTCTCCCTCCCATGTTCGAGTTTTCAGGTGCGTGTGCAGGGTGCGGTGAGACTCCCTACGTGAAGCTCGTGTCACAGCTCTTCGGGGATCGAGCGGTCATTGGAAACGCAACGGGCTGTTCCTCCATCTATGGAGGGAACCTTCCGACAACCCCTTACACGAAGAGAAAAGACGGTAGAGGGCCGGTGTGGTCAAACTCTCTGTTTGAGGATGCAGCGGAGTTTGGTTTTGGCATGAGGCTGACTTCCGATAAACTAAGCGTGCATGCGCTTGAAATCATCGAAAAACTTCTGAAAGAGGAAGGAAGCGGACTCGACGATGAGCTGCTCAAATCGATTCACGATGCCGATCAGACTTCTCCAGAGGGGATAGAAGCGCAGAGGATGCGTGTCGGTGAACTGAAAAAGGCTCTCAAGGGGAAAAGCAGTGAAGAGTTCAAGCTTCTCGCAAGTCTCTCTGATTATCTCATCAAGCGGTCGGTGTGGATTTTTGGCGGAGACGGGTGGGCCTATGACATAGGATACGGTGGGCTTGATCACGTGCTCGCTTCAGGACGGGATGTCAACGCACTCGTTCTTGATACCGAGGTGTACTCCAACACGGGAGGACAGATGTCGAAGTCCACACCTCTTGGCGCGATTGCCAAATTCGCAGAAGCAGGGAAGCCTTTCTCGAAAAAGGACCTCGGGCTTATGGCTTTCACCTACGGAAACGTGTATGTCGCACGGGTCGCTATGGGATACAGCATGAATCAGACAGTAAAGGCATTTAATGAGGCAGACGCCTACGACGGTCCGAGTCTCATTATCGCCTACTCCCACTGCATCGCGCATGGAATCAACATGATGAAAGGGCTGGATGAACAGCGGCTAGCAGTTGAGTCAGGCGCATGGGTTTTGTACAGATTTAATCCCATGCTCGAAAAAGAAGGGAAGAATCCTCTCATTCTCGATTCAAAGGAACCGTCGATCGACATCGAAGACTACATGTATAATGAAATCCGTTTCCGAGCACTGAAGATGACGAATCCGGAGCGCGCGGTCAAGTTCCTTGAGCAGGCCAAAAAGGACGCCAGAAAACGGTATGAGATGTACAAACACCTCGCTTCAATGTAGGATATTCAAGAAATCGCAGATTGCGACCCTGCGGTGGTGTGTACACCATCACTGCAGGGTCTTTTCGTATGGGGAAAATCGTTTGACATTTTATAGGTCAGGCGATAGAGTAAAAATAGATTTCACACGCACGGTGGGGAGGGGAGCATGAACGTCTGGCCGTTTCTGACCATTTTTATATCCCTCATGCTCATTCTGTTTTTTCGGCGAATCGATAAAAGAACGATCAATTTCAACAAATTCAAGCGGTATGCCGAAAAGCTCTCCGTGGATTTCAACGAGTATGTTCAGCAGAAAAAAGAAGATCTCTCAGGAAACCTTCACGATCTTGAAAACGGACTCATGAAGGCAACGCAGATACTCGCACGCATCGAAATGGCGGATGAAAGCATGAAATCGAGTCTCCTGAACATGAAAGGAGAAAAAAGCGAGCTCGACCTCATAAAGCTCGAACTCGAAAAGCTGAAGCGTGTGAAGACAGACGTCACTGAAGAGATACAATCCCTCGTGCAGAATCTTCCTTCCCTGAAGAAGCTCTCGAAACGGATAAAAAAAATGGGGATCGATCTCGCAACTCACGAGAAAGCCATCAGGAATGTGTCACAGTCGGTTCCCGCGATCGAGGAAAAAGTACGTGTGAAAACGCAGCACGCACTTGAGGAGGTAAAACAATCGGTTGTTGATGAAGCTCGAGGGATTTTCATGCCGATCGTCAGTGAGTACAGAGAAAACATCGAACATATGAAGACAGCACAGGGTGAGGAGCTTGATACATTCAGGAAAAACGCTGAAGATCTGCTGGATACCGTTGTACGAAGGATAGACGATCTCACAGGGTCGATCGAAGAGCTCCAGACAAACCTCTCGTCAATCGAAGGAGAAGCGCTCGTAGCCGTCGAAAAGCGGATCGAGTCGGTGGAAAACGATATCGACTTGATGCACGGGAGAATCGAGCAGAACGGGAAAGAGACCATTCAGATATTTCTGAGAAGGGCAGAGGATGAGTTTAAGCGGTATGTGTCAAAACTCGATTCTTCGGTGGCTGGGCTCAAGCAGTCGATTTTCCAGAAAATCGAAGAGAGGTCCAAGGACCTGTCCACCTATCTTACACGGCTCGAGGGGAGGGCAAATTCTCTTCTCGATGAGGTGGATAAACAGACAGAGAAGTTCGGTGAAGAACTGCACCTCAGGGTTCGCTCTCATGAAACCGAAGCCGATGTACTGAAAGAACGCATCATCAAGGAAATCAACGATGTCGCGAACAAAAACCTCCTCCTCATAAAACCCATTGTGTCGGAAATCAACGCAAAGCTCCAGGGCTACAAGAAGGAGTTCAAAACCATTTTCGTGCATATAAAAACGGAGTTCAAGAATCAAAATCGAGCTGTTCAGGAGGTCATCACCTCCTTCAGGGATGGAGTGAGCAGGGAAAAGAATGAACTGGTTGGAAAGATTGAAGAACGGCTTCAGCACACGCGGGCACAGATAACCCAACTCAACGATCGCGTCGAGGAAGCAGTCAAATCTGCATCTGAGTCGGTTGGGAATGCCTTTGTTGAAAAGCTGAAGCAGTACGAGGCGGGCATCGCCGATCTCGATGGAAAAATCGGTGATCTCGAGATCATCGCCAACAGCGGGCAGAAGATGATTGAGGAGCGGATCGAGTCGGTCTATCTGAATTATGAGCCGGAAATCGAAGGCAAGATACAGAGCCTGCAGCGGGTGACAGAGCAGGCGTTTGTCAGAGAAAGAGAGAGTGCGGTGCAAAGAGTTCAGGAGATTCTCAAAAATTCGACCGCCGAGCTCGCATCTCAGGAGGAGAAACTGCATACGCTTCTCGAATCGATGCAGGATTCAATTTCCCGTTCAGAGGACAAGATAAAGGTACAGGAAGACGCATTGCTCACGAATGTCAACGAAGTAAAAATAGAAGCACGCCAGGAGCTCATTCGGGAGCTTGAAAACTTGAAATCTTTGTTCAAGGAAGAAAAAGAGCGGGTCGTCGACTGGTACAAAACAGATCTTGAAGGACTGCGGGGAGGGATGGAAAGTATCAGCGAAAGGCTTGACCGAATACATGGAGAAATCGAGGAAAAGATTGAAGAGGTTGTTGTTGCTGCCAGTGAAAATGTCAAGCGGATTGAGGCCGATTACATGAGAAACGGGGAGGAGATGATCGAAGGGACGAAAAAGGATCTCGGCTCTCTTACGAAGCAGATAGAGGCCATCAGGGGATCAGTACGCAATGTGAAGAATGAGCTGCTGAAGGAGGTAAATGAAACTCTTTCCCTTCATAAAAAAGAGGTGGAAAAGGAATACATAGGGCTCAAATACAGCCTCGAAGAACTCAGGGCAGACAAAAAAAAGATTGAATCGTTCTTTCAATCTGTCGAAGAATCCTTCAACCGTTCTGAAGAAAGTTTCAGGAACCAAGCGGCGGATATGCTCTCACATGTAAACTCCGCAAAGGCTGAGGCACGGGAGGAGATGCTGGAAGAACTCGAAAGCCTGAAAAACATGTTCAGAGAGGAGAAAGAAAGGATCATTACCGCATACTCTCAAGACCTCGATGGAGTGCAGGGCAGAATCGAGGAGATAAACGGGAGAATCGCTGATATCAATCAGCATGTTGATAAAAGGATCGATGAAACTTTGAAAGGGGTTGAGGCAAACATAAGGGAGATAGAAACGAGTTATCTGAAAACCGGTGATGAGATGATCGAAGGAACGAAGGGAACCCTTTTAGAGCTCAAAGATGAGATCGAGGCGATACGGGGTACCGTGAGAAGTGTAAAGGATGAGGTGATGCAGGAGGTAAATGAAGCTCTGAGTGATCACCGGGAGGAGGTGGAGAAGGAATACTCCACGCACAGGGGAATATTCGTAGAGATCGAAGCCCATGAAGAGAAGATTAATACGTTACTGCATACAATCGATGAGTCCATCGAGCGTTCGGAGGAGAGGTTGAAAAGCCGCGAAGCCGATATAATTGAGAATGTAAGTGATGTCAAACATGAAGCGCGACAGGAGCTGATGAAAGAGCTCGACGAGCTGAAAGAAGTATTCAAGGCGGAAAAAGAGGATATCATCTCCAGGTACAACAGCGATCTCGAGGGGCTGAAAAGAAGAATTGAGGAGATAAACGAAAAAATCGGCGATATCGGTCAGATCGTAGAGCACAGGATAGAGGAAACGCTGCGGTCTGTTGAGAAAAATATTCGAGATATGGAAACGAGTTATCTAAAAACCGGTGACGAGATGCTCGAGAAGGCGAAGTACAGTATTTCCGACGTAAACGATGAAATGGAACGGGTACGCCAGTCTGTGAGGAACATGAAGGATGATGTGGTAAATGAGGTGAACGACTCGTTGCTCTCATACAGAGAGGAAATCGATCAGGTGTTTGCAGCGCACAGGAGTCATGTCGCAGACAAGGAAAAAGAGATCGTTGAGCTCATGGATCAGATCACAAAGGATGCCGTTGCGGAGATGGAAAGATCTCATGAAGAGGCGTCACAGAAGATGGGCCTGTTTAGCGAGGAGGCCGATAAGGTAAGGGAGAAAATCAACAAACGGGTCGATGAGGTGGAGAAAAGAATCGCGAGTTTTGAAAAAGAATCGGCTGTATTGAAAAAGGCCTTCAAGTTCAAGGAGCAGGTTGAAGGGGACATTGACAAATTGTCGGAAATACTCGATCAGCTGAAGGAAGATAAAAAGGATGTCATGGCTCTGCGAAAGCTGATACAAAATCTCAAGAAAGATGAAGGGGATATTTCCGCAAAAGTACGGCATCTGAAGGGCGAAAAAAAGATGGTATCCGACATCGCGAAGAACGCCGAGCAGGCGATCGGGCTCATATCGGTCGTAGAGGAGAAAATCCAGTTCATTGAAAAGGAACGGGAAGTGCTTGATACTATAGAATCAGGAATCAGTGACCTCTCAAAACAGTTCGAAAGGCTCAACCGGCAGGCGAGTGATTTAAAGAGCAAGGAATCCGATATCGAGCTTTCGATTGAGACGATTTCAAAGACCAAGGAGTTCATCACAAACCTGGAAAAAAGGACAGAGATCCTTAAGGACAACTTCAATGAAATCAAGGGAATAGAAGAGGATATCAAGGAGCGGATATCGAAAATCGAAGATAAAACTGCTGCGCTGGGCGGGAACGAAAAGAGGATCGAGGAATTGCTGGAACGGTTCAAAACAATGGACGCACTTGTGCAGGATATAGAGGCGCGTACAAAGCAGCTCCAGAGTGCGCGTGAATGGATCGCACGAACGGAGTCTCGCCTCACCACTCTTTCTGCAAATGCACAGCGTCTCACTGACGAGCTGAAGAGCTACACCGAAGGTGCAAATGTCCCTCGGGCTTCCGTGAGCGGAAAGGGAAACGATGGCAGAAAACCCGCGGTACTTTCCCGCGAGGCGGAAAGCAAGGTGAAAACAGTACTTACCCTCTTTGATCAGAAGTGGACTATTCAGGAGATATGCAAGGTAACGAAGATGAGCAGGGGAGAGGTGGAGCTTATTCTCGAACTGAACAACAGATGATTCGTTTTCTTGTTATCAAATTCAAAATACACATTTTGAACATAGGGAAGATTTCCCACGTGACAGGGGGGGGGTACATCGGTCTGTAACACCAACCCTTCTCATTCCAAGAACATCGATGGAGATGGAAATGAAAAGAGTGGCAATTGTCACGGGGGCGTCCTCAGGAATAGGGGAAGCTTCAGCAGAGCGCCTCGCATTACGAGGGTTTTCCGTCGTTCTTTCTGCGCGCCGCGCCGAACGAATGGAAGCTGTTGCAAAAAGAATAGTATCGAACGGCGGCAATGCATTCGTTTTTCCCGCCGATCTTGCAAAAGAGGTACATACGCAGGAGCTTGTTGAAAACACGATGCAAAAATGGGGGAGAATAGATGTTCTTATAAATAACGCGGGCTACGGAAAGAGCGGCCCTACAGAATATCTTACGCGTGATGATGTGCGTGCCCAGTTCGAGGTAAATGTATTCGCACCTTTTCAGCTCTGCACACTTGTAGTTCCGATCATGCGAAAACAGGGAGAAGGCCGTATTATCAACATAAGCAGTGTGAACAGCAGATTAGCCGTGCCCATGGGAGGGCTTTACAGCGCGTCGAAGGCGGCAATGGAACTGCTCACAGATGCATTCCGCATAGAGCTTGCTCCATTGGGTATTAGAGTGATTCTCGTAATCCCCGGTACAACGAATACAGGTGCATTCGACACCACGGTAGAGGAAGCACGGTCATATCTAAAAATGAGCGATGCCTACTACACACACCTGCTCAATCGGGCGGATTATCTGGTCGCGCGGCACCGAAGAAAGGCTTCTTCACCTTTTTTCGCAGCAAAAATGATCGAACGCGCAGCCGTTGATAGAAACCCGAAACTGCGTTATATCGTCTCATGGAATGCGTGGTGGAAGTATTATTTCAAGGCTTTTATCCCGCAGAGGTTGATAGACCTGATGATAAAAAAAGCCTTCAGGCTCAAGATGTACTCTTCGGATGCGAAAACAGCGACAATTTTGTGAATAACTCTATACCGAGGGCCGCCAAAATTGTCAGCGCCCCCGTCCATGCGACGATGCCGATCACGATCCACAGAAAGAGTTTTTTTTGAGTTCTTACAATGATGAGCCCCATTGCCATAGTTATTTGAGGGCCCATCAGGATCGTACCGAGCAGAGCAAATCCGATTACGCCATACTTTTCGAATAGATTTCTGGCTCTGCTCTGTTTGTTCCCGAGCCTCCTTCTGTCTTTTTTTCTTTTGATGTAAGATTTGATCCATTTGCCGAATGTATAGATAGTCAACACTCCTATTGACGCCCCCAGGACAGTCATAAAAAAGATGGCAACGGGTGAGACTTTCAGCAAAAAACCCGTGGGAACGGCTTTCCAGATACCGATTGTGCCGACGAGAAAAACAATAACCAGCCTTTGCATTACCCTCTCCACCGTTCAGATATGGTATCACCCGTTCATTGTACCCATCGTACGGTTAAATGGATTGCCGAGAATCTGTGCTTTACAGCGCAGAGCGTGAGGATAAGATGGAAAACGAGATGGAATGCTTCCAGTAAAAATCTCAGATGTGCCCGCTTTTTACTTTTTCCACGTATTCACCTGCGTTGAAGGCTGCAAGAGCTCCGTCGCCGACGCACGTTGCGATTTGCCGAAGGCACGTGTCCCTGCAGTCTCCCGCAGCATATATTCCCTGCACCGATGTCTCCAGAAAGCAGGCAACGGTTTTTATGAGTCCGTTAGAGGTTTTCTCCACATCTATGAATCCTGTATTCGGTATATGGCCGATATACACGAAAACTCCGCTTTTTTCAAGAAACCTCTTTTCCTCCGGGTGCTTCACATTATGGATGGTGATACCCTGAAATGAGTCTTCACCGTTAATTTCCTCGACAACGTGGTCCCAGATGAATTCGATCTTTGGATTTGCAAACGCCTGGTCCTGAAGCATCTTTTCGGCACGAAGCTCGTCCCTTCGGTGTATGATTGTCACCTTTTTAACGATCTGTGTAAGGTAAATCGACTCTTTTATCGCTGCGTCGCCGCCTCCGATCACGGCAACTTCTTTATCCTTGAAAAACGGACCGTCACACACGGCACAGTAGGATACTCCTCTTCCTATGAACTTGTCTTCACCGGGAACTCTCAATTTTCTCGGTTGTGACCCGCTTGCCACGATGATAGCGATTGAATCATATTCATTCCCATCCGTTACGACGGTGTGGGATTTATTTCCGAACCGCACTTCACTTACCTCTTCGTAGTCGATCTCCACACCAAATTTCTGGGCATGTTTTTCGAACTTTTCCATCAAATCCGGTCCGCTTATATTGTCAAATCCTGGATAGTTTTCAACGGTGTCTGTGAGGATGATCTGGCCACCCACACCCATCTTCTCGAGAACAACGACATCCATCCCCGCACGTTTTGCATAGATAGCTGCAGTGAGCCCCGCAGCCCCTCCCCCGATAATGGTAACGTCATGCATGGCAAAGCTCCCGAGATGTTTTATTGAACATAGCAGTGTATAAAAATCATAACAACAAAAAAAGTGCACTCCGTGCAAAGGGCGCAGTCAGCCGAGGATTCCCTGGGCGAACTGGTATGTCCACCGTGCATTCCACCCTACTCCCCGGGTCGAATCCCTGAGGAACTTCTTCAGGTCTTCTATTGACCTGAGTGTATACCATGTTGGTAAAATCGAGAAGTTGTTGCAGTAATCCTGCATTGTTTTTACCGTAGTATCCCTCATGGAAAGGTTTTCGAAGCTCAACGAGCCGAATACCCCATCGAAGCATATTCTTTCATAGAGTGTTTTCTTTATTCCGATGAGGTAGAACATCGCGTTCTCCGAGGGTCCCAGCACAAGACTGACCCCATTCCTGAGTTCACGGAGCGCGCTTTCAAGGTAGTGTAGAGGAAGATTCGGCGCACAATGAGACAGAAGCACAACAGAATCGTATCCCCGACAGACCGCTTCGTTGAATATGCTTTTTATCCGCTCGCTTTCCGAAGCGCCTTTCTGAAAAAAAACATGAAACCCCGCATGTTTATACGGTTCATAAGGAACCGGGTCCGCTGCGGGAGAAAGTGCAAGCCCGACGTCGAGCGATTCCCTGGCCCCTTTTAAGCGTGTGATAAGGAGGGAAATATCCCTATTCATGGAGTGACAGAGAGTACAGGGGGTGCTTGTCCTGATACAGGTCGACACGGACTGGTACGGACAGTGTGTATTATTATCGTTGCAAAATCCGACAACAATCTCTGTGTTCATTCTTCAGCCTGAAAAAACAAATGTTATTCAAAGCACACAGAAGTATATATAATAACAATTGTGTATTGAAAATCAAGTTTTTATCTTTTATTTTGGTTACATAATATTCATGGCCCCGAACCTTCCTAAATACAAACGCATAGACGAACGAATCTATCGGAGGCTTATTGCGATCGGCGATCTACACGGCCATCCAGGCCCTCTTCAATCACTTCTCGAAATCATCGAACCCAGTGACGACGACTTCATCATATTCATCGGGGATTACATCGACCGAGGGCCTGACTCGAAATCGGTCGTTGATCTGCTGCTCCACGTGAAGCAAGTGCATGAGAACACTGCCTTTTTAAAGGGAAACCACGAAGACATGATGCTGGGCGCACTCGGATTTCCTGCTCATATTCAGGATATCGATACATGGATGTACAACGGCGGTGCCCACACACTGGCAAGTTACGGAATGAGTCGTCAGGATGTACTCCGGTTGGCGACGTTTTGGGATGGGAACGAGCGTCTCCGGGAAGTGATGAAATTTATTCCCGAGGGTCACATCGCGTTTTTCAATGAACTATACGACTTTGTGGAATCGGAAAGTTATTTTTTCTGCCACGCAGGGCTTGATCCCCACGTATCCGTTTATGATGGAAAATGGAACACCTACGATCTTTTATGGACGAGAGATCATATCTATGCAGAGCACCTCAACTGGGAGAAAACTGTTGTGTGCGGGCATACCCCTCTTGCCGACGTGCTGTTTCGCGACAAGCTTATCTGCATTGACACGGGGCTTTTCTATTTCGGGAAGCTGAGCGCAATCGACGTGCTCTCCCGTGAACTGTTTCAGGTAAAAGGCTGGTAATTGCCTCAGCTCGATCACTCATGATCGGTGCGGAAGATGTACGGCATCAAACCAACCGAGTTATAGGTGACGGGGGACGGAACGATGTTCCCGAACCCTTTCCTGAACCCGTACAGTTCCGCCGGCACGGTGATGGGGATAATGGGGAGTTCACGAGCTACGATGTGCTGGTACTCCTCATAGTATCCTTTCGCCGTGCTGTAGTCCCATGCCGTTCTCCCCAGTGCAAAGAGCTCATCGATCCTTTTCTCCCACTGCGTCTGCGGTCTCTGTCCGTAGGGTGCCCAGATGTGAAGCGGTCCTTTCGATTCCCAGATCCATGATTCATCATTCGGTTCGATACTTCCCTCGAATCCGATGATGACCGCATCCCACTCGAAGGTGTCGAGGAGCTTTGTCACAATGGAGTCGTAACCTGCGGAAGAAAAATGCACGTTAATTCCCGCTTCCCTCATGCTCTCGGTGATGATGTTTCCCATTTTTATCCGGAAAGGATTGTCCTCGTTTGTGAGTATGGAGAAGGTAAACGGTTTACCGGAAGTAAGATCCAAAAACCCGTCTTCGTTCCGGTCGAAAAGCCCGAGCCGGGAAAAACTTTCGCGCGCTTTCTGTGGGTCGTATTCGAGAGGTGTCACCGGAGTGTAGAACGGCGAGCCGTTTCGTTCAGGAGATCCTTCGATATATGAATATCCTCTGTACACCGAGTCCCTGATGAGGTTTCTGTCGATGAGGCTGGAAACGGCTCTTCGAAAAATGGCACTTTGAAATAACAGCAGTTTCTCATTTGCGATCGCGTCGTGGTTTTGATTAAAAACGAGGAAGTGATTGCTTTTCAATGTCTGACCTGCAGAGTAGATACGGTAATTCCCTTCGGCCTTGTTGCTCATGAGGGTTTCGAAGTCGCCGCTCGAAATGTCGATGTCTTTCACGTCGTAGAAGTCGATTTCACCGATCTGAAATTTCAAAAGAACAGTATCATTGTCGATGTCGAGCAGTTCGATGATTTCGTCGAGATAGGGCATGCCCTCGAAATATTCGCCTCCTTCCCGAAGGGTGTAATAGGGATTGCGCGCAAGACGGATATACTCACCTTTTGCATACTCTTTTATATAATAGGGGCCTGTCCCTGTAACGGAGTCGATTCCGTTTCGCATGTTTCCCCACTCGCTGTTGAATGCCTCGATGCCTCCGGCAGATATGATCGGTTCAACGATATGTTTCGGGAGGATTTCAAGATGCGCGAGCGTGTAGAGAAAGGGCCTGTAGGGCACGGGAAGGTCAAATCGGATTGTGTGCCGGCCGATTTTTTCCAGGCCAACCGCCCTGTCTCTGATTTTTAGGAGGTCTGTTTTCTTTGTGTCCACATCGGGATTCAAATAGATCTCCTCGAATGTGAAAACGACGTCGTCCGCAGTGCACGGCGTGCCGTCCGAGAAAAAGACGTTTTCGTTGAGGTTGAGCACAAGGGAGGTCCCGTTGTTCACCACGGAATAGTCCTTTGCGATGCAGCCCTCGATGTTTCCGTTTACCGGGTGGGCCCGCAGGAGCCCCTCGAACACGAGTTTTAAAACACCGTACAGGGACTGAGACCGGGTCGTCACGATATTAAACGTATCGTAGTCCCGGATGTCGGCCCTGATGAAGGTTCCTCCCCGCCTTCCGCCGACGAGGTTTGGGGTTGTGGTTTTGACAACACCGGGGAAGATCCCTACAAGTTCACGCTGAGCACCGGGCCGGGAAACCCTGCCCCTGCATCCGGAAAGCGTTGATATCAGGAGAAATAAAAGGACCAGAATGATCGGTTTTTTCATCGCTCGTTACGCATAAGGCCGGTATGAAAAAATTCGCTCCATGAAAGGAAAACCTATTAAATTTATAAGAAACTGTCAAGAACTTGGGGTATAATTGGTTAAACGGTTTGAACTTTGGATGCTTCGTATGATGAAAAAAGTCGGACTTGTCCTCATTTTTCTCTGCTGCGGGGTTTTCTTGATCGAGGCGGCGGAGATCTCGGAAAAACAGGATATTGCGATCTTTGGGATCACTCATTCCACGTACACGATTCCCGATGATGTTCTGGAATACGCGGAATCATCGATTAACTATGTGTTCATCAACCTGAAACGGTTCAATGTTCTCGGATACGGGGAATACCGGATAGAAACGGGGGATATCGATGATTTTGTAGAGCGTATACGGGAAATACGGAGCGAAAAGGCGAAAGAAGCAGGCACATACGACGAAAAGTTCGGAACACTTGTGATAAAGGGAGAAGATTTCGATCGAATCGTCAACTCCTTCATTGTTGTGTTACCCTTACTTTCGAATTACAGTGTGGGAAGAAAGAGATCACAGTATATCGTGGACAATGTGATCTATGTGAAGAGCTTCTATGCGGTGGACGTCGTCATAGACATCAACTTCGTCGATGTGCGGGAAGGGACGCAGCAGGAGGCAATACGCATCACCGGAACAGGGGAAAGTGAGGACCTCGACAAGGCAAACAGCAAGGCAGTGGAAAACGCAATTTCAGGACTCCCGCTCAAGATACGGCAGCTTGAAGCGTTCAAGATACGCTCCGGTGTCATCCAGGTGAGAGGAGATACGGTCATTTTTGCGCAGGGAAAAAACCTCGGGTTGAAGCCGGGTGATGAGTTCGAGGTCATGACGAAACAGGAGGTGGGACACTCGGGAAGAATTGTCGAGCTTCCAACCGGCCTGGTCAGGGCGAAAAAGGTATATCCTGAGATCACGCAAGCCCACATAATCATGCAGAAGGAGAAGATCACGGAAGGAGACCAGCTTGTCGAGGTGTCCAGGTTCGGTGCCCAGGTCGGGTTTCAGGCAGGCGTGATGGAAGTCGACATACCGAAAATCGATTATCGTATCGCACTTGTGGATGATTCGCTGTATTCTTCGGAGTTCTACTTCATTTCCCTGGATCAGAAAGAAAAGCGCTTGGCGCCGGATGCGGGACTGAGATTCACCAAGAGCCTCGGCTATCGGCTGAGCGGGGTGGCAGATCTCACTGCCCTGATAAATTTTCCCTTTTTCGGGGGTATCGGGGAAATCGGGATTGGAAGCAGCTTTTACAAGAGACGGCTGAGTGTCGAGCTCTTGGCGCAGTGCGGTCTGCTGTACATGACGACCTTTGCAAAGGCGCTGGAACGGAACTCCGGAGGTGTGAATTATCTCGACATCGAAGGTACACGAATCTATTTCGACGACGACCCGACGCTCAGAATATACGGCATTTCGGTGGGTATAAAGGGCAGTACGGGACTCGTGTACAGGATTTCCCCGGGGGCTTCGATTCGAATAGGACTGGGCTACCGGCTCTATACCCCCATAAAGAACTGGACGTTTCATATAGAAGAGACCTCGGGAAGTTCGAAAAACGAGGTGAACATCAAAAGCGACAGCAGCAACATTTACGAGGTCGACGGAGGAAGCACGAAGAAAGTGGATATCTCCGGGTTTGAAGGAAAGCTCTCCCTGAACATCAGGTTTTGAATACGTTTTTCCCTGCAGGGGGAACAAAGTGTGCTATATTATGCTTCGTGCATGACTATTTCACTCACCGGGAGGAATTATTATGAAAGCAAAAAGTATTTTCCTTTTCATACTGTGCGTGCTCCTCATTGTACTGTTCTTTGACGGGTGTGCAACCAAACCGGCAAAAACAGCGCCAGGTGCGGCGCAGGTCGTGGAAAACGGAGTCGGTAAGGCGCGTAAGTTTGATGATGCGCTCGACCGTGCATTCAGGGATGCGCTCTCCAAGGTCGTAACCGCAATCATCGGCGAAGAATCGGAGAAGGTGAACAGAAAGACGCTGAACACCTACATGTACGATATAAGCCGGACTTTCATACTGAGCTATGAGGTCACCGACAAGGTGAAGTCGGGGAGGGACACGGTTGTGTACACACGGGTGGTGTTCAACAAGACAAAGATTGAAGAAAGCATACGCACTCTGGAAATAGAGATACCGGTGCCTGAAGAGGAAAAGGATTATTCGGAATCACCGTACGCAGGCATCATAAACGAGGCGATCGATAATTTGACCTACCTCGTGTACTTTGAGCCGGAAAAAAAGAACATATCCGACGAGTATGCGCGCCTTGCGGTCAACCGGGTGAACAACTATTTCGCAAATAAGGGGTATGAGTATATCGAACTCGACCGGATAAATGAGATAAAGGAAGAGTACTTTATGCTCTATGAAGAAACTCAGGGTGCGGTCAGTGTTGTACAGCTCATCGCTCAGGCATTGAACGCGGATGTCTACATGGTCGTTGATGGGATTGTGGAAGACGCAGGAACAGAAGGGGATATACATTTTGCCTCTGCGTCAATCGACCTGAGGGCCTTCGAGAGTGCAACAGGCCGAGGCCTCGGTACGGAAACCGGTTATTCGGGAAAACTGGGGCTTGCCTCGGGCATGGATGCAGCAAAGCGTAAGGGAGTGGAGGTTGCCGTTGAAAAGGCCATAGAACCGGTGGTTCAGCTCGCACGGGATTACATGCTCAAAGCCTTTGAGAAGGGGATCCGCTATGAAGTGGTTGTTCAGGGAATCCCCGGCTACGGGATGCTGAAAACCTTCACCGATTTGGTGAGAAACACCCAGAACTTCAGAAGCTTAAAGGAGGTGGCTGCTTCCGCAGGGCAGGCGAAGTACTATGTGTATTTTATGGGAAGGAAGAGTGAGCTCATTGACGATATCGTAAGCACAATAAGGACTGAAGAGGGCTTTGAGAATTTCGATGTTCTCGTGTCCCGTGGGAATGCCGTTGTATTCAGTATTGAGGAGTAATCCACCAGAAGGAGGATTGGCAGATGAAAAAAACAACATTCATAAAGATTGGAACGCTGTTCTTTGTGCTCGTTTTTCTTCTTTTACTGGGTTCATGCGCAAGCAAAAGAACGCTCACACAGGTTGAACCCGTAAAGAAGGGGAAAACCGGTGAGGAGTTCGTTATTGAGAGAAGCGACAAAAAGATGCCGAAGTGGGTGTATGATCCGGAATTCGAAGTCACGAAGGAAAAGGGCGAAAAGTTCATCGTTGTCCTGTCAGATGTGCAGCACAAGGAGAGGCGTGCCGCGGAAAGAATCGCGGAAGGTGACCTGAGAAAGAAGGTTGCAGAGGGAATCAAAACCCTCGTCGATTCACAGTTCAGGGAAGCGCTTTCCGGTACGGATATGACGTATGAACAGAGCTTTCAGAGTTATGTACAAACCGTGGCGAATGATATTCCTGTTGTGGGACTGATTGTCACTGACACCTACTGGGAAAAGGTTCAGCGCTTCAAGACGAAAAAACAAGCCGAGTATTTTTACAGAGTGGTGAAGAGGGCGAAGATGCCCTACGAAAACTATACGAATGCACGCAACAAAGCATGGCAGGACACGCTGGCAGCAACCCAAAGCGAGCGCGAGAGACAGGAAATGGAAGTATTGATCGAGAATATGAAAAGCGGGGACGAGATCTAAATGAAACGGTGGCTGATAATCCTGTTGAGTGCAGTTCTGATTCTTGCTCTGGTTTCATCGTGCGCAACAGGGAAAGGGAAAAAACAGTCAACCACTGGTGGAGTGGAATCTTCATCGAGAAAATCACCTCCTGCCTGGATCACCGATATTCCGGAAACAAAAGACTATTTCTACTTCGTTGGAACGGGCGCCGACGCGGAGAGCTTCGACGCGGGGAAAAAGTCCGCGCTCAGCGATGCGCTTTCGCAGGTAGTGGGCGTCATCGGAATTACGGTTACGTCGACTTCAACATACGAAGAGCGCTATTTTGCCGAGCAGTACACAACCACGATTGCATCCGAGCTTTTCAGTGAGGGAAGGGCCAGGCTTCAGGATGCAGAGATCGACGAGATCTACTACGAGGAGCGAAGAAGGGCGGACGGTTCGCTGTTTTTCCGGGTTTGGGTGCTCGTCAAATACAGCAAGCAGGAAATTGATCGGGAGCAGAAAAGGCTCGAGCAGCTCCTTGCCAAAAAACTCCTCGAGGTGGAAATGCTGGAGCAAAAGGCGTCTGAGCTCAGGCAGAAGGGGCTCATTTCTGATGCGATTGTTGCGTATCTCAACGCCTGTATCGCCTCATTACGTCTGGAAGACGGTGAGGTATATTTCGACCGCAACATCAGGAGGGCAGGTGAACTGCTCACCAAGGTACGGCTTGAAAAGTCGGGTGAAAGTCAGACCGGATGGGTAGGGGAATGTCTACAGAAGCCTCTTGTTCTCAGAGCCTATTATCTCGAAGACGAACAAAAAGTCCCTGTTCAGAACATGCCGGTCAGATTTGCCTACAGGGTCCCGAAAAAGGACGGGAAGGGTTACAAATACGAGGTTGTGGAGAGTGCCACTGATTCCGAAGGGAATGCGCTGTTCAGCGTCGGGATGGTGCACGAAGTGGGAGAACAAAACAGGGTAGATGCAACCGTTGACTTCGGACCCCATGTCAGGCAGCTGAGGACGGTTCCCAAGTCCCTTCAGAACAGGGTGAAGACATTCAGGGACATTCTTTCGGCAAAGAAAACGACATTTGTGTTCCGGTCAGATACGCACGCCAGAAAGATACCCACAGGTATGTATTTTCTCCAGCTGGATGAAAACGGAGAACCGGTCACGGAGATTGTCACAGCGTCCTCGGTGTACGATGTGCTGTACGGCAAGGATTTTTCCGTGAGCGTGCTGGGCATTGATCCGGTGGATCTTGCAGAGAAAAGCGAATATCAAATACGTGAATTTCTCATGGAGGCTGCCGGAGGAGGTGTGAAACGGGTCCTGTTCGGTAGGGTGAGAATCACCGAATACGGAAACCTCTCCGGATACGAAATGGCGCGTGCAGACGCGGCTGCAGTACTTATCGACGCACGAACGGGAGATGTGCTCAGGACCTGGAAACTCGCACGGAGCTCAACAGGCGGAACAAGAGAAAGCGCTGCCCGGCACGTGTTCGAGGAGACAGGAAAGGCTCTCGGTGAGCTGATATCCAACACGATGCCGTGACCGCTATTCCTCGCTGACGATCGCAATTTCTTTTTCGAACTGATTCAGCGCCTTTTCCATGAACGCAATCTTTTCACGGGCAAGCTCCTTGCTTTTCGGGAGCACGAGTCGGTCACCCGCACGCTTCTTGTATTCTTCGATGAGAGCGATGATTTTGTCCATCGTTTTTACTCCCTTCCAGAAGAAGGCTCCTATGGCGAGCCGTGTGATTCCGACCATGCCGAGAGAATCGAGGATGTCCGCGTCGTGCAGCATCTTCGCTTCTTTCGATTCCGGGTTTCCTTCCGGTATGTGGTTCAGGATTGCAAGCCTTACCTGCTCGATTTTCTCGGGATTGAACCCTACTTCATGAAGGATCGCCTCAGCTTTCTCTGCTGACTGAAGCTGATGGGGCTCAGAGAGAATGATGTCGTGAAGGAAGGCGGCTGCATACAGTACTTCATCGTCATAGTGATCTTCAAGCTGTTTCGCGATATGGTATACCCTGTTGCAGTGGTCGAACCCCCGTGCAAGCCTCCCGGCAGTCATGTCTTTCGAATACTGTAAGATAATGTTCCTCACCTTTTTCTCCGTCCTTTGAGATATGAATCCATGATACATATAAGATAGCAAAAACCCTTTTAAAAAAAAAAGAGTTGTTGCTATATTTTATCAACTTATTCAGTGGAATGACCGCCAAAGGAGCGAGGCATGAAGATATACGATACCAGGTCCGGGAAAAAAGTCGTTCTCTCACCGATCCGGGATCATCAAATCAGAGTTTACCTCTGCGGTCCCACTGTATATGACTACGGGCATCTCGGCCACGGAAGGTCCGCCATCGCTTTTGATGTGCTCAGGCGTTATCTGAAATACCGGGGTTACGGGATTGTTTTTGTCCGGAACTGGACCGATATTGATGATAAAACGATCGATAGAGCAAACAGGGAGGGGATCAGCGTAAGGGAGCTCACGGAAAAGTTCATAAAAATATACAAAGAGGACTTTGAGAAGCTCAACATTCTTCCACCAGATTACGATCCGAAGCCCACAGACCACATACCTGAGATCATCGATCTTGTGAAAAGGCTCTTTGACGGCGGGCATGCGTATATCCTGGATGACGGAGTCTACTTCGACATTGCAACCTTTCCCAGGTACGGCGAGCTGAGCAAGCAGCGTCTCGATGAGCTGAAAAGCGGAATACGCGTCACCGTTTCGGGAGAGAAGCGGAACCCGGGAGATTTCGTGCTGTGGAAGTTTGAAAAACCTGGAGAGCCGTCGTGGGAGAGCCCATGGGGAAGAGGCCGTCCGGGATGGCACATCGAGTGCACCGCGATGAGTATCAAATACCTCGGTACGGAGTTCGATATCCACTGCGGAGGGCAGGACCTTGTGTTTCCCCATCACGAGGATGAGATAGCTCAGGCAAAAAGCGCAGGATACCATTACGCGCGGCACTGGATGCACAACGGGTTTGTAAATATCGACAACGAGAAGATGAGCAAGTCTCTGGGGAACTTCTTCACTCTGAGAGAGGTGTTTCGCACATTTTCCCCATTGGCGGTGAGATTTTTTCTCCTTTCCACTCATTACAGGGCTCCGCTCAATTTCAGTGAAGACACTCTCCGGCAGGCTGACGCGACTCTGAAGCGCTACAACGACTTCATCATGAGAATGTCCGAGCATGCGCATTCAACACATGCTGAGAAGGACAAATCATCCACAGTGGACCGGATCATCCAAATGTCCCGCGAAGGATTTGAATCGGGGCTCGACGACGATCTGAACATATCAAAATCTCTTGCTGCACTGTGGGAACTCGTGCACGAAATCAACACTCGCGTGAAAGAGGAGGACTTCACGCCGGAGGACGCAAAAAGGGTGCTCGCATTTTTCAGAAGCATCGATACTGTTTTAGGGGTTTTCAGCTTTGAAAAAGAGATGCTCCCGGAGCAGATAGAAGCGCTGATAAACGAGAGAGAGGACGCGCGGGAAAACAAAGACTACCAAAAGTCCGACCGGATCCGGGATCGCCTTCTGGAGCTCGGAATCGCCCTCGAGGACACGAAAGACGGAACGAGATGGAAAAAGGTGTAATTGTATTCAAAGGAAAAACTCGATCTCCGATTTGACGACCGCTCTTTCCTCGTGTTTGTACATCCTGTGTAAAACCGTTTCCGATGTACGCGTTCCCATCCTTCCGAAAGCCCATGCGGTGTACGCCCGGAGAAGTTCGTCCGGGTGGGAGGTGTAGGGAAGCAAAGCGTCCTGAGCGCCTTTGTACTGCAGGCAGCCCAGTGCGGTGATCGCGTTTTTGAGAATTGCCCTGGGGTCGCGCATTCCGATCTGGTTTTCTTTGAAGAGATGACTCCACGCCCGTTCGTTGAGGCCGAGCACCGATGTGAGGTTCATTCCGGGCCCGACTCGTCCAATCTCGTGTTTTTCCGCCCACGGTTCGAGTTGTCTGTTGAAGGGGCAGACGTCGATACAGACGCTGCATCCGTACAGTCTGTTTCCCCACAGCTCCCGATACCTTCTTGGCATGAGGACCGGGTTTTCCGAAATATATTGAAGGCAGCGGGTAATGTCGACGACGCCATCCTCTTTTATCGCTCCTGTCGGACATGTGTTTATACAGCGTGTGCAGCCTCCACACAAGGGAAAGCCCGGAGCTGACAGCACTCCGGAAGGAACGTCAGTGACGAGGTCTGTGAGGGCCTCGCCGATTACGAAGTATGATCCCATTTCTGAGTGAATGCATACGCTGTTTTTCCCCACGTCTACGAGCCCTGAATATCTGAACAGCACTTTTTCCGGGATCGAGGTATAGTTGGAGAATATCTTCGCCCTTATCCTTGTCCCGAGTAGTTCACTGATTGTGTCGACCGCCTCACCGAGTTTCAGCTGGAGGAAACGGTAGTTGTTCCGCCAGGTGAAGCGGGCGACCCTTCCGAAAATTGCGTCCGTGGGCACCGGGTCATCTGTGTAATAATATTTTGCCGCCACAATGAGGCTTCGCGCCCACTCCGTGTGACCTTTGTACCCGTAGGCGAACGCGGTTTTTTGTTCCGTCCACCTGTATGATGGAGGGATAAGGCCTCTGGAGAGCGAGCGAAGGGTGTGTTCGAGCGCAGGTTCGAGGTCCACCAGAGGGATCACCTCGACCGCATCTATCCCATAAACGCGCTCCTTTATGACCTTTTTTATCAGCTTTGAAGAGACCGTTTGCATGGGCGCGCTCAATCAGAGAAATTTGGAAAATAAGACCATCGGTGGGATTATCGGAATTACCAACAGGTTTGTCAGGATCCATGCAGAGTTCGCAAGGTCCTCATTGAGCCTGAATATTTTTACGAGAACCACAGAGAAGATGGCGGTCGGCATAAATGATTCGATGAAGATTACCTGTGCGGGAATCCGGTCCGCGAGACTACTATAGCCGAAAAAAAATATACACAAAAGTCCTATGAACGGATTAAAAATGAACTTGATGGCCGATATCAGGACTGCATGTTTTACGTATTTCAGAGATTCCCTGAAGTTCAGACCAAGCCCGATACCGAAAGAAAAACTGCCTGCAGAGATATAAGTGAGCCACTTTGTTGCAATCGTGTTGAGAACCTCCGGTCTTTCGATTCCAGAAAGATTCAGTGCGATTCCAGCGGCAGTGAGGGCAAGCGAAACGGCGCTCGCAGGGTTGCGGAGCAGCTCTGCGGCTGCATCAAAAAGGGTGGCCCTCCTGTTTTTCGAAAAATAACTCATCAGCGGAAATCCGGCCATATAATAGTAGGGGAGAAAAAACGCGGAAAAGAGGCTCGAGAGATAAAGTCCCCTCTCACCGTAGAGAACGTAGCAGAGAAATCCGCCGAGGGTGATACCGATATTGCTGAAGAGAGTGCACGAGAGAAAGCTCCCCATTTCCTTTTTGTCCATACTCAAAACACGAAAAACGCCCACTGCGGGGAGAGCGGAGAGTGTGGCAAGACAAACGAATACAAGAGGGAGCTGAATAATCTTTATGCTGTTGAACGCAAGAGACCAGAAGGAATTCAGTATGATCACCGGCGTCAGAACAGTGAGGAGGACGAGGGTGATAAACCTGCTGTAACCGGACAGAGGGCTGTACACCTTTTTCAAAAGGTATCCGAGAAACAGAGATCCATAAATGAACACGAGAAAGAGGATGAAACTTGTTTGCAATTTCGATGCCCCGGTACGATACACCCGCGCGTTGGACGGCACATATTTTACAGGTCAGGATGCGGGCAGAATGCGCAGTATGTTTTTCGGATAGGGAGGTCGTATTATCCCCTTTTCCGTGATAATCCCCGCGATGTAGCGTGCGGGAGTGACGTCAAATGCAGGATTGTAGACCTGCACGTCAGACGGTGCGGTCTGTTTTCCAAACCCTTTGCGTATCTCGTCAGGATTTCTCTGCTCGATGGGAATTTCCGCACCTGAAGGAGTGTGCATGTCGATTGTGGAGAGAGGAGCGGCGATGTAAAAGGGGATTTCAAACTCCCGCGCGCACACCGCCACTCCCAGGGTGCCGATCTTGTTCGCAGTGTCCCCGTTCGCAGCTATCCTGTCAGCTCCAACGATTACCATGTTCACCCGGCGCTGGTACATGACGAAGGCTGCCATGTTGTCAGTGATGAGAGTTGCGGGAACATCCGCCTCCACGAGCTCCCACGCCGTGATTCGCGATCCCTGGAGGAGCGGTCGTGTTTCGTCCACGTACACGTGAATGCGAAGCCCGAGCTCCTTTGCCCTGTAGATAGGGGAGAGCGCGGTCCCGTACATCGCTGTTGCGAGCCCCCCCGCGTTACAATGGGTCAGTATAGAAAACCCATCCTCGATCAGTGCTGCACCGTGTTCGCCTATGGCACGGCAGACTCTGTTGTCTTCATCGATCATCTCGATTGCCTCATGAAGAATGACGTCTTTGAGCTTTTCGGGGCCGAGCTCAGGATGATCTGAGGCCGCTTTTTTTATTCGCGTGACAGCCCAGAAGAGGTTGACCGCAGTGGGTCGGGAACTTTCGATATATGAGCTCACCGCGTTCATCGTCCGCACGAAATCCTCACGGTTTTTCCCTATGAAATCACGCACTCCGAGGTACACACCGAATGCAGCTGCAATTCCGATTGCGGGCGCTCCCCTCACCTTGAGCATCTTTATCGCATCCCACATCTCCTCTTTTGTGCTGATCTTGAGAAATTTTTTTTCCAGGGGAAGTTTCGTCTGATCGATGATGTACACGTCACCGTCTTTCCACTGTATCGTCGGAACAGGCATTGTCAGCGCCTCACATGATGGTTTATTTCAATTATAGTTCTCCATAGTATACTATTTTTTATCCCAACCGTTAATCCCTCTTGTTTGCTGTAGATTAATTGTTGATGGCCGGGCAATTGAACTTCGCATGAAATAAACAAGAGGAAAATTATGAAAAAATTTCTCATTGTTGTTTCAGCTCTTTTCGCTGCAGCAGTCAGTTTCCTGTTGCTCGGTTGTAATTCTTCAGGCGGGAATGGGAAAAAGACACCGGACGCTTCCGCTGCCTACTATCGGAACAACTGGATGGCCAACGGAGAAGTGTTGGCCATTGCTGTTTCCGAAGATATCGTCTATATCGGCGGGGATTT
>CAZOWM010000007.1:7601-62583 GCA_964583615.1 uncultured Spirochaetota bacterium | reverse complement strand
TGGAGAGAAAATCATCATGTTTTGGACTGAAATAGCGAGAAAACAAGAACGCAGCAGTCGTTTTTGAGGAATTTTGAAAAGAAACAGAATTGTACAGAAGCCTCAGCAAAAGCCGTATATGAAAAGCTTTGCGAAATGGTTACCCCTTTTGATCCTTCTCGTTTCCTTATGTATGATGATGCTGCATTGCATGCAATAGGTTTTAGTCGTCAGAAAATGCGTTATTGTCGCGACTTGTCTTTAGCCATCATTCGAGATGAGCTGGACTTGCGGGAACTCGAGCACATGGACGATGAAACCGCTCGATCAAAGTTGATACAGGTGAATGGGATCGGTCCATGGACTGCGGATATTTACCTGCTGTTGGCGCTTCGAAGGCCGGATATCTGGCCTGAATCAGACCTTGCACTCGCCTCAGCCGTGAAGAAATTGAAAAACCTTCCCCCAACCTTGGAGCAGGTGAGCTGAATGAGCTCAGCAGCACCTGGCGACTATGGAGGGCCGTAGCTGCAAGGCTTCTGTGGCATTATTACCTGAGCAGCAGAAAATCTGAATGAATTGCCGGATTAAGGTGAAGGGCAGTATTTGACTGCGATACAGGATATTGTACAGAGACGATTGCCCGAAAAGCGTGGGCTGTTTTGCTTCTGATCGTTTCTGATACGTATGGAAGAGTGTTGAAACGTATTGAATAGGTGCGGTCTCACTGCATGCAAAGCAATGAGACTTATCGCAGAAAGATGTCCAATCCACCACATCGGAAAAAAACATTCCACCTCTTCAGGGCACTATCAATGCTTTGTAGAGAATCGTGAGTTCTGACTCGAGTTGGTACTCTATTCGAGTGAAATTCTCATGATAATTATGCGGGTTTTTTTCCCAGATTGATCGGCAATATCTAAAAGATACGATCCACCTTCAGTTTCATGATATTCTTTTTGCACACAATCCTGGCACCGATAAGCACTATGGTTTGATCGAATTTCAATCCAGGGGATGTATCTAACGGATGAGAAGCTCGGTTCTAAACTTGGGCTTGTTTTGTGATCAAATCATAAAAAGGATTTGATCATGTGCTTTTTCATTGGTAATTTTTTCATTTGAAAAAAATAAATGAAAAGCTCACTCGAGATATGGGGGGAGGCCTTTATGCAAGACAACCGGATTGATGTAACTGCGATTGGAACTTTAGCGGTCGATTATTTCGCGCTCGTTCCTTCGATTCCTGCTGTTGAAGAGAAAATTATGTCCGAGGGGTATGAAGTCCATCCAGGTGGTGTGGCTGGAAATGTGATGACGCAGCTGGCGAGACTTGGTGTGAGAACCGGGTGGTTCGGCAAGATTGGAGATGATGAGGCAGGAAAAATTGTGCTGGAAGATCTTGCAAAAGAGGGGATAGACAACAGCCACGTTGAAGTCGTAAAAGGTGAGAACACGATGTTTACATGGATTCAGGTAAATAAAAACGGCGGGAGATCGATTACCATGTTCCCGAATGCTCTCATTAAACTCACCGCAGAGGACGTTGGATCCAAGCATAGAGAGTATATTAAATCGTCAAGGGTGCTTCATGCAGAAGCGTGCCTTCTCCCTTTGAAACCTGTTGTGAAAGCCATGGAAATGGCGAAAGAAAGTGGCGTGAAGATCGTCTTTAATCTGGATGTGACCCCTACTTATTTTGTGAAGGAAGCAAAACTTGCAACAGATACAGAAATGAAGAGGGCGCTTGAGCTTTCAGATGTTCTTATCCCGTGCAAGGATGCTGCAAAAGAGCTCATCGGTTCTGATGATTTTGTCAAAGATGGGAGAAAATTGTTGGATTATGGATCGAATGTAGTTGCTATCACACTTGGCGATAAAGGATGTATTGTTTTGAATAGTACGAGTACGTATACAGAGCCCGCCTACAGGATAAAAGTAGTCGATACCACAGGTGCGGGCGATGCTTTTCACGGTGGCTTTATATACAGTGTTCTCAAGGGGTTTAGCCTTAAACAGGCTGGAACATTTGCCAATGCCTGTGGTGCCCTCTGCTGTACAAAGGTGGGTGCGAGGTCATCAGGAACTTTGCGTGAGGTCGAGGAGCTGATACAGAATAGAAGAACGGGAGAATAAGGGCGTTACATGAATTTTCGTTACTCATTTTGTTTCTTATAGATATTGTGAATAAACTGAGTCCAACTATTAATATTCAATGGAGTGATTTATGAAAGAAAATTTCTGGATCCATGATGTTTTCGATGTCAAAAAGCCGATTATAGGAATGGTGCATCTTCGACCACTCCCTGGATCCCCATTCTACTCCCAGGGAGCAATGAGCCGGATCATTGAGACTGCAATAAAAGAGGCTGAGATTCTGGAAAAAGCGGGTGTCGATGGTCTACAGATTGAAAATATGTGGGACCATCCGTACCTGAAGGATGATGAGATCGGTCACGAAACGACTGCGGCACTCGCAGTGTGTGCCTATGCTGTGATCCGTTCGATCAACGTACCGGTGGGGATCAACTGTCATCTGAACGGCTCGATACAGGCGATTGCTGCTGCTGTGGGGTCAGGAGCACAGTGGGTGAGGATTTTCGAGTTAGCCAATACATACATTTCAAATGCAGGAATAGTCGAAGCCTCAGGCCCGAAAGCGCTCCGTTTTCGGCACGCAATTGGCGGAGATCGTATAAAGATTTTGGCTGATGTACTGGTAAAACACGGGAGTCACTTCATAACTTCTGACAGAGGTATTAAAGAGCAGGCTCATGATATTGAAACATTCAAGGGAGACGCTGTCATCGTTACAGGCGGGGCAACGGGTGAAAAACCAACACTCCCGGATATCCAGAACGTCAAGTCATCTGTTACTATACCTGTTTTTGTGGGGAGCGGGATCACCACTGAGAATGTCAAAGATTACATTGATGTTATTGACGGCGCAATAGTGGGAAGCGAATTCAAAGAAGAGGGAAAGTGGCAGAATCCCGTCTCTTTTGAAAGAACAAAAGCATTCATGGATAAAGTGAAATCTTTACGGTAATAGAAAAATAAGAATATCAGCCGTAAATCAGGAAAGAAAGACCCCACCTGTATTCAAAAATCTCTCTTCAAATCGAGACCTTCTTTATCTTCAGTCCTTACGGTGATGGCTTTCTCTTCAGAAGAAGGCACTGACATCCGTTGCCCGAACTCCTGTAAACGATAATTCATGAAACGTCATGAGAACCTTTCCATGGAGCCTCCCCTGAAACCTGCAGGCTTATGCCGCCTTCAGCTGTGAGGTGCAGTAGGGGCAGCGGGTCGCCTTGATCGGGACCTGTGAAAGACAGAAGGGGCACTCCTTCGTCGTCGGCTCAGCTGGCGTCTCCTCTCTGCGTTTCAATTTATTCATGGATCGGACGATCAGAAAGATCACGAAGGCAACAATGAGGAAGTTGATGACCGTATTGACGAAAACGCCGTAATTGATGGTAACCGCACCCGCCTCCTTCGCTGTTGCGAGCGTTGCGTAAGAGCCGCCGCTCAGGTTGATGAACAGGTTGGAATTGTCTTTTTGACCGTGAAATCCTTATCGATTATCACAAAGTCGATCACTTTTCCCCCTCGACTCTTCCTTTCCATCTCTCTGCAATTATACTCGGTTTTAACGCTATAACAAGAAAATTATAATAATAGAACATTATAGTGTCTTATTGCAGCAACGTGAGAAAACAAGTGCTAAATGCATGTGAGTATCCGGATGGCAGCGATATAATAGAAGATCGTCTGCACGAGAAAGGTGGATTAATTTTCAAAGGGAATGTACAGCAGCTTTGCAGGTACCTTCTCGCCCCGTGAACTCGGGTCACCTTTGGAAACTCCCTGTTTATGGTTTAAGAATCGAGGCTTATCAAGGGGAGAACAAAGGCGTTACACATAATCGGGAAGAAGAGATAAATATACAGTATGACCGGTTATGGAGTGATGAAAATTAAAAAGGCGTCATGAAGATGAGGTGAGAAGATTACATATACGGTTTGATCTCATGAAACCTCGCCCTCCCAGAAAAACCGGTGTGAAGATCACCGGTACATAGAAAAAAAAGAGAAGTTTTTTCCCCGGTTTTTTTTATTTCTTCTTGACAGAGTACAAAAAAATATATATATATGCAAATTATTTATAAATATACATTGGAGGATACATATGTGTGGGATCATCGGGGGCATTGATATAAACGGCGGGAAATTGAGCGGCGGTGACTTCATCGAAGCGATCAGTATCCAACACGACCGCGGGAACGGGTTCGGCGGGGGCTTTGCTGCGTACGGCATCTACCCCGAATTCGAAAAATATCATGCCCTTCACATCGCGTGCAACAATGAGCATGCCGCAAAAGCTGCAGATGGGTTTATTCGTGCGCACCTCTATGTGAAGATAGCGGAAGATATGCCTACAAAAGACATACACACCATCCAGTGGCACCCCCTGCTGAAGCGGTACTTTACAACTCCCGGGCCCAGTAACGAGGACCTCAAGCTTTCGAATCTGGGGCCCGCCACAGTCCACAGTCAAAGCGGTATCATCGATGCATATATGAAAAAATTCGTCTTCGACTTCAACAGAGCGATCCCTGATGCGTTCGTCATGTCGTGTGGAAAAAACATGGGGATATTCAAGGGAGTCGGATATCCGGAGCAGATCGGGGAGTTTTTCCTCATCGACAGAATGGAGGCTCCGGTCTGGATGGTGCACAGCCGTTTTCCTACGAATTCTCAGAGCTGGTGGGGAGGCGCGCACCCCTTTTCCCTTCTCGAGTGGTCAGTTGTGCACAACGGTGAAATTACAAGTTACGGAGTAAACCGAAACTACCTCGAGATGTTCGGATACAGGTGTCTTCTTCAGACAGACACTGAAGTGATAAGCTACCTGTTCGACCTCCTGGTGCGCGAATACGGGATGTCTGTTTCGGACGCCTGCTCGGTGATTTCTCCCCCGCTCTGGCCGGAAATAGAGGAGATGCAGGATGAGGCGAAAAAACGAAAGCTTCTATATCTGCGTCAGTACTTTCCCCAGGCCCTTCTCAACGGGCCGTTTGCGATTCTCGTTTCGAACGGAAAGGAGATGATCGCCTTGAACGACAACCTGAAGCTCCGGCCCCTCGTTGTGGCGAAACGCGGTGAACAGTATTTTTTTTCCAGTGAAGAGTGCTCCTTCGAAATTCTGTGCCCGGACAGGGAGAAGACGTGGATGCTGGACGGAGGAAAGCCGGAGATCGTGAAGATGAAGGAGGAAGCTCATGTCTGAAGATATGCGATACCCCGAAACCGACAGGAGCGTGGGGAAGAAAGATGAAATATACATGGATATGTCGAGAAACTGGAAATGGCCCGTAAAGTATATGCCGCTTTTTGATTATGATCGGTGCACGCGGTGCGGGATCTGTGCCACCGCATGCACCTGGGGTGAAATACGGCTCGTGCCGGAAAAGGTGGTCGATGGAAAACCGATAAGCATTCCTGTAGCGAACAGGAGCTCCTGCGGGGCCTGTCACTACTGCGAGAGACAGTGCCCGGAGGAGGCAATTACGATTGTCGACATCCCGTTCGTTTCATCCCACCGCTACTGGCGGGGCGATCAGAAGAACCTGTGGAGACAGGTGGACCCCAACAACCCCGGCCATGTGCTTCTCATCTCGACCGGCTCGGATTCTGAACTCATCAGTTATTTCGATCACCTGATGTTCGATGCATGTCAGGTCACAAACCCTCCCATTGATCCACTGAGGGAACCGATCGAACTGAGAACCTATCTTGGCAGGAGAGATTTTTCGGCAAATGACATTCCGCCGCTGCTCGAGGTCCAGACACCCATTTTGTTTTCGGCGATGAGTTTCGGTTCGATCAATCTCAACGTGCAATTAGCTGCAGCGCGAGCGGCAAAAGAAGTCGGCACCTACTGGAACACAGGCGAGGGAGGACTGCACAAGGCGCTCAACGACTACAGTGAAAACACGATTGTTCAGGTCGCTTCGGGACGGTTCGGAGTAAACCCGCGGTTCTTCAAAAACTGCTCCGCGGTGGAGATCAAAATCGGCCAGGGAGCAAAACCGGGCATCGGAGGCCACCTTCCTGGCGAGAAGGTCACAGGAGAGATATCGAAAACACGCATGATCCCTCAGGGATCAGACGCCCTTTCTCCGGCGCCGCATCACGATATTTATTCAATAGAGGATCTCAGACAGCTCATCTATGCGATAAAGGAAACCACCGGTTACAACAAACCCGTGTCCGTAAAGGTATCTGCTGTGCACAACATCGCGCACATCGTTTCGGGAATCGCGCGCGCGGGTGCCGACATCATCGCCATCGACGGGTTCAGAGGAGGCACCGGGGCGGCCCCAAGAAGAGTCAGGCAATCGATGGGAATCCCCATCGAGCTTGCCATATCCGCTGCGGACAAGAGATTGCGCGAGGAGAAAGTGCGTCACGAAGTGTCTCTCATCGCTGCGGGAGGTATCAGAAACTCAGCAGATGTGCTGAAGGCGATCTGTCTCGGTGCTGACTCGGTGTATATCGGAACTGCTGTGCTCGTTGCGCTCGGGTGCGGACTCTGTCAGCGGTGTTATGCGAGCAGGTGCAGTTATGGGATCACCACAAACCGCCCTGACCTCGCGCGGAGGGTCGATGTCGAACTTGCAACAAAAGCGCTTATCGGACTGCTTCAGGCCTGGTCTGATGAGATTAAGGAGCTCATGGGCGGCATGGGAATCAACACCATAGGTTCACTCGTCGGAAACCGTGAAAGGTTGAGAGGTGTGCACCTCACGAGTGATGAACTCGAAGTACTCGGGGTGAAGCAGGCGGGACTGTAGCTCGCCTCGAGGGGGGACGCATGGAAGAACTTACCACCATCTGCAGGATCGAAGTAGGAAAGATGCACTACAGAGATCTCAATCTTGAGATACGGAACAGAATTCGAGGTGGGGTGAAGCACTTTATCCTTGAAAAGGTAATCGGACAGCGATACATCGGCGCGGGCCTTGATCCGGGTATCCTCCTTGAAGTGAGGGGAATTCCAGGCCAGGACCTCGGAGTGTTCAACGGCGGAGCAAAAATCGTCGTCTATGGAAATGCGCAGGACGGGGTTGGTAATACCATGAACGGTGGGAGCATCGTCGTGCATGGGAGCGTTGGAGACATACCAGGCCACATGGTCAGAAACGGTAAGATCTTCGTGAAGGGGTCCGCGGGGTTCAGGGCCGGGATTATGATGAAGGAATACGGGAGCAAGCGCCCGGTCATGATCATCGGCGAGACCATCGGGGATTACGTGGGCGAGTATATGGCAGGCGGCACGATAATTATTATTGGCTACGGACTTGACGAGCACACGTCACCTGTTTCAAGGCACGTGGCTTCGGGAATGTTCGGAGGCGAGATCTACGTGCGGGGAAGAATCGACGAAGCGCAGCTCGGCGCGGGATCGGTGATGGCAGAAGCACGCCCGACGGATGTGGACCGTATACGCTCATATCTTGCCGAGTATGCATACGAGTTTGCCATGGATGCGGAAGAGCTCATGCAGGGCAGATTTTTTGTCATTCGGCGTGCGGGTCAGAGACCGTATGGGAATCTCTATGTTCCCTCAAGTAAGGTTTCACGTGAGCTGCGGCCCGTACACAAAAACCTCCTACCTCCCTGCGCACATGCATGTCCGGCAAAAATCCCCAATCCCCTCATCATACGGATGCTGAGGGAGGGCAGGGTGCAGGCTGCGTTTGACTTGATAGACGAATACACACCGTTCAGGTATTCGTGTTGCGGAATTGTTTGCCCAGGGTTGTGCAGGGCCGCGTGCACGAGAAACGCTCTGGGCGCGCCTGTAAAGATCGACGAAATTGCACGACAGTACTCGTCTTCTGGAGGGGTGAAACGGCTCGAAAGCGCGAAAAATGAGCGGATAGGAGTGATCGGAGCAGGGCCTGCCGGGCTCACTGCCGCATGGCATCTTGCACGGCGGGGGTACTCGGTTGACGTGTATGAGAGAGAAAAAGACATCGGAGGAAAGCTCACGCACAGCATTCCTGAAGAGCGCCTCTCATGCTCCGATGTTCAGAAAGATCTGGACCGCATCAGGTCTCTCGGTATACAATTTTATACCGGAGCCGCTGTCGATACTGCGCGCTTTATAGAAATGCGAGAGCGCTATGATGCAGTGATAATTGCAGTGGGTGCACAAATTCCGCGGGCACTCGGGTTTCCTGGAGAGGATCGGAGTATTTCCTCGTACCTGTTCCTCAGGTCGGTGAAAATGGGCTCTGGAGAGTGGAGCCTGAAGGGAAAGAACATTACGATTATTGGAGCGGGAAACGTTGCCATGGATGTTGCTTCGGAGTGTTTTCGCCTCGGGGCCGGATCGGTTACCACTGTGGATATTCAGAAACCTGCGGCATTCGGAAAGGAGCTCGACAGGGCCCTTTCCCTTGGAACAAAGATTGTCTATCCGCGCTTCATTGAGAAGTACGAAGACGGGGTGCTGTTTTTCAAAAACGGAGACCAGATGAGCACAGATCTCCTCATCGAGGCGGTCGGGGAAACACCTGAGCTCGGTTTTATCGGAGAGAATCTCGTGTTCGAGAGGGATTCGTTCACGACGAATCTTCCAAATGTGTACATCGTGGGCGATGTGGTTGCACCGGGACTCGTCACGCACAGCATCGGGATGGGCAGGAAAGTGGCGGAATATATACATTGCATGTTTCGCGGAATGGTGTTCAAAGATGAGGTCGCTGAAACAGTGGACAAGCGAAAAATCAACACGGTCTATTTCAGTGAAAGAGACGCATACGCAGGATCCCTCGATGACTGTTTTTCATGCGGTACCTGTATTCAGTGCGACATATGTGTGGAAAACTGTCCGCGTGGCGCAATAACGAGAACAGGAGAGTTGTTCTCGATTAATTACGATATCTGTTCCGGATGTGGTGTGTGTGCGTCATTGTGCCCGCGGGGTGCCATTACCATGAAACCGTTAAAGGAGGATACAACTGAAAGGTCAGCAAGTGCGAAGGAATCTTATTCTCTCGATCGTGAAAGACGAACAAATTCACAGCCAGGAGCAGCTCAGAAAACGACTGCGTGAACACGGTGTTGAGGTAACCCAGGCCACACTATCCCGCGATCTGCAGTCGGTGGGAACCGTGCGGGTTTTCGAAAGGGAGATCGGGTATGTGTACAGGAGTCCTCGCGCGGGAAACGCTGATCTGGAACGCGAGCGCTTGGAAAGTGAAAACCTCATACGGGGAATCAGGGACATACAGTTTTCCGGAAATTTGTCGGTGATAAAAACCGATCTCGGGCATGCCACAGGGATTGCATTCGAAATCGACCGACTTGAGATTCCCGACATCCTTGGAACAGTGGGCGGGGACGATACACTGATTGTCGTATTCAGGGAAAACTCCGACCACTCCTCTCTCCTCAAGGCTCTCGATATCTAGGAGGTGTATCCGAAAAGCCCGAGGATTGTGCTGCGGACCTTCTGGACCTCCTCTTCAGGTGTGGATGCGCCGCTGATGATCCCGACTTTCTGCACGCCGTTGAACATCTTTTTTTCGAGCTCGTCGGCTCCTTCAACATGAATTACAGGCACCTTGTTCTCCACGATGGAACAGAGGGTTTTTGTGTTGCTGCTGTTCTTCCCGCCCACCACGACAATGAAGTCGACCTCTTCCGCAAGCGTGAGTGCTTTACGCTGTCTTTTGACCGTCTCCTCGCACAGAGTATTGTACACCACCGTATTCTTTGCGCGTAGGACGACTTCCCTTACTATATCTGAAAAGGACAAAGGGTTGAAAGTGGTTTGAACGACGACGGCGTACTGGTGCTCAGGAGGAAACGAGTCCAGGTCCTCGGTTTTTTCGACCACACGGGCGTTTCCGCGGGTCAGTGACAGAATCGCCTTCACTTCCGGATGGCTGGTGTTGCCGATGATAATGATGGCATACCCCTTCTCTGTGAGCTCGATTGCGAGGCGGTGTATTTTCTTGACTTTCGGGCAGGTGAAGTCATGAATATGGAGGCGTCTTTTTACCGCGCTGTTTATGATATCGGATGGAAGGCCGTGTGAGCGAATGATGAATGTTGCTCCTTCAGGTACCTCGGAGATGTCGTCGACGAAAACCATTCCCCTGCGTTTCAGAGAGGCAACCACGGACGGATTGTGGATGATCTCACCGAGGCAGAAAATTTTTTTATTGTGTTCGAGCACTTCTTGAGTACCGCTGATCGCTTTCCTGACTCCGGAGCAAAACCCTGTGTTTTTTCCTACAATGATTTCCATACCAGCAGCGCTACCGTTTTCTTTCGTGAATGTAGGAAATCAATCCGCGAAGGATTTTTTTCCATTTTTCTTCTGTTCCGAGCGAATCGATCAGTTTCAAAGCCTCGTTTTTGTGCGCCAAAACCTTTTTCTCAATCATTTTGTAAACGCCCGATTTTGTAACGATATCCTTGATCTTTTGCAGATCAGAACCTGTGATGTCCTTTTTTTCATACAGAGCGCGGAGTGTTTCTCCCGCGCTTTCAGGAGCCATTTTAAAAAGATAGAATGCGTACAGCGTTTTTTTCTTTTCTCTGATATCAGTGCCCACAGGTTTTCCGGTCTCCTCTTCTGTGCCGAACAGTCCAAGCTCGTCGTCCTTGATCTGGAAGATTATCCCCATATGTTCACCGAGTTTTTCAAGAAGAGAAATGGTTTTTTCATCCGCTTGTGCGGCAATTGCACCTGTAACAAGAGGGATCGAAAAGGTGTATCGCGCCGTCTTGAACCTGTAGAGGTTGAGTATTTCACGCTCTTCCACTTGTCGCCGTGATATGCTGAAATAGATGTCCTGCATCTGGGCGAGCCCTACACGAACAAGCTCATTCGCCCAGAATTCGAAAATTCGATTTCTGGTTTTGGTGTTAAGTTCCGCAGCCGAGAGGATTTTCTGTGCAAGGAAAAATCCTATGTCGCCGGCGCAGATGCCGAGGCTCTTTCCGAAGTGAGAACTGTCGCCCCGGATTTCCTCCTTTCCAACTTCGATGTACTGGGAAAAGATCGTTTTTTCACCCCTTCTGTAAAGATCCCTGTCCATTATATCGTCGTGAATGAGGAGTGAGGAGTGGATGAGCTCGAACGCACTGGCGACGGGAATGATCCAGGAGGGAACAGTGCCCGAAAGCATCTCACAGGAGGCAATCGTGAGCGTTCCCCGAATCATCTTCCCCTGGAGAGAAAATTCCAGTAACCTGTCTGCAAGGTCGTTTCCCCACCGATTCACTCCGGAAAGCTCTTCCTTCAGCGACAAAAAAAAATCTTTCAGATAATTCTCTATGGGATTTTTGTATTTTTCCAGATCTGCTGCCAAGGGATCCTCCGAAACGCTTTGCACCGGTATAAATATAACCAAAATGGCCTGACGATTAAATGCTTTTCCTCACAGGATGTGAGTCATTCCGAAAACGTCTTGAAATCAAAGATGATTTCCATGAATCGGCTGTTTCTGTGAGGCGGGTCCCGAAAGTAGAAGAGATGTGAAAATGCGGTGCTGTCGGAAGAGCCAAACCCCTTGATGCTTCGGTCACAGAGACAACAAACTCGCTTCGCGAGCTCGGATTCGATCCTGTCCTTTCGCCGTATTGGGATCGCCCTTTCCAATTCCATAACCGGCGGAGATATGTAGTCGATGTGCCAGAATTGTTTTTTTCTCCTGAGCGCATGCCTCCTGATTCGTGCGTCGACTGATCCGAGAGCGGAACCGACATAAACGTAGTAGCCCTCATCGAAGCAAATTTTTCCTAATCTGCCGATTTCGATCTGCCTCTGCCGTTCGTTTCTCAGTATCAACGCATATGTACCCGATCGTGTGCAGTTCTGTTCGGCACGGGCATAATCGATTTCGATCTCTCGTGCGCTGCTCAGATCCACTGTTACCGGGTCTTCGAACCGCACTCTCACCGCACTGAATTTGGTCTCACGGTTTCTCAGAAAAACCTCGCTGAAGGCGGCATCGGTGTGTATGTTCGGCATGAACTTTATTGCGGAATAGTTGGAAATCATAAAGGCCATCAGCGTGGCGTATCCTATCGCTGTCAATGTGCCGAACTCCTTTATGTGATGCACGGCTCGTTTTGAGGGCGCGTCAGGGAAGAGCGCAGTGCCTTTGTGACAGAGGGTGCAGGTCTTCACTTCCAGAAGAAGCGTGGGGAGGCCGTTTTTTGTGAGAAAAAAATCCGGCCTGATCCCTCCCATCGTTTTTTCCCTTCGTATTTGCAGATGATCTCCGATTCCAGGGAAATAGCCGTGTTTTATCAGATGTTCCGCCACTGTGTTCATTGTGATGGTATCAAGGAATACGATGTCGCCCCTGTACAGAGCAGCCACAGCTCTGTATGAAAAGAGGTTTGTGCTGTGAGGAACGATAAAAAAGCGGGATCCCGCGAGTGTATATTCCTCGAGACGTCCTGTGTTTGGAAGATATGCGTGTATCTGTTCGCCGTTTTTTTCGAGGAGGAGGGTAAATCTGTTCGGGCGCGATACGAATGCTGCTTCCTCCCAGCGCTCGAAGAGGCGAAGTGTGCTCGGCGTTATCATTTTCATGGATGCGGTGATCTAATGATACTTGTCTGTTCTGAGGATTCAAGGTAAAATTTATTGACGAGAAGGTGTTGAAGATGTTCGACATCGAAGATGTTACGCAGCACATCATGCCTGTGGGCCGTTCGAAATTAGCGGTGACACAGAAGAAAAGGCACTTTCCACACACAAAGAAGTTGTACTCCCGACTTTCGTGCGTTATGTTAAAGGAACATGTGAGAAGCGAGATGCCATGATAGAGCTGAGAGATGTTTCCCTGATCAGGAACGACAAAATCATACTCGAAAATATAAGCTGGAAGGTGGGGCCGGTTGAAAACTGGGTGGTCTTCGGCAGAAATTCTTCCGGAAAAACGATGCTTCTTGAAATTGTCTCCGGTTTTACATATCCGTGCAGCGGTGAAGTCTTACGGTTCGGTAAAACCCACGGTGAATACGATGTAAGAGAAATTAAAAAAAGGATCGGTTATGTGAGCTCGTCACTGAAAGACCGGTTTCGAAGCGGGGAAAAGCTCTTGGATATAGTGCTCAGCGGCTTTTCTCTCCGAATCTCGAGATAATTGAGGTCAAAGGCAGGTATTTCACGGTCTACAAAAATAACGACTCTGACCTCAGAGGGTAGGATCGAAATGCAGCGTGCACACGACTAACCGGAGGCGCACTGTGCCGGGAAACAGTTTTGGAAGGGTATTTACTGTCACCACTTTTGGAGAAAGTCACGGGAGAGCGGTCGGTGCAATAATCGACGGTATTCCGCCGAATATACTGCTTTCGGAGAATGACATCCAGACCGAGCTGGATCGAAGGAGGCCCGGCCAGAGTACAGTATCGACTCCAAGGAACGAAAAGGACAGGGTGGAAATTCTGTCGGGCGTTTTCAACGGGATTACAACGGGAACACCGGTTTTTCTTCTCATAAAAAACGAAGATATGGATTCGTCTGAATACGAGGCGATAAAACATTTGTACAGGCCCGGACATGCTGATTATACCTATACCGCGAAGTATGGAATTCGTGATTGGCGGGGAAGCGGGAGGGCTTCAGGGCGGGAAACCGCGGCTCGGGTCGCTGCGGGAGCGGTTGCAAAAAAAATCCTGCGGGAAGAGGGAATCAGCATCATCGGGTATGCTCTCGAAATCGCAGGAGTTCGGGCGATGAAAATAGATTTTTCCCAGATCGAGGCGAATATCGTCAGATCCCCTGATGCCGAGAAGGCGGATCAGATGGTGGCTCGGATCGAGGATGTGCGAAAAAAGGGTGACTCAGTTGGGGGAATGGTTGAAGTGGTGGTGGACGGCTGCAGTCCGGGCCTTGGTGAGCCGGTGTTTGACAAGCTTGATGCGCTCCTGGCACACGCAGTGATGTCCGTCGGTGCGGTAAAGGCCGTTGAGATAGGATCAGGAATAGAAGCTGCCCGGATGAGGGGGAGCTCTTTCAACGATCATTTTTTCATCAAAGACGGGCAGGTAAGGACAAAAACAAATAATGCGGGGGGAATTCTTGGAGGAATATCAACTGGTGAGAGGATTGTGCTCCGGGCGGCAATCAGGCCTCCTGCATCGATCGCAGTCCCTCAGACCACAGTGAGCACGGATGGAACGGAGGAGACAATCGAAATACACGGGAGACACGATCCGTGCATCGTTCCCCGGGTCGTCCCCGTAATCGAGGCGATGATGGCAATAACGCTTGCTGACTGTCTTCTGCAGAAGAAGATGTACTGCTAAGCGCGGGCACTCTCCCGTATTGACAGTCAGCAAAAAAGGATGTGTGCAGTAAAGACCTGTTGTGGAAAGTATGCTGCAGAGGGGAAAAACCGGAAAAAATTTCAGAACTGCTCGAGGAATCGAAGGTCTCCTCTGTGAAACAGTCGGATGTCGTCTATCCCATACTTTGTCATTACGAGCCTGTCAAGGCCCATTCCAAATGCAAATCCGGAGTACCGTTCCGGATCGATCCCCCCCATCTCGAGCACATTCGGATGAACAAGCCCGCAGCCGAGGAATTCAACCCATCCCGAATATTTGCACACCGGGCATCCCTTGCCTCCGCAAATCTGACAGTCGATGTCGAGCTCGAATCCCGGCTCCACGAAAGGAAAGTATCCTGGACGAAGCCTCACCTTCACCTCATGTCTGAACACTGCTTTCAGCATTGTTTTCATCACTGCAATGAGATTGGAAACAGAGATATTTTCATCGACCATGAGACCCTCAACCTGATAAAACGTGTGCTCGTGGGATGCGTCTGTTTCCTCGTATCTGAAAACCCGTCCAGGGGAAACCACACGGATGGGAGGACTGAACGTATCCATGGTTCTTACCTGTACATTCGATGTATGCGTGCGAAGCAGGCTTCCTTCCGTTGTCCAGAATGTATCCTGTATATCTCTTGCAGGATGGTCCCGGGGAATGTTCAGTCCCTCGAAATTGTAGTAGTCGAGCTCGACTTCAGGCCCTGTCGCGACGGTGAACCCCATTGACGTAAAAATATCCTCCAGCTCCATGCGGATCTGAGTTATAGGATGCAGGTGGCCTATCTCTGTTTTTGTTCCAGGTTCAGTGATGTCGATTTTCTCCCGTTTTCCAACGGTCTCGAAAAGTTCATCTGAGAGCTCCTCGCTTCTCCTGACAAGCGCCTGATCGATCTTCAGTTTCACATCATTGGAAATTTTACCGATTCTGGGGCGCTCTTCAGGGGCGAGGCTTCCGAGTCGTTTAAGGATTGAGGCAATTTCGCTTTTTCTCCCGAGGTATTTGACCCTCAACTCCCGGATATCATGGAGGTCTTTTGTTTCCTGAATCGCATTTTGCGCTTCCTTGAGGAACTTTTCAAGATTCGAAACTACATCCATGAAATTCTCCATCGATTGTTTGCAAAAAGATAGAGGATTTGTTCTATTGGGTCAATCTCTTTGCGAGCGAATCCCTCTTTATCAGCTGAACCTTGAGTTTGACCCTTTTTACTATGAAGTCTTTTCTTTTGATGTTGTTTATGAGTATTTCAGCCCCGAGCTCTCCCATCTGCCTGATCGGCAGCTCCACGGTGGTTAAAGGGGGTGACATGTAAGCGGATGAGCTGTGGTTTCCGAATCCCAGGACCGATCTGTCCCGGGGAACCTCAAGCCCTTCATCTTTCAGTGCCTTTATTGCTCCGAATGCGATTCTGTCGTCTGTCGTGAGCACCGCGCTGTAAGAAGTGTGATGGAGAGTTGTTTTTACCGCATTGAATCCCAAATCCTCCTCGATTTCCGAACACGCCTCCCCTTTCCGGTATATGAGATCTTCACTGTACTGTATCCCATTTTCGTCGTGGGCAAACAGGTATCCTCTGAGTATTTCCCGGGGGGAAAAGGGCATCGTCGTGTGCTGAATGAACAGGATCTTTGTATGTCCGCTATGGATGAGGTGCCGCGTTGCGACATATCCGCCCTGAAAGTAGTCGATTTCCACGAGATTGACGTCCTCTCTTTCAATGTTTTCCCCCAGTATTACGAAATCTCTTCCGGTTCTCACGAGTGCCCCGATTGCCCCGCTGGTACCTGCAACGCCTGAGATGAGGAGTCCGTCATATTTTCCACTTCTTGCCAGCTCTGCACAATCTTCGAATGTTTCCGCTGCAATAACTTCGACTCCGTATTTCTGCGCCTTTACGACGCTGATTATAGAATGAAGGAGATGAGGAAAACTGAGCAGCATGTAACCGTGCATGACAACGGCAATGGTTCCTGTGAGCCCCGTTTTGAGCCCCTTTGCCGTGAGATTCGGAGTATACCCCAGCTCAAGTGCGGTTTTTCTCACGATTTCTTCGGTCTGTTTCGTGTACGCGCCTTTCCCGTTCAGGACCCGGGAAACCGTTGCAATAGAGACCGATGCTCTTTGTGCCACATCCTTGATGGTTGCCATTTTTCGTTATGGTACAGATGAAACCGAAAAATGTCAAGGTAAACGTTTACATTGATTTGGCGAAAAATATTCTTTTTTTTCGAAAGTAAAAAATATTTTTTCATTCCCAATTTATTCATTGACAAAATCAGGGAGGTGTGCGTAAATAAGATGGTGTTGTTAAAGGAAGTTTGCTCTGATAAAATGAGTAAACGTTTACATTATCATTACATCATGAGAAATATCTGGAGGTCTTTATGGCACAGGTTATTTTAAAAAATCTGAGAAAAGATTTTGAAGGCGGTGTCCAGGCTGTGAGAGACTTTGGGCTCTCGGTCGAAGACAAGGAGTTTGTTGTTCTTGTCGGCCCTTCAGGCTGCGGTAAATCGACTACGCTTCGATGTATCGCTGGTCTTGAAGAGATTACCGAAGGGGAGATTTACATCGGAGATCGACTCGTAAACGACATCCCGCCGAAAGACAGAGACATCGCTATGGTGTTCCAAAATTATGCACTCTATCCCCATATGAACGTGTACAAGAACCTCTCGTTCGGCCTGGAATTGAGAAAGATGAAAAAAGACGAGATCAATCATCGAGTCCACGAAGCTGCGCAAATACTCGACATCGAGCATCTGCTCGACAGAAAGCCGAAAGCCCTCTCAGGAGGACAGAGACAGAGAGTGGCTGTCGGACGTGCGATCGTCCGAAAACCTGCGGTGTTCCTCTTCGACGAGCCGCTGTCGAACCTTGACGCGAAACTGAGAGTCCAGATGCGTACGGAGATCGCGAAGCTGCATCATAATCTTCAGGCAACGATGATTTACGTCACGCACGACCAGGTAGAGGCAATGACCATGGGGAGCAGAATCGTGGTTATGAAAGATGGGCTGATTCAGCAGGTGTCGGATCCTCTCACCCTCTACGATTACCCGAATAACAAGTTCGTTGCCGGATTTATCGGGAGCCCGCCAATGAACTTTATTGACGTGGAAATTACACGGGCCAACTCAAATTACTTTGTGAAAACAGATGCATTTACGCTTCCTATTGAAAAGGACAAACAGGAGAAGATAAAGAGTTATGCGGGGAAAACGGTGACGTTCGGGTTCAGACCTGAGGACCTAATCGATGAAAACATCGTCAAGGACAAAGAAGGAAAATTGATCAAAGCGAAGGTGGAGGTCATTGAGCCGCTCGGTTCAGAAATCTTTCTTTACCTCACTGCAGGAAAGGACAGCCTTGTTGCACGTGTTCCCCATCAATACTCAACAAAACTGGGAGCCGAGGTCGGTTTTGTCGTCGACCTGACCAAGTCACATCTCTTCGACATCGAGACTGAAGAGGCGATCTACTGATCGAGCTGGTCGGCATCACACCATAAAAAAGAGGTATCCACAAGATACCTCTTTTTTATTTCGCCGCTCTACAGGAAATAAAATGAATGAAGCCCTTTCAAACCGAAAGCACGCACCGGATCAGGAGAGGCTTTCGACTTCTTTTTTAAACTGATGAATATCGATTGGCTCATGAAGTACGCTGATTTTTCTTTCGTTTTTATAATTGGCTATCAGATCATCGTAGTTTTCACTGTCTCCTGTAATGAGGAGCATGGAGAGATGTTTTGTTTCATCGTTTTCCGACAGAGAGGTGAGCAGATTCTTCACATCTATCTTCGTGAGTTTCGTTCCGGAAACGAGAAAAGAAGGCTTGGTGTTGCCGATTGCGATCCCAATGCTGATCAGGTCCTTTGCGGTAACGACATCATAATCGAGCATCTCCAAAAGCCCGCTGATGAACTTGATTTTATCCTTGTTCTCCTCGATGATCAGAACGAATTCATTTGAATCGAGGTTGGGCATATTGAATTCCTGCCTGAACCGTTCGAGTTCAGATCTTTCGATTTTGTAAAACCCTCCGGGAGTGGTTCGTGCCTGGATTTTTCCACTCTGGCACCACTTTCTCACAGACTGCTGAGAGACTCCCAGCAATCGCGCAGCTTCCTCTGTACTGATAATCTTTCCGTCGCCTTTTAGCATTGTAACACCCTCAATTATGTAGTAGTGAAAAACAAAACCTGTAAGGATTTTATTCAACTGTCTGTAAAATAATATCATACTATTCTTCTGGGCAACTGTAATTTAAAAGATAGTAGTTTATTGAAAATCCCTCAATTACCGTATTTTTTTGCGGAAACCCGGAATCCCTTCCTTCGAAAAGAAGAAAATCATCGCAGTAATCAGAAGTCCTGATGAAAGAGAAAGATACGGTTTTACCCCGACTACGAGGAGCAGATACCCAAAGATGAGGGAATTTGCAAAAGAGATAAGGGAATAGCACACCTGGGTTTTGAAATGAACGGACACTGCAGTTTCAACAGTTGCGGCAGACAGAATGAAGTTGAGGGAAAAAGGAGAGTTTATATCGCCGAAGGTTGCTCCCGAAAGGACCGATCCGATTGCCGCGAACAGGATGTTGTCGATAATGAGCGGATCACTCATATTCAAACTGATCAAACGTAATGCTATGGGCATCACCGTTGTAATCGTAAAAATCGATGATCCGCTTAGAAGGCTGATGAGCGAGGAAAATGTAAAGGTGATGAGCGGTATGAATGTATACGGCATGGAATGGTTGAATAGGAATTTCATTATTGAGCTGGAAAATCCGAGCTTGCGCGCCATTGATTCCACCGACAGAGACAGCAGGATATACAGAATTGTCATGAAAAGCGGGCGAGGTATAGCATTCTTCCACTCATTGTACCCGGAATAGCGCTCCAGTTTCGTCGCAAAGGAAAACAGGACGAGGAAAATAATTCCGGTAAAGAGCGCACTCAGGAAAATGATATGGGTGTTTTCCACGTTGAGTATTGTCAGCCTGTTGTATCCGTGCCTGTGGAGTGCAAAGCCTGCGATAAGTGTGCCGAAAACCAATGCGAGTGCGCCTGCTGTTCCGTACAGAGATGTGGGAAAATCCGGCTGTTCTCTGGCACTCGTTCCAGTACTGAAAGTGATGGTCATTATCTGTTTGCTGAGCTCACGGGCCCTTTTCATGAGCAGTATGTCGGTATTCAGAAGAACAGAGGAGAAAACGATGAATAGGGAAAATATATTGAAATACTGATATGGCAGGCTCTTGAGAAAGGCTTTCACCGGCGAATAGCCGATACCTAGACCTGTAAATGCAGCGCCGATGCTCATAACGATAAGAGGAGTGAGCGTTGTATATGGGAGCAGCGTGGATACGGAGGATGATACGGTGTTGAGAAAGAACGCGTGCTTTGGCCGCGAAAGATCTTTTTTTTCCGCAAAAGGTTTTAAAAACAAACCAGCAAGCAGTGTGGAAAGATGTCTGTCGATAAATATCAGAAAACTGGACGCAGAAATGATGCTTTCCAGCCTGTTTTTCGTCAATTTTCTTCCTGCAATGTTCTTTTTTAGAGTGTTGATGAACCCGTATCTGTTGAGGAGTGAAAAGAAAATGAGTGCTTCCACAATAATCGCAAGAAGAAAGATGTTGAGGTTGTCGGTGAGCGCATTTGTGATGAAGACACCGGATATATTGAGAAAACCGAAGACCGGGCTGAATTTGGAAGCGATTATCGAACCGAGGAACAGAGCACCGAGCACGGGAAATATGACATCATCCTTCCACACCAAAAAGAAAATGCCGCACACAAACGGCACGAGTGAAATCAGTCCGAAATTATCCACTTACATTCTCCAGTTCCCGGATCTATGTCCCATTTCCCGGCGATTCATCAAAATCTCTTATGGTTTCAAGAGCCCTGTTCAGTCTGCTCAGCACCCTGTTTTTCCCAAGGACATTCATGGTTTCGAACAGGCCTGGTGAAACTGTTGTGCCTGTAATGGCGACTCTGAGCGTCATGAACACCGGACCTGTTTTCAGTCCCAGAGATTCGATAAGGCCTCTGAAAGTGTTTTCGAGAACCTGTTCGTCGAAACGTTCAATCGATTCCAGCGCCGCAATAGCATGCTCGAGGATTGTGCGCGCATCTCGTGTTGTATGTTTCTTGGGGATCAGTGCGTGTGCGTCAGGGCTTGAATAGTGTTGATCAAAAAAAAACCGGGCGAGACGCGGAGCATCGCTCAACAATTTCATGCGTTCCTGGATAAGCGGGATGATCTTCAGAATATACTCCTTGTGCTGAATAATCTCATCCTCTCTTATGATTCCTTCTGCGATGAAATAGGGAAAAACGAGCTCATAGAGCTCAGGTATCGACTTCTTTCGAATGTACACTCCGTTGAACCAGTCGAGCTTTTCATATGAGAAAACGGCAGGCGCCTTGTTCACCTTTTTCAGATCAAAATATTTCACGAGATCGCTCATGGTGAAGAGCTCAGTTTTGTCGTCAAGAGACCATCCGAGAAGGGAGATGAAATTGAGAAGCGCCTCTCCAAGATATCCGCTCTGACGAAACTCTCTGACCATGGTCGCTCCATGCCGTTTTGATAGTTTTCCCCCTCCCTGTGCGAGAATCACCGGTACATGGGCAAATACCGGCGGGTCCCATCCGAACGCCTGGTAGAGCAGCATGTGCCGCGGCGTGCTGGATATCCATTCGTCGCCTCGAATCACGTGTGTGATGTTCATCAGATGATCATCAACCACATTCGCAAGATGGTATGTGGGGAAACCGTCTGATTTCAGAAGGATCATATCGTCGAGGATTGCATTATCGGTTTTGATGATTCCACGTATCGCGTCTTCAAACGTGGTCGCTCCAGCCTCAGGAACTTTCAACCGGATCACATAGGAGTCGCCCGCTCGTTCACGGTTGTGAACCTCTTCTGCGGAAAGATACCTGCAATGCCTGTCATAGGAAGAGGCCTCTCCCTGATCCTTTTTTTCCTCGCGCAGAGCTTTCAGCCTCTGTGGAGAGCAGAAGCATTTATAGGCGTGTCCGGTGTCTATAAGTCGGTGTGCGTGGACACGATAATGCTCTTTTCTCTCTGACTGGAGGTAGGGCCCGTACGGACCTCCTCTATCAGGACCCTCATCCCACTTTATACCGATCCACTTCAGTGATTCGATGATATCATCAACCGCTCCCTCCACATATCTCGCACGATCTGTGTCCTCAATGCGGAGGAGTAAATCGCCTCCTTCGTGCCTGGCAAAGAGATAGGAAAAAAGAGCGGTACGGAGCCCGCCGATGTGGAGAAAACCGGTCGGACTCGGCGCAAACCGTGTTCTTGTACGTCTCATTTCCCGCTCCCTTCAGCAGTACACATGAAATTAATATAATATCCAAAACAGTTGCGTGTGAATCATTCTTTCGGAAGTAAAGCACCAAATTCATCCGTTGTGTTTTTCCCCTTCCCGTGCAATAATGACTGTGGTGCAGCATGTTTCAGATTCGTACATTGGGCGGGATGAATAAAACTCATGGAGAAGTTCGTTGTTGAGGGCGGGTACAAACTGGGCGGCACGATAACGCCTGCAGGCAATAAAAATGCCGCGCTTCCTATACTGGCTGCAACGCTTCTCACGGATGCGCCTGTAACACTGTACAACATTCCCCGGATCAGGGATGTTGAAATAATGGTCCATCTGCTACAGGCCCTTGGTTCGGAGGTGGCCTGGGTCGATGAGAGCACGGTGACGGTTCAAACCGCACTCCCGAAAGAGAAATCGATTCATATGAACGTGGAATATGCATGTGAGATCAGGGCGTCGATTCTGTTTGCGGGCCCGCTCATCGCACGGGGAAAAAACGTGCAGTTCCCGCCGCCTGGGGGCGATGTAATCGGCAGGAGAAGACTTGACACGCATTTCTACGCTTTTGAAGCTCTTGGGGACAGTGTGGAAACAGATAAAAACGGTTTTACCGTAAAGTCAAAGCGATTACGGGGGGCCACGCTATTTCTGGATGAGCCCAGTGTCACTGCCACAGAAAATGCAATTATGGCCTCTGTTTTTGCAGACGGCCATATAGAAATCAAGAATGCCGCATCCGAGCCGCACGTGCAGGACCTCATCGAGTTTCTCAATTATATCGGATCAAATATACAGGGGGCCGGGAGCAATATACTGCATGTTCAGGGCGTGAAAGAGCTCGGCGGCGGTACATGGAAGGTCGTGGGGGATCATATAGAAGTCGGAAGCTTCATATCGCTTGCAGCAGTAACCGGGGGCGAACTGACGATAAAAAATGCTGAGGTCCGTCATCTCAATATGATTCAGTACTATTTTTCAAAGCTCGGAGTTCGGATCGTTACGCAGGGAGAAGATGTTATTGTCCCGGGGGGCCAGAAGCTCGAGATAAAAAATGATCATTTCGGTGAAATTCCAACGATCTATGACGCTCCGTGGCCCGGATTTCCGACTGACCTCACGAGCATAGCGGTCGTCACCGCAACCCAGGCCTACGGAACAGTGTTGATCTTCGAAAAGATGTTCAACGGGCGACTGTTTTTTATCGACAAGCTCACGAGTATGGGCGCGCGATGCGTGCTCTGCGATCCTCACCGTGTCGTTGTTGTCGGTCCTTCGAGGTTGTTCGGGTGCGAACTCGTCAGCCCTGATATACGCGCAGGAATGGCCCTGCTGATAGCGAGCCTGTGCGCTGAGGGCAGAAGTGTTATACAGAACATACGGCAGATCGACAGGGGATACTTGCGGCTCGAAGAGAGGCTCGCGCAGATCGGTGCGAAAATCACGAGGGTGAGCGTTTAAAAAAGATGAAATTAAGAGTCAAGCACACGTTAAATAAAATCTCCGTTGTTCTCATATTTCTCTCACTTTTTCTTTTTGTCACACACCTGGTGTACACCATCGATCTGAAAAGGCGCCAGAAGGCCTTCCATGTTGAAGCCGCCAAATTTTTTCTCACCCTCGTCGATGAAAGGGTGAGCGCGCTTTCGGACATCAACCCCTCTGTGTATGAAGATATTTTTCGCTCTTTGGCTGATTTTTTTTCCACTGAACCGGATACGGAAATACTCGTGTTCACCAGCAGATCCGGAGAGATACTGTTTCCGGTAGGAGTTGTTGAGAAGTTCGTTTCATCTGAGATCCTTGAGATCACGGAAGCGTCCTTTGAAGGAGAAGTCGACATCGAAGACCGGTACGGGTATTTTGTCTGTTTGGACCCGCCAGGTATGACAGTTCTTATCCATACTACTAAAAGTGAGCTCTTTTTTCATCGCAATCAGCTGATTTTTCTTGTCATTACCCTGCTGTTGTTCTTTTCTCTCGTGCTCTTCTTGATGGACAGGAGAATGAGGCATCGGCTCGCAACTGTTCTGAAGAAGATGAAAATATGTTTCGACAACGCGTTTATTTCAAAGGGGCAACTGCTGAAACCCATAGAGCCGCTGGGTGAGGAGGAAATAGACAGAGTTGTTCACAGTTACAACGCAATGGTGGGAAAGGCAGGAAGCGTGTTCAAACGTATGGAAAACAGAATCAACGCGCTTTTCCAGCAGAGAGATCAATTGAAAAAGATCATTTCTCTGTACAGGAAATACTCTCCCAGTGAAACGGTAATAAAAATCAGCGAAAAAAACGCCGCAGATCTCACAAGCAGGCGGCAAAATGTTACGTCACTTAGCATCGAGCTGTGTAATTATCTCGGGCCCATTGCTGAGCTGTATCCCCAGGTTATCACAAATGAGCTCAACAGTTTTCATGCGTACATCAAGAACGATGTAACGGAATCAGGGGGAATCATAAATTTTACCAACGGATATTTTCTCAATGTTGTATACGGCACACCGCAGCGGGATGAGAGTTCTTATTCTCGCGCACTCGGTGGAGCACGAAAATTCCAACAGTGGGTAGAGGAAAGAAACAGCTCTGACAAGAACATCAGCGGTGTCAGGTGGGAGCTGAAGATGGGGCTGTCATACGGGACGGCGGTCACGGGCACGGTGGGGGACAACTTCGTTGCGCTTAGCGCGGCAGTGGAGGAGAGTATAAGGGCGCTCGAATGGGCAAAATTCTACGGCGTATTTCTCGTCACCGATGCGCTGGATCAGCTGAGAAGGCTCAAAGACGTCAAATTCCGCACTCTTGATCGTGTGCAGATCCTCGGCGATGAGAATACACAAAAACATATCTATGAGGTGTTTTTATTGGAACAGCCGCAGCTGGATGACGCAGTAAAACTCTATCACCATGCGCTTGACATGTTTTTTGATGCGAAGTACGATATGGCCGTATTTGAGTTCAAAAAGGTGAACACCATTTTCGGAAGTGACTCTCCATCCAGGCTGTTTTTAAAACGGTGCGAGGAACACATAAAGAAATGAAAGTATTTATCGTGAGTTCCCTTTTCCATACCAGTTCACCCGCAGACGTGTGAGCACCATTCGGGTGACACCGGGGCGCTCCCTATCTCTGTACCCACTATTTCTATCGGGGATTTTTCGTTGACAAATGCACATGCGTGTGAGAATATATGTGAGGGGTATAACCCTTTATTTTTATATTTTTTGGAAAGGAGGACTGTATGAGATCAAAATTATTTCTTGCTGTTTTGGCTGTTTTTCTCTTTGTTCCTCTGATGGTTGCGGCGGAAGGGAAAGCCGCGAAAGAGGAGGCAAAGGTCACATTTTTCTGGGCTCTCTATGACGGGCTCACCGAGGAGTTTCGTGCGGAGATCGAAGATGATTTCAACGCCACTTACGATGATATGAAGGTGGAAATTGTCCCGATTGCGTGGAATCTGATGTACGACAAGATCACCACTGCTGTTGCAGGAGGTGCACCGCCAGAGCTTTGTGTAATCGGAACGCGGTGGATTCTCGACTTCATGGAATCAGACGCGATTGAGGCAGTCACCAAGTATGTGAGTGAGAAGACGATCAACAACATTGCGCCAGGCGCAATGGAGGCAAAGATCGGCGGAGAGCTCATGGGTCTTCCTGTGGCCGCAGGAGCACGTATACTCGCTTACAACGCCGATATTTCGGACAAAGCGCCGAAAACCATGGAGGAGCTGAGGCAGCTGGCCATCAAGGTAACGAATCCGCCTGACACGTACGGGCTGATCATGCCAGGGAAGAAGTTCACTGAGCTTACGGACTTCGCATACTACCTGTATGCCGCGGGCGGTGATTTCTTCGAGATGGAACCTGATGGATCCTACGGGAAGAGCGCATTCAACGGCCCCGAAGGAGTAAAAGCCCTTGAGTTCATGGTGCAGCTTGCCACAAAAGACAAGGTGGTGCAGGAGGGGTATCTTTCTCTCGATAGAATGAACTCCCATCCGGTATTTTACACAGGCAAGGTCGCCTACTGCTTTATCGGTGCGTGGGTCGAATCTGCATACAATCAGGCAGGCGCGACCTTCGACCTGAAGTACGGCCAGATTCCTCCTTTTCGGGGTGATGACGGGAAGACCCTCATCATTACGGATTCCATTGCACTCTTCAAAGACGCGAAAAACAAGGAAGCTGCAGGAAAATTCCTGGATTTCTTCTATCAGGACAAGTACAAAGCCAAGTTTGATGAGCTCATCGGATTTCCACCTGTGACGATTTCTGCTGGAAAGCTGCCGCAGTTTCAGACACCGCTGTACAAGACCCTCATAGATGCGGCGCTCAGGGCAAAGGGATGGCCGCTCATGGCAGGGTTCGACGAAATTACCGCGATTATTTGGGACGCGAATGTTGAAGCGTTTCTCGGAAAAAAGACCCCAAAGAAGGCGCTCGACGATGCAGCAGCAAAGATCGACGCCATGAGAGGCATGTAGTACAAAACGTGTAATCGAACCGGAGGAAATCGTACCCCTGTGCACGGGGCACGTTTACTCCGGTATTTTATTCTCGACGGTATGTTAAATGGCCAACATGAGGGTGCTTCAGCCTCGGAGAAAAGGGCATTTCTGGACCACCGAGTCAAAACTCGCCTTTCTGTTTCTTTTGCCTGCAACCATATACTTGCTTGCCTTTATGATCTACCCGATTCTCAATGTGATCATCATGTCAACGTACCAGACGAGCAAAATGGCGAAAATGCTCAAATTCACCGGCTTCACAAATTACTGGAATCTCTTTCAGCGGAAAGATTTCTGGCAGGTCATGCTGCGCTCCATCTACTGGACCGGGCTCGCGGTTGCGGTGAAAACAGTGTTCGGCATGGTGATCGCGCTCTTGCTTAACGTCAAGTACACCGGGAGGAAAGTGGCGCGCACCCTCATCATCATTCCCTGGGCCTCTTCAATACCGATAAGCTCCCTTTTGTGGACCTGGGTGTATCACCCCGAGTTCGGTCTGCTCAACTACACGCTCAAGGTCACCGGTATATGGAAGAACCCTCCTGTGTGGCTCGGGGCTCCAGCATCTGCCTTTTTTTCGGTGATCTGGGTGGATATCTGGATCGGTATCCCTTTTATGACGCTTGTGTTCCTCGCAGGGATGCAGTCCATATCGCAGGATCTCTATGAAGCGGCAGAAGTGGACGGTGCGAATGCGCTCAAGCGGTTTATTTATGTGACGCTTCCCGGACTCAGGGATGTGCTTCTGATCGCGACACTGCTTTCGACGCTCTGGACGTTCAATGATTTCAACACCATCTATATTATCACCGAAGGAGGGCCGGCAAACAGCACCCATATTCTGATTACCTATATATACGAGAACACCTTCCACTTTCTGAAGTGGAATTACGGAGCGGTAATGGCGGTGATAACCTTTATCATTCTCTCGATTATTGCCTGGATATACTCGCGTGTCTATTTCAGGAGGGAAACCTGATGAAAAAAAAGCGGGTTATCAAACCGGTTGTGATCGTATGGACCGTGATCGTGGTGTGCTTTCTGCTCTTCCCCTTTTTCGTCATGATTTCCACAATGCTGAAGCCGGGTTCCGAGGTGTATGTGTCACCACCTTACTGGATCCCGAAAAAAATCGCCCTTTCGAATTTCATAGAGATGTGGACTCAGCACCCCTTTGCACGCTTCTTTTTGAACAGCTTCATCATCGCTGCCGGAACCACGATTCTCACCACGGTCCTGTGTGTACCTGCGGCGTATGCGGTATCCAGGTTCCGTTTTTTCGGGCAGAAGTTGCTCTTGTACATGTATCTGGTTGTGCAGATGTTTTCCCCTATAATCGTGGTGATCGCGCTTTTCAAAATCATCTCCCGTCTCCATATGCTCGATACATATCTGGGCCTTATTCTCGTTAATACCGTGTTCACCCTCTCCTTTGTAACCTGGATGCTCGCCGGATACTTCAAATCGATTCCCGTTGATATCGAGGAAGCGGCGCTCATAGACGGGTGTACCAGAGTGCAGACCATTTTAAAGATCATGATTCCCATTGCTGCGCCTGGTCTGGTAACCACCACAATCTATTCGTTTATTGCTTCCTGGAATGAGTTTATGTTTGCACTGACGCTCGTTCAGTCGGTGAAAAAGTCGCCGCTGACCCTCGGGCTCTATAATTTTGTCGGACGCTACACCACGCAGTGGGAATTCCTGACCGCTGCTGCATTTCTTGCAATCATCCCCATAATCGTCCTGTTTCTGCTCATCGAAAAGGAGCTCGTCGCCGGTATTGTCGGAGGCGCGGTAAAGGGGTGAAAAAACAGGGCTATTCGATGCTGAATATGTTGAACACATCATACTTGGTATTGCACTGCAAAAGCTTCATGCGGTTTTCCGGTTTTTTGATCACGAGCATGAGCTTTGCGAGAATTCGCAGATACCTTTCCTGCTGGTTCTCAGGGCCCGCAATCAGCATGATGAAATGTACGGGCTTGTTGTCGATCGACTCCCAGTAAACCCCTTTCTTGTGAATAAAGATCGTGACAAAAAATTCCTCTATTATACCGAGTTTTACGTGGGGAATTGCAACACCGTAGCCGATCCCGGTGCTCATAATCGATTCACGCTTGTGTAGTGCATTCTTGAACTGTTCGCTGTTTTCAACTTTTCCATCTTCTCTCGAAACCTTGATCAGTTCTTCCATGACCTCGTCTTTCGTCGGCGCACCGCAAAAGAGGATTCTGTTGAGGCTGAGGTAGTCACCCAAGTGGATACCCATTGTGCACACTCCAGTTAGAAAATGAATAAGGGTATTGTATACCATTGGCCCGGGAAAAATCAACAGGATATCTCCACTTGGAGCAACTCTCCTTCAAAATGGACACGCGCATGATGGTACCCCCGCATTCTGTGGGGTTCAGGAGAGGTTTTCGAATATGTGTTTCCCGATTTTCTGGCACTCGTCAACGAGCGCCCCTTCGTCGAGAGTACGGAGAACGCCGTTTTTTACGATGAGTTTCCCGTCCACGAGCACAGTGTCCACGTCAGAAGCTTTCGCACAGCTTACGATATTTTCGTACACGTTGGAATTCGATCCGTGATAGAGGGGAACAAGATGCGGTTTACGGTAGTCAAGCAGCACGATGTGTGCCCTTTTCCCCTTTTCGAGTGACCCGATATCATTTTCGATCCCGAACACCGTTGCTCCTCCTATTGTTGCGGCGTAAAGGCATGAGTACGCATCGATAGCCGATGCACCGTGTGCAACACGCTGAACGAGCATGAGGTGCTTCATTTCTGCGAACATGTCTGCAGAATCATTCCAGAGTGCACCGTCTGTTCCGATTCCCACGGGAATACCCTTCACCATGAAGTCCGAAACGGGCGCGATGCCGTCGGCGATTTTCATTTCCGCAGCCGGGCAGTTGACGATTTTTGCACCCGCGTCTTTGAGAATATCGATTTCATCGGCATCGACGTACACTCCGTGCACCCCTATGACCCTGTGGTCAAGAAAACCGATCTCGTGAAGATATCTCACTGAACTCGAGCCATGGCGCGAGCGGACCAGGTCGAGCCTCCACGTGGTCTCAGCAAGGTGCATCTGGAGGCATGTGCCGAGGCTTGCCGCCCTGTCGTGGAGCATCAACAGAAGATCCTTGCTGAAGTTTTCCTCCGAGGGCCCCTCAACCACGGGAAGAATGCCGTTCTGACGGAGCGAAGAGGCCGCAGCCCTGTACGCGGTTTCATCCATCCGATCTCCTGTCAGAAAGTTGTCCCTGTAATCGAGTACCACGGCCCCTGAGAGCCCCACCTCCTTGTATGGCTTCACGAGATCGTAAGCATCAACCCAGAAGGGAACATCACAGAGAAAGGTCGTTCCACCCTTTACCGCTTCCACGTACTGGAGAAGCTTTCCGTAGTAACGGGCATCGCCGCTCAGCTCATTGTGAAACCATTGCCTGTCGCTGATCCAGGAATCGTTGTCCTGCTCATACAGCGTAAGACCATCTCCGAGGCCCCGTGAAAGGGTCATGTCCGAGTGGATGTGACCGTTGACGAAGCCGGGGAGCGCAATCTTGTTTTTCCCATCGATCACTGTGTTCTGTTCACCCCCGTAGGATATGCCCGGAGCGGTTGATGGGATCATATCGGTAATGCGGGTTCCATCGATTACGATGGTGTATTTGCCGATTTCCCCTTGATCGTTCATCGTAACGGTAAGCACGTCTTTGATGATGATACTCATATCGCCTCCCCCTTAGTCGTCCTTTCTGTTTAAAACAGCAATCGAAGAAAATGAAAATGAGCATTTATTCTTGTGCTCTCTTTTCATACGACTGGCACCGCCAAGCTTGAATAAAGCAGTTCTGGATGATGTTCTATCGATCTTTTAAATAACGATTTTTCGTATTAGTATGTAGTATACACCGTCCTCTCCGCCAGGCGTATGAAAATCGGGCATTCACCCGTGACAAATCCATTTTCTCGGGTTGTGCTTTCTTAGTATACTATAGCAAAACTTAATTCCGCGGGAAAAGCAAGATGAGGCTGCATGAGATTGTCGAGCAGAGCACAATTCTGCGCTGTGCGTGCACGGAAGATCCGGAAATTACCATGGTATGCGCGGATTCGAGGAAAGTAGAAAAGGGTGCACTCTTCATCGCAATCCACGGCTATAAAGACGACGGCTTGAAGTATATACACGATGCGCTGAAGCGTGGGGCACGCGCTGTCGTCGTGGAACAAAAAGATGTGTCAGAGTTGAAAAATATGCGCGATGTTGCGGTGTGCTCGACCACTGATACACGAAAATGCGCTCTCGACGTTTCGAGATTTTTTTACCGCCACCCATCAAAATCCTTTCGTCTCATCGGGGTTACCGGTACAAACGGAAAGACGACAGCCACGTATCTCATCGAAGCGATTCTCAGGCAGGGCGGAAAAACCCCCGGTGTGCTGGGAACGATTTCCCATCGGTACAACAACGTGGTAAAAAAGGCGGACAACACTACGCCTGATCCAGTACTCATCCAGTCGCTGTTTTCTGACATGTGCGAGGCTGGGGTCAGTGACGTTGTAATGGAAGTGTCTTCACACGCGCTCGTTATGAAGAGGATCTGTCCCGAAGACTTCGATATCGCGCTCTTTACCAATCTGAGTCAGGATCACCTTGATTTTCACCTCACCATGGAGGATTACTTCAAGGCGAAAGCGCTTCTTTTCAGTGGTTTGAAGGACACCGCTCATGCAGTTGTGAATCAGGATGATCCCTATGGGAAGAAAATCGTTTCCCTGACCAGGGCGCATGTAAAAACCTTCGGGCTGAGCAGGAGCGCGGATTACAATGCAAGAATATCTTCTCTTAAAATTGATGGTACCAGGTTTTCAGTGAACGGGAAGGAATTTCAGATCCATCTCGTCGGTGAGCACAACGTTTACAATGTCCTCTCTGCTTATGCGACGGTGAAGGTGTGCGGGATAGATGACGAAACGATTGCGAATGCACTTGAAGGAGTCACATGTATCCCGGGACGATTTGAGAGGGTCGGTGCAGGGAGAGATTATCACGTGTTTGTTGACTATGCACACACACCGGACGCGCTCGATCATCTGCTCGATACCGCAAACAGGCTGAAAACGGGACGCATCATCACGGTTTTTGGTTGTGGGGGAGACCGTGACAGGAAAAAACGTCCCATTATGGGAAGCATCGTTGAAAGAAAGGCTGATCTGGCGATCGTGACATCTGACAATTCCCGAACAGAAGAACCGGACAGGATTATCGAAGATATAAAAACAGGGCTCAAACTGCAGAATCACGAGGTGATTCCGGACAGAAAAGAGGCGATTTACCGCGCCGTACAGATCGCGGAAAAAAATGACATCATCCTGATTGCCGGAAAGGGGCATGAGGATTATCAAATTCTCAAGGACAAAACAATTCACTTCGATGACCGCGAGGTCGCGGTCGAAGCAATGAGAACCCTGGGGAAGTGAGGCGAATACCCGTGCGGGAGTGTGAAAAATCAGGGCCTCACTTTGTTATTTTGGCTGTGAGATGAGATTTATTACGCCTTCAGGGTACGCAGTTTCAAGCCACAGTTTCTTGAATTTCTCGAAACCGGTAGCACTGCACTTCACAGGGATCACGTTTCCTGCGCTGCGTGCAGAATCCTCCAAGTCCGCACGGCCATGCTGCACCGGTGTAAAGCAGGTTCCTTCGAGGTGGCCCTGAAAGATTTCACTTCCCAGAAAATCGATCACATACTCCGCCCCCTTCATGTTACGTGCATATTCCGGGATAAAGGCGATATTTTCCCCTCTCACCGTTGTTTCAGGGTATTTGTCTCCTCCAAAGGGCGCATAGGAAAGTTCCAGAGGGTATCCTTCGGACATGGATTTCCTGAAATACCCGTCGATCCCGAGCGCAATCGGATATTGCCCTGACTCGATGCTGAAGGCGAGTGAGTTTCTGTCTTCCTGGTAAATCGGCACAACACTGCAGAGTTCCTCGATGATTTCATTTCCATAGACTTCTGTGAGAGTGAAGAACACAAGAAGCATGAGGGAATCGTTGAGCGGGTTGATCGTCGTGAGTTTTCCGGTATAATCCGTGAGAAGTCGGGAGACGACTCTATCACGGTCTTCGAAGAAAAGCGTGTTTATTGCAACACTGCTGTGCCATAGAGCCCAAATGAATACGCCCTGCTGGCGAGAAAAAGAATCTGTTTTTTCCCATACCGTAGATCGGTAGGCTGAAATGACCGGGATTTGTTCGGGTGTGCACACGCCCATGTAGAGGTCGTACTGGCTGTCTGAAAGAGGTTTCTCTTTCAACAGACTGATGGAGAGCCCTGTGCTGGTGTTAATGAAATCGATGATGGGAGTGATGAGCGGGTCATCGAGGTCTGTGAGCACGACGACGTTTTTTCTTACTGACTGGGGCGCCTTCTGTGTATCCCCAGGTGGGACCATTTTTTGTTCTTTCGGCCGGGACGAGGAGAACAATATACCCGGAACAGGAGCGATGATCACAAAAACGAAAAGCCACACACTCAAGAGTTTCATGACGACTGGTGAACCCCCGCGGAGAAAATAGCCTCGCAGCAAGCAGAAACGCTTCTCGCCCCCTGCGAGGATCTGTTTTTTTCTATTCTGCTCTAAACCGGTGTAATAATCAACTGTTCCGTGTTGCAAAAAAGTCTTTTACCGCGGCGACACATTTTTCGTTTTCCTCTTTCGTGCCGATGGTAATCCTGAAAAGCCCCTTCCTCCCTTTGAAGGGATTTACTTTGCGGATGAGAATTGCGTGTTTTTCCATGACGAAATCTACGATCTCCTCTGTTAAAGCCCCTGTGGGAGAAGCGTCGAAGAGTATATAGTTTCCGTATGTGTGATACACCGTTACTCCGTCGATTTTTGCGATCTCGCCCTCAATATAATCTCTGCCTTCATTGGTGAGCCTGATTTTTTTCTGTACGCCCTCCTGATCGTTTAAAGCCGCGTATGCCCCAAAAGCGGCTATAATACTTATGTTCCATGACATGATTGTTCTTGATATTATTGCGATGGTTTCCGGATTGCCGATCGCATATCCGAACCTCATTCCCGCGAGCCCGTATGCCTTCGAAAGTGTCCGCGCAATCAGGAGATTTGGGTATTTTTTCATAAGGGGAATTTTTGAATTTTCCAGCCCCGAGTATTCGATATACGCCTCGTCGCATATCATGATGATATTGTGTTGAACCAGGCGTTCATACACACTGTCGTCTATGAGGTTTCCTGTCGGATTGTTGGGGTTCGCGAGTATGATGATTTTCGTTTTCGGAGTGATTGCGGCTTCGATCGCGTCCAGGTCGTACTCCCAGTTATCCTTTGCGAGTATTGAAATAGTCTTGGCGCCGAGGATGTTGGCTCTCTGTATATATATGCCATAGCAGGGGGTCGATTGAATGAGTTCCTCGCCGGGCTGCATGAACGCCCTGTATATCATATCAAGCACTTCTGTTGACCCGTTTCCCAGAACCACCCATTCGGGGCCGAGCCCGAAGTTGATTTCTCCGATTCGTTTCCTGATATGCATCAGAGAATCAGGATACCGGTTGGCCATTTTTGACCCTTCGATCAGTGCGTTGAGCACTGATTCGTCCGGTCCGAACGGACCTTCATTTGACATCATTCTGAGAAGGTTCCGATTTTCCCACGCTTTTTCCAGATGCGGGGAAAAGTAGGGAGTAAGTCCCTCGAGCCACGGCACCATCAATTTTTTTACATCCGTCATGTCACCCTCCTGTATTAGAAAATTACCTGTAAGGTAACATAAAAGTTAAAAAGTTGTCAATTAATTAAACGACTGTGTATAGTTTTTTCATATAAGGAAAAAAGAAGAAAAAACCGCCTTTTCTTTACCGGGTCCACGGATTTTGTTCTATCCGCCTGACCAAAACAGTGTTTGACATCGGGGTGCAGATGTCATATTATAGCAACAGGGAAAGGAGGGTAAATGCAGGAGGGGGATGGTTTTTATAAAGAGCCCGGACATCCTCGGCGTTCTCTTGATATTATCGTGAGAGCAGTGGCAACGGGTATATTCATTTTCAGCATCTTCCTCAATGTCGTTTTCATTTTTCTCATTATAATCCTTGGATCAGCGCTCGGCTCCGCCAAATTCAAAGACAGGGAAGCATACGGATATAAAAAGGTCTACAGGGAGGGTGGATTCGTTCCTTCAAGAGGGGTAAAAAATGAGCTTGCGGTGATCCGCATCAACGGCGTTATTACCGAGTATGCTCGAAACAGCGGGCTGTTTGAGTATACAGAGGACCCAGTGAGCGCAGTGGTGAACAGGCTCGACATAGTCAAGACTGATGAGAATTTCAGGGGAGTTCTTCTCGTTATCGATAGTCCCGGCGGGGGTGTAACTGCGAGTGATATACTGTACAATGCTGTGCAGGAGTTCAAGGAAGAAACTGGGCTTCCCGTAGTGGCAATGATGAAGCAGGTTGCAGCCTCCGGTGCGTATTACGTCGCGTCTGCAGCAGACTATATCATCGCGTACCCCACATCTCTCACAGGCAGTATCGGTGTCATTGTCTATAGTTTCAATTTCAACGGGCTTATGGAGAAATACGGCGTAGAGTATATCGCGATCAAAACAGGAGAATACAAGGATCTCATGTCACCGTTCAGAAAAACGGAACAACAGGAAATTTTGTGGATGCAGGGAATCGTCGAAAAAATGCTCGACAGGTTTATAGACGCCGTTGACAGAGGGAGAAAAAATCTCACCAGGGAAGACATTGTTGCACTCGCGGACGGAAAAATATACATCGCCCAGGACGCGCTCGGAAAAGGGCTGATCGATGGGATCGGGTATTTCGATGACGCAGTTGAAATACTCTCCCAAAAGGCCGGAGTCTCCGGGCCGGAACTCATCGAGTTCAGGAGAGAAAGAAACATCAGAGAGATGTTGAGCTGGGTCAAGGTAGGAAGCAGAGGAGCATTTGTGTCTGAAATACTGGATCCTGAAAAGCTGCGGGACCCCTTCGGGCTGTATTATCTGTGGAACGGTACACTTGCATCACAGTGAAAGAAAGCACTGTTTTGCTTTAACAATATCACCTGAGACGTTTTCGCCTTCTTAAAGAAAATTTACATGTTCGGAGAGATGACATGAAAAGGGTGGGATATGTAATATTTATCGCAATCGTGTGTATTGCAGTATGCATATGCGGTCAGCAGCTTTTCGCCGAACAAATACCGGGATCTCAGTATTATTATCTCGGAAACGGGATTTCCTTTTTTCCGCTCGGGGCAAGTGGTGTTTCGTATTTCATGACCATGGATGCAAACCTCTACAATCCTGCCAGTTTTGCGGACACGAAGAGGGTAACCACAGACATCTCTCTCGGCGGCTTCAGCGGCGACAATTTCCTCCTCAATGCCCGTGGAAGCTTTCCCACGAATTTTGGTGTGATCTCGGGAAATGCGCTGGTCCTGACATCGCCGGGCGGGACGACTGCGGGAAACATCTACGGTTTCAAGGGTACGTTTTCGAAATTTATCAGTGAAGAGTGGCTCTTTGGGAGTGCGATCAACCTCGGGTTCGCCAACGGTCCGGAGTCGGATTTTTATACCTCACTTGACATGGGTACTATTTACAGAAAATCGGTGGATGGAATTGGTTTCGGCTTTTTTGATCATTCTGTGGGGTTTGCAATCCGTAATCTGGGAAAGAACATCTCATACTCCGGCTACGATGGATTCCCTCCTCTCGAAGTCGATCTTGGTTTCAATACCGAGTTTATACGCTCGGGGGTATACAAGTCAAGGCTCAGCTCCCATCTTGCGGTGCCTTTCAATCCTTTCAACACATTCTTCGGCGTGGGACTTGAAAACATCTTTCTCGATATGGTGAACATCAAATTCGGCCTGAACTTCGGCATAGAAGATATAAGCCCGTATTCTCTTGGATTTGACCTCAATTTCGATCTCCAGGATACCGACATACAGCTTTCGTATTCATTGCTCCCAACAGAGTTCAACGGCAACCGGCAGTTCACGCACTATGCGGGAATCAGCGTTGCTTTCGGAACCTATGACAAAAAACCGCCAAAGGCGTCGGTTAAAGCCGCGGATATGTATTTCTCGCCAAACCATGACGGTGTCAATGACAGGGCGAAGTTCGATATGGAAATCACAGACAATACAATGGTGTTCGGTTGGAAGCTGGACATTACCGACGAATCGGGGAGACCGGTCAAGGCATTTATGGCGGAGGATGTGAGAAAAATCAGGCATATGACGATCGGCAAGTATGCAAAGCGAATATTTGCGAAAAAAGAGGAAGTAAAGATTCCGAAGCTCATTGAGTGGGACGGAGAAGATGCGGGCGGTGTCATCGTTGAAGACGGTGATTATTATTACACACTTACTGCGTGGGATGAGAACAACAACCAGACAGTCACTGAAAGGGGTAAGCTCATCGTCGATACGTTGATCCCTCTCGTTGAGGCAAAAGCTGAAATGGACCTTTTTTCACCCAATGACGACGGTGTAAAAGATACCCTTCTTTTCCGAATCCAGAGCGCAAATATAGAGAAGAGCGATGAAACGATCATCCAGATTCTCAACAAAGATGGGAACGCCGTTTTTGAACAGCCCTACACCGGATCGGTTCCGGATGAATTTGTCTGGGACGGACGTAATTCGAGCGGGGCGCTCGTTCAGGAGGGGCTGTATCGCTTCAAGATTTCTTCAGAGGATTTTTCCGGCAACCATACAACTTCGAGCGTTGAAGGCATTCAGGTCAGAACGGAGTACGAGAAGGTGTCGGTATCACCAACCTTTCGTGCGTTTTCACCGAACAACGATGGATATTTCGATATCAACGAGATCAAGCTGTTTTCGAGCAGCAAGGAGGGGCTCTTAGAGTGGACTCTGGATATAATCGACAGGGATGAAGTCGCTGTTCGGAGTTTTTCCGGGCAGAAAGACTTTCCCGAGGTGATCGTATTCGACGGGAAGAACGAGGATGGGAGATCCCTCTCCGACGGCATGTACACTCTCAGATTCCGGCTTTTCTTTGAGAGCGGGAATCACCCTGAATCCTACTACAAGTTCGTCAGAATCGACAACACTCCTCCGGAGATCGAGGTGAATTCGAACATCAATGCGTTTTCGCCGAACGGGGATGGTGTGAAGGACACGGTTAACTTCACCCATCGAATCACCTCAGGAGAGGGTGATGACTTTCTCGCACGGATCATGAATTCCTCGGGTGCTTTGTTCAAAACATTTCAGTATGGAAAGAACCCTCCGGATGTGGTGGTGTGGGATGGAATGGGTGACGATAATACCCAGCCGGTTGAAGGTATGTACACCTACAACATCACAGGAAAAGACGAGGTTGCAAATGAAACCACGCGTATGATCGGCCCCATAAAACTCGTCACAGGGTTCGAGCAGGTTTCGGTTGAGCCTTCAGAGTATGTGATCTCTCCAAACGGTGACGGAAGAAAAGATACGGTGGAATTTAAATTGAACACGAACAATCTTCAGGGAATCGTCGAGTGGAAAATGGATATAAAGGACTCGAGCGACCAGGTGGTCAGGTCCTACAATGACAGAGAAATGGGACTTACATTCCCTTCGGAAATTCAGTGGGACGGAATGAACTATGCAGGAACGGTTGTGGAAGACGGAGTGTACTCTGCAGTGTTCAGTATACTCTATGATACGGGAAACAACCCGATTTCGAAACCAAAGGATATCAAGATCGACACAGATTCTCCCGAGATCGAGATCTATGTTGAAGATCTGCACATCTCACCAAACGACGACGGCGCAAAGGAAACGATCACCATCTATCAGCGCATCAGCGGAGAAGAGGATGATGAGTTTCAGGCAGTGATTCGGAATCAGAAGGATGCCGTTGTGCAGGAGTTCAGCTGGAAGGGGTCGATCCCTGCAGAAATCGTATGGGATGGCCGTGACGATGAAGGGAATGCTTTTCCTGAAGGCTACTACTCCTACACGATTACGGGAAAGGATGCTGCGGGAAACATGGATGAGCAGACGATTGCCGGCATGATACTTACCACCGAGTACGAAGAAGTGAGCCTGGTTGTGAATCAAAAGGCGATTTCGCCGAACGGGGATGGGTATCTCGATGTGGTCGAATTCGTGCCGAGCATCACATCCGAAGAAGGCTTGAGGAACTGGTACCTCGACATTTATAACAGCCAGGGGCAGAGGGTAAAGGCCTTTGAAGGCGTGGAAGTTCCGCCGACACTGCTGCGCTGGGATGCTGTGGATGAAAGCGGTGAGCTCGTCCCTGACGGTACATACTACTATTCGATGGGAGTTGTGTACAGCAGCGGAAACCATCCCGCGAGCGAGACCGAAAAGGTCATCGTCGACCGGACACCACCGGAATACCACTTCGTTGTTTCTCCCACCCTTTTCTCTCCGGACGGAGACGGAGAGGCCGACACCATGTATATCAATCTCGCGCTGTATGACAAAAGCGGGGTTTCAGACTGGCAGGTGTCGATCTATAGAAAGTGGGACCAAAAGGTGGATCGGAGTGTGGTATTCAAGACTTTTTCAGGGAGCGGTACCTACAAGGGCACAATAAAATGGGACGGGTATTCAGATCCAATCTCCATGCCCTCACACTTTTCACCGCCGGATGAGTACACCTATAAAAAGGTCGATGGGAAATGGGCGGTTTTGGTGGATTCCGCGAGCAGCTATGTGGCGGAGCTTCGTACCGAGGATGTGTATCGAAACACCCTGACTGAAGTGAGAGAGTTCAATACGGACATTCTCGTAATTACGACACCCTTCGGCCTGAAGATCATGATCAACAGCATACAGTTCGAATTCGACAGAGCCGATCTTCTGCCGCAGAGCTACAGCATTCTCGACCGTCTCATTCAAATTCTCGATAAATTTCCGAATTACAAGATACGGATCGTGGGGCACACCGACTGGGTGGGAACGGACGAGTACAACCAGAAACTCTCTGAGAAGCGGGCGTTTTCAGTGTACAAATACCTCGTGGAGCACGATGTAGACAAGGATAGGCTTTCCACCGAAGGACTCGGTGAGACCCAGCCGATCGATGACAACAACACGGAATCAGGGAGAGCGCGTAACAGGAGGGTGGAGTTCTACCTGACAAAAAAATCGTAGCTTCGTGCGCCTGAGAGGTTCATTTTTACAGAAACCATGAAGCTTTGCGGCGGTTTCACCACCTTTTCATCGGTGCGGTACAGCACAGGAAAAATTATTTGATTCACGGAAAGCGTGATTGTACATTACCCGTATCGTCATCTGAACAGTACTCGCCGGAAACGACATGCACAAAAAGCCGGTAATTCTTGCCATGGATCTCGAGGGTGTTCTTGTACCGGAGATCTGGATAGCAGTTTCGGAGCACACCGATATTCCGGAGCAAGGAAGGAAAAAATGAAAAAGGTGAATATCGGGATACTCGGCCTGGGGACTGTGGGGGCGGGTGTGTACAGGCTGTTGAGGAAAAACCAGGAACTCATACGGAAAAAGTCGTGTATCGACATTGTCGTGCGCAGGATTGCGGATATTGACCGCAGTATGAAATCTGCCCACGATGTACCGGATTCGGTGTTTACAACAAACGCCGAGGAGCTCATAAACGACCCTGATATCGATATTGTTGTGGAGCTCATTGGAGGAACCACGATTTCGAAAGAGCTTATGCTCAAAGCGATCGGGAACAAAAAGCATATCGTCACCGCGAACAAGGCGCTGTTTGCGGAGCATGGAAAGGAAATCCTCAGAGAAGTACTGAAAAATGGAGTAGAGATCGGGTACGAGGCGTCTGTGGGCGGGGGTATCCCGATCATCAAGACCATACGGGAGGCGCTGGTTGGGAACCAGATACAAAAGATCATCGGTATCGTGAACGGGACAACCAATTTCATCCTCACGAAGATGACGAAAGAGGGGCTCGGATTCGAAGAGGCGCTTTCCAAAGCACAGGAGATGGGGTTCGCCGAGGCGGACCCGCACCTTGACATCTCTGGAGGTGATGCACGGCATAAAATAACGATTCTCTCCTCTCTTGCGTTCAACACCCTCGTGGACATCAATGAAGTTTATGTCGAAGGGATAGAACGCATCGACGAAAAGGACATCGAGTACTCCGGGGAGTTCGGGTTTGTGCTGAAGCTTCTTGCCATTGCCGAGAGCTACGAGAGTGGTGTCCTCGTCAAGGTACATCCGGCGCTGGTGAGCAAGGAAAACCCGCTCGCGGGTGTGAGCTGGGAAGACAACGCAATCATGGTGTATTCGGATTTTCTCGGAAAGTCAATGTATTATGGGAAAGGCGCCGGTTCTCATCCTACGGCGAGCGCGGTGGTCGCGGACATCACAGACATTGCGCTGAAAATAAAGAGCAACATGGAGTACAACAAAAACTGCTATACATTTTTTCAGCATCTTGAGCAGATTGACTTTCAGGAGAGCAAGACACGCTATTACTTCAGATTCAGTGCCCTCGACAGGCCGGGAATCCTCTCAAAGATTTCGGGCGTGCTCGGGCGAAACAACATCAGTATTGCCTCGGTGATCCAGAAGGAAACCGAGGAAGAGCACGACCACGTGCCGCTCGTCATGCTCACGCACACCGCACTGGAAAAAGATGTGAGAGAAGCGGTTTGCGAGATCGACAAATTCGAAGAAATCGCCGGGCAAAGCAGAATCATACGGGTCATAGATGATGAAAAGGGCTGATCTTTTCTGGTGCCGAACAGTTCACCGATTGCCCGTGCTCCAACAGCCAGAAATTCACGATCGCAAAAGCAAAAAAATGTTGACAGATGATTGGCAAACTGTATAATAATAATGCTTTAAATAGGTAACAGGTTTTACCTCGATTGAAAACCATTACAAAAACAGATCTTCACGCAGTACACAAATCTAAATCCAACAAGGAGAGGAGGATAATATGAAAAGAGCTTTTAAATGGTCAGGAATTGTGATGCTCATTTTGTGCCTGGGCGCGGTGTACGCCTTTGCAAGCGGTAAGAAACCAGCTGAAGAGCAGTTTATTACAATTCACTGGGCGCAGTGGGCTCCGTCCGATTACCTCGAGAAGCTTTCCGAGGGTTTCACAGCGGAAACGGGAATAAAGGTAATCGTGGAGCAGACTCCCTGGGAGACCTTTGTGCAGAAGTACAACACAGAGATGATCGCGCGGAGCGATGCCTGGGACATCATCGTCGGTGACAGCCAGGATATCGGGAACATGGCTGTGAACGGCCACTATCTCGAGCTCACTGACTGGATCAAGGAGAAGGGTGTTGACAAGACATTTACTCCTGCGTCCCTCACCTACTTTGCGGAATATCCGAAGGGCGGAGAACGCTACTACGCAGTGCCCTGCGAGGGGGATGCACTGGGCTGGGCGTACCGGAAGGATTTGTTCAACGATTCGAAGAACAAAGCGGATTTCAAGGCAAAGTACGGATATGCCCTTGGCGTACCGAAAAGCTGGGATAATCTCAAGGATATTGCAGAATTTTTCCACAAGCGGCCGGGCCAGACGGATGATCCAAGCAAGGAGTTTTACGGAATATCGATCTACGGCGACAACGGCTACGACTCTCTGGCCATGTTCGCCGAACAGGTGATATGGTCATTCGGCGGTGAACTGGGCGATTATTCGACCTATCAGGTTGACGGGCTGCTCAACTCGAAAGGTTCGATCCAGGGGATCGAGTACTATCACGAGCTGTTCAAGTTCACCCCTCCGGGATTCGGCGATGCGTTCTATGTAAAGGCAAACGATTCGTTTACCGCGGGTATCGTGCCGATGACCTGCAACTACTTTGCCTTCTTCCCCGCGCTTTCCAACGAGGCGACGAACCCCTTCGCAGAGGACACGGGGTATTTCCCCTGCCCGCCGCAGAAAGGCTACGACGGCAAGGTGCGGCAGTTTGCCGCCCTCGGTGGCCAGGGTGCATCCGTGGTGACGTACTCGAAGAAGCAGGATCTCGCTTTCCAGTGGCTCGACTGGTTCATCAAGAAAGACACCCAGATGGAGTGGGCGCGGCTCGGCGGCTACACCTGCCATGCAGAGGTGCTTGAGTCCGGTGAGTTTTTGAATGCAGCGCCCTACAACCCTGCGTTCAAGACCTCCATGGAAATCTTCAAGGACTGGTGGGCATGTCCTGAGTACGACGAGCTACTCAGAACGTTCAGTCAGACAATCGCAGACTATGTGATCGGCGGAAAAGGAACGGCAGAGCAGGCGCTCAACAAGTGCACCGATCAGTGGGCGGAAATCTTCAAGAGGGCAGGATACTACGACTAATATTTGTTTAACACAAAACGCTCCCCCGGGATTCGTCCCGCGGGGAGCTTTTTTAAGATGCTCGTTCGGTACGAGTACATAGAATTTTTGAGAGGAAACTCAATGCAGAAAACCAAACAAGAACGCAGTCCAGACATTGAATCCCATTATCGCCGTATGAAAGACAAGACGCTGATGCGTCTCTTTATATTACCGACGCTTGTACTCTTGATATCCATCAACGTGTTTCCGCTGGTCTGGTCGCTTTTTTTGAGCTTCTCCCAGTACAGCGCGAAGATGGTAAATGTCTGGGGGAAGAACCCTGAAATGATTGGGGTTGCAAACTACCGGCAGATTCTCTCGGATCCGGAAATGTGGGTGAAGTTCATTACCACGGCGAAATATGTCATCATGTCAGTCGCAGGTGAGATGATCCTTGGATTCGGCCTCGCCCTTTTGCTCCAGCTGAACTTCAGGGGCAAAGGGCTCGTCACCACACTTCTCGTGCTTCCCATGACGATGTCACCCGTTATCGTGGGATTGATGTGGAAGCTTTTCTACGACCCGAACTGGGGAATGTTCAATTTCTTGCTCGGACTGGGAAGGATCGACTGGATACAGGACCCTGCGCGAAACCTCTACTCGATTGTGATCGCAGATATATGGATGTGGACACCATTTGTCATGCTTCTTTCGCTTGCAGGTCTCGGCGCTGTTCCGAAATACCTCTACGAGGCTGCTGAAATCGACAGGGCCTCCTGGTGGTTCAAATTTTCACGAATCACCCTTCCCATGATATCGCCGATCCTCATGCTAGCGCTGATATTCCGCATCATCGAGGCGTTCAAGATATTCGACCTGCCTATGGGGATTACCGGCAGGGGTGCAATGGCCCCCCCGCTCCTCGCAATGCATCTGTACAATGTTTCCTTTGTCACATGGAACACGAGTATCGGGTCCTCTCTGGGATACATCATGCTCGTCATGGTCGTTGCGATTACCCTCATACTCGTCAAATACCTCAACAAAGCAAAACAGTAAAGGAATGCGTTTATGGCACAGATACTGGATAGAAAACGAAGAATTCTCCGCGCAGTGGTGATTTTTTTCATCATCGTTATCACTATTGTATACCTCGTACCTCTCTTTTTTGTGATCCACACATCGTTCAAGCCGTGGGAATACATAAAGGAGTATCCACCAAAAATACTCTTCAAGCCCACAGTAGCATCATACATACGGATCTTTACGTCCAGAACACCCCTTCCCGCAGGAGTGAAGCTCCCGGAAGAGAGGGTTTCACAGATGAAGTGGTACGAGCGGCTTATCTACAAAGATACAAACGAGGAAATCGTGCGGCAGGGAGATCTGCCGAGAAGATATCTGAACAGTATCATCGTGGTCATCGGGAGCACGGTCATTACAATTGTCATCGGGACGCTCGCTGCGTATGGTTTTTCCAGAGGAAAGCTCAAGGGGAGGGATGACTGGATGTTTTTCATACTCACCACACGTATGCTCCCTCCTGTTGTGGTCGTCATCCCGATCTTTCTTATGTTCAGGACATTACGGCTCACAGACACTCACATAGGGCTCATCCTGCTGTACACGGCGTTCAACGTTTCCTTCGCGGTCTGGGTGATGAAGGGTTTTATCGATGAGATTCCCATCGAGTACGAGGAGGCGGCAATGGTCGACGGATACACACGCTTTCAGGTGTTCATGAAGATCGTTGTTCCCCAGGCTGCGACCGGTATTGCTGCTACTGCGGTATTCTGCTTTATATTTGCCTGGAATGAGTACGCCTTTGCGTTTCTGCTTTCCCGCAAATACGCGCAAACCGTTCCTGCCTGGCTCCCCTACCAGATGGGGGTGCTGGGGTATGACTGGGGAGCCGCGGCTGCGGGAACGTTCATATTCCTGCTTCCTGCGATGATATTCACGATCATTTTGAGAAAACACCTCATTCGAGGAATCACATTCGGCGCAATAAGAAAATAGGATGGAGAAATGATAAAGGTATTTATTGCAATTGCAATTTATGTGGTCATAGGGGTGGCCTTCTGGCAGTTCAAACTGTTGAAGAGAAAGTATCTCGAACCAGTGTTTATCAGTATCATGCTGCTCGGTATCGTTTCTCTCTGCCAGCCGCTGATATTTTCTCTTTACAGCTACGGATATGCGATTCTGCTTGCGGGAACAGGCGGCTACATGTTTGTCTCCCATATGAAGGAGTAAGATTTCAAATTGATTCGTGATGGAGATTATCAATGGCTGAGATAATAATAAAAAACCTCGTAAAGAGATTCGGGAAACTCGAGGCGGTAAAAGATTTGAATCTGGACATAAAAGACAAGGAATTTTTGGTCCTTTTGGGGCCCTCAGGATGCGGGAAGACAACGACCCTTCGGTGTATTTCCGGTCTTGAGATTGCGGATGAGGGAAAGATACTCATTGACGGAAAAGACGTGACCCTTAAAAGGGCCTCACAGCGTGATATCGCCTTTGTCTTTCAGCTGTACGCGCTCTATCCCATTCTCTCTGTGTACGAAAACATCGCTTTTCCACTCAAGGCACAGAAGTACAAAAGAGAAAAGATCAGAGAAGAGGTGGGAACGGTCGCAAAGATCCTTCAAATAGAACACATTCTGCACAAGAAGCCGAAGGAACTCTCCGGCGGTGATATGCAGAGAGTCGCACTGGGAAGAGCGATGGTGAGAAGACCAAAGGCCTTCCTCCTGGATGAACCGATCGGTACTCTTGATGCGAAATTTCGGGAAGAGATGCGGGTCGAGCTGAAAAGACTTCATATTGACATTGGCGCGACAACCGTGTACGTTACGCATGACCAGGTCGAGGCCATGGCAATGGGAGACCGGATTGCAATAATGAACCTGGGGGTGCTCCAGCAGGTGGGGACCCCTCATGAAGTGTACGCAAAGCCGTACAACCTGTTCGTTGCGAATTTCATAGGAAGCCCCGGTATGAACTTCATCAACTGCGAGACGAAGAAAAAGAACACTTCTCTGATGCTGAAACTTCTCGAAGACGATATCTATATTCCGATACCCGAAAAGATCCGGAAGCTCATTTCAAACGGAAGAGGAGAGAACAAACACCTCGTGCTCGGGGTTCGCCCCGAAGACGTGTCGTTCAGCAAGAAAAAGGATGATTCGTCACTCGGCGCTCAGGTATATGTGATAGAGGAAACCGGATCATACAATATCATCGACGTGAGCCTCGGAAAAGAAAAGATCAAGGTGCGGACTCTCCCGACAGTCAAGCCGAACATAGGGGATACCGCGTACATCGGCATCGATATGGACAGGGTAAGTATTTTTGACAAGGAAACGGAAAATTCAATCATGTGAAATTCCTTCAAATGAGGAGCAGAGGAAATGGCGGATGTAAAGCTGGTTTCGCTTACAAAGACCTTTGGCGATATAACTGCGGTCAACGACCTGAGCATTGAGATAAAAGACAGAGAATTTTTTGTTCTGCTCGGACCGACCGGAGCAGGGAAAACCACAACCCTGAGGCTTGTGGCCGGACTCGAAAAACAGGACAAGGGTGAGGTGCATATCGGGGATCGAGTCGTAGACGACTACAGTCCCGCGTTGAGGGACGTTGCGTTTGTCTTTCAGTACTATACGCTCTACCCGCATTACACCGTCAGACAGAACCTCGAGTTTCCGTTGAAATCAAGGCTGAGAAAATATTCGAAAGCCGAAATCGATAAAAAAGTTACGGAAGTTGCAATGATCCTGCACATCGACCACCTCATTGACAGAGAGACGGTCAACCTGAGCGGCGGGGAAATGCAGCGTGTTGCAATCGGGCGCGCAATGGTGCGAACTCCGAAGGTATTCCTTATGGACGAGCCGCTTTCCAATCTGGATGCGAAGCTGCGGGAAGAGATGAGACGGGAGCTCTCGCGTCTCCATTTCGATCTGGGCGCGACATTTTTCTACGTGACCCATGATCAGGTTGAGGCAATGACCATGGGGGACAGGGTAGCGGTGCTCAATGAGGGGAAAATCCTTCAGATCGGATCTCCTGATGAGATATACAATGCGCCGAAAAATGTGTTTGTTGCGAAATTCGTGGGGAGCCCCGCAATCAATCTTTTCGATGCAGTGGTGGGCGACGGGTGTTTGAGAATCGGTGAAAAGGAGATGGTGTGTACGCTCGAAGATACACAGCGGGCCTATCTGAAAAATTACACCGATAAAAAGATCATTCTCGGGATACGGCCGGAAGATATCGAAATAACACGCACACAGCAGAAAGTCAACTCATACAAATGCAAGGTGTACTTCAACCAGAGCATGGGTGCTGAGGACATCCTCAACCTGAAGATACACAGTGAGATCTTTCGTGCAATTGCACCTCCCCGGCTCAACGTACAGGTTGGCGAAGAGATTTTTGCGAATTTCAATATATCAAGGGTACATCTGTTTTATCCTGATACTGAAGAATGCATTGTGTAACCCGGGGGTCAAAGACCTTCCACCGTTCAGCACCCGGAAGTGTGTATCGAGTTCCGTGCCGACGCCTTTATTCATACATCGGTATTGTTTAAAAGTGTATATTCCAGTGTATATTCATAATCAAAAATACAGGAGGTCAAAGTTATGAAATTAGGTGTAATGGCTGCATGTTTCGGCGATAAATCGTGGGCTGATGCGGTGAAAGCCGCAAAAGCGGCGGGTCTCAGCGCAATAGAACCGGGAAGCGGCGGGTTTGTGGGAAAGAATCACTGTGATCCCGAAGCGCTGCTGGAAGACGAAGATGCAGTGAAAAAATTCGTCGACACGTACAAGTCTCAGGATATGGAGATAAGTGCGTTTGCGTGCCACGGGAATCCGATCCACCCGGATCCGGCCTTTTCCGGCGAGCACAAAACGGATATAATCAATACCATGAAGCTTGCGGCAAAAATCGGTGTGAAGGTGATCAACGGATTTGCGGGCTGCCCGGGTGCGGGGGAAGACGCAAAGTACCCCAGCTGGATCACCTGTCCCTGGCCCCCATACTTCGGTGACGCGGTGAACTGGCAGTGGGAAAAGAAAGTCATCCCATTCTGGAAGGAGATGGCGAAAATCGCCAAGGACTCGGGAGTAAAGTTCGGATTTGAAATGCATCCCGGCGATGTGGTTTACAATCCCGAGGCGCTGATGAAGCTTCGCGACGCGGTAGGTGAGGAGATCTCCTGCAACTTCGACCCGAGTCACCTCTTCTGGCAGGGGATGGATCCTCTGCTGGTGATCAAGCTTTTGGGGAATGTAATCGTGCATGTGCACGCAAAAGACAGCAAGGTCGACGAAGGGGTCGTTGCCTGGCGCGGGGTGAATGACTGGAAACATTACGGTGACATTGCGCACAGAGCATGGACCTTTAGGGCCTGCGGATACGGCCACGACAAACTCTGGTGGAACAGCTTTGTAAGCAACCTCCGGCTCGTGGGATACGACGGAGTTATCAGCATCGAGCACGAAGACCCGCTCATGTCCGCGAACGAAGGCCTGACAAAGGCGGTGCAGTTTTTAAAGGATGTTCTTCTCTACGAAGGAGTGGGGGAGATGTGGTGGGCATGACCGTGAGCCTGGAGAAAAACTGTCCCTGTTGGCATATGATACATAAAAACTTCTCCATATAAGTGTGGTGACAATGTGTGTGCCCGGCTTTCAAAAGGGGCGGTTGATCCAAACTGAAAACGCGACTCGTCACGTCTGCCCCCAAGAATGGGCGTCCCTGCGTATAATACAAAAAGGAGGTTTCAAGGAATGGCTGGAAAGATAAAAGTCGCAGTCGTCGGGCTCGGATTTGGTGCGGAGTTTATCCCGCTCTACCAGAAACATCCCGACGCTGAATGCTATGCAATATGCCAGAGAGATGAGAAACATCTCAATGAAATCGGCGATCAGTTCGGAGTGGAGAGAAGGTACACGAATTTCAAAGATCTTTTGACGATCGACGAGCTCGATGCGATTCACATCGTTACGCCCATAAATGACCACGCACCCATGACGATTGCTGCTCTGAACGCGGGAAAACACGCCGCAAGCACGGTGCCGATGGCCATAACAAAGGAGGAGTGCCTGAAGATCGTTCAGGCGCGGAGAAAGGCGAACAAAGTCTACATGATGATGGAAACCGCGGTGTACACCAGGGAGTTTCTCTACGTGAAAGAGCAGGTGGAGAAAGGCGAGCTGGGAAAGATACAGTTTTTGCGGGGGTCCCACCAGCAGAACATGAGCCTACCAGGATGGCCCGATTACTGGTACGGGTTTCCGCCCATGTATTATGCGACCCATGCGGTGAGCCCTCTTCTTGCGCTGGCGAACGCAGATGCAGAGTCAGTGGTGTGCTTCGGTTCGGGCACGATACGCAAGGAGTATGTAGAGAAGTATAATTCACCGTTTGCCATTGAGACTGCGTTGGTAAGGCTCCGCAACTCTGACCTTGCCTGTGAGGTTACGCGATCCCTCTTTGACACCATACGGCAGTACAGGGAGAGCTTTGACGTATACGGTACCAAAAGTTCGTTCGAGTGGGAGCAGATCGCCGGAGAAGGAATGGTATTGCATTCGGGCTTTGAAGATGCCCGGCGCATCGAAGTACCGGATTACGGCCGCCTGCTTCCAAAGGAGATCGCGCAGTACACGGTGAGAGGCGTGTACGATGATGAGCATGAGCACACCTCCTTTATACAGGGTGCGGGGCACGGAGGTTCGCACCCACACCTGACCCACGAGTTTGTGCGGGCGATCGTGGAAAAAAGAGAGTCTTCGATCGATGCTGAGAGAGCTGCGAACTGGACGATGGTGGGGATCTGTGCCCATGAGTCTGCAATGAAGGGCGGAGTGCAGGTTGATATCCCGAAGCCCCGGCAGGAGGTGAAATACTGAGGTTTTCTGAACTGAGGCGTTTTGGAAAACCGGTGGGCCGACGAAAAAGGAGAGCGCACGGGTTGATGCACTGAGAATGTTTGAAAAACGGCATCTCATAGTACTTTTTTTTCAAGGAGGACAATGTGAAATTCGGAATAAACACCTTTCTTTTCACATCACCTTTTACTGATGAAAGCATCAAACTGGTCAAACAGTTCAGGGAAATGGGTTTTGAAGGGGTTGAGGTTGCGCTCGAAAACAGCGGAGACTTCAACTACGGCGATCTGAAAAAGGCGCTGAAGGACAGCGGGCTCGAGTGCTGCTCAGTATGCGGGGCATACGGTGAGGGTCGTGACCTTCGCGGGAGCGCGCAGGAGCAGGAAGGTTCGAAACAGTACATACGGGACTGCATCGATGCGTGCGCAGCCCTCGGGTGCGATGTCTTTGCAGGGCCGCATTACTCACGGGTCGGACGGGCGGCATTCGAACCTGCGGAGGCGAAAAACGAACAGTGGAAAGCCGTGGTGAAAAACCTCAAAGAGGTGTGCTCATACGCGGAGGACAAGGGTGTGTATCTCGCTGTCGAACCGCTCAACAGATTCGAAACGGACTTCATCAACGTATGCGCCGATGTGCTCAGGCTGATCGATGACGTGGGAAGCCCGATGCTGAAAGTTCATCTCGACACCTTTCACATGAACATCGAGGAAAAAAGCCTGTCCATGGCGATTCTTGCCGCAGGCGAGCACCTCTATCACGTGCATTCGTCCGAGAACGACCGCGGCGCCCCGGGTACCGGAACCGTTGATTGGAAAGGAGTTGCGGACGCGCTGAAAAAAATACGGTACAGCAGGTACGTGGTCATCGAATCCTTTACCCCGGATGTAGAAATCATTGCCAAGGCGGCTTCGATATGGAGGGAAACGGAAAAAAGCAATACGGCACTTGCGCAGAAGGGCCTGCGGTTTCTTGAGGGACTCTTTGCCGAATAGGGAAGCGTACGTATATTTTTCATAAATTCACATTCGAGGAGGGAATATGGGAGTAAAGTTTTCTATTGGGACATGGGCATACACGTTTGGCGAATACGCGGACAACCCCATTACGATGGAAGAGGTCGCGCAGAGGCTCGGTGATCTGAAGTTCGACGGTCTTGCGCTCGGTGGGTTCAAGCCTCACGGACACTACGAGCTCTATCCAACAAAAGATGCCAGAGAAAAGCTCGTGAAACTCTTTGCTTCGCACAATCTCGAGATCAACACATATGCAGCAGACCTGTGGAGCTATCCTTTCGCAACCGGGGGCGATGTAGTGGCGAAACAATATGTAGACGCATACGACAGGAGCCTTCAGATGTGCGTTGACTGCGGGATTCCGATCATCAGGGTCGACACGGTGACGGAAACACCGTATCCGGATAATTTCAACTACGACCACGCCTGGAGCAAGGTAGTCGAAATGTTCAAGGCGTGTGCGCGCAAGGCAAACCAAGAGAACATCATGGTTGTCTGGGAGTTTGAGCCGGGATACATCTTCAACAAACCCTCCGAGATCGTCAAGATGGTGAACGCCGTGGGGATGGACAACTTCAAGCTCCAGGTCGATACGTGTCACGTCCAGACGTGCGCGGTGGTCGGCGCGCATCAGTGGGGTGAGAAGGAAGTGCTGAAAGGCGGACAGCTCGAATTTATCGACATGGTGAAAGGGATGATCGGGGACGTGCATATCATCGACTCTGACAACCAGCTTCATGACGGGCATACTTCGGTGCACGCACCCTTCGGAACAGGATACATCAATTTCGAAGAGATCGTTCCCGCGCTGGTCAGGGCAGGGTACGAATCAGATTGGTGGACCATCGATCTCTGCTTCTGGCCGAATGCATGGGAGATCACAGAGGAGTCGAAAAAATATGTTGACCGGCTCTTCACCAAACTCGGAATGCGATAGAATATTCGGCTCTGTGCCCTTTTCTGAATAAATGAGAAAGATATTTTACATTTTCAATGGAGGCAGACTATGGAAGGGAAAATGAAAGCGATGGTGTTCAATGAGCCCCTTGACATGAAGCTCGAACAGATAGATATCCCGAAAATCGGTCCGGATGAGATGCTTGTAAAGGTGAAGGCGTGCGGGATCTGCGGTTCCGACGTGGCGTACTACTGGGGGTTGAGCCCTCTCGAGACGGCCAATGGGAAAGGCCCACTCGTGCTCGGGCACGAGTTCTCAGGTGAAATCGTGGAAATCGGAGAAATTCCAAAAAACCTCGGGCTCTTCAGCATCGGGGACAGAGTAACCGTCGACCCGGTACAGTACTGCAATGCATGCGAGGTATGCAAGAAGGGTCAGGTGAACCTCTGCGAAAACAAGACGGTTTTGGGTGTCTCAACGGACGGTGCGTTTGCTGAGTACACGAAGACGAAATACACGTCGGTCTTCAAGCTCCCAGAGAACGTGACCTATGAGCAGGGTTCATTTTGCGAGCCCCTCGCGGACGCTTTTTACGCGGTTCAGAACCTCGAGGTAAACCTCGGAGATTTCTGCGTTCTCATCGGCCCCGGGCCGCTTGGCCTGGCGCAGGCCCAGCTGATCAAGTCCTCGGGAGCGGGTGTGGTCGTGGTCATCGGTACCCGTGATTACCGCCTCGACATCGCAAAGAAAAACGGCGCTGATTACGTGTTCAACACCATGGACAAAAGCTCGAAGTATTATGTTGCTGACGTGGTGAAAAAGATATCAGAGCTCACCGACGGCAAGATGGCGGACAGGGTCCTCTTTGCAACCGGAAATCCAGACGTGCTCGGGCTTCCGTTCGAGATATCGGGAAGGCGGTCAATCATCGTATTTTTCGGCCTTCCGGGAGAAAAGGACATCGTGCCTGTGCCCGCGCTCCAGACGACATTCTGGGACAAGAGGATCAAGTTCTCATGGCTTGCGCCCCTCACCTGGCCGCAGTCCATCAATGCAATCGACAAAAAGCTCATCGACGTTGACGCGCTCATCACGCACCGGTTCAAGCTCGAAGAGCTCGTCTCTGCGCTGGAAAAGGTGAAAAACAGAGAGGGAAACCCGGTCAAGGCGCTGGTAATCCCGTAAACCGCTCCCATCACCGGCGGTTTCAAAATTTCCTTTTTCCGTTTCAAAGTCGATTTCCTTTTGTGCAGGAACGATCTACTCATCTTGGAGGGAAATCTAATTTTTCAAGAGTGATCAACTTATCTTCAAGAGCAATCCATTTTTTCGAGAGTGATCTACTTTTCTTCAGGGGCCGGTTATCCGGCCCTTTTTCAATCTGGAATCCCTGACGTGAGTATGAGTCTTTGTTTCGGCGCAGTGAAAGTATTGGACAAATTCCGCCTCCCTGTGCTATTTTATGCTCTTCACATGGCAGAGGGGCGATCGATTTTTCGCGCACAGGGGGGAGTAGAAAGGTATGCCGGACGAAAAAAATACCGGAGGTTCTTTTCAGAAAAATGAGATCCCCGGGATGTTCGCTGGCCCGATTTTGCCGGTCATGGTGAAGCTTTCTCTTCCCATATTCACCGGGATGATGTTTCAGCTCCTCTACCACATCGTGGACACGATATGGGTCAGCAGAATCGACCTGAGCGACCCATCCTATGTCGGGGGCACAGGGATCATCTACCCGATCGTCTTTTTTGCAATCGCCATCGGGTCCGGTATCCTTATAGGGACGAGCTCGCTGGTTGCTCGTTCGATTGGCGAGCACAACATCGAAGTCCTGAACCGTACGGCGGAGTCCGGGCTTGTGATGTCGTTTATCCTATCGGTCATTTTTGTTGCCTTCGGCTATGCATTCGATGAAGAGATCATCGCCGTACTCGGGCCCACCGGAGACTACTACGTCCACGCCCTCGAATATTTCCGCTATATTCTTCCTGCAGCAGCCCTGATGTTCATGGGAAACGTGCTCAACGGCATCCTTCAGGGAGAGGGGCTCGTGCACGTGGTGATGAAGGCGATGATGATTGCAACGATCACCAACATCGTGCTCGATCCAGTATTCATCTTTTTACTGAATATGGGGGTGAGGGGCGCCGCAGTTGCAACGGTGATCGCGCAGTCAATAGCAGGTGTGTACGTAGTGCGGTTCTTCCTCATGAAGAAGACAAGCGTGCAGGTCAGATGGAAGCTGAAAAACGCCGACTTCGGCATAATGAGAAAGATTGCCGCAGTTGGATTTCCGCAGACAGCGGGGATGATCACCATGGCGCTGAGCTTTCTTTTTTTCAACAGGATAGTCGTTTCCATCGACCCTCTCGCGCTCACCGCGTTTTCCATTTGCGGGCGCTTCGACCAGGTCATCATCTTTCCCATACTCGCAATCTCATCCTCATTGATCACCATGACAGGCCAGAACTACGGAAGAAAAAATTACAGCAGGATCGAGAACATCTGGAAGACCGGGTTACTGCTCTCGATCGGCGTTGTAGTTTTTTTGTCGGCGTTGCTCTTCGTGTTTGCGCCGAAGATCTACCCGTTTTTTACCGATGTCGAGCAAGTCGTGTGGTATGCGGTGCGGCAGACGAGGATTGTCGAGTTTTTCTTTGCGTTCGGGGCCGTATCTGTGATCGCGCGCGCGGTATTTCAGGCGATGGGAAAACCCATGCCCGCACTCTGTATTACGGTTGCGCGCCTTGCGGGAATAGCCATTCCCATGGCGTACTTGTACGTCTACATCTTCGACTTGGGTATCTACGGGGTGTGGTTCGGGATCATCACGGGAAACGTGCTTGCTGCGATTATCAGCATCCTCTGGCTTGGCGGGAGAATGAAGCGGATGAACCGGGTGAGGGTGCACGAACCGACAGCGCAGTACGGATGATGAAATATCTGCTGTGAAAAATACACAATTTTTTCATTTTTTGCAGATACAATGATCTGAAAAAAAGGCGCTTTGTAAGGGGTGCAGAATGCAGCACGTGCTCGTGACAGGAGCCGCCGGGTTCATCGGATTTCACCTGAGCAGAAGGCTTCTCGATGAAGGTGTGAAGGTCACAGGAATCGACAACCTCAACGACTACTACGACGTCAGCCTGAAAGAGGCGCGCCTTGAGCAGATAAAAGAGCACAAGAATTTTTCTTTTTGCAAGGTGGCCCTCGAGAACAGAGAAGGGATGGAAAAACTTTTTGCTTCCGGCCCCTTTGACGCGGTTGTGCACCTCGCAGCGCAGGCGGGAGTGCGCTACTCCCTTGAAAACCCTCACAGCTATGTGCAGAGCAACATCGTGGGCCTTCTTCACGTGCTCGAAGGGTGCAAAAAAGGCGGGGTCAAGCACCTCGTGTTCGCCTCGAGCAGCTCGGTGTACGGCGCAAACACGAAGCTTCCCTTTTCCGTTCATCAAAACGTCGACCACCCTGTGTCTCTCTACGCAGCGACCAAAAAGGCGGGCGAGCTCATGGCCCACACCTACGCTGTCCTCTACAACCTTCCCTGTACATGCCTCAGGTTTTTCACCGTATACGGCCCCTGGGGAAGGCCGGACATGGC
>CAZOWM010000007.1:0-7501 GCA_964583615.1 uncultured Spirochaetota bacterium | reverse complement strand
ACTGGGTATGTGGGGCTCGTATCAGGCGCTTGTTTCTCAGAGTTCGGTGTAAACGTCACATGTGTGGATATGAACACCGAAAGAATCGACGAACTGAACAGTGGAAAACTCCCAATATACGAGCCCGGGCTTGAAAGCCTCGTCAGGACAAACGTGAAAAAGGGAAGGTTGTCGTTCACCTGTGACTGTTGTTCCGCGGTTTCGGATGCAGACATCATTTTCATTGCAGTAGGAACGCCTACCAGGCGGGGTGACGGGTATGCGGACCTCTCCTTTGTGTACAGTGCGGCAAAAGACATCGCACAAAATCTGAAAGACTACTCGGTCGTGGTAGACAAAAGCACCGTTCCCGTGGGAACCGCGCGAAACGTCGAGCGGATCATCAGGGATGTCAACCCGGACGCTGATTTCGACGTCGCGTCGAATCCGGAGTTCCTCAGGGAAGGGTCTGCAATCAATGATTTCATGAGACCGAATAGGGTGGTGATCGGTGTGGAGAGCCCGCGCGCGGAATCGCTTTTGAGAGAGCTCTACAGGCCTCTCTATCTGATAGAGACACCGATGATCATTACGAGCCTCGAGACTGCAGAGATCATCAAGTATGCGAGCAATGCCTTTCTTGCGACGAAAATCTCATTTATCAACGAGCTCTCAAACCTCTGTGAAGCGGTCGGGGCAAACATAAAGCATGTTGCAAAAGGAATGGGGCTCGACCGCCGCATAGGGCCAAAATTTCTGCACGCAGGGCCGGGGTACGGCGGGTCGTGTCTTCCGAAGGACACGAAGGCGCTCATAAAGATATTTCAGGACCACAATCTCACCGCACGAATCGTTGAGGCTGTGGTGCAGGTAAACGACGCGCAGAAATCCCATATGGTGAAAAAAATCAGGGAAGCGCTCGACGGTACGGAGTACGGGAAGACAATCGCAGTGCTTGGCTTGACCTTTAAGCCGGAAACAGACGACATGCGGGAAGCACCCTCCCTCACAATTGTTCCCACGCTTCAGGATGGCGGCGCGAAGATACACGCCACGGACCCGCAGGGGAAAAAGGAAGCGCAGAGAATGCTCAGTAATATTGAATACTTCGAAGACCCGTACAAAGCGGCAGAAAGCGCCGATGCGGTGGTGCTCATGACCGAGTGGAATGAGTACAGGGCGCTCGATCTGGAAATGCTCAAACACGTCATGAAAGGAAATGTCTTCATTGATTTAAAGGATATATACAAACCGGAGGTGGTTCGCGAGGCGGGTTTTTTCTATTGCGGGGTAGGCGTACAGTAATGATATTCACGGAGGAATTGTTTTAATGAAAGAAGAGGGAGTGAATCGATGAAGGGAATCATTCTTGCAGGCGGAGCGGGAACGCGGCTCTATCCGATCACGCAGGTTGTGTGCAAACAGCTTTTGCCTGTCTACGACAAGCCGATGATATATTACCCGCTCTCCATCCTGATGCTTTCTGGAATACGGGAAATCCTCATTATTTCCACCCCCCAGGACCTGCCCAAATTCGAAGACCTCTTCGGTGACGGCTCTCAGCTGGGGCTTTCGCTCTCCTATGCGGTGCAGGACGAACCGAACGGTCTGGCCGAAGCTTTCATCATCGGGCAAGAGTTCATCGGAAAAGACAGTGTGTGCCTCGTTCTCGGAGACAACATATTCTACGGCCATGACCTTCAGAAGATGCTGCAGGAGGCTGCTTCCCAAAACGACGGTGCAACAATATTCGGATACTACGTTCGGGACCCGCAGCGGTACGGGGTGGTTGAATTCGATGACGAAGGGCGTGTGATCTCTATAGAGGAAAAGCCGAAAAGCCCGAAGTCGAACTACGCAGTCATCGGGCTGTACTACTACGACAACGACGTCGTCAAGGTCGCAAAGTCAGTGAAGCCATCGTGGCGGGGGGAGCTTGAGATAACGGACGTGAACAAAAATTACCTTTCACAGCGAAAGCTCCGGGTAATGCTCATGGGACGTGGATTTGCGTGGCTCGATACAGGAACCCACACCTCTCTCGTCGATGCAACACAGTTTGTAAAGACCATAGAAGACCGTCAGGGCCTGAAGATCTCGTGTATAGAAGAGATCGCATACAGAAAAGGGTACATAAACGCCGATCAGCTGAAGAGGATCGCGGAACCTCTTCAAAAATCAGGATACGGGGAGTATCTGCTGCAGATATTGAAAATGGAGCGGGAAGATGCGGTTCAAGACAGGTGAGATTGAAGGAGTTGTTTTCAAAAGACTTCACAAGAGTGTGGATGAAAGAGGGTTTTTGATCGAAACCTTCAGGCTCGACACGCTCCCCGAAGGGTTGGTCCCCCAAATGAGCTACATGTCATACACAGAGCCCGGTGTGGGGCGGGGCCCACACGAGCACGAGTCTCAGACCGATCTCTTTGCCTTCATCGGGCCCGGAAATTTTAAAGTATATCTCTGGGACAACAGAAAAAAAAGCAGCACCTTTGGAACCAAAAAGATCCTGTTTTCAGGTGAGGACAATCCTCTTCTTGTGATTGTGCCTGCCGGTGTTGTTCACGGGTACAAAAACATATCCAAAACAGTGCGTGGAATGGTGCTGAACTATCCGGATGCGCTCTACAGAGGCCGGGGAAAAAAAGAACCGGTGGATGAAGTCCGGCACGAAGACAAAGGGGATGAGTTCTTCGAGGATTTTGTAAGATAAAACTCAAGAACGAGAATCGACGAGAATTTTCTCTCTCCCGTTAAAACCACATTTACACGTATGAGGACATTTCTGTGATCTGGCTTATCGGCAACAAGGGGATGCTCGGAAGCGATGTGGAAGAAATGCTGAAAGAGAAAAAGCTGCAGTACGCTGCAACAGACCTCGAAGTCGATATCACGGATATCGCGTCCCTCCGAAGTTTTGTCAGGGATAAAACTTTTGAATGGATCATTAACTGCTCGGCGTTCACAGCTGTAGACAGGGCGGAAGACGAACCAGAAAAAGCGTTTCAGGTCAATGCTCAGGGCCCTTTGAATATTGCCGAGGTTGCAAAACAAATCAGCGCAAAGCTCATTCACATTTCAACAGACTACGTGTTTGACGGAGAAAAAGACGGCGTATACACGGAAGACGACATCCCAAACCCCATGTGCGTGTACGGAAAGAGCAAGCTTGAAGGCGAAAAAAACATACAAAGCGGTTTTGATGATTACATCATTATCAGAACTGCCTGGCTCTACGGAAAAAACGGGAAAAACTTCGTGAACACGATGCTCAAGCTGTTCGATGAACAAGACTCCGTGAAGGTGGTCTCAGATCAGTATGGAAGCCCCACGTACACAAAAGACCTTGCAGTAGCAATCCTTCAAATTGTCCAATTTCCAAAATCAGAGTTTGGCATATATCACTTTACAAATGAAGGGAAAACATCGTGGTACGATTTTGCAAAAAAAATTTACGATCTGGGGAAAAAGAGTTCTCTTATTAACAAAGAAGTTGGAATAGTAAGAACCCTCACTGCAGAGTATTCCACCAGGGCACGCCGGCCTCGAAACTCGTTCTTGTCCAAAGACAGGATAAGGGCGGTTTTCGATGTCGATATCAGAGGGTGGGAGCATGCCTTGGGGGAGTATATAGAATCTCTCGCTCGGTAAGAGTTTTATCGAAGACGAAAAGGAGTTTTTTGTGCAATTCATCGACCTTCACGCGCAGCAAAAGCTCATACGGGAGAAAATAGAAAAACGCATTTGCAAAGTACTGGATCACGGAAGGTATATAAACGGTCCTGAGGTCGAGGAGCTCGAGGAGAAGCTTTCAGCATACGTCGGCGTGGATTTTGCCGTTGGAGTCGGAAGCGGCACAGACGCCCTTCTCATTTCTCTCATGGCGCTGGGTGTCGGGCAAGGAGATGCGGTCTTTACATCGGTGTTTACCTTCATCGCAACAGCTGAAGTGATAAAACTTGTGGGTGCTGTACCGGTTTTCGTGGATATCGACCCTGAAACCTACAACATCGATCCGGAGAAACTTGATGCTGCTGTACTGAAAGTTCAAGAAGGAGGCAGGCTGAACCCCAAGGGGATAATTCCGGTTGATCTTTTCGGGCAGCCCGCAGACTATGAACGGATCAATCAGACTGCAGAAAAGCACGGCCTGTTTGTGCTCGAGGACGCAGCGCAGAGTTTCGGGGCCTCTCTGAACGGAAAAAAATCCTGCGCCCTCGCAAGTCTCGCAGCAACAAGTTTTTTCCCTGCAAAACCGTTGGGCTGCTACGGCGACGGAGGAATGATATTTACAAACAATGGAAAATTCCGCGAAGTCCTCACATCAATACGAGTACACGGACAGGGTACGAACAAGTACGACAACATCAGGGTTGGCACCAACGGCCGCCTGGACACCCTGCAGGCTGCTGTATTGCTCTGTAAGTTCGAAATATTCGAAAAAGAGATAGAGCTCAGGCAAAGGATCGCATCACGGTACAGCAGCGCTTTGCGCGAGCAGTACACTGTGCCTTATGTAAAGGGGGAAAAAATCTCTTCCTGGGCTCAATACTCCATTCTTCATCCTGAGAGAGAGCGAAAAATTCAGCATTTGCAAGAAAACGGTATTCCCACCGCGATATACTATCCGAAACCGCTTCATCAGCAGGGTGCGTTCAAAACCCTTGGGTATCATGATGGAGATTTTCCTGTTGCAGAACGAATAGCAAATGAAATATTCAGTATTCCCATGCATCCCTATCTTTCAGCGGATGAACAGGATTACATTATCGAAACACTGCTTTAAAAATGCTGATAAACGACACACGAGGTTGAAGCGTGTATGGAACGGATAAAGAATATTGCATTGATCGGTGCAGGCTACTGGGGGAAAAACCATCTGAGAAATCTCTATCAGCTCAGGAACCTTCACACCGAGCTCGACACTAACGATGAGGTGATCGCTCAGAGGGCAAAAGACTTTCCTGACGTGGACTTTGTGAAAGATGAAAAGCTGATCCTTCAGGACCCTGCCATCAAAGCTGTGGTAATTGCAACGCCGGCTGAGACGCATGGGGCACTCGTGAAGCGTTTCATTCGCGCAGGAAAGGACGTGTTCGTCGAGAAACCTCTTTCACTTACTGTAGAACAAGGTGAAGGGCTCGTGGAGCTTGCTGAAAAGGAAAACCGGATACTCATGGTCGGGCATATACTCCAGTATCATTCAGCAGTGCAAAAGCTCAAGGAGATCATCGATTTCGGCGACATGGGTGAGATCCGCTATCTGTACTCGAACAGATTGAACCTGGGAAAGCTCCGCGTTGAGGAGAACGTGCTCTGGAGCTTTGCACCTCACGACATATCCGTGATCCTGATGCTTCTGAACGGCCGTGAGCCCCAGAGTGTTGAGGCGTTCGGCGGTTCATACATTACCGAAGGGATCTACGATACTACGGTCACCAAAATGGAGTTTTCGAACAACGTAAAATGCCACATCTATGTGAGCTGGCTTCACCCGTTTAAAGAGCAAAAGCTCATCGTCATAGGAAGCAGAAAGATGGCCGTATTCGATGATGTGAGCAGTGAAAAGCTCGTTCTCTATCCCTATAAAGTGGACATCCAGGAAGGGAAAATACCGGTCACGCAGAAAGTTGAGTACTACATCGTCAACACAGAGCATACGGAACCTTTGAAGCAGGAGCTCCTCCATTTTGTCGAATGTATCGAGGAAAGGAAAACGCCGAAAACCGACGGCAGGGAAGGCCTTCGAGTTTTACAGGTGCTGGAACGGGCGCAAAAAAGCTTGAAAGAAAAGGCGTAGGAATTGAACACTTCGGCACACACTTCGCATTTGAACGTTATGCACATTGTGGGCGCAAGGCCCCAGTTTATCAAGGCATCCGTCGTGTGCAGGAAGATGAAAGAGTTTGGTGTTTCCCAGAGCATGGTTCATACAGGCCAGCACTACGATGAAAATATGTCCGACATTTTTTTCAATGGGCTTCAAATGGATTCCCCGGACATATATCTTGGTGTCGGTTCAGGGAGCCACGGTGAGCAGACCGGGAAGATGCTCATCGAGATCGAGAAGGTGCTTTTGAAACTGCAGCCCTCAATTGTCATCGTGTACGGGGACACAAACACCACACTCGCAGGAGCGCTCGCTGCATCCAAGCTGAAAATACCTCTCGCCCATGTTGAAGCAGGTCTTCGGAGTTTTGAAAAGACCATGCCCGAGGAGATCAACCGGTTGACGACTGACCATGTGTCAGACATTCTTTTTGCCCCCACATAGGGGGCGGTGGAGAACCTGAAAAAAGAGTCGAAACTCCATAACGTGCACAATGTGGGAGACGTCATGTATGACGTATCACTCATCATGAGCAAGAGTATGGAAAAGCATGAAGACAATATTTTGAAAAAGTACTGTCTGGAGGCGCAAGGGTACGTTCTCGTCACAGTCCACAGGGAGAAAAACACGAACAGTAAGGAAACCCTTTTCGGAGTAATGGACGCATTGATAGAAACGGCAGATTCAGGGAAGAAGGTGTTTTTCCCCATGCATCCGAGAACGAAAAAATATTTAACGGAATATGGCTTTGATTTTCATGATGTTTCTGATAACCTTATTTTCAATGACCCTGTTTCCTACAACGAGATGGTCATTTTGGAGAAAAATGCACGTCTCATCATTACCGATTCCGGAGGAGTCCAGAAGGAGGCATATTTTTTCAAAACACCCGCATTGATTCCGCGGGAAGAAACAGAGTGGATTGAGATTACTGAAGCAGGATGGAATATTCTCACAGGAACCGATAAAGAGAGGATCGTGAACGGAGTTGAATCCCTGTGGAAAAAAAAAGACATGAGCCCTTGGGAAAGTTTTTACGGGGATGGAAACGCAGCTCAGCGCATATGCGAGATCGTAATGAATCGTATCGATGAAATAGAAGGGAGATAGAGGTGCCTGAAACAAACTATTTTGTGCACGAAAGCAGTTATGTTGATGAAAATGTTGAAATTGGGGAGGGAACAAAGATCTGGCACTTCTCCCATGTTCAAAGCGGTGCGAGAATCGGGAAAAATTGCAGTATCGGTCAGAACGTCAACATAGGAAACAACGTGAAAATCGGAAACAGCGTCAAAATACAGAACAATGTATCTGTGTATGAAGGCGTTGAGCTCGAGGATTACGTGTTCTGCGGCCCCTCGATGGTGTTTACGAATATACTCAATCCCAGGTCTGAGTTTCCTCAACGTGGATCGAAGTTTTATAAAAAAACTCTTGTGAAAAGAGGAGTTTCCCTCGGTGCGAACTGCACGATCGTGTGCGGGAACACAATTGGAAAGAGCGCGTTCGTGGGGGCAGGAGCTGTCGTCACAAAAGATGTCCCGGATTTCGCTCTTGTGGTTGGAAATCCAGCACGGATAAAGGGGTGGGTGTGTGCGTGTGGAGAAAAGTTGGATCTTTCAAGTACAATGAGTACAAAAGAACATTCTGAATGTGGAAAATGTAAAAGAAAATATGAAAAAATAAGATTAA